>CAYXIJ010000021.1:0-18129 GCA_964465375.1 uncultured Gammaproteobacteria bacterium | reverse complement strand
TTTTGCGATGGCGGTGGACCAATGCAGACAGTTTCATCGGCAAGAAGTACATGCTTCAAATTGCTATCGGCAGATGAATGTACCGCCACTGTTTTAATGCCGAACTCTGCGCATGCCCGAAATACTCGAAGTGCAATCTCGCCGCGATTAGCGATAAGAACTTTGCCTAACATTTTTTCTATTCTTCGATAATTAGAAGAACCTGCCCAAACTCAACCGGCGTACCATTCTCCACAAGAATGCTAACAACCCGTCCACTTATCTCGCATTCAATCTGATTCATCATTTTCATTGCTTCAATGATGCACAGAGTGTCGCCAGGCTTGACTTCGGATCCAATTTCCACGAAAGGTTTAGCGCCCGGGGAAGGCCCATTGTAGAAAGTGCCCACCATTGGAGCTGTGACCTCAAGGCCGGATTTTTGTTCAGTTTCCGTAGATATTTGTGCATTGTCATGGCTTGTCGGGACTTCAGTTGTGTTTGGGTCTGATATTGTTCTGGTGGCCCTTGATGTCGAATGTCGGCTGATACGAACGGATTCCTCTCCTTCAGAAATTTCAATTTCCTCCATGCCCGACTCTTCTAGCAGCTGGATCAGTTTTTTGACTTTTCTAATATCCACTGCGTTTCTCTCAGCCTAAGTGGTGCTTGGCTGCAAGCAGCGCCAAGTCATAACTGGCCATCCCGAATCCGGATATTGTTCCGATAGCGATATCAGAAAAAAATGAGCGTTGCCGGAAATCTTCCCGTGAAAATATATTTGAAAGATGAACCTCTATAAATGGAATCCCCACGGCGAGCAGGGCATCGCGGAGAACAACACTCGTATGAGTGAAAGCGGCTGGATTAAAAATGATCAGTGCTATGTCTTCGTCGCGGGCTTTATGAATTCTCTTAAGTAACTCATGCTCGGCGTCGCTTTGAAAGAAGAGCAGCTCATGCCCGTCCGCCTTGGCCCGTTCTTCTAGATGACCTTCAGCTTCTTTCAGTGTTGTATGCCCATAAATCTCGGGTTCCCGCTCACCGAGCAAACTCAGATTCGGACCGTTAATGACCAGTAGACGCGCCATATCCAAACAAGATTGACGAAGATAGCCGCTATTTTACATATTTTCGATGAATATGGCGGCATTTTTTCTGAGTCACATCTTTTCGGCCAATATAGCTTTAGCAGCCCTTAAATCGGTAGTACCAGACTCTAAGTTGTTAAACAGATTTAGCACTTCGTCAAGATCCCTTGATTTTAGTTCTCCCGTGTGGACTCCAAGAACGCTGCCATTAGTGTCAGTAAAAACACTGAATGGTAGGCCGTAGAAATCTACGCCAAACGCGTTTGCTGCATCCATGGCTTCTGATTGTCCGATGAGCACCGGATAATTGAAGGCCATGTCTTTAGCAAAGTTTTTTACCGGCTCGAACCGATCTACAGCAATACCTACTACTTGGATCGGCTTATCGTTATTTGTTTCTTGAAATTCCTTTAGCAAGGGAATCTCCCTGATGCAGGGGGTACACCAGGTCGCCCAAAAATTAATGATGAGCGCGTGTCTTGGCCAGCTTTTTATCGACTGTGATTCCCCCGTTAGGTTGGTCAGGGTAAATTCCGGTAGGCTTGCGGTTAATTCCGAGCGGACCGGAGAATTTGGCTGTTGTCCAGCAATCGGTGCTGGGCTTAGCATGCGATACCCTAGATAAGTGAGTATCGCCGCAACACTGAGTAGCAGGGTAATGATTACCGGGTGCCCCACGCTGCGCATCATACCTCTCCTAATAGCTACAGGGCCGCAGCTTGACGAATATGATTGGAAAACTCTTCCGGGGAAATAAACCCAACCAGTCTAAATCCTGTCAGTTCTTTGCCTTCCCTGTTGAAGAAGGCTATCGTGGGAGGACCAAAGATTCCAAAATGTTGTAGCAACTCCCTATCGGTTTGATTGTTTTCCGTAACATCAGCACGCAAAGCAAGGTAGGGTGTGAGAGCCTCCTGGACCGACTGGTCGGGGAAAGTATATTTTTCCATTTCCTTGCAGGAGACACACCAATCAGCAGTAAAATCCAGCATCACCGGTGTTTGATCCAGCCGGGCTTGGGCCAGCAAGCTCTCAAGTTCAGATAACGACTCCAACTGCTGGAACGGCATATGTTCAGTTTCAGTTATATTTCCCGTATTGGCTAGAAATGTACCTAGGGGTATAGGGCGCAAAGGATCTTTGCCACCAAGGGTCACCCCCACTAACATTAGTGCAGCATAGAGGCAGGCGACGAGTCCCGCGCCCTTGCTCATCCTGTTCAGCGGAGAAGCAGGGATCGGCAGTGGTTTGTGTGCACCCAGGAGTAATCCTGTCAAAAGTACCAGCCCTGCCCAGCATATAAATATCAGCTCGCTGGGCAGAATTCTCTCCAGCATCCAGATCGAGAGACCTATCATCATTACACCGAAACCTGCCTTGATAGCATTCATCCAGGCCCCCGCCTTGGGTAGAAGCTTTCCGCCGGATGCTCCAATTAGCAGGAGAGGGGAGCCCATACCAAGGCTCAGTATGAAGAGAGCTCCGGCACCCCGAAGTACTTCGCCACTTTGTCCTATAACCGCTAGAGTGGCCACGAGCGGCGGGGCAATGCAAGTGGTGACGATTAAGGCAGATAGTGATCCCATCACTACGGTACCCGTGTAAGTTCCAGTTTTTTGACGGTTGGATAGATTGCTCAAGCGTGTCTGAATGAAACTGGGCATTTGCAACTCATAAGCACCCAACATTGAAAGTGCAAGAAGAAAAAACAGTCCCGCAAAAGTGCCTATGATCCAAGGTTTTTGAAATATCGCCTGGGCCTGTTGGCCGGCCATTGCAGCGAGCGCACCGGCTACTGTGTAAGTGATTGCCATGCCCATGACATAGGCAAAAGACAAAGAAAATGCACGATTGGTTTTTTCATTCTCATGCTGGCGCCCGATGATGCTTGAAAGTATCGGCACCATTGGCAAAACGCAGGGAGTAAATGCCAATAGCAGGCCTGCTAGATAGAAGGTTCCGATCACTTTCCACCAGGAGCCACCTAGGATCACTGTTGCCAAACGATCCTGCTCAGATATAGGCATTTTTGGGTCTGCCAGAGCAGCACTGAAGGCACTAGATGCTGGTAGTTGCAGGGCGGCGGTTTTTTTCACGGCCGGGTAGCAGATACTGTTTTCCTTGCAGCCTTGGTAAGTGGTGTTGATAGCGATCAGGATTGCTTCTGGGTTTGCTCTGGCAAAGGGGAGGGTAACTTCTGCATAGTTGAAAAAGATCTCGGTATCTCCGAAATATTCATCGTTATGGAATACGCCCGCAGGGATTCTGGGTGTGCCGAGTTGGATGTTACTGTCTGTGGTGAATTCGAAGTGGTTCCGATAGAGATAGTAGCCGGGCTCAATTCTCCAACTCAAAGTGATTTGATTGGGTCCGTCCACTCGGCTGTCTAATGCGAAAGCCTCATCTACCGGAAGGATTTCATCATTGTCTGTAAGGGGCCCGAAGAAGTTTGCAAACGGTGATGCGTTACTGGGACCCGGAAGAGCAACCCCACGAGCCCATCTCTGGGGTGGGTAGCAAAGTCCAATATCCGCACATCCCTGAAGTATCATTGTGACCGAAGCGCTATCCAGTCCAGTCGGTCGCTGATAGGGAATATCAATTTCAAAACCACCCCTGTAAATCTCCATCTCTCCAAAGAACTCATCCTCGTAGATTTTGCCTTCTGGAAATCTAGGTTCTCCCAGGGAAATCCCGGGCGTAGGGCTTTCAAATTCAAATCGTTCGCGGTAGAGATAATAGCCTTCTGGAATTTGGAAGCGGATTGTTAGTTCGTTGGAGGATGCATTGAGTTCATACGGGAAAGCTGCCTCGGGGCGAAGGATTTCCCCATCGCCGCGCGCATTCTGCCCAACGGCCGGTTTTTGGCCAAGGCACACGAACATCACTGCAAACAGAAGTGACAGCTTTGCAAAAGAACTCATCAACATACGCCATGAACTAAAACAACCCATCTTTATGCGTCCTGAACTTCCCCTATAAGCCAATCGAGAAAACTTTGTGATCCATCCTGAATACGTACGGACAAAATCTCTGGGAGCTCATAGCTGTGTTGCCTGTGGATCGCCTGTTCCATTGCCTTGAAGCGATCTTCGGTTGTCTTGATGAGCAACAGTGTTTCCTGATCCCGCCGTACCTCTCCTTTCCACCGATACGTCGATACTACCCTTTCCAGACGATTCACGCAGGCTGCAAGCCGTCTTTCCAAGAGGTTAGCCGCAATTGCATCGGCCTCTTTCGCATTATTGCAAGCGGTCAACACAAGGATGGCTTTTGGGTTCAATTACAGCACCCCCCTTATCTTTTCCAAGCACGGCATCCACGCGGTACTTGCTAATTTACAAAAATCTAGAATTTTCCCAAGTCGAATGATCATAATTTTTTTAGCGCTTGTAAATCACTGTCTAAGAAAACTTATGACGTGGTTTTATTGCTAAGCCCTTGAAATTTTCAATTCTGCCCCTATCATTAGCACTCGGCTGTAGTGAGTGCTAATAAAAATTCAGCCGAAAATAATTTTAACAGAGTTTTTTTTCAAAAAAATCAAATATTTGGACAGGGAGATCGATCCATGAAACTTCGTCCCTTACACGATCGCGTCGTAATCAGGCGCACTGAAGAAGAGCGGGAGTCTCCCGGCGGGATCATTATTCCGGATACCGCAGCGGAGAAACCCATCAAAGGCGAGGTCATCGCCGTGGGCAATGGAAAGGTACTGGATGACGGCGAAACACGGGCCTTGGACCTCAAAGTGGGAGACAAGGTGTTGTTTGGTAAGTATTCCGGCACGGAAGTGAAAATAGAAGGCGAAGAACTCGTTGTCATGCGTGAGGATGACATCATGGCCGTCATAGAGGGCTAACCTCACACGGTTTTTATTTTTTTAGTAATTAATTTTTAGAGTAGGGAGACTGCAATGGCGACTCCGAAAGAAGTCCGTTTTGCCGATGAGGCCCGTCAACGCATGATGCGTGGCGTGAATGTATTGGCGGATGCCGTCAAGGTTACGCTTGGGCCCAAAGGGCGCAACGTCGTGTTAGAAAAAAGCTTCGGCGCACCGACTGTAACCAAAGATGGTGTTTCCGTGGCCAAGGAAATCGAACTGGAAGAAAAATTTGAGAATATGGGTGTTCAGATGGTGAAAGAGGTCGCTTCTCAGACCTCAGATGCCGCAGGTGATGGCACCACTACTGCCACAGTGTTGGCACAGGCAATTCTTCGGGAGGGCCTGAAGGCTGTTGCAGCGGGATTTGACCCCATGGATCTGAAGCGAGGAGTGGATAAGGGTTCCGCAGGTTTGGTGGCAGCATTACAAAAGCTGTCTCAACCTTGTGAAGATGATAAATCCATTGCTCAGGTGGGTACGATATCTGCAAACTCTGATGAAGAGATTGGTACTGTTATTGCTGATGCCATGGGAAAGGTTGGCAAGGAAGGCGTCATAACGGTAGAAGAAGGATCGGGCCTTGAAAATGAGCTCGACGTGGTGGAGGGTATGCAGTTTGATCGCGGTTACCTGTCCCCCTACTTTATAAATGATGCTCAGAGCCAATCTGTGCAGCTGGAAGATCCCTATGTTCTTATTCATGATAAGAAAATTTCCAATATCCGGGATCTTTTGCCCCTTCTTGAAAGTGTGGCCAAGGCTAGCCGCCCTCTTTTGATTATTGCTGAAGATGTTGAAGGCGAAGCGCTCGCTACGCTGGTAGTCAACAATATTCGTGGCATAGTCAAAGTGGCGGGTGTTAAGGCGCCTGGGTTTGGTGATCGCCGCAAGGCTATGCTGCAAGATATTGCAATTCTGACCGGTGGTCAGGTTATCTCTGAGGAGGTTGGGTTATCTCTTGAGAAGGCCAGCCTTGAAGATCTAGGCGAAGCAAAAAAGATCCAAATCACAAAGGAAAACACTACGGTCATAGATGGAGCGGGAAGCGCTGATGATATTAAGGGTCGGGTCGAGCAAATCAATAACGAGATAGAAGAGTCGACTTCTGACTATGATCGAGAAAAACTCCAAGAGCGGGTAGCCAAGCTGGCTGGTGGGGTTGCTGTGATCAAGGTAGGCGCTGCAACTGAGATCGAGATGAAGGAAAAGAAAGCCCGGGTCGAGGATGCCTTGCATGCTACTCGCGCAGCGGTTGAGGAAGGTGTTGTGGCAGGCGGCGGCGTCGCATTACTGCGGGCGGTTGGAGACATTAGTAAGCTTGAAGGCGATAACGATGACCAAAGTGTGGGTGTCAATATTTTGCGAAAGGCTGCAGAAGAACCACTGCGTCAGATTGTGGCCAATGCCGGTGAAGATGCGTCGGTAGTACTGAATGCTGTGAATGCAGGAAAGGGTACTTACGGCTTTGACGCTGCTACGGGGGAGTATGGAGACATGGTCGCGCTGGGAATTATTGATCCCACAAAGGTTACGCGGCTAGCGGTTCAGAATGCTGCTTCTGTGGCGGGTTTGTTATTGACTACAGAGGCAATGGTTGCCGAGCAGCCCAAAGATGAGGCCCCTGCGCCTCCTATGCCGGATATGGGTGGAGGCATGGGTGGTATGATGTAAGCTACGCAAGCCATACTTTTCAAGTATCCAAAGCCCCACCTAGAGTGGGGCTTTTTTGTTGTTAAAAAATTAACTGGTCAGAACTGAGATCATTAGCAGAAAAATCGAGTACCAAGAGGGACCGGACTGAATAGGTATAATAGCGCTGCGTAGTTTGGAGATGGGTAATGCGTAAACATTCAGGCGGATTGGATCAAGACTTGATAGAGGCTAATGCGGAGCACCTCTATCATGTTACCCCTCAACAGTTACCTCTTCACTGCCCATTGCCCAGTATGTATTTGTGGAATTCACATCCGAAGGTCTACTTGCCTATCGAGAGTACCGGAGAAGCGAAATGCCCCTATTGTGGCACGAGCTATGAACTGACGAGCAAAGATAAGCGTTAAGGGGTGGATAAAGAAGCCAGATCGAGTGGGCCAGAGCCAGTGAATTCCAGTGACAAAGTTCTGATTGTCGGGCCGTCCTGGGTGGGTGATATGGTTATGGCGCATGCACTGTTTCAGTCTGTGTATTCAAACTTTTTCCCTCCCCCTGAAATACATGTGGTGGCTCCTCCTTGGTCAAAGCCTGTACTCGCGCGCATGCCTGAAGTCTCGCATGCAATAGAACTTCCTGCCGAACATGGAAAATTGGCATTTACTACTCGGTTGCAGTTGGGGCGAAGGCTTAGGCCGGAGTCCTACACACAGGCAATAATTTTGCCACGTTCACTGAAGTCTGCGCTGGTACCTTTTTTCGCTAGGGTACCGATTCGAACCGGCTTTCTTGGCGAGTGTCGTTTTGGGCTTTTGAACGATATTCGCCCTTTCGATAAAGGTGTTTTAGATCAGACGGTGAAGCGCTTTTTCGCTTTGGGGGTCGGTATTGACGACAAGGGACACGAGCCAATACCTAGGCCCAGACTGAAGGTGAGTAACGAGAATCTAGAAAGGCTGAAAAAAAAGTTTGGTCTAAATGGGGAAATCGCTGTAGCACTTATGCCAGGCGCTGCATTTGGTCCAGCTAAGCAGTGGCCGTTAAAGTATTACGCAGACCTTGCTTCCAGACTTGCCGCAGCTGGCGTAAATGTATGGGTGTTGGGGTCCAACAAAGAGCGTGCGCTGGGAATTGAACTAACGCGCTTGGCAAATCATGGCAGGGTGCGAAATTTTTGCGGTAAGACGTCATTAGGCGATGCTATAGACCTGCTCGGCGCTGCCGTAGTTGCTGTTGGTAATGATTCTGGCCTTATGCACGTTGCAGCTGCTGTGGATACACACATTGTAGCTATATATGGTTCCACATTACCTAGTTTTGCGCCGCCACTTACAGATGCTAAGGACATTTTCTTTTTAGGCGTGGGTTGTAGCCCCTGTTTCCAAAGGCATTGTCCACTGGGACATTTCCGGTGTCTTAGAGACATATCAGTGGGGAGTGTTTGCAGTGCGGTTATCACCGCATTGGGAAATGTAGGATATAAGGCCAGTTAGATGGTTGAATCAAAGATCTCACGCGGCAAAACTAGTATGGTCCTTTACGATGAGAGCCAGTTAAATGGGGTACCGGAAGCCTGGTTCCGGGAATCTTTTTGGCGAGATAGGGATGCCATATTGACGACAGTTTCAGGGCGTGGGTCTGTATTTGTCTTGGACAGCCAACCCAACGCTTGGGTATTGCGACACTATCGCCGCGGTGGTTTGGTTGCGCGCTTCATCGATGATCACTATGTGTGGCTCGGAGCCGAACGGACACGAGCGTTTCGAGAATGGAGATTTTTAGCATCGCTTTTAGAACAGGGTCTGCCAGTTCCCCGGCCTGTTGCAGCTGGTGTTTTTCGTCGGGGTCCCGTATATAAGGCTGACATCATAACGACATACCTCAGGGATACCCGTTCCCTTGCATCGCTAATCAATGACACTCTAAGTCTCGGTCCCGCTTTGGAAAAAATTGGTAGGACCCTTCATATTTTTCATGAAAAGGGTGTTTACCATGCCGATTTGACCGCACATAATATTCTTCTGGATTTGAATCATGGAGTTTATCTGGTTGACTTTGACAGGGGAGCCTTCAGGAAGCCTGGGTCATGGTGTCAAGAGAATCTCGATAGGCTCAAGCGTTCTCTGCGGAAAGTAGCTGCGGAGACTGGTACCGATCTGAGGGAATCGGACTGGCAGAGACTGAAATTTGGTTATGGCGAGTGATTCTACTCGTAGAGATCCGGATACTCCCGCGGGCGACGTTTAAATTTTCTATAAGTCCATAGATATTGTTCAGGCGTTGCACGGATATGTTTTTCAAGCAGCGCTACTAGGCGCTGAGTGTCTTTTGGGGCATCTTCAGTAGGAAAATTAGGCAGAGGTGCGCCAATGTTCACTACATACCCTGAGTCATTAGGGAGGCGCCTAAAAAAGTAGGGTAGAACCGTAGCCCCGCTCAATCTAGCCAACTTGCTGGTTGCGATATTTGTAAGCGCAGGCTGACCAAAAAAGGGTAGCATTTCGCTCTGTTTGCCCAGGTAGGTTTGATCTGGAAGATAAACTACTGCGCCATTTCTCTTGAGGCTTCGTAACATCGCTCGCACGTCATTTCTTGGTATTTGTTCTCTTGCAAAACGGCTCCTCCCCCTTCGTATCATAGAATCTATCATCGCATTACGTTGTGGACGGTAAACACAGCTGCAGTCTTTACAGAGGTCCTGTAATACGGAGACACCTACCTCAAGAGTAGTGAAGTGCGCGGTAAACAAAATCACACCGTTTCCCTTTTTTAGAGCCTCTTCTAGGTGTTGACGTCCTTCGACATGAATTAATTTCCGTAACCTTTTTATTGAGGCGAACCAGCCTATGCCCATCTCAAAAAGAGAAGCGCCTAGAGCCTCAAAGTGGTGCTGAAGTAATTTTTTTCGTGCAATGTCAGAGAGCTCTGGAAAACAAATTTCAAGGTTTTTTTTTGCGGTTCTGGACGATTTTCCCGATACATACTTAAATAAGCGACCTAGGTATTTTCCGATTTTAATCTGCCATAGCAAAGGAAGAGGCATAAGACTTTTTATACTTAGATATATCAGCCACACTGGCCAATAACTTGGGCTCCAGAATTTTAGGAATGACTCATTTTTTTGCATGGGTTTCGTAGTCATTTTTGATTTGATAGGGATTTGGATGGGGCTCTGGGCGCCCCTTAAAACGTCTATGGATCCAAAAATACTGTTCTGGGCACAGTTGGATGTATTCCTCAAGCAGAGCTGTCAGTCGGCGTGTATCTTCTATTGCGTCATCAGTGGGGAAATTTTCTAAGGGCCCCCCAATATTCATAACATAGCTAGAGTCATCTTCCAGTCGACGGCAAAAATATGGAAGAACAGTAGCCCCACTTGCTTTAGCGATTCGGCTGATTGCCGTATTAGTCATGGCAGGTTGATTAAAGAATGGTACAAGTTCGCTCTGTTTTTGGTGGTAGCTCTGATCTGAGGCATACCAAACAACAGCATTTTTGGAAAGACTTTTCAGCATGGCTCTTACCCGTGTTTTGGGAAGAAGTTCGTCAATATTCCGGCTACGTCCTTTATGCATGATTCTGTCCATCAGTGGGCTGCGCTGAGTTTTATACATGGCGCAGAGCCAAGGACAGAATTTCTTTAGCACCGGAAAAAAGAATTCGAAGGTTGTGAAATGACCAGAAAACAATATAACGCCATTCCCTTTCTGCAGGGCAGTGGTTAAGTTTGAGCTTCCTTCAACATGGACGAGTTGGTGAATTATCTGCTCAGAGCCAAACCAGCCCATACTCATCTCGGCAGTAGCTGCACCTACTGATTCGAAATGTCGTTTTAATAATGATTCGTGTTCGGGTCTCGATAGTCCGGGGAAACAAAGCTCAAGATTTCGTCTTGCTACATGACGCCTATTTGGGAGGATGGTGTACATGAGTCTCCCTATCCGCCTTCCAAGAGCAAGCTGAGTGTTATAGGGTAGCTTGGCCGTAGAGCGCATCCATAGGTACACAAGCCAATTGCGCCAGTAGCGGGTTATCCAAAGTCGGATCGGGGGCAATTTTGACTGAGAAGCCATGAGTGAAAGTGGTTAAGAGATATATTTGGACTAACCGTATGATCCCGTGGGCAATGAACGTATTGTACTAGCTCTCACGTTTCATTATTGCATTACGATGGGTGGCGCCAGACGGAGATAGGGGTCACCATCTTATTTTAGGACTTGAAATTAGTCAGATCATCCTCAAATTCAGTGTATATTTCTGCAACACCACAGGGGAGAGATAAAAGGTTTTTATGAAGCGAGTCGTTTCTTTGATCTTCTATCGGGATATGCTTTAGAGTCGGGCTATGAAGAGATTCGTTTTTTCTTTTGTTGCGCCCTTTGGGTTGTTGTATTTTTTCTGGGGAGCGGCAGCCCAGCCTGAGACAGCCTACATTTTTCAGCATGAAGTGGCAGATTTGATTTTGGTGGTTAAATCTGAGCGCAAGCTTTACCTGATGAACCAAGGTCAGGTTTTGCGTGAGTTCGATGTCGCTCTGGGGTTGATGCCAAAGGGTCCAAAGCACCAAGAAGGGGACTTCCGAACTCCCGAGGGTCTATACAGCTTAGAAGCTAAGAATCAAGAGAGTGATTATTTTCTATCGATCAAAATTTCCTACCCTAATCAAGAGGATCGCATTAGGGCTAGAAATATGGGCGTTGATCCAGGGGGCCAAATTATGATCCATGGTCAACCAAATAAACCTAGACATGAGGAAAGTTACTACCTTGAGCAGGATTGGACAGATGGTTGTATTGCAGTATCGAACTCCGACATGGTAGATATTTGGCTGATGACGAGGGAAGCAACACCTATAGAAATTCGTCCATAGAGAAAAAAATTTTAATTTCTTAAAGCGCCTGCTGCAATTGAAGGGTCAAGCGGAAATACAGTTAATCTTCCGTGAGACTTTGCTCAGGACTTGAAATTTCTTAATGCACTTTAGTTTTTGCGGAACAGATTAAACTTATGTCTATGAAAAAAACCAACAGGGAAACCGTAGGGTTTCAAGCAGAAGTGAAGCAGTTGTTGCACCTGATGGTGCATTCTCTGTATAGCAATAAAGAAATTTTCTTGCGTGAACTCATATCCAATGCCTCAGATGCGAATGACAAGCTTCGTTTTAAGTCCCTTGGTCAGGAAGATCTCTTAGAAGATTCCCCAGAGCTTCATGTATCTATCAGTGTTGATAAAGATCAGCGCCTTCTTTGTGTGACTGATAACGGTATAGGTATGAGTAGAGATGAAATCACCCAGCAACTCGGAACTATTGCCCACTCAGGTACTACCGAATTTCTGGAAAATTTGAGTGGTGACCAACAAAAAGATTCGCAACTGATCGGACAGTTTGGGGTTGGCTTTTATTCATCTTTCATTGTTGCTCAGGAAGTGGAGGTTGTGAGTCGTAAAGCAGGCTTGCCGAAGAGTGAGGGAGTTCGCTGGACCTCCAAGGGTGACGGAGAGTTTACGGTAGAGTCAATTGTTCGTGCTAACCGCGGTACTTCGGTTATTTTGAAGTTGAAAGCCGACGAGGATGAGTTTCTGGATGAAAGCCGGGTGCGGAATTTAATTCGTGAGTATGCGGATCACATTTCCTTTCCGGTGCAAATGGAGAGTGAAAATAATGAAGGGGGCGAGCAGCAGACTGTTAATAGAGCAAAGGCACTTTGGACGAGACCACGGGCAGAAATCAAGGATGATGAGTATGTTGAATTTTATAAATATATTTCTCGTGATTTGACAGATCCGCTTGTCTGGGCTCACAACAAAGTGGAAGGTAAACGTGAATACACCAGCCTCCTTTATATTCCAGCAGCAGCACCATTTGATCTGTGGAACCGAGAGGTGCCCAGGGGAGTCAAGCTGTATATACAAAGAGTATTTATTACTGACGAGGCGACCCAATTTTTGCCGCTTTATTTGAGGTTTGTTCGTGGGATTGTTGACTCCAGCGATCTGTCATTAAATATTTCTCGAGAGATGCTCCAACAAGACCCTAATGTGAGCGCGATCAAAACGGCGCTGACTAAGAGGGTGCTGGATGTATTAAAGCGTCTCGCCACTAAAGAGGTGGAAAAATACCGATCGTTCTGGGAGCAATTTGGCTTGGTTCTCAAAGAAGGTCTAGCAGAAGATTTTAACAATCGGGAAAAAATCGCTAGCCTTCTTCGATTCAATACGACAATGTCGGAAGGTTTGATACAGGATCGTTCTCTCGACAATTACATAAGTGACTCTGGTGAGCAAGATACCATCTATTACATATGTGCTGATTCCGCGAGTTCTATTCGGGCAAACCCTCATCTGGAAATATTTGAAGATAAAGGCGTTGAGGTGCTTCTACTTTCAGATCGAATTGACGAGTGGGTTATGCAGCATCTCCCGGAATACAAAGGCAAGTCATTTAGAGATGTTGCGCGTGGAGACTTGGATTTAACGGGAAAGGCTGCTGCAGAGACTAAGAAGCAGCCCAGCAAAGAGCAGAAGCATTTTTTAAAACGGGTTAAGCGTGTTTTACGAGGTAAGGTGGATGAGGTTCGAATAAGTTATCGTCTCAAAGAGTCAGCAGCGTGTTTGGTATTGGGGGATCAGGATCTTGGTTATCAAATGCAGAAGATTTTGAAGGCAACCGGCTCAGAAGCTCCAGAAAGCGTACCTTCTTTGGAGCTAAATCCCTTACACCCTCTAGTTAAGCGATTGGAGAGAGAAACAGATGAGGAAAAATTTGACAGTCTTGCTGTGCTTCTTCTTGAGGAAGCGATTATAGCGGAGGGCCGACAATTAGAGGAGCCTGCCGCTTTTGTGAAACGGCTAAACCAGTTGCTGATCAGTTCTGATGGTGCTGACACTCAAGGCGCTGGTTGAATTGAGATGAGATGGGGCGGAACCAACCCACGTTCGATTTTTTCGAAGGTAAGTTCAGTTAGTAATGCTAAAAGGACGGCTGGCAACGTGCCTTGCAACATCAGGCCGAATTAGACCATTAATCAGCTGTAGAAGGGTGGACTTGCCGCTGCCACTCTTGCCTACAACACCTGTGATTATGCCCGGCTTTAATTCAAGAGATAGGCTCTCGAAAACCACCGTATTATCATAGCGCTTTGAAACCAATTGAAAATCTATGATTCCATTCATTAAGGCTTTACGATGACACTTGGGAAATTTCAGGAGATACTAAATGGACAAAAAAAAGGATGCTTTTCAAGAAACGCTAAACAAAAAGCTGACACAACAGCAGTATCACGTGACTCAAGAGGCGGGTACAGAGCAACCTTTTACAGGTAATTATTACAGTCACAAGGAGCCTGGTAGGTACGTTTGTATCTGTTGTGGTTCAGATTTATTTTCCTCAAAACAAAAATATGATTCTGGCACAGGTTGGCCAAGTTTTTGGCAGCCTGCAACGAAAGAAGCTGTTTCCACGTGCGAAGATAGGAGTTTGGGCAGGATTCGAGAAGAGGTTGTTTGCGCCAAGTGTAGCGCCCATTTGGGACATGTATTTAATGATGGTCCGCAGCCCTCTGGTTTACGCTATTGTATTAATTCCGCCTCTCTAAATTTTGAGTCTGACCAGGAATAATAATTTCTGAGTCTGGTATGTAATGTGGACAAGTTTGTAGTTTTTGTATTTTTTGTGTGAGAGCATTATTTATACTTTCGTGATTCAAGCTAATCTAAATATGAGAAGTGATAGATGTTAAAATCCCTGAAAAATTTGTTACACAAGAAATTAGATGACACGCTGGGCCAAGATTCTGATCAACGAAAGCATGTTCTACAATTATCTACGGCAACCTTACTGGTTGAAGTCATGCGAGCTGATTATCGTGAAGACTTAACAGAAAATGAGGTGATTTTTCATTTGCTACAAGAATTTTTTAATATGTCAAATGAGGAAGCTGCACTTTTATTGAAAAAAGCTGAATCTGAGGCTGATCAGGCGGTTTCATTACAAGGCTTCACGCGCTTTTTACATGAAAATTTAACTATTAATGAGAAACATAGTATCGTGGAGATGCTATGGAAAGTAGCGTTAGCTGATCAAAATCTTGATAAACATGAAGACCATCTTGTACGCAAAGTCTCAAGTTTACTCTACGTCTCTCAAAGGGATTTGATCAAAATTCGTAATCGGGTTAAACATCAGCAGCTATAGTAGATAACGCGGAAAGCTACCGTTCGACTGAATTGCGATATTCAATGTTTGGATAAGAAGAAGTGCGACAAGTGGAGAGAAATCGATACCTCCCATAGGTGGAAGGATTTGCCTAAGTGGTTTAAGAATTGGTTCATTTAGATCAAAAAGGATTCGGGTAATTGGGCTATAAGTGGCTTGGCTTATCCAGCTGGAGAGGACATAAATGAAAATACTGAACGTATAGAATGTCAGAGCCAGTAGTATCAGGCGCATTAAAACGAGAAGAATAAAACGGCTAAAGTCAAGATCAAGGCCGCTTATAGTCAATAACAACCAAGTAGAAAAAATTTCTAAGCTAACGAGCACCGCAAATGTGGGGACGTCAACTGTGCTTAGGGAGGGTAGAATACGCCTTGCAGGTAGTACCAATGGATTAGTAAACCGAAGGATGAATTGTGACAGCGGATTGTGTAAATCTGCCCTTACCCAATGGAGTAGGAATCTCAATAGAAATCCTAGGATACAAAAATCCGTCAGTGTGTTCAGCAGGAAAAACAGGGCATTTTGCATGTATAAAAATTTAAATCGTTAATTCGATTGCATCTAAAGATAACACGAGTTGTTTTCTGCGTCCCTTGTCCTAAATTTTTTTTCTAGGGCGTGGGCCAAAAATTGCTGTTCCAATCCTGACGATTGTAGACCCATGTGCGATAGCTGTTTTCATGTCCGCCGACATTCCCATTGACAGCGTGTCCAATAAAATACCATCTTGCACTAGCTGTTGTTTTATTTCTTTCAGACGCTCAAAAAATAAGGCTTTATCTTCTGTAGTTGAACTTACCGGTGGTAATGTCATTAAGCCTCGGAGCTTTAGAGCAGGCATTTCCATTACTGCATGAGCTAATTCGATGATCTTGGATTCGTCCACACCACTTTTATCACGATACCCAGACTGATTAACTTGTATGCAAACCTTTAGAGGTGATGTATTCGCTGGGCGTTGCCTGTTGAGTCGAGCCGCAATTTTTATGCGGTCAATGGTATGAACCCATTGAAAGCGTTCGGCAATGATTCTTGTTTTGTTGGATTGAACCTGACCTATGAAATGCCAACGCAGATTATATCGTTTTAGATTTTCCATCTTTTCAATAGCGTCTTGAGCATAATTTTCGCCAAAATCTTTTTGACCCATCTCGAAAAGAGTTTTAATAGCAGTGGTTGGCTGCTGTTTACTCACTGCAAGAATCTTTGTGTCTTCCGCGCTGCGACCCGCTGCTAACAAAGATGACCGGACTTCGCTCCGGACTTTATCAAGACGGTCTTTGAGCTGAGTCATTTTTTAGGCGCATAGAAGCTGTTAGCGGAAGCTATTCGAAACTTTCGGCAGAGGGGGTATGTTAATTCGTGTCATGCTTGCTCCAGTTTTTTGGTTGCTAGGCAGGGTATATCTGATGGGCGTCAAAAACGGGGCCATCTACACAAACTCTTTTCATTGCTGGACCGCTGTCAGTCTCGACAAGTACCGTGCAGCCAGCGCATCCACCAACCCCGCAAGCCATGAATTCTTCTAAGGCGATCTGACAAGGTATCTTGTAGTTTCTAGCTAGCTCAGCCGTTGCCTTCAGCATTGCGCTGGGGCCGCAGCCTACGATCTGCACTTTGGCTATCTGTTTAGGGGGTTGTTTTTTTAACCAATGGTCAGCTAGCTCCGTGACAAATCCTTGGAAACAGCCCGGATATTCAGTCTCACTGGCAAGCCGAGACACTACACCCCAATTTTCCATCAATGAAAGTGATGACTTAGCCGACGAGGGAAATTCCACAAGTTTTTTTCCAGTAGTTAGCTCAAAGGGAAAGGGAACCCTGGATCCCATTAAAACGAGTAGTTGAAATCGCTCATCCAGTCGATACCGTTCACTCAAAAATACCATGGGTGGAATACCAACCCCACCACCGATGGCAAGAACATTCGGTTTGTTTACATCTAGATCAAAACCGTTTCCGATGGGGCCCAGAACGCTTATGCTGTAACCTTTGCTATGTTTCGAGAGCCTTGTTAATCCTGGTCCAACAGGTTTGTAGAGGAATTCTAACCAGCCTTGAGAAGTATTAGCCCTCATGATGGAAAGAGGGCGTCGCATTGGAAAATCCGCATCACAGGTAATGTGGGCAAAGCTACCCGGTTTAGCCTGTGCTGCACAACGAGGTGAGTGAACACGAAGTATGAATTGGTTTCCAGAAAATGAATTTTGAGACACAATTTCAGCGTCTTCTAGGAATATAGTGTTTCTATTCAAGGGACCACCATTTGGCATTCGTTTACCTGGTTGTTCATCCATTGCCGAGCGATCAAGCAGGCTGCCCAGCTGTCAATTTGATTTTTCTGTATCCGACGGGGTAAAAAACCTAAGCGACGAGCCTCTCGGAGTTCAGCAGAAGCTGCACGAGAAGTGAGCGACTCGTCAATAATTGCTAACGGTAATTGGTATTTTTTGTGAATGGATTTTGCAAAAGCTTTAGCACTACTCGAAAGAGGGGTTTCTTGCTGGGTGCTGGGTAGGCCAACTACTAGCTGGCCAGGGGCCCATTGGTTGATTAGGCGGTCTAAGTCGGTCCAGGGCAGCATGCGGCCGTTTTTAAGGGTAGTAAGAGGAGAGGCAGTTTTGGTGCGAAGATTGGCAGTTGCTATACCAATACGGGCAAGGCCGAAATCGAAGGCCAGTAAGATTTCTTTATTTTGACCGTCGTTCACGGTTTTTATCGATTAGAAAATTAGGCACGTCCAGCATAGCTACTCAACCGACTAATATCGACTCCTAGAAGGCCAACTGCGGCGGTCCAACGAAGATCAAAAGGTGTCTCAAAAACTATAGTTAAGTCAGCGGACACACTGAGCCAAGTGTTGGCTAAAAGTTCAGCTTCAAGTTGTCCAGCCTGCCAGCCCGCACAACCTAAGGCAACAAGAGACATATGTGGACCTTTCCCGCCGGCCATCGAGCTTAATATATCTTGAGATGTGGTGAGTTTAAGTCCAGCTGAGGTTTCTAAGGTGGAATCATAGTGTTCTGCAGAATTATGAATTACAAAGCCACGGTCACGGTGAACTGGCCCCCCGTTCAACACTGGTTTTTGGCTTTGACTATGCTCCGCTGCGCTAAGTATAAGTTGGCTAAATATCTCGCCTAGCTCCATTTCTAAGGGGCGGTTAATAATAATACCCAGCGCACCATTTTTTTCGGTATGTTCAAAAATATAGGTAACCGTCTCGTTGAAATTTGGATCGCCCATGGCCGGCATGGCAATGAGAAGATGATCTTGTAAGTTCTGCATATTGTCCTTTTCCTATT
>CAYXIJ010000020.1:0-47294 GCA_964465375.1 uncultured Gammaproteobacteria bacterium | reverse complement strand
TGCGAGCTTCTTTCTACTCGCTAAAACTGTAGTTTAGCTGTATGCCATACCTGCGCCCCTGGGCAGGCCCACGAATGGTTCCCGAAGGCTGGTACGCGGTGAAGTTTTGCACATTAAACGTCACGCGCCCCTGTTCTTCATCGCCGAACCGGTAACCGTAGATAAAGTCCCACGTAGTAGTACTCCCATTTTCGGTAGACAACGAAAGGATGTCCGGGCCGTTGGCAACCGGCTTGATACTCAGGGAATTGATGGGGGAAATGTGCCGCCCTGCAAGAATCGCGCTATGCCTTCCAAGGTCCCAGCCAAGGTTCAGCACGGCTCGATACTCCGCCTGACCACTCCAAGCAGCGCTACGCCCCCGCTGATCCACCGGAAGACCATCATTAACCGCCGGGTTTGTAGCCTCGTCTTTCAACAGGTAGATAAGATTCGGCCGGACTGAGAACGCCCCCCGACCAGTCTGTAGGCGATAGTTCAGGTTGAAATCGATTGCTTCCAGTACCCGGCTGTCCGTGTTGTAGAAGGAATTGAAGGAATGACTGATCCCGATGTAACCATCAGGGTCGGCTGCTGTCACGTTGAAGCACATCTCCTGCCCATTCACCACCCGCGAGATCGGGATGTAGAGCACCCGGCTACCGCCATCCGGATCAGGCTGCGAGACTGGATTGCCCGATGCATCCTTCAGGTGACATTCCTGCCTTTCGATGAGGCTTCTGCGGCCTGGTGATGTGATGGCATTCGAGAATTCGTAACTCAAATAGGAAGCTCCCAGTGAGAGATTATCATTCACATCAAGGTCAAACCCGAAGGAAAGGTTATCCGACTCCTGGGGCTGCAGGGCTTCATCGCCCCGCGTAACGTAGGTGACCCGGGGGAAAAATCTCCCGCCACCACCTCCCCTGCCGCAATTGCTTGCCGGGGTAATCTGCATGCAGATGGCGTTACCAGCTACCTGGGTGGATGAAGTCTGCACAACCGTGGGCGCCTTAAAAGACTGGCCAAAGGAGGCCCGTACGCTCAACCTGTCCGTAGGTTGCCAAAGTGCCGCGATTTTCGGGCTCGTGTTGGAGAAACTATCTTTGTATTGCTCGTTACGCGCTGCCAACTGCACGCTAAAAGTGTCAGTGAACGGGAGTGCGAATTCCACGAAGGTACTGTCAATCACAGTTTTACCTCCGAAGTCATCAGCGGGCGAACGTGTAAGCCACCCTGCGGCTTCGTTGGAAATGGGATCAAGATCAACGAACAGATCATCCGCACGGTGACCGATACCAAGAGCAATACCAATGGGACCACCGGCCAGTTCGCCGATTTCACCCGTGAGAATCGCATCTATAGTCGAAAATTCCGCCTTACCATCAATCTGTCGAACCCCAACCAGCCAATCAAGCAACTCTTGCGAATTGGAAATATTCACCTTCGCGGTAGATGGATCGCCATCATGATCAACGATCGGGTTGGGTAATACCTGACTGATGAAGGGGTTATACCAATAACAGTTACCAACGCCGGGAGCGCCTGTCACTGGGTCACAATCTTCCCCACCCAACCCCTTTAAAGCATTGCGTCGGAATTCAGCTTTGCCGTCCGGCATTTCGCTCAACTGCGTGGACTCAGAATAGGAACCGGAAACTCTGAAACTCCAACGGTCGTTAATAGCGCCTTCTATCTGGCCTCCTATCCGGAAATTTTCCGACCTGTAAAGGGCGTCCTTGGTCTGGAGAAACGGTATGGAACGCTCCACCTTTACCAATGCTGGGTTGGTCCAGATTTTCTGCCCCGGATCCAACACAGCGTTATACATCATGCCCGGGTTCGTGGCCGGTATCACTGTATCCAGGAAATTACCGTTCCACTGACTGGAGTTAGGGTTGGTATATCCCACGTTTCTCAGCTGACTTTCCCTCGCTGCCGCAAACTCTCCACTAATAGTGAGATCACTACCTAGATCATGCGTAACCGCGGCAAAAACACTAACGCGCTGGCGCTCGTACGTGTCATCATATCGAGCAGAATCGCCACTGGGATAATTGTTGTATTCGTAGCAGCTCTTGCCGCCCCTACCCGATGCAACGAAACCCGCTTCAACAGGGTCTAGGCCCGTGGCCGGCAAGCCGGTCAGGCCGAGAAGTCCATCGGGATCCGCACACAGAGGATCAGGCCGAGTACCCTTGCCATATTCCCAATTGGTTGCGCCGCTGGCATAAGGAGTAGAAGTCGCCTTTGCCGGGGCAAACGTATTGACCCCTCTTGTGTTCGGTGATGCATCTGCATCCCTGCTGCGAAACTCAGCTCCCAACGCACCTGTGGGGATTGGGATTCCCGTAATATCCTGCTTTTGAAATGGATCTTCATCGTGGAACTCAAAGGCCGCAATAACACTGGTTGTATCATTACCGGCGCCGAAGAGACCCCCGATAGTGTAATCCTTCAAGCTCATCTTCTCTTCGTACATCCGGTTATCCACACTTAGCTCGAAACCCCGGAAATCGTTGCGGGTCACAAAATTCACCACACCTGCCACCGCATCTGTCCCATAGGTAGCCGAGGCGCCATCATGGAGAATTTGGATTCTCTGGACTGCAATTCTTGGCACAAGGTTACTAATGTCAGCATTACGCCAACCGCTAGTATCTGGGTTGGGTGTATCAACCACACGATTACCATTGAGAAGCACGAGTGTATTTTCCGAGCCTAGGCCACGAAGGTTAATTCGTGTATTACGCGCACCACTTCTGTGATTGCCACTCCCTCCATCCTGGTACCTGGTTGCCTCGGCACCAAAGTTCTGCGGCACCTCGTAGTAAAAGAAATCCGAGAGATTAGAGGATGGCGTCTCAAACAACTGATCGCCAGTAATTACATCTACCGGACTGGGAGAATCAACTTCATTGAAAAGATAGCTGCCAGTAACAATCACTTCTTCGAGTGCGTCATCGTCCTGGGCAAATAAAGCCACAGGGAAAGCTAGCAAAGCGAAACTTATCCGAAAAATAGCCTTGTATTTTGTCATCACTGTGTACCTCTGCATACCGCCAAAATATTATTAGTTTTTACGTTTTAGAATTTCTGTAACCTGCTAGTACATATCTACAGCAGAATATACTAATTGTCCATTTTATATAGCTATTCATCACATCATAAGTCATCCTTAATTGTCTCTAAAGTAGTGGAAAACTTAAAATATTATTATTATTTGAGAATAATTCTCAAATAATAATAATTCTCAATAAAAGGGATCTCAAAGAAGAGTTGCGTAATAGAAAGAACCAAACAGCACAAAACTCATCAGGCCAACAGCCAGCAACCTCGGCCCAGTGAGCCTCGACCAAAGCAGAATCCCAGTAACGGAGAGCACTACCATGGCACCTGAAAACGCATCAACAATAAGAATCCAACCAAAACCACTTGCACTAGCCAAGTGCAGCCGGTTCCATGTCGACAAAAGACCACGTTCCGTATGCTCAACATCAATGTAGGCATTACCATTGATATAATCGATAGCGAAAACCTCGCTGGCTGAAGCATAGTACGCGCCAAAATGGCGCGGCTGGTCTAATAATCGATCACCAATTTCTACAGTAGAAGGTCGTACTGCAGCACCACGCGGCTCTGTGGCTGGACCTTTGATATTAAGTTTTTCCTGCACAAAACGCTCAAACTCAGATTGCTGGGTGAAGCCTGCCTGTGGAACTTCAACCTGATAGGTTGTAATAGAGGTGGGTAGACGACTGTTCAAAGTGGCACGGTGATTTAAGGTAATCCCGCTAATTCCAATAACTACGCCTGCTGCCGCACCCGCCATTCCAAGCCAAGCATGCGTGCGCCGCAGCCAACGTAGAAAATTCTGAGTTTGTAAGGCACGAGGCAAAAAGGGGTGGGCCTTGGGCTTGCCCTGTCGCCTGAAAGCGAGGGATTGTCTGAATACATTAGGACCATTGAAAACCATAGTGCTAGGCTCCTGCCAATCCAAAATAAAGCACAGCCAGAAAACCCGCGCCTCCCAATCCAATAGCAAAAAGCCGTGGTCCATCCATCTTGCTCCACAACAACACTCCAGTAATCGCAAGTACTACAAGTGCGCCAGAAAAAGCATCCCCGAGTAGAGTCCAACCCAACTGAGCGCCATTACCTCGGTGGAGCCTGTTTAGAATCTCCAGAAAACCTCGTTCAGTACGTGTGATTTCAATGTATTCATTACCCGACACGTACCGCACATCCAAGGTCGTACCAGGAGAGGTAAACTGCGTAATATAAACGGGTCGCTTCATGTCTTTTCCATCTGCGGCTGTATTCCCAGCAGGTCCTTGCTGATTCCTAGGGCGCCGCCACAAAGTCTTTAACTCAAGCTCGTTTTTAACGAATGCACCCATTTCATCCACACCACCAATTTCTAATCCGGCTACAGGAAGCTGTATGATGCTTTGGATGCTCTCAGCTGTTCTAAACACCTCGCCGTGAACCATCATGATCGTCGTCAATCCAAATAAAATGCCTGCCACTGCACCCCAGGCACCCAACCACCCGTGGCTACGACGAAGCCATGTCAAAAAAACTGGAGACTGCAGGGCATGGGGCAAAAAGGGGTGAGCCTTAGGTGACCTTTCCCGTGTTTTTTGGGTCATACTACCCCGCTATTGCCTAGACTCACTGCGACTCAATCGACGAAAATATTCTGCCACAACTTCTTCAAAACCTTCTGCCGCCTGCCCAGGCGCTTCAATATGAACACCAGAGCTATTTAGATCCTTAGCGCTCTGGGCGCTAAGCTCAAGCTCTAGTTGCTCAATGAGATTTATCATATTTTGGAACTCTTGTTCCACAAGTTCTGGGTTGCCTTCTAAGCCACGGCGCAACGCATCGCCAAGGAGTCGTACGGCTTCAATCTCCTGTTGGCCCAATCCTCTGGCCCTCAGCCGCGTCGCCAAAGTCATTAATTCCCCGCCTGCCTCCCGAAGCCTGTCCTGCAGTTGAGTGCTGGCACGTTCATCCCATTGAAACCCCTGTACGGGCGTACCCCAATCTTCAACACCCCGGTAGGGACGCGAACCACCGTACCCTCTTCGTGACCCACTAGTTTGCTCGCCTTGAGAGCCAACCGGGATCTCTTCTCCAAGGATCGCTTCTTCCGTTAAGTTATTGAGTTCCCGTCTCAGTGCCTGAAGCTCTTCTAACAGCACAGCACTAGGACTAACCTCGGATTCGCTGCCTTCCACAACCTCGCGCGTGGCCAGCGAAAAAGCTTCTTGCGTACCCTGCTGCAGTTCCTGCAACGCCGATGTAGTAATTGGTTCGTGTGTCGCCGCTACCCGGGCGGCGGCTCCACGTTGAATGGCCTCTCCTGCGTCTCGGAGGATTGCAATGGCCTGGGATTGCTGAAGCCGTGTGAGGGTCTCTGTCAAATCCCTGCTGGCGCCAGGGGTGTCGCTTCTGAACCTACGTGCAACCGACTGAATGTCTTGTTCTAGCTCCTCCAGGCTCTGTTGCATCGCAAATTTTTGCATGGCTAATTCGTAACTCTCATCGCCGTTCAAATTGGCTTGGGTCGCGTCATTTTGTTCCTGTACCTCTAATACATCACGCATGATTTGTTGGAGCTCAGCTGCTATTTGGCGTTGCTGCTCATAAAGATCCTGCGAACGATTTGCCAAATCCGAAAATGCGGCTGCAACTTCTACCTGCTTTTGGTCAGTCATTTGCTCTAAAGCACGATCCAACTGCCGGCGGGCTTGCTCAACCGAACGTTGCGCCTGCTGCGGACTTACATCAGTAGCACTTTCATCCGTAGCCCTATTCATGGCATCAAGTGCCGCCTCCAGCTGACGAATAACCTCTGCCGTTAACTGGCCCTGGGGGGTGCCCTGCTGGTCAGATTGCTGTTGGCCACTCGACTGACCAGATGGCTGATTGGCCGCTGATTGTTGTAACTGCCGTTGCAGCTGTTGCAACTGCCGTTTGAGTTCTTCCGTCTCGCGACGAAGTGCATCCTGTTCCCAACGCTCATTTTCAGACAAACCTTGGCGGTTGTTTGCTTGTCGAGCAAGATCTTCCTGGCGCCTCGCAAGATCTTGGAGCTTGGCAATAGCTTCATCGACTTCCGGCTGCTGGTCATTACCGTCTAGAGAAACCGGTGCTTCCGTTTCATATTGATTTTTCTCTAGGTCCATCTCTAGCTCGAAGAGTTCCGAGAGATCTCTACCAGCAAAGCCGCCACCGCCACCGCCACCGCCTTGGTTAAAAGCTACCTGGATATCTGTAAAAACCGCTTCTGCACGAAGCAGGTACTGGAGCGCTGACTGTTCTGAAGGCACGGCCTCTTCCAATTGCAGATCAGCAAGCCAGTCAGCTGCTGGAATCATTGCCTCTGCTGCGCGTTCCAAATTTTGCACAAAAGTTTGTATCTGGTTATCCACTCGGGTCAATTGGCGGGCGCGGGTTCGACTTGCAAGCGTCTGGGCCTGCTCAGCCAAAGTTCTTTGCAGGCCAGACAACATGGCGGCGTTGTCCCGAAGTTGCTGGTCATCCAAGAATGTCGAGTCTTCTGCTTGTTCGCGTATTAAATTCCAAGTAGCCACAAGTATTTCTTTCTGGCGCTGCGAAATTTCATCCTGTTGCTGGCCACCACCACCGCCACCACCACCGCCCTGCATGGACTGGGAAAAACTGCGGTCAAATGGTTGAACTTCAACAAAAAATAAATCTGTGCGCGTAGACTGATCCCGGTCCTTTGCCTCTACATAATAAGAAATTAGATCGCCGGCTTGAAGCCTAGATGTTTCTTGATTTTCCACAACAACTTCAAAAGAATCATCAGCCTCATCGGTATTATTTCCCTGCAAAAAATCGATCGTAGGACCTGAAAATGAAAACCCCCTTCCCGCATTTGCAATAGGCTCCGGCGGAACCAGTGTTCCAATCTCTTCTAGATACAGGATTTCCTCCGCCAGCATATAGCTTCCATGAACATCAAAAAGGCGCTCCTGTAATTCCCCACCATTGACGGAGTAATGAAGCTTCAGGGAATCCAAGCCGAAATCGTCTCTCGCTTCTACCCGGACTGTTACTTCCTCTATGCTACTAGCACGCCAGTCGCGTGCCGGCTTAACAAGACTCACGACCGGCTTATTGTCCGGAATCAACGTTATTAAATAATCATCCGTTAGCCTTACGGGATCCCCATCAAAAAAAGTAGATACAAAATATTCTCCGTCCTGAGAAACCTGCAATGTTGCACTCGATATATTGCCATCAATGCTCATTGTTAGGGCCTGCCCGTTGACTATGAGCTCAGCCTCGCCCAGCGACTGATCGGTTGTGATATCTAACCGAACGTCTGTTCCTTCCATAGCACGAATATCACTGCCTGGATCTTCTACCTCCTGCTCAAGCTGAGTCCAGTTCGGATAGTGATAGGTTAGTTTGATATTCCTTACTAAGGGCAAATCCACAACATTGACAGCATATTCAGCACTTCGAACGCCTGCAGCAACTACGTAGTAGCGCAGAGGTTGGCGGATACCAAAAAAAACAAAATCGAATTCTTCACCATCCAAGCGTTCCATCGGAGCGCTTTCCCAGGTATCACTTCCGTCAAAAAGTGCAAACACATCAGCCGCTACAGGATCAAAACCTTCTGCCGCCGCAGAAATAGCAAGATCACCGCCACGGCGGACTGCTTTATCGCCTGGAGCAACAATGATTCTTTGTGGCGGCAACGTGTCTGTAAGAGCCCACCCAGCCCACAAATGGCGTACTCCGTACCGCCAGTTACCCGGACCAAAAGCAGCAAGTCCCACGAGGATCATCACTGCCACGGCAGCCAAGGCAGTGGGGGCGGAAATCTCCCATTTAGGCACTCGCAATGAAATTGGTAAAGCACGAGCCAAGCGCAAAGTATCTTCTGCCAACAATCCTAAAAATGGCGAACTCGATCCCGTGCGCGCAAGCTCTTGATAAGTCTCAATCCGGCCATCAAAACCAGGTGCTCGCCTTTCAATTTCCCTAATGCCCTGAGTCCGTTGCAGCACCCTGAGGGGATAAATCAATGACACTGATGCAATAAGGCCTAAGACCAACACCAACGTGATACGGGCACCAATAACAAGCTCAGAAGCAAAAGCCTGGCGGATACCTAGGTAAACCGCAGCTAAAGTTAAAAACAGTGCGGCCAGAGTTAATACCGCTACACCCCGGGCCACGACGAGCTGCATCAGGCGCCGACGAAATGCCGCCAGATAGGCTTCAAGTTTTGCCTGTTCTGTCATGCAGAAGCCCCTCTTCGCACATTTAGATGGTAGTTGCCAACCCAAGATTCTATCAGGACGATTATTAATAACATGGTAACAATCCAAGGCCAAAGTCCCACAGGCTGAGCATCAATTGTTTCTATCCCACTAATCACTCTTTGCTCCTCTACCCCTGAACCTAAATCCTGCCAGCCCTCAAGTGTATTGGAGTCCATAATGGCAAGGTCTGATTCTGCCGGATCTGGATTGATCGCAATAAGCTGCGTCGCTCCACCACTAACAACCTCATAGAACCCAACCTGGTCCACTAAGACCTCATCACCGGTTCCTCCGATCCCCAACACTCTATCACCGCGGGGATCAAAAATTTGCCCTCCCTGTATACCTAGAGTTCCCGCTGTTAGGCTACTACCCAAACGGGCCTCGTTAATCAAACCGATGTTTCCTGAAAGATAACCCCCAAGTCCGGCAATAAATGGAACAAATACGGGTTGCACGGGTAAATCATTCCACTCCCTGTCCAGCGAAGAGGTGAACAGAAGTAAACGGCCCTTCCCCCAGCCGCTCTCTACCAACAAAGGGGAGCCATTATCTAAGCGAATCAACACCTGGTCGCTGGGCTGTGGAGCAATATTCACGTAGCGAAAAAATTTGGCACTTCTGAGTTCATCAATGTTTTGCAGCCCTGGATGACTTCGATCCATCACACCTACGACCGCATAACCTAGTCCTGTGATTCCACCGAGCTGATTAATTGTTTGAAGTATCTGTCCACCCAAGGGCACCCGCTCGAGCCCCATTGCCCCCTGATCGAGCGCCATTAAAACTGAGCCTCCCGTTTCCATATAGTCTGCCAATAGGTCCGTTTCATCTGGTCCTAGCGATCCTGCATCAGTAATAACAACAAAGGCATATAGGCTCAGGTCGTGGTCCCTGATAGATAATGGCCTGACGCGCTCTACCCGAAAGGACCGTTGGTCTAAAGTTTCCAGCGCCGACTCCAGAAAAAGCATGTCGTGCCTCTGGGGGTTGTTACCGACTAACAAAACCGGTGAAGGTACCGGTTGATCAAGCACCAAAAAGCGTTGGTCATCAACCTCCAGCTCATCTTTCACTTCAAACCCGACGCTTACGCGGTTCGAACCAACTGCGAGATCGAGATTACGAAAAGTAGCCCGAGCAAATTCATTAGGTTCGATGACGATCTGCTGTCTCGCGATCTGCTGTCTGTTTAACCGCAAAATCAAATGCTTCTCGACTGACTCCGTATTAAAACCTCTTACGCGTACCGTAAGTTCATCTGCTTCTGGCAAATGTAGCATTCCGTCTACACTCCAGTTCTGATCATCTAGGGCAGCCACATTATAAATCTGCAGCTCCAGAGGTATCCGGGGAGCCAAGTCCGCAAACCGGGCAGGTAAAGAAATTTCTTGGGCATCAGTTATGATATGCAAAACAGCTGGTAGTTCTACCTCCCGTAGCAAACCGTCCACCGAATCCATTAGCTCCCCATAGTCAATGCGGAATAATCCTGGCTCGACTACGCCAAGGGCCCGAGTAATGTTGCCCTTGTCAGCGCTCGATTCCGCTATCGTTTGAGTTGTCCGGCCTGCAACGACAAGCTGGACAAAATCGGTTGCTTCCAAGCCATTAATAATAGCGCGGGCCTCAGCCAGAGCACGATCCCAACGCCTCCCATGAGACATGGATAAAGATGTGTCCAACACCATGAGATGAAAAGCGGAACTTTCACTTTCTGTAGTGACACCTGTGCGCTGCAATACCAGCCCTGCAAAAGCTAAAGCCAACAGCACCAAAACTCCGACACGTAACGCCAAAAGCAAGAGGTATTGGAGTTGCTTGGCAAGCACTCTTTGGGGCTCCCCGGGCTCCAAAAACATGGAAGAACTAAAAAATTGTCGATTAGGGTTGTCTGAGGAAACCCGATGCAACCAGATGGGTAATCCAATCGCTAAAAGTCCAAAGAGAAAAATGGGTGCTAGCAGAGTCACAGCATGTTCCGATTTAATTGCATCTCAGCCCCGTCGTTGCCGAAATAAAAGATAATTCCGAAGAGCGATCTTTAGCGAATCGGTAATTCGAACCAACTCATGACCTGCCCCCGCTCGTGCCGCTACGTCCTTCAGATGATCAATGTGTTCCCCGATCCGGTTCCGATAGCGAGAACCCATAAAGACGGGCGACACCTCGGTACTCTCTCCAGTCTCCAAGTCTTCCAGCACAGTAGATTCCGTTAGCTGGGGTTCCATTTCCTGCGGATCCAATAACTGAAATAGGATGACATCCTGGCCTTGGTAGGCAAGCGGCTGGACCCCTTTCATCATATCGGCGGGGTTGCAGTAGAAATCAGAAATTACAGCCACCAGCCCACGCCCGGATTGATATTGCCGAAAACGTTCGAAAGGCGCCTTTAAGTTTGTTCCTCTGCCCAAAGCAGCCCGATCAATCGCATGTAATACACCCGATAATCCTCCCGCGCGTGAGGACGGCGGACGATGCTCTCGAACCTCTTCATCAAATATAATCACACCTACCGCGTCATGCTGTTTAGCTGCAAGGTAAACTAGTGTGGCGGCTAGATATTTCGCATATTGAAGCTTACTAATCTCAGTAGATCCAAAACCCATAGAAGCGCTTGCATCAAGCAAAACAACTAAATGCGTATTCGTTTCTCCGAGAAAACGCTTAACGTAGGTTCGATTAGTGCGCGCATAAACATTCCAGTCAATAAACCTCGTGTCATCTCCTTCAGCATAGGCACGATACTCAGCAAACTCTTGACTGAAGCCAAAAAAAGGAGACCGGTGCATACCTGTGAGAAATCCATCAACCGCGGCACGAGCAACCAACTCCAAATTGGAAAGCCCTGCCAATACCTCAGGTTTCAATAAATCTTGGGGCGTGCTGGTTGCCTTTTCTGACATTAGCTTGCTTTCGCGCGCTGCTTAGAAGCACCAACCTGCTCAACTAGTTTTATCAAAACCTCATCCACGTCCACGCCATCTGACTCTGCGTAGTAGTTCGTCAGCACCCGGTGCCGCATTACCGGCAATACTAAAGACTTTATGTCGTCTTGCGTGACATGATAGCGGCCCATCATCAAGGCACGAGCTTTTGCAGACAATGTCAAAAACATAGTGGCACGCACGCTTGCTCCATATTGGACGTATCGTTTTACTATTTCAGGCGCTAGTTCATCTTCCGGCCTTGTTGCTCTTACCAAATTAACGGCGAATCGGTTAACGGTCTCCGACACAGGGACCTGTCGCGTTAACCACTGAAACTTAAGGATCTGCTCTGGTGTCGTGCATTCGCTCACTTCAGGTATGTCCAATCTGGTGGTATAGCGGTTAACCACCTCCATTTCGTCCTCAGTAGCCAAATAATCCAGAATTACATTGAAAAGAAAACGGTCCAGCTGAGCTTCCGGAAGGGGATAGGTACCTTCAAGCTCTATGGGGTTTTGTGTTGCTAGTACAAAAAACGGTGGTTTTATTTGATGGTGTGTCCCACGCACCGTGACCGAAAGCTCTTGCATGGCCTCAAGAAGTGCTGACTGGGTTTTTGGCGGCGTGCGATTGATTTCGTCAGCCAATAGTATGTTAGTGAAAAGAGGCCCAGGAACAAAAGTCCACACTCTACGGCCGGTAGTATTGTCATCCTCAATAATATCGGTGCCCGTGACATCTGTTGGCATCAAATCTGGGGTGAATTGAATTCGCTTGTAGGTTAATCCCAGAGCTGTCGCAAGTGTACGCACAAGCATTGTCTTAGCTGTGCCTGGCATACCGGTAATCAGGCAATGACCACCCACAAGCAGCGTTATCAATAAATGATCAATTACACCGGCTTGGCCAACAATGACTTTGCTAACCTCCTGGCGGATACCATTCAAAGTTTTTTGGAAATCCTCAGTTAAGGCGCGAGCCTCATCCGTCCCGAAAACCTCAGGCAACTTGGCACTCAATGGACCACCTCCAGTAGTAGTTGTTGGGCATCCCTGTAATGGGGGGCAATTTCTAGAGCATACAACAAATGTTCCCGCGTCTTTGGCACATCTTCTAATGCATGATAGGCCTGGGCTAAGCGAAAATGACTAGCCGCTCGATCGTACGAATCCATAGCAAGAAGTGCCTTGTATTCTTGGAGCGCCCGTTCCGGGCGAGCATCCTGCAATAACCAGTCACCAAGCTGAACATGGAGACCCTCTTCCAGTGGGGCAATGTAAATAACATCGCTGAGAACGCTAATTGCTTCCTTGTAGAGACGAGAGCTGTACAGCAATTGGCTGAGTTTTGTCAGTACAATCGGATCATGTCCACCAAGCTGCCAGTACGATTGCAAAGCTGTAGTGATTTCTTCTGTCTCATCCAGAGCTTCGTGAGCTTTTGCCTTCAGAGTATGGGGGTTACCTTCGCCTACATACTCTGGATACAAAGCAATAGCCTGCTCCGCTGCTTCAAGCGCCCGCGGCCAATCTTCCCGCTCTGCAGCCTGATATGCTTCCTGGGTATGGGCCTGCCAGCCAGCAAACCCATTTATCACCGGTGCAAGCTCAGAATCGAGAAATTCTTTAAACCCTACATCAAATACCTCAGGCGTGAGGCTAAAAGCATTAACTATTGCATCCGGCGTGCTCTGGCCCTCCCCAAACAACCGCAGCAAAGTTACGAGTCCATCTTGGCCCCAGCGGGCTTCAATGTACTGACAAATTAGACCCGCCTGCATATAAGATACTATTACCTGATCCTCATAAGTCGGCCGTATGAAACCGCTATCAAGTTCTGCGGTGGGCAATAACTTCCCCTCACGGATAGCGTCCATTACAACCAGCGGAATGTGTCGCCCAGGTAATGGGCCTGTACTCCACTCCTCGAACACAGAAATTCCCTCGCTATACCATCGTGGCACTAGATGATTAGTTGCCTCCAATGTGAACACATGGGCCATTTCATGCCATAAAGTGGTCCCCCAATGATAATCACCATCTCCACGGCCTGAAGGACTATCCATAGCTACCAAATAACCAAAAGTGACACCAAGAAGTCCGATTCCAGGGAGTCCGGATGTGCGTACAGCAAAATCATCATGCTCTGGATAGAGTTCAACTACTACAGGCTCAACGAGATTAAATCCGTATCGCTGGGAAAAAACTTCTATGCTGCGCTGGACAAGATCGTGTACGTAGGACTGCAGTACCTCAGCCTCTTCATTGTTCAAACGCATGATGACTCCAGAGCCTGAAGAGAGGTCGCTCCTAGGTGCGTCTACCTGGATTACCTGAAAATTTTCAAAGCTGTCAATGAGGCGAAGAGTGTTGACTATCTTGGCACTAAAGGGATCACCTTCGTAAGCTGTGGCTAAATGAGTCTGGGCTTCCACGATACGATTCACGCGGAGGAGATTTATTCCTAGCTCTGCATGAGCCGACCAAAGATCCGGCTGTAAGTCTACTGCTTGCTGAAGCAAACTGATGGCCTCCCGATAACGTCGTGTGATCACATAGAAATGAGCTGGCGTTGCGTAAATCTCACCGTAAATAGGATTGAACTCTAGGCCAAGGGATGTCCACGGACTGTCAGTGACACCTCTCAGCAAATCCACAGATGCTTTCAGTGCATAAATTTCAAGGGGCGGAAAATTTTGCAAGTCTGCAATCGCCAGAGCTTTACTTAACAACTCATCAGCGTCATCTATTGAACCATCTTCAAGCTCCATGCGCGCAAGTAACAAATAGGCCTCAAGAGCCTCATCGTCCTGAGTTAAAACCTCCTCCACCCAGGTCCTGGCACGAGTCCCAAAACGACCGGCTGAGACTTTTGCTAATCCCAGTTTAGCTCCTGCATGGTTAGCTTCTAAATCTAGGGCTTCCTGAAACAGGCTGCTCGCCTCATTGTCTTGATGGGTAATGTGAAAAAGATACCCCCACCGAACACGCACATCGGGGTCTCCAGGGTATTGTTTTATCGATGCCTGAAAATAACTGTTTGCTAACTTGAGATCACCAAGCGACCAAGCGGCTTCTGCTTTAAGTCGTACATCGATATCCCCCCTCAACAGCAACGAATAACAACGTTGCGCATCCAATTGCTGACCTCGATAAAGAAAATCATCACATTCTCTCAGGCTAGTATTTCTTTCTGTCGAGTAATTTACAACCAACGCAAAAATATCAAATGGGATGAGCAATAACGCCCCAACGACTAAATACCAAACAAAGGCACATGTACCGCCTCTTCTGGCTACCCGCTTACTGGACAGACTGCTCTTCATCGATCTGGCGCTGGACGAGAGCCAATTCCAACAGTAATTCTTGCAGCGCATTTAGATAACTATCAGTCCCCATCCCCTCGCGCTTCATGCGGAGCTCGTTAATTTGCTTCTCCAATTCCTGTGACTCATCCCTCAAAAGCTGGATTTTCGGGGTTTCAGACTTGCGAGGTCTAAGCCGAGCTACTATGAAGTGCCCTGATGCATCGCCCTCAATTTGTGCGTGCTCGGTTGCGAGGGTTCCTTCAGACTCAAAGCTTCCCGCTACTTTGGCTTCGGTATATCGGAACGCCTCTTCGGCTGTGATAATGCCATTTTTATTAACATCTGCTTCCTCAGAAGTCAGGGATGCTACCCAATGCTCGCCAAAGCGAGTTGCATTACGTTCGCCGCCACTTTTGGTAGCCGTAATGAGAGTACGATCTTTCCCAGTCCACTGACCAACCAAAGCTCCACTGGCACTGCTAGTGTTTACCAACAATTTTTCACCTACTGGTACAGCATTCACCAATTCCAGCAATTCATCGCCACTGATATCAGGCCCGGTTAGGTTAAATTTATATTGCTCACCATCATAGCTGCCGTGGCCAACGAGAAAAACCGCTAGACTATCGGAAGCAGAGGTAGATTCCGCAAGATGTTGCAATTTGGATTCGAGGGCAGCTTTTGTTGCCTCCTCACCGTAGATGAGTGAGAGGCGCAAATCATCACCAAAAGTCTGTTCTGCTACCTGAGCAAGTGATTGGGTTTGCTCCGAGAATATTTCCTCGTATCGGGATTCTCCGCCAATACCGCCAACAATTAGATAGTAAAACTCCGCATGAGCTATAGATGCTCCGATTGCGATACTGAGAACAAAAGCAGTTAAACCCTTCATAGGCGTCCCCATGCCAAACGCAAAAGCCATTCACTTCCCTTTAAAAAAATCAGGAGTAAGAACACGATTGGCATGTTCCACAAATCTAAAAACCTTCTTTCCATAATCCCGGCTTCAGAAAATCGAATAGCTTCTGGCAATGCGTCCAATTCACCAAGTGAGAAATATTGCCCGCCTGTGAGCTCAGAAAGACGCTCCAAGAATGGGCGATTTTGCTGAATTTGAAAATGCTCAGCGATACCATCTTGCCGTCGCGCGGCAAGCAGTGCGCTGCCTAGGTGCGTTTCCCCAGCCCGAGCTTGAACCTCAAACCTGTACATACCCGGTGTATCTGCTTCCAGCGTTGCTTCATAGGTACCCGGCGCACTCGGTACAGATATCATCTCCATTGATCGTGCTGGACCCGAGTCCAAGGTGAAAGATAAGGATACACTCGCATCATCTACCGGGTTAAATCTTGAGTCCCTAACCTCTCCACGAAACACCACCTCAGCATCATCACCATAAAACAATTGTTCCGCTGACAAAGTCACCGGACGCGGCACCCCAGACACTAGTGCATGCAATAACTGACGCCAGAAAATTTCGTGGCTTTGGTCCTCGTGATCCATTTGCATTTGCCAACGCCAAGTACCGCCTGTTGCCATAATAAATGCAGTACCCAGACCGAACCGTTGATGGACCAACAGAGGGTGAGTAGTACCTTGAATCACCGCCTCCAATAATGTTACTGCGCCTGGCTTTAACGCGCCCAAATACTGAAAATCACCTATTTCGGGCATAGCTTCCCAGCGGGCTCGACTGACATTGAGATCAGAATCCAACCTGGTAACGAGTGATTCTTCGCCCGGCCCAGTGGGGAATACCTCCGCGGGCCAGCGTATAAAACTAGGCGCGTCTAATTCTGGCAAAGTAGCAGGTAAAACCTCAGCCACCATGGTATTGCCCCACCCACCGTCCCCTAAGCCGCGGCGACCACCAATCATGAGTAGGCCACCACCCCGATGGCTCACAAAATCGTGAATCATTTCCTGTTGGTGTTCACTAAGTTGAGCCGCGGCAAAACTACCGATAATAAGTGCATCGTAAGCAAACAATGTCTCTCGGTCAGATGGAAAGCCATTCTCAAGCTCTTCAGAAGATTCAATTCCCTGGCGGTAAAATTTGTTGGGGGTGGTTCTCAGTAAGGTAACTAACCTGATAACTGAATCCTTCTCGATGGCCCTACGAATGAACTTATACTCCCATCGCGGCTCACCCTCTACGTACAATATGTGCCGGCGCTGAGCCGACACCTCTATCGGTCGAAATTGGGAATTATTTATGGTGTTCAGCTCACCTGGAATTGAGTCCAGTACAAAATGGAGGTCTTTGAGCCCAGCACCACCCAAATCAAAATCCACCCAACTGGTAGTGGTACCGGCGCTGTCAGAAAGAGACAGCTCCTTAGATACTAAAATCGTTTCCCCATCATATACTCTGAGCCTTGCCTCATCTGCCCCGGCATGACTAATGCTAACTTGGGCATTAACCCGAGCACCTGGTGACACCTGCGGCGATATAGACACGCGCTCCAACTCCACGTCTTCAGGGATCTGCTCACGGCCCACACCTACTGCATGCACCGGGACGCCGAAGCCTGCTATCTCAGCCAACTTGACATTGCCTAGTTCGTTTGAATTATCACTACCATCACTCACTAATATCACTGCACCAAGCGCCGAAGAGCCTGCCCCTCGCAAAATATCCAGTAACGCACTACCGATGTGCGTCGCAGGCCCAGGAGGCGGCACTTGTTCTAGTGATTCAATAGACGTCAAATCACGGGAAAACGCGTGCAACCGTACCTCAGCAATATCGCCCAAACTATCTATGACACCGTTTTCATTGAATGCTGTGATCACCTGCTGCAGACGGGACTCTCCTTCTCCGTAGCCCATGCTGGCAGAGGCATCTACCAGCACGGCGACGCTATTGTCCCTTGCGCGCAATTGCTCCACTGAAAGGGTCGGCTTCCAGAGCATTATCAATATGAGGGCAACAACCGCTGTTTGAAGAACGCCCACAATCAGTAAACGGGAAATTTTTAAAAATTCCTTACGTCGCGCAAGACCAAGGCCCGCCAACACAGCAGCTAAAAAGCATAATGCTACCAACAGCCAAACAGGCCAATTGCTAGCAAAAAGAAAATCGCTATTTTTAAAGGTAGCGAAGGAATACTTGAAAAAAAACTCGAACACTTTGATTTCTTTATGTGTGATCCAAAAATTTACCTATTGTTAAGGCTACCTACAAACCAAACACGACAACGGGAGAGAGAAAGCCCTCAGCACCACCATAACGATAGTATCACCTGCTCGATAGTAAGAGGAATTCTAAAAATTTGACTGTCAGTACACTGTGGAAAAGACACCAAAAGTCCTTCTATATGATTTAGTCTCTAACAGCTACGATGTAATGACAATTTCCAAGTATTTTGTTTCCGCTGCTGGCATTATGATGGCCTGTGAATGCTATTCAAAAGATAACCGCGTTAGTTGTTGCAGTGGGCATTTCCCTGTCAATGATTGTCACTGCAGAAACCGACGAAGAAAGTACAAAGGCTTCTAGAAATTTGCCAGACTCTGAGTTTCACTTTACACGTCTCGTATACAAAGATTACGGCTCCATAGGTTTCGGGTTCAGGCGGGGCCGCGGGAGCTGGACAGTGGACATGCCCGAAGCGGAATTCCACCTGAGCCAAGGCTTAAGGAGGCTGACAAGACTAGATGTCGAACCTGTAAATCGGTATACGGCAAAAGGCGGACGTTGGCTTCAGATCTCTGACAATGAAATCTTTAATTACCCTTGGCTCTATGCGGTAGAGGTGGGCAATTGGTATCTAGATGATATGGAAGCAGCTCGATTGCGGGAATACCTTCTGCGGGGTGGGTTTTTGATGGTTGACGACTTTCATGGAACTCGCGAATGGGCAGGCTTTCTAGAATCGATGAAACGAGCATTCCCAAACAGGCCAATACTGGAGATTCCCGATAGCGATGAGGTGTTGCATGTTCTATATGATTTAGATCAGCGCATTCAGATTCCGGGCATTTCACCTATCATGAAGGGACGCACTTGGGAAAGAGATGGGACCATGCCGCACTGGCGCGGGGTTTATGACGACGACGGCCGCCTTATGGTAGCTATAAATTTCAATATGGACCTGGGAGATGCCTGGGAACACGCTGACGACCCAAGATACCCAGAACCCATGACCGCCTTGGCATATCGCTTCGCAGTCAACTACGTCATCTATGCCATGACACACTAACAGAGCAGGTGGCGCCCTTTACGTCGGATAAAAAGCTTATACCAAATTAAATCTCTTTTGCTGATATCACTCTCAGCGTCCCATTCCCGCGCTGCCTCGCCCAGCCATGCCCATGCCCATGCCCATGCCCATGCCCATGCCCATGCCGCCCGATCTAGGCCTAGCAACCCATTCTTCCTCTGTCACTGAACCATTCCCATCGCTGTCCAGGACATTGAAGAGCCGATCAATATTAGCGCCTCTATTTCTAACTGCCGGCAGCTCCTTTATCTCATCCATAGTCAAAATGCCATCTTGGTTTTTGTCGATATCAGCAAAATTAGGTGGGCCAGATGGCTGAGCTAAAGTCTGCCCAATTGATAAAACCGATATTACTGCCAGAAAACTAATCGGTGCAATTTTCATGAAAATTCTCCCCAAATAAAGTAAGCATCCAAAAAAATATAGGTGCTAGCATTGTCAAATGCTTCTGAGAACCACAGTGGTTCCCTTTCATTTTTCCTTTGTCTGAAGCCTGTGGTACTGCATCTTTTCGCGAGCCTCACTAAGAGACATGCCCTGGGCAATCATTTCTCTGATTTTATTTTCGGCTTCCTGAATGGACTCAGCCATCGTTAATACCTGATTTTCACTTTCCTTAGGTAACACCACTACACCATCAGCATCGCCACGCAATAGGTCGCCAGGGCAAACCCGGCAGGTACCGATATTCACGGGAATATTTATAGCGTCCACCTGTACCCTGTCCTTACCCGTACGCATAATGTACCCGCGACTGTAAATTGGATATCCAAGCTCCAAACACAAACTCACATCACGGCAAACGCCATCTATGACAGTTCCGGAAAGCCCTTTTTTGTGTGCCAACCAAGTCAGTATATCCCCCCAAACTGTTGCATCCATTCGTCCCTGATTATCCAACACGCAGACGGTACCTTCCTCCAATTCATCAATGTAATCGCCCACAGTTCCGGGTTTGACATCTGCGGGGCCATATTTCAAGGTAAAAGCTCGGCCGGTCATACGAAATGAGTGGTCCCGAGGTTGAATGCCTAAACACTGACCGCGGATTCCATACTTGTCCAGCGCATCGCTAAGAGTAGCTGTATCTAGCTTAGAAGCCCTTTCTGTGTTGGTATCCATACGGTTTATATCGCTTGTTATTCGTCGAAATATACCAAATAAACAAAACCTTTCATCAAAATGTACGAAAGTAAATCCTCTTTACTATCTGGAAATGTCTTTGAAGAGACTTTCCAGATAGAAGGTAATCCTATAGTTTTGCTCTTGAAATAAAGACGGGGAATGAAAAAATGAACGATGCCAGAAGCACTCAGGGCTCGGTCGCCGAGTCATTTCTGCGCGCCCTCAAGCAAAGAGGCTTGGATATTGTCTTTGCTAATTCAGGCACCGACTTTGCGCCACTGATTGAAGCACTGGTTAGACTAAAAAAAACAGGCGAAGAAATGCCTGACTTCATGACCGTTCCTCATGAGAATTTGGCCATGGCCATGGCGCACGGCTATCACCGAGTATCCGGAAAGCCAGCAGCTGTCATGGTTCACGTCACCCCTGGAACCGCCAATGCTATTTGCGGACTAATGAATGCCCAGCGTGACCATGTCCCTTTAGTACTCATAGCCGGACGCACACCCATAACCCAAGCAGGTTCCATAGCTTCAAGATCAGCCCCTATTCACTGGGGACAAGAGAATTTTGACCAAGCGGGTATGGTCCGTGAGTACACCAAATGGGACTATGAACTTAGGGCTGGGCAGTCTCCCAGCCAAATAGTAGGACGTGCGGTAGATATTGCCCTAAATGAGCCTAAGGGGCCCGTATACTTAACCCTGCCCCGGGAAGTGCTAACGAACCAGGACAACGATGCTGTTGCAGCTCCTGCACCTAAAATAATTTCGGCTCCGGAACCGAATATCAGCGCAATTAATAAGTTGGCGGGATGGATTGTTAAGGCCGAACGTCCTGTTATCGTTACTTCGCACATCGGACAAGACATCGAAGCATTCAACCATCTTGCTTGGCTAGCTGATACATTTGCAATTCCCGTTGCCGAAAATTGGGCCAATTGCGTCAACATAGCAGCGAGCCACCCCATGAGTCTCGGCGAGAATGCTACAGACTTTCTCTCTGAGGCGGACCTGATTGTAGTGATAGATAGCGAAGTACCATGGTTCCCCCGGGAATTCAGTCCGCCGCCTGAGACCAAGGTAGCCCACCTTGGTTTCGACCCACTTTGCATGGATTATCCCATCCGTGTATTTCCTGCTGACTTAATAATTCCGGGACGGTCTACTGGCGCCCTGTTTTTGCTGGGAGAAGCCTTAGAAAAACAAAACGCCGGCCAAGCCTCTAAAACAGAGCGCCGACGAAAAGTAGCGCAGAATTATCGCAACGGCCGACAAAAGGCTCTCCAAAAACAACTTGCAAATGCTCAGAAAAATAAAAAAATTCAGGGCAATTACCTTGGTGCTTGCCTCAAAGAAATCATTCCCGATGACGCCCTGATAATTACAGAGCTGGGCGTCTCGACCAGCTCACTTTCACTGGAGAAACCGCATACGTTGATCGGTGGTAACGTTTCCGGAGGACTGGGCTTCGGCCTAGGAGCAGCCCTAGGTGCCAAGCTTGCCGCACCAGAAAGGACAGTGATTGCAACCGTTGGAGACGGTTGTTACATGTTTGGGAATCCGACGCCATTTCACTATGTCTCACGGGCTGCAAATCTTCCTGTGCTCACAATCATCTTGAACAACTCAAGATGGCATGCAGTCGAAGCGGCTACCCGAACTGTTTATCCCGAGGGCCATGCCGCTCAAGCTGAAACAATGCCCCTAGTGGAACTTGAACCTTCCCCGGATTTCTGCAAAGTAGCTCAAGCATCGGCTGCATTTACTCGGCGGGTGGAAAAACCAAAGGATCTTCGTCAAGCCATATTTGACGGACTCGAGGCAGTTTCTAATGGACAACAAGCATTGTTGGATGTACGCACTTCCCCAGGAAGAAGTTAAGACATTTTCAAAAGGTATCGTATGCTAATGGGAAAAGGTAGGTGGTCACAGATTTTTTTTCTCCCTCTGTTGAATGACCTTACGTGCATCTTCAAGTCGCTCTGGCGTTCCCACATCAAGCCACAGTCCATCGTGACGCAACCCCATCAATAACCCCCGCCCGATAGCAAAGTCAAAAATAGGGCGCAAGGGTTGTCTTTTAGGCTTAAAATTTCTGAAAAGCGCGGGATCCAGCAGCGCTATTCCAGTATAAGTCAATCGTGGTGGGGTCGCTGTCAACTGACCACCTGAAGTCAACCCAAAGTCCCCTGCCGGATGGTGCGGTGGATTAGAGGCCAATACTAACAATCCCTTTCCTGTTGAAAAATCCAGGCTGGAAAAATCAATATCGGTAAACACGTCGGCACTCACAAGCAAAAAAGGATCATCCCCCAGCAACGGCAATGCGCAAATAACACCGCCCCCGGTATCTAAGGAAGGCTCACCTTCACAGCTGTAGGTAATCCGTAGTCCCCACCGTCTGCCACTCACGAGATGGTTTCTAATTAACTCACCCTGATAGGACAAATTAATTACCACCTCACTGACCCCAGCTTCAGCCAGCCGTTTTAGATGACGCCCGATCAGGGTTTCAGATCCCAATTGCAACAGTGGCTTCGGAGTCCCGATAGTCAGTTTTCCCATCCGCTCACCACGCCCTGCTGCCAAAATCATTGCCTTCACTGGTTGAATCCGAGTTCATGCGTCATATGCGCGGACCCTTACAATTGATTGAAGCTATTTAGGAAGTATGCCATTGTAGCTGCCTTTGATGCGCTCCAAGCTTTTGTTTTTCGAGAAATCCTCTTTACAACCCGCTGCGTGGCTCCCAGTGTTTGGGCTTATTCCGTTCGCAACCAACGGGCAGGTTTGCTTACCCACCGAGGATGTCCAAGCTACACAGATTGTGCAACAAACTTCTGCTGACCAAAACAGCAATCAAATCGAAATCAATGCCGGCCACATAGACCTTTCTAACGAAGAAGGGGTGCAATTCTCTGGAGAGGTCGAGTTCCGATACGGAAACCGTAGTATCGTTGCTAAAAGTGCCTACTTCGATCGAACAGATCAGCGTATGGAAGTTATTGGCACTGCTACCTACTCGGACCCGAACCTTATCGTTTTTGGCGAAGGCGCTGAGGTAGATACAGAAAATGAAGAGGTCCTGTTCAGGGTAGCTGGATTTGAAATCCCCGAGGAAACAGCCAGGGGATCCGCGAACGAAATTAGAATTCGGGGTAACCGAACCGTCAGTTTGCTATCGGTTAACTTCACAACTTGCCCCGTTGACAAGGTGGACTGGGAGTTTCTTGCATCTGAACTCGACTTGAACACTAACGCTGGGTTTGGGACAGCTAGAAACGTGAAATTAAGATTCAAAGGCCTTCCCATCCTGTATACCCCCTACATCACGTTCCCCATTGATGACCAAAGAAAAAGCGGATTTTTGACACCACACTTTGGGCAAAGTGACAGAACAGGGTTCGACCTAGAAATACCATACTATTTAAACCTTTCACCAAACTACGACATGACTTTGAAGCCACGCTATTTGAGCAAACGCGGACTCCAACTGAACACAGAATTTCGTTATCTTAGGCCGAAAAGCAGTGGGCAACTTAACCTAGAATACTTGCCCGATGATGACAAACTAGATCGTGCACGACGCTACTTCAATCTAAATCATGAAAGTTCATTTGGTACCAACTGGCACTTAATAACCAGCATTCAAAATATTTCAGACGATTCTTACTTCGAGGACTTGGGTGGCAGTCTGAGTGTCACTAGCCAAACCCACCTAGACAGATATCTCCAGATCGCTTACCAAGCACCCCGTTGGTCCTTCCTAACACGTATCCAAAGCTATCAAACTATCGATCCCAGAATTGAATCCAGTGAACGTCCTTACGAACGAATACCGCAGTTACTGTTCGACGGTGACTGGTCCAGAAATCGATTGGGTATTCGAATCACATCCGAGCTCGTAAACTTTGATCGAGACCTTGGTACAACTGGATGGCGCTTCGATTCAAACCAAGAACTCAGTTTTTCTGCAAACAAGGCTGGCATGTTTTTCACGCCGGCAGTCGCCCTACGCCAAACTAATTATTGGCTCAATGATGCAACATCTGATGGGCAGGATTCGATCTCCAGAACACTGCCTATTGCAAGCTTGGACGCAGGGTTAATACTGGAACGTTCAGCAAATAAGTTGGGGGGCTGGATTCAAACACTAGAACCGCGGGTACTCTATGTACACATTCCACACAAGAATCAAGCTCTGCTTCCTGTGTTTGATACGATAGAGCCTGATTTTAATCTTGTGCAGCTTTTCCGAAAGTATCAGTTTCTGGGCCCGGATAGGATTGCCGATGCCGATAAAATCAGCTTTGGCATTACAACCCGTCTAATTGATCAGAAAAGTGGGCAGGAGAAACTTACGGCAACATTAGGCCAAACTCGTTACAAAAGTACTGAGGGCGTTGTGCTACCAAATAGTCTGCCTAGTATCTCCAATGAATCAGATTATATTGCCGAAATCTCAGTCAATGTCTACAAGGCTTGGAATCTAGGAATAGACTACCAGTGGAACAGCTATACGAATGCAGCTGTCCGAAAAGAAGCACGTTTTCAGTATCGACCGAGTGAGCAGAGACTTTTCAGTCTTGGATATCGTTATCGTCGCGATTTGCTAGAGCAAGGTGATATGTCTTTAGTGTGGCCTATGGGAGACAGCTGGAGAATAATTGGGCGATACAATTATTCCCTACTAGAAAAGAAACCACTAGAGAAATTTCTAGGGCTAGAGTATGAGTCCTGTTGTTGGCGTGCCCGTCTTGTAGGAAGGCGCTTTGTAAGCCGAAGAACTGGGGAGTCTGATAGCTCTATTTCACTACAACTTCAATTAAAAGGCTTCAGCGATGAGTTCACAACTCCGGAAGAACTGCTCGACCGTGGTATTCTTGGTTATCAAGATTTAGGCGGAGGACTATAGCCTCATGATTGGAAAGGTTTTCTCGGCCCTTGCATTGCTCGGGCTATGCTCTATTAGCATATTTGGATGGTCTCAAACACGCGAGCTCGGGGGGACGGGAGAGCTACTAGATGGCATAGCCGCTATTGTTGATAACGGGGTTGTACTAAGAAGCGAGTTTAATGAAAGAATGGAACTAACAATTAACGCTCTTAATCAAATCCAGCTTCAAACGCCGCCAGAGCAGCGGCAAGCTATGCCACCGTTATCAATTCTTGAGGAACAAGTTTTAGAGCAGCTTATACTGCACCAAATTCAGCTACAGCGAGCTCAGCGTTTTGGGATAATAGTCAGCGATGAGTTTCTGAATCAAGCGCTTTCAGGGGTGGCGGGGGAAGCAAATTTAACGCTTGAGGATCTGCCTAATGCTCTGGCAGAAGAAGGTATCGACTATGCAATGTATCGCCAAGATACCCGCGAACAACTTATATTGGATCAACTTCAGCAGCGCGATGTAATTGCCCGAATCATTGTTGCCCCACGAGAAATGGAGTTGTGCCTGTCCCGTAGCGAACAAAATGCAAGTGACGAAATTGACTACAATATCTCACACATACTCATAGGGTTACCCTCATCTGCTACTGATAGTGAAGTTAGTGAAGCCCGTAAGCGCGTTGATGAAATTTATGAAAGGCTACAAGCAGGAGAGGAATTTTCACAGTTAGCGATCGCATATTCGGAAAGTCAGGCCGCACTAGATGGGGGGGCTCTCGGCTGGCGAAAAGGTGTACAGCTCCCTACTTTGTTTGCCTCGGAAGTCATTGCAATGGAAGCTGGCAACGTTTCTGATCCGATTCAAAGTGGTAGCGGCTTCCATATAGTGAGGCTCAATGATGTCCGTGGAGCTGAGATAGTCATGATAGACCAAATCCGAGTCCGACATATTCTACTGCGGCCCAACGAAATCCTCGATGACTCGGCAGTCCTGCAAAAACTTATTGGGATACGAAATCAGATCATCGAAGGAGATGACTTTGCTACGCTCGCACAAGCTACATCTGAGGACCCCGTGTCGGCGGCGGAAGGCGGTGATTTAGGTTGGACGGGACCTGGGACCTTTGCGCCAGAATTTGAACAACAGTTGGCAGCATTAGAGCTCGGAGAGCTTAGCGAGCCTTTTCAAACGCGTTTTGGCTGGCATATCTCGGAAGTTACTGAACGGCGCTCTTACGACACTACCGAGGAGATGAAGGAATTGAAATGCGCGGAGCAAATACGTTCCTCAAAGCTAGAAGAAGAGCGGGAACTTTGGCTTCGCCGACTTCGAGACGAGGCCTTCGTAGAGAAACTTATATAACTCATCGTGAGGGCCATTTCGGTGGCATCTAGCCTTCCTATCATACTGTTGAGCTCGGGTGAACCCTCTGGGATCGGGCCAGATATTTGTGTGATGCTCGCCATGAAAAAAATCCCTGCCCGCCTAGCTGTTTTGGGGGATCCGGGCCTACTCGCTGAAAGAGCTAGCACACTTAAACTGGGCCTCAGCATTCAAGAACAAAAAAAACTCTCAGACATTACTCCCCATAGAGCCGGGCATCTGGACGTACTAGGAGTGTCATTAAAAACTCCTGTCCGTGCAGGCCAACTAAACTCTGCGAACGCTGAATACGTGATTGAACTACTTAAACGAGGAGCTGAACTCTGCAAAACTTACAAAAAATCAGCACTAGTGACAGCACCAGTACAAAAAAGTGTGATTAACCAAGCTGGGATCAAATTTACTGGGCATACTGAATTTCTTGCAGACCTCACAGGAACGCGTACACCAGTTATGTTAATGGTTGCAAAAAATATGCGCGTCGCACTCGCAACCACACACTTACCATTGGACGAGGTAGCATCTGCTATTAATCGGCAAAGCCTAAAAAAAACCATTAACGTCCTGAATAATGATCTAGAGCAACGATTCGGTCTAAATAAACCGTGTATTGCCATCCTTGGGCTCAATCCCCATGCAGGCGAAGCAGGTGTTATAGGAAATGAAGAACAGAAAATCATTGAACCGCTTATCGAAGAACTATCTGGTACTGGCCTGAATATTCAAGGACCATTGCCTGCCGATACCGCCTTTACCCCGGCACGCCTAGCTGAATTCGATGTGATTTTGGCGATGTACCATGACCAAGGATTACCTGCAATCAAAGCTCTCTCGTTTGGGAATCTCGTTAATGTCACCCTAGGGTTGCCAATCATTCGAACTTCCGTAGATCACGGTACTGCGCTCACGCTTGCAGGCACAGGAAAAGCCAAAACAGAAAGTCTAAAACAAGCCGTACAACTTGCCATAAAACTCCTACTTAACTCAAAATCTGTATGAATCTGAGAGCAAACAAGCGGCTCGGACAACACTTCCTTCACGACCCAGCAATTATCGAAAAAATATTGGAATTAATAGCTCCACAACCAGATGACCTAATGGTGGAAATCGGGGGAGGTCATGGCGCCCTTACCTTCCCCTTAGTTAAGCACTTAAAACAACTTCACGTAGTCGAGCTAGACGGTCAACTAGCAGATCAATTGATCAACAGATGCCCAAAACCTGAACGTCTCAGAGTTTATCACCTAGATGCCTTGAAATTTGATTTCTCAGGGCTTGCTCGGAGCAAAGCTTCGCTACGCGTAATCGGAAACCTACCTTACAACATCTCCACTCCACTGCTATTTCATCTTCTCGTGCATCGTGCCGCTATCAAAGATATGTACCTCATGCTGCAAAGAGAAGTCGCTAATCGGATGACAGCCGTACCGGGTAGTAAACAATATGGTCGGCTCACGGTTAACCTAGCCTTATGGGCAGAACCCAGGACATGCTTTGATATCGGGCCAGGTGCCTTTAACCCAGCCCCTGAAGTTTGGTCAACAATTGTTAGCTTGCGACCCAGTTCCAAACCTCGCTTCGCAGTAAACGACCCGGGCCATTTCTTTAAACTTGTTACACGTGCGTTCTCTATGCGCCGAAAAACCATTGCGAACAGCTTGAAGGGATGGCTTGAGCCGGAAAAAATTAGTCGGGCGCAAATCAATCCACGTGCACGACCAGAAACACTATCCCCAGAGGAGTTTGCCAAACTGTCAAACCTTTGCAAAACGACCACTGATCCAAGTTATCCGAGCAAAAACCCTTAGATAGTGTCTTGTCTGTCTCCACAATATACTGAACTCTGTACAAATGTTACGCACGTTATAGTCGGCATACTAAATGTTAATGGCTTGAATTAATGACGCTATATGCAATCGGCGACATTCAAGGATGTGATCGCGCATTTAAGCGATTAATGGAACAGATTTCTTTTGATCCTAAAAATGACCACTTGTGGTTAGTGGGTGATCTAGTCAACCGCGGGCCCGACTCCCTGGGGGTTCTGCGTAGAATTATGCGCCTAAAGGAAAATGCTACTGTTGTTTTGGGAAATCATGACCTTCATCTTCTGGCTGTGGCCGCTGGTGCAAGGAAGGCCGACCCTGCTGATACAATCAGTGCAGTCCTTGAAGCTCCTGACGGTGATGAAATCCTAGACTGGATTCGTCAACAACCTCTCTTGCATCATGACCCAGATACAAAAAGGGTGCTTGTCCATGCAGGGCTACCCCCTTTCTGGAGTGTAGCTGAAGCCATTCAACACGCTCAAGAAATTAGCGCGCAGCTGCAATGCACTAACTGGCGCAAGAGTTTGAAAACCATGTACGGCAATGAACCCAATATCTGGTCAACAAAACTTGATGACAAAGAGCGGCGTCGCTTTACAATCAATGCACTTACACGCATGCGTTTCTGCGACAAAAATGGGCAACTAAACTTTGATTATAACTGTAAGCCCGGCCTACAACCCTCTGATTTGATGGCATGGTTTGACGTGCCCGGGCGCCTCAATCAGGATAATCATATTGTCTTCGGTCACTGGGCCACACTGGGTGTTTTGTCACGAACGGATATCACGGCGCTGGACAGCGGATGTGTATGGGGAGGTACTCTGACCGCAGTCCCATTAGAGCCCAGAGGGGAGAAAATCACTGTGAATTGTGCCGGCATCGTAGACCGATAGATCCCAAAGATGCCTGCCTCAGTTAACCGAGAGATGTATCACAGGGCAGAGCTCAAACACATCTACCATCAAAAAAGGTAGACAGGCCTATTTAGATACTTGAGCTTTAATGTGTGGGTGAGCTTCGTAACCATCGAGCTCTATGTCTTCATAACGATAATCAAAGATACTAGTGGGATTACGCTTTACAGTAAGCTGGGGCAAAGGTAGCGGCTCGCGGGTCAACTGCTCATCCGCCTGACGAAGATGATTGAGATAGAGGTGGCAATCTCCCCCGCTCCAGACAAAATCCCCTAGTTCTAGCCCAGTCTGACTCGCCATCAAGTAAGTCAGTAGCGAGTAAGATGCAATATTGAACGGTACACCCAAAAATATGTCTGCACTACGTTGATAGAGTTGGCATGACAGCTTTCCATTCGATACATAAAATTGAAACATAGCGTGGCAGGGTGAGAGCTTCATGTCACCAAGCTGACCAACATTCCACGCGCTAACCACAATCCGGCGAGAATCTGGATCAGATTTTATTAGCTCAACTGCGCGCGTAATTTGATCGATATATCCACCATCAGGAGTAGGCCAGGCTCGCCATTGTGCTCCGTAAATTGGGCCGAGTTCGCCTTTTTCGTCGGCCCATTCGTCCCATATGTGTACACCATGATCATGTAAATAACTGACATTTGTGTCACCACGAAGCAACCATAGCAACTCATAAATTATTGAGCGTACATGCAACTTCTTGGTCGTCAGTATTGGAAACCCCCTATTTAAATCGAAGCGCATCTGGTAACCGAAGATACTCTGGGTGCCTGTGCCGGTGCGATCACTCTTTTTAGTGCCCTCTTCGCGAACCTTTCTTAGTAGATCCAAGTACTGTTTCATCGGGATTTACCCTCAGAAGGCATGCCCCAAACATACACAAGAATTAACATAATGGTTCCCGCCACAAGCATAGGTAACGACAAAATCTGTCCACGCGTAAGCCAGTCGAATGCTACATATTGATTGTTGTCAGGCAATCTAATGAATTCTATTAAGATCCGGAAAATGCCATATAACGTTAAAAACAATCCAGAGACGGCCATGGTTGGGCGTTTCTTTCTGGAGAAAAACCACAGGACCAAGAACAATACCAAACCTTCTAAGAATGCTTCATAAAGTTGGCTCGGGTGCCGAGATACTCCATCGACAACGACAGCCCAGGGTGCATCAGAGCTTGTCTCTGCTCCCCAGAGCTCCCCGTTGATAAAATTGCCGATTCGCCCCAAGCCTAAACCCGGTGCGATCCAAGGAGCTAGAAAATCCGTGATTACAAAAAAGGGTTGCTTGAGATTCCGGGCAAATAGTCCCATTGCTATCATCACGCCCAGAAGCCCGCCATGGAAGGACATTCCTCCTTCCCAAACCTTAAAAAGATTGAAGGGATTTTCTATGAGACCAGCAAGATTATAGAAAAGCATATAACCGACACGCCCGCCCAATATGACGCCCAGCGCGACGTAGAAGACCAGATCATCCAGTCTAGCGCTAGGGATAGGACTAAGGGAGTTTTTCGCTCTTGCTCGGGCGCCAAGCCAGCCTAGCGCAAACCCGCCAAGATACATCAGTCCGTACCAGCGAACCTGCAAGGGACCGACAGCAAAAGCAACAGGGTCAAATTCAGGATAGTTAAACAGTGAGAGTGCTCATAGAATAAATAAGGCCTAGTGTAATCGCGGACCTACAGAGGAGCCAGCCCGATACATGATCCTGCTATAGTCGAGTTATGGCTAACCAGCTACAAAAAGAGACCAGTCCCTACCTTCTACAACACGCTGATAATCCAGTGCAGTGGTATGCATGGAATAGAATATCCCTAGAGCTAGCAAAAAAATCAGGTAAACCAATTTTACTATCCATCGGGTATTCAGCATGTCACTGGTGCCATGTAATGGCACATGAATCCTTTGAAGACCAAGAAACAGCTCAATTGATGAACAAACTTTTTATTAACATCAAGGTGGATCGAGAAGAACGTCCTGATCTAGATAAAATTTACCAGACAGCTCACCACATTATCACCCGCCGCTCTGGTGGCTGGCCCCTCACTATTTTTTTAACGCCTGACAATCAACTACCAATTTTCGCCGGAACTTATTTCCCGAAGGAGCCACGTTATGGGATACCTTCGTTCCAAAATGTCCTGCGTCGAGTAGAAACCTATTACCGAGAAAACGAACCGGAAGTTCGTTCCCAGACCAAAAAGCTGAGCGATATGCTCAAAAATTTAGACCAATCTCCTGAGGTTAATCAAGAAAATCTCAGCCATACTCCCCTGGAACAAGCAAGGCAAAAGCTCGGTGAAATTTTTGACAGTGAGTACGGTGGTTTTGGCGATGCGCCCAAATTTCCTCACCCCACAAATATTGAAATGCTCCTAGATACATGGCGCAATAGCGCCGAAGAATCTGATCCGGACCTACAAGCCCTCTTTATGGCTACCCTGAGCTTAACGCGCATGGCTAATGGTGGGCTCTATGATCAACTTGGGGGTGGCTTCTTTCGTTATTCAGTAGACCGTTACTGGCTCATCCCTCATTTTGAGAAAATGCTTTAAGACAATGCCGCCTTATTAGCCCTTTAAGCTCATGCGTTTGCAGCCACCGGGGATGTTTTATTTGAAAAAATTACCTCAGAAACTGCTAACTGGATCATGAGAGAGATGCAAGATCCCGAGGGGGGATACTATGCAACATTAGACGCGGACTCAGAGGGTGAAGAAGGCAAATTCTATCTCTGGACGCAAGAGGAATTTGAATCACTATTAGATGCAAATGAGGCAAAAGTGGCAGGTGAATATTTTGGCCTCACTGACGGCACAAATTTTGAAGATGCATCCCATTTATACGTGGCCAAATCATTGGATAGCCTTGCCCAAAGCATGATCCTATCCGTAACAAAAACTAGGAAATTGTTGAATCACTCACGCATCAAACTATTGAATGCCAGGGAGCAGCGAGTCCGGCCCCATAAGGATGTCAAAGTGCTAACTTCATGGAACGGCCTCATGATTGGCGGCATGGCCGTCGCAGCGCGCTGTCTGATGAGAGAGGATCTTGCAATTTCAGCGACCCAAGCCGTGGACTTCATTCATTCTAAACTGTGGAACAATGGCCGATTAAAGGCATGTTACAAGGATAAACGCGCGAGATTCCCAGCCTATTTAGATGACTATGCGTTTCTTGTCCACGGCATCATTGAATTGATCCAATATCGGTGGCGTTCCAAAGATCTCACCCTAGCTCGACAACTTATAGAAGTACTTCTCTCAGAATTCGAGGATGATAATGGGGGCTTCTTTTTTACCGCCAATGATCACGAACCATTAATTCTTCGCCCAAAACCCTTCACAGATGAGGCAATGCCTTCCGGTAATGGAATTGCGATCCAGGTGCTCATCGTGCTGGGTTATCTGTTAGGGGAAGAGCGCTACCTCAAGGCGGCCCAAAGGGTACTCATGGCGGCTGAGCCAGGGCTGACGCGTTATCCGGAAGCGCACAATTCAACGCTGCGGGGCCTTGATGCATATCTGTCACCTCCAGAGATAATCATTATTCGAGGTGAGCCCAGCTCTCTCAAGGAGTGGTGGCAATTTGTGCACGCGGGCTATAACCCTAAGCGTGTATGCCTCAGCATTCCCACAAATGAAAGTGATTTGCCTGGCCTTTTGGCGGATCGCAAACCGCAAGGCTCCATAGTAGCCTATATCTGCAGAGGCACTGAGTGTCGGCCACCCATAACTAATCTAGAAACACTGGAAAAAGAACTGGCGCCTGTTAAGCAGGTTCATAATTAAACTGTAACGCTTAACTATGCACGAACGGATTTGAGAAGTTCAGTTATAAGACTGTAAGTGTGCTCTTCTCCGTTCCCCCAATTGCTAGCACGTGGACCAGCAACATTGAGTGTTAATATTTTTTTGTCTTTTAGGAAACTTGTGAGCTGCTTAATTGAATAACGAATAGAACTTTCGGTTGCATCAATTAAGAAGTATGGCTTGTTTTTTTGCTCACAAAAATTTTCGGTTAACTTCGATCCGCCAGCAAGCGTTCCATTGAAGATAATCAGAGTGCCATCAGAATCCAGTACGTTTTTCAATGTACGATCTCTATAGGTGCCACCTTGAAGTTCCTGCAGTGGAAAGCGAGCAGGGATTACACCATCCTCTGCAACACGGCCTTCTGGACACCAGCCGCCACAAGGTGCGTCACCACTTAATGCCGCGGCAAGCGCGCCCCGATCAACACCTGTTTGTCCCCCGGAAACGATCTTCAGTGTAGCTACCCTAGCCATCATAAATAAAAAATGGCGCTGACTGGTGCAAAAATAAGCGCGCCTTAAATCATTTGAGTGGGGACCGTTGCCAGTGGTTACCAATTCGCCTTAACTCATAGCTAGGCCAGTAGTGCCTGTCTAATCTAAGTGTAACTATCTGGGGTATGCCACTCCATGCAACAGTACTTAGACGCACGGACGAGCGATCCTGCAATCCGTCCACAGCCGCGATGAAACTGTCAAGATTCGGTGTAGGCTGTCCATCCACCTCCAATATTTGAAGGCCAGCAAAAAGTCGCGAACGACTCGCTGGTGAACCGAAGCCAAAATAAGAAACGTAAACTCCCGCTGAATCTATTCCTCTCTGGGCTGAGATTGCTCGATGGGGTGCCTGCAACAAGGCTCCCGCCCAAAGTAGCGCACGATCAATCCCCCGACCACTCAGCGCAACCGTTTGAACATGCCCAATTAACTCCTCTCCATTACGGTAGACTGTAACCTCAATCTGGTCACGCTGAACAACGCTCTCCACCTCCCGGAACGTATTCAATGCCTGGCCATCAATATTCAGGAGAATATCTCCTACTGCAAAAAACGCTGCCGCTGGAGAGCCAGTTACCACACTTGAGACAGCAAGCACTTGTCGGCGCTCTGGATTATGAGCCTCATAACGACTTATCCAACTTTCCGGTAGTCCAAACTTTCGCGCACTGGCAATCGGCATGAGTCGCCATTCCACATCCAGGGAATACAAAGACCGTCCATCCCTCAAGACATCAACCATATCTGTAACGAGATCTGCCGGAATACCTATGTTGGTCTGAGTAAGATCCCTACCCGTTTGGTAAGCAAAACTAGCCCAAAGCGCCACTACCCGACCACGCTGATCAACAATTATCCCATCAAACTCATCAGGACCATTAACTAACTTGATTCCTTCCAAATTAGAATCTCGAAACCTCAGTGTCCTAGAAACAGGAAAATTAATTGGCTCCACTGCAGCTATTGCACTGGATTGAGAGTGCAATGTGTGATCGGCCTTCAGCCCAACCACCATTAATGAATCACCTGAACCGAAAGCTTTCGGGGAAGAATTAAACGCAGCACTTCGAGTCGGGGTGTTCCCTATAAGCTCAGGATCGTAGGCAACTACAGCTAAATTATGGAGTGGATGTATGTATTCCACCCAACCTGGTACTTCCAGGGAACCTGCAAATGTGATGCGCACATCACCCATGGCTACCGGTACCGTGTTTCTATCAACAACCACCCAGCCCCGCTCAGCATCAACAATGACCCCGGTGCCGTAGTAGTGCCGATCAGAAACACCGGAAACGGTGTACGGCATATCAAAATTAACGAGCACTAAAGATGGCGCAACCCGATTAAGGTATCCACGACTCCCAAGGCCTGCAAATCGTGCTATCTGTCCACTCGACGGAAATGTCGTCTCCCGAGGGGCAGTATTGTCTTGGGATACTGCTTGTGCCAACTCCCGGCACGACCAGAGACCCAATCGATCATCCCGCTGGCAGCGCTTCGCAGGAAACCAACCACGATCATTGGTAATGAGGCGCAATTTATCTGTCTGCGGATCATCCAGCGTTACAAAACGCACTGTTGCACGCTGTTGATCAGGAATCGCCTCCAGACGTTGTTGAAGGTCATCTAGACTTTCTACTGGTATACCATCAATACCGGTAACCAAGCTTCTTCTTGGAATAGCAGCTGTTCCAAAAACATGGCCTGAATTGGCAACGTAGACACCAGAAATCGATCGATTAAAATGGCGCGCCTGCTGATAAGAAAGGGCGTGAAAAATTCCATCTCCATACTCGATGAATTCGTCCGGTGTGATGAAATGTAAATCATCAACAATCAACTCTTGCCGAACACGAACTCCGCCCCGCTCTACTTCAACCAGCACCTTTCGACCTACCTGATCATCAAGCACGGCTGCTAATGATACAAACTCTGATAGCGGCTCATTGTTAATACTTACAAGTACATCTCCAGGCCTCAAAAACTCTGACGCTGCGGAATTGGGAATAACCTGCTCAACAACCAATAGACCTGTGTGAACTGGAAAATCTTCTCGATAACTGGCTTCCGTTGACTCAGCCAAGCCTAGGCGGCGGAGCTCGGCATAGGGCTTATGGATGAACTCGGTCTGTAATGTACCCCTAGAAACAAAGTGTCCCTCACGAATCAATGAGAGAGCTCTACGGACCCGCTCTAAAGGAAGAAAAAAACTGGAGGCAGCCTGTGAATTAGCGCCTGCATTAAGTGCCACGACTCGCCCCGCAATATCTACGACTGGCGACCCTGACGAACCGCCCGACGTCCCTGAAGCAGCCTGCAAATAGAATGTGTTGAAGTCATTGTAATTCCCGCGTCCATAATTCGGTGCTGCCCGATCCACCCGGGCAATTGTTCCAGCAAGAATTGAAAGTTGTTCGCCGGCATCATTACCGACTATTCGAATGTCCCTACCGATTTGTGCAGCTTCTGGAACGAGCTTAAGCTCCTCCGGCTTGATGAATCTCAATTTGCGAGGGTCATATCTGAAAAAACCAAAATCGTGCACTGGGTCACGGTACAACGGGACTAACTCTACCTCTTCTTGGTTCAGAAAAATCGCCTGAGCTACCACAGGTCCAGTCGTAACCACATGTCTATTTGTTAGGACCAAGCCCTGCTCAGCGTCTACGACAAAACCAGTGGCTTGGGTAGATTGGTTACGGTCCGTATCAAATGCCCGCGTGCTATCAACTTGGATTGAGACTACCCCGCTCGAAATTTTGTCTAGTGTAGTGTTCCAGCTAGGCTCATCCTGAGCCAGAACGTTGGCAGGAAAAACAATCATAAATAGAAGGCGTGGTAAAAACTGTTTCATAGCGGTTAGCCTGCAACTCACGATAAGAATACAACCAGATTATAAAAATTCGGGGTCCATTGTATCCCCCAAATCCTCGTTCTCCTGATAAGAATAGCGCACGTTTAACCGACGTGCGGCACGTACCTCATCAAGACGACGTACCGGGGTTGAAATAGGGGCGTCTTTTATGGTCTGAGGATCACGTTGCGCTTCTTCTAAAATCTTAGCCATTGCAGCAATAAACTGATCCAAGGTTTCTTTGCTCTCCGTCTCCGTCGGCTCAATGAGTAGGCACTCCGGAACTAAAAGCGGGAAATAAGCTGTCGGCGCATGAAATCCTTCGTCCAAAAGTGCCTTAGAAACATCCATCGCTGTTACGCCACTCTCCTTTGCCTGACGCTTCAGCGTCAACACAAACTCATGACTGGCCCGACGAGAGGGAAAAGCTAAATCAAACCCCACGCGCTTGAGTTTTTCCATAAGATAATTGGCATTCAGAGTGGCGTAATTTGCAACTCTCGACATTCCACCTTCGCCAAGCAGGCGCATATACACATAGGCTCGCAAGAGGACCCCAGCGTTTCCCATGAAGGCGGACAATCTCCCGATACTTTTAGGATGAGCTGAGGAGTCTTGCCAAACATAGTTGGAGCCCTGTCTAGCTATGAATGGCACTGGCAAATAAGGCTTCAGTTTATCTCCAACCCCGACTGCACCAGAGCCGGGTCCGCCGCCGCCATGGGGCGTTGAGAATGTTTTATGCAGATTAATGTGAATGACATCGAACCCCATGTCACCAGGCAACACTTTCCCCAGAATTGCATTCAAGTTTGCGCCATCGTAGTAGAGTAAGCCGCCCGCACCATGGACTATTTCTTTAACCGTTTTAATATTCCGCTCAAAAACACCTAGTGTGGAAGGGTTGGTTAACATGATTCCCGCCGTTTTAGGTCCTACAAGAGCCTCTAAAGCAACGAGATCTACATCACCGTCAGACTGTGTCGGAAGCTCCCTAACTGAACAACCACACATTTTTGCTGTTGCTGGATTAGTGCCATGAGCTGCATCCGGCACAATGATCTCCGTTCGTGCGTCATCCCCGTGATCCAAATGATATGCACGGATCATTGCTACCCCCGCTAGCTCGCCTTGAGCACCTGCCATCGGGGTGAGAGACACAGCTGACATCCCAGTAACAGCCTTCAGCATCTCCTGTAATTCAAACATACATTCCATAAACCCTTGAGAAACCACCTCTGGCGCTAGCGGATGACGGTCACGAAAACCCGTTAGCATTGCAAGAGTATTGCAGGCTCTGGGGTTGTATTTCATCGTACAAGATCCCAAGGGATAAAAATTTGTGTCAATAGAAAAATTTTTCTGGGAAAGACGAGTGTAGTGTCTTACAACGTCTAGCTCAGAAACTTCAGGTAATAAAGGTGGCTTATCTCTAAGCGCGTTATCTGGGAGTTCTATTTCACCAACACTTTCGAGCAAATGAGCGCCGGCAACACGACCCTTCTCCCCGAGCTGAAAAATAAGCGGTTCCATTACTATGTTTCACTAACCTGATCTATGGCAGCCCGAAGCGCTTGCCCATAAATCCTAAGATCATCATCGGACTTTGTCTCGGTCGCACAAACTAATAAAGCTTCACCTAGCTCCGGATACCAAGATGAGAGCGAGACACCACCAAGAATACCCCATCCAGACAACACATTAAGTACAGCCTCAACACTGACCGGTAGACGCAAAACTGCCTCATGAAAATGATTACCGGCGAATACTTCATCAACACCGTCAATGCTACTCATTATCGATACTAGATCGCGGGTCCTAGCGTGACAATGCTCGGCGACGCGCTTAAGTCCCTCTGGACCCAGCAAACTCATGTAAATGGTAGCAGCTGTGACCATAAGTCCCTGATTGGTACAAATATTTGAGGTAGCCTTGGAGCGGCGAATGTGCTGTTCGCGTGCCTGCAGAGTTAACGTAAAACCTTTTTTGCCTTCCAGATCGGTGGTTCTCCCAACCAAGCGTCCAGGCAATTGGCGCACGAATGCTTCGCGACAGCTCAGAAAACCAAAATAGGGTCCGCCCGAACTCAACGGGATACCGAGGGATTGCCCCTCTCCACAGGCAATTGCTACACCATTAGAACCCCACTCGCCTGGTGGCTTAAGTAAGCCCAGAGCAACAGGATTGACTAGTGCAATAGCTAATACATCATGATCTACAGCCCACTGAGTAATAGTATGCACTTCTTCTAGAATCCCAAAAACGTTCGTCTGAGGGATAACGATAGCCGCTATATCCTCGTGGGAATATGAATCAAGGGCGGACAACAAGACTTGCCCCGTCCCGCTATCGTAGGGTAATTCAGTAATTTGGATTCCCTGATTCCCCGTAATACTTCCAACGACATCTACATAAAAGGGGTGGATGGTTTTTGGAATTAAAACCCGCTTAGAGCGCGACTTACGGTTTATTCTTATGGCCATCAGGATAGCTTCAGCCAAAGCAGATGCCCCGTCGTATAAAGATGCATTGGAGACATCAAGCCCCGTAAGACTTGCCATCATGGTCTGGTACTCGTAGATAACCTGCAAGGTACCTTGGCTAGCTTCAGCTTGGTAAGGCGTGTAGGCACTATAGTACTCGCCGCGCGTTGCAATCTCCCAAACGGCTGCAGGAATATGGTGCTCATAAGCGCCCGCTCCCATGAAGTTCAGCTTGATCTGATCTTTTGTAGAACGCTCACACATCAGACGTGCTAATTGGGACTCGGTGAGTGCTTCAGGAATGTCCTTTAAACCCAAGCAGCGGAGTTCCGATGGAATCTCATCAAAAAGCTCTTCTATATTCTCCACGCCCATATCGAGCAACATGTCCTGAGTATCGCTCTCAGTGTGTGGAATAAAAGGCATGCTAGTTTCCTACTCCAACATATCTATTCATTGTCCTCAGCCAATAACCTTTCATACTCTTCATCATTCAGTAAACTCTCCAGCTCACTAGGTAGATCTGGTCTAAGCTGAAAAAGCCACCCTTCACCATAGGGATTATTATTCACTAGTTCTGGCTTCTCAGTTAAAGCCTCATTTGTACTTACGATCGTTCCTGCCAGAGGACAATAGACGTCAGAGGCTGCTTTAACAGATTCCACAACACAACAAGCATCATGAGCGGCAAAATTTCCTCCTTTATCAGGCAGTTCAATAAATACTAAATCACCGAGCGCAGTCTGCGCATGGTCGGTAATACCCACCTCGACGGTACCATCATCATGTTCCCGAACCCATTCATGGTCACGGGTAAATTTAAGCTGACTCGGAATATCACTCATAAGGTTTCTCCCTGTAGCATATCTACCTCAACCTTTCCGTGCCGGACGAAGGGGGGTTTCACAATACGCGCATCGTGCCACCGGCCCCGAATCTCAACCTCACAATCACGCTCTGACTGAACCGGCACTCTGGCGAGAGCAATTGAACAATCTAAGGTAGGAGAATAACTGCCGCTGGTGAGCGTACCACTACCAAAAACAGTGCGTACGGAATAGCCCGACCTTAAAACACCCTTCCCATTCAGAATTAGGCCCACTTGCTTATCTTTTAGTCCTGCTTTGAGCTCATGGCAGAGTGCTTGACGCCCAATAAAATCCCTTTTTCCCTCAAATGCCACTGTCCATTTGAGGCCGCATCTCAAGGGACTCACACTTTCATTCATATCTGCGCCATAAAGATTAAGGCCGGCTTCCAAACGCAAAGTGTCTCGTGAACCGAGCCCACACGGTGCCACGCCACTCTTCAAGAGAGTCTCCCAAAAACCGCATGCATTTTTGGCTGGCAAAATTACTTCAAACCCATCTTCACCAGTGTATCCAGTCCTGGCAACCATGTAATCGCCTAACTGAGTGGAAAAAAAAGGCTTTAACGCTAGGCACCTTTCACCATGCGAAACACTTTCAGCAACAACTTCCCTTGCTTGTGGACCCTGAATAGCAAGCATTGCCAAATCTTTCCTTTGGTTAATCTCTACCGCAGTCCCACTGGCAGCCTCCCGAAACCAAGTTAAATCTTTCGTACAGGTGGCTGCATTTGAAACGATTCGGAAACGCTCCCCCCCAAGCCAATAAACAATGAGGTCATCTAATATTCCGCCGTCTGTGCGAAGCATACAGCTATATAAGGCTTGTCCTTCACTTTGAAGTTTACTAACGTCGTTAGCCAAAATACGGCGCAAAAATAATCTTACTTCGGTGCCCTTAAAGTCGAGTATTACCATATGTGAGACATCAAAAACCCCAGCGCCCTTTCTAACCGCATTATGCTCTGAAATCTGGGATCCATAGGAGATAGGCATACTCCACCCACTAAAGTCCACCATGCGTGCACCCAGATCCATGTGTGCCTGATATAACGGCGTATGCTGCATTTAACGTATTCTCAAAAAACCAAAAAAAACGGCGGGCTCACAAACCCGCCGCTCCTCTGTCCTGTAACCTGAGAGATTAAGCGCAGTGCGCTGATCACCTTCGGTGGACCCAGCTTAAACAAGGGTCGCTCTCCAGAGTCAACCAAGCGCTGCCGTCCTTTTGCCTGAGCGTTTCAGAGCAGTGTTTGCGCCTTCGGCGCCCCGCTTATGCGAAGCCTCTCCGGCAGACTTTAATGGCTGAGAGCACCATCATAGCGCAAATAGATAATCCTCTGCTGATTACCTACAAATAATCAGATGCCTGCTTAGATAGACCCAGAGCTTCACGCATGAGAGCGTACTTCACTGGGCTTGCCGTGTTTACGACACTGAGTCCTGCGATTCTTAACAACGAAACCCCCGGAAAACGGAAAAATCGATTAAGACTATCCAAAGCCAAAAGCATCTTCAGATTCTCTCCCTTTCGATTGCGTTCATACCGCCTCAATATCCGCAAATCACCCGAATCCTCCCCTCTGCTTAGAGCGTCTTCGATGACATTCACAATTTCGACGGCATCCAAAAACCCCATATTCATCCCTTGGCCAGCAAGTGGATGCACTATGTGTGCAGCATCTCCAACCAGCACTACTCTCGGACAACAATATTGTCGCGAATGCATCACACGTAACTTAAAGCTGGCACGAGCTGAAACAGAATCAATTTCACCAAGAACCCCCTCACTGGCGACCTCAAGTTGATTGATGAATTCTTTCGAAGACTGCTCCAGCAGGGAATCTGCATGTTGAGATGACGTCGACCAAACCACGGAACTTCGTCCGTCCGTTAACGGCAAAAATGCTAGTGGTCCGGTTTTTAAAAATCGCTGCCATGCCGTTTCCATATGCTCTTTTCGTGTACCAACATGGGTAACGATTGCCTTTTGATCATATGGCACTCCGCTGACTGACAAACCTAATAGTGTTCGGACCCTTGAATCACTGCCATCAGCAGCAATCAATAAATTCCCACTCAGGATTTCACCGTTTCCAGTGGTAACTCGAACATCCCGTGGTCCAACCTCAATCTTGTCAAGCCCAAGACCCAAACATAATTCGACATTTGGGAGAGCTTCAAGCTGACGCAACAACGCCTCCCGAAGCAAAGTATCTTCAACAATATGTCCTAAATCAGGCTCACCAATATCTGCACTATCGAAATCCAAGCTACCCAATCCTGATATGGGCGAACTTTCCCAAACCCGCATGCGCCGATAAGGGCTCACTCGTGCCTCGTTGATATAATGCCAAGCACCTATGCGCTGGAGCATCCATTGAGATGCGCGCGACAAGGCGTAGACTCTTAAATCCACATGCTTTGGATCCCACCTAGGGATCGGTCGTGGCTCCAAAAGAACCACTTGAAGCACCTCGGCATGGTTGCCCGAGCCTAGCAACGCCGCAACTGCTAGACCGACCGAGCCGCCGCCAACTACAAGGACCGACTGACGCCTGATCATTCGTAAGCCCTCAAGCCAACCTCAAACCTCGAGCAAGTCGGGGCAAACGCCCTGCTAGACCCATAGTGTGTCTCGCGAGCTGAGCCTTTGCGCCAGGCATAAGGTCAAATGCCATTAATCCTAATGCACGTGTAATGGCAACTGGCGACCCACGGTAACCAAACAAGCGAATCAAGGCATGAGTGAAAGCAGCTACTCTTCGTTGGTCGTTTCTTCGTAATTCATCATATCGAGCAAGTAACTCCGAACTACCGATATCTGCTTGAGGCCCCTGACTTGCCCTTTCCTCGTTAATTATCTCTGTCAATACCGCGATATCCCTCAGCGCGATATTGAATGCTTGACCTGCCACTGGATGCAAACTAACGGCCGCATTACCAACCAAAACTGCCCTATCTCCTACGCGTTGCTTACTAAGTACACGCGCTAATGGATATGAACTTCTTATGCCGGTGCGCATGAGCTTTCCAAGGCGATAACCAAATACATTCTGAAGTTCATTCTGAAATGCAACTTCATCTAAGGACATTAATCTTCCCAATTCTTCCTCTGGACGCGTCCAAACGACTGCCATTCGAGAGCGGCTGAGAGGAAGTAAGGCAAGGGGTCCGCCAGCCGTAAAACGCTCGAATGCCCATCCATTGTGGTGTACCTCGGTTTTGATATTAAGTACAACAGCATTCTGGCTATATCTATCTTCCATCATATCTATTGAAAGCGCCTTGCGAACCGAAGAACGAGCACCATCCGCCGCCACTAATAGTTTTCCGGTAATAATCTGATTACCGTCCGCAAGACTAACCTTTGCCTTAACCGCATCAGCATTCCAAGTAATTTTCTTAAGTTGAGCAGGAGCAATACATGTGAAGTACTTTTCCCTGCTGAGGTCAGTCCAAATAGCATTTATCAAAATCCTGTTCTCTAGTGTGTAGCCTAGGGCTGGCACACCCTCTTCGGTAGCAAGAATCCGTGATACCCCAAAGTGCCCCCGCTCAGAGATATGAATAGAGCGAATAGGCTCAGCATCATTAACCAGCTCTTCCCACAATCCAAGCCCATCTAGTATCCTCTGACTACCATTAGCCAGCGCAACCGAACGATCATCAAAACTAGCCTGCCCAAACTCTTTAGGATCTTGCATCTCAATTAAAACTGTCCGCAATTTAGCTCGAGAAAAAGCAGTTGCTAAAATCGAACCAACTAAGCCACCCCCGATGATTAGCGCGTCACAATCAAAACTATTATTACTCAATTCACACCCGCCATAAGATCTTCAATCTCCCTTGCTAAGACTGGCAGCCCTTCCGAGAGCACCTGGGGCCCATGTCGCGTAAGATATATGTCGTCTTCGATTCGAATGCCAGTACCTCGCCAACGCTTTGGAATGCCTTTTGCATTACCACTGATATAAATGCCTGGCTCGATCGTCATCACCATACCAGGCTCTAGAAGGCGCCACTGTCCACCAATTTTGTAGTTGCCAACATCATGAACATCTATACCCAACCAGTGACCGGTGCGGTGCATGAAAAAAGGCCGATAAGCTTCTGCCTTAATCAAGTTGGGCAGCCGACCGTTTAGTATTCCAAGGTCTCTTAAACCCAGGGTAATTTCCTTCACAGCAGCGCTATGAGGATCGTTCCAATGGTTGCCAGGCTGCACCTTTTTAATGGCTGCACGATTGGCGGCATAAACAACATCATAGAGTTCTCTCTGCGGGTCAGTGAAAGTACCACTAACAGGAAATGTGCGAGTAATGTCAGATGCATAAAACTCATACTCGCATCCGGCATCTACCAACACTAGATCGCCGTCTTTGAGCGGCGCACTGTTGTTTTGATAATGCAGCACGCATGCGTTCTCTCCACCGGCAACAATGGGACAATATGAGCTCTCAGCGCCATTTCGGCGGAACTCGCAGAGCAGCTCCGCTTCCATCTCATATTCCATCATACCTGGATAACAAGCTCGCATAGCCCTTAAATGAGCTCCTACGGCGATCTTTGCAGAATGCTTCATCACACTTAGTTCCTTGCGATCTTTAAATAGACGCATTTCGTGCAAAAGGTGATCTAAAGCCACAAGCTCATCCGGCGCATGTCCACTTTGACGATGTGAACTGAGTACATGCATCCACGCCAGAAGACGTTGATCAAAAACAGCGTTAACCCCCATGGTGTAGTAGACCCGCTCGCTTTGAGCTAGAAGCCCCGGAAGAATTTCATCGATCTCGGTGATAGGAAAAGCATCATCGGCACCATATTCGGCAACCGCACCTTTCGGTCCCGCTCTAGGTCCATGCCACAACTCCTTTTCTAGATCTTTCTCCTTACAAAAAAGTATAAACTCACCTTGACGGCGACCGGGAATGAGTACGGCTACCGCTTCAGGTTCCTCGAAACCAGTCATGTAATACAGGTCGCTATCAGGACGATACTTATAGAGTGTATCCCTGCTTCGGGATTGTTCGAGCGCAGCTGGCAAAACCGCAAGACCACCATCGCCAATTAATTCCATTAGACGATGACGGCGTTTCGTGAACCCCTGCAATTTCATGATCATTATCCTCTGTGTTGTTTTTTTTGTTTCGTCCCAGCGCTTTGCCACTCTTCAAATACAAGCTGAACCCCCACCCGTACGTACTCTATTAGTTCCGCCAGCATGAAATCCGTCGCTATCTCATTAGCATTTTCCTCGGCACTCAAACCGATACGACTGAAAGCATCGAGATCGCTCAGAAATTCTTTAACATGATCAGGGGTACCTGGACCAAGAGAGGCCCCTCCCAAACCTACACCAGAAAGGAAGCCATGGCACCACTCTCCAAAAGCTTCCACGCGTTTGCCTATTGCGCAATTTTCATTAGGTAACAAAGGCATAAATTGCATTTCAGGGCCCACAAGCTGGCTCCGGGTCTCGGAACACAAGGTTTTCAGCTCAAAACCTACTTGATCCGCAACGGGTAAACGAAGATTTTCTGCTCCAATAGACTCTTTATACCAAGCATCGGGCAGCCTACTAACACCAACAACGCACAACAGACTACAAAGCTCGCCATGCAATTCTGACGGAGATAAAACTAAGCCTGCTTCTTCGAAAAGATCACTCAAAGCCTCGTACTGCACCAAAAACCCCAATTCCGATTGGTTTCACTTATAAGTCCTAATGCTAACACTCGAACGTTTCTTATTGACCCCCGAAGGCTAGGGGCTCTATAGTCTTATACATGAGCAATGAGGGTACACAGCGTTTCGATGAGGATCTACAGCGTCTAGAGAAGCGGCTTGATGAGCTAGTTGTAATAACTAAGCAGTTACAGGAAGAAAATGTGTCACTCAAGCAGCGGCAGGACTCACTGATAGCCGAGCGCGCTACCATGTTGCAGAAGAATGAACAGGTTCGTGTCCGAGTTGAGGCTATGATCAGTCGATTAAAAACTATGGAGAAAACGTAGTGGGCGAAATGTTTGCACACGTCACAGTCCGCATACTGGAGAAAGAATACCAAATAGCCTGCCCTGCTGGGGAAAAAGCTAATCTGGTAGCATCTGCCGAGCTTTTGAATTCAAAAATGCGCGAAATTCGTGACAGCGGCAAAGTCGTTGGACTTGACCGCGTTGCAGTCATGGCGGCGCTCAATCTAGCAGATGAATTATTGAAAACGCAGGGCCAAGATGAAAAGCTGAGAAATATTGTTGGCCTGCGTATCAAAGCTATGCGTGATCAGCTAGACTCGGCGCTAGGTCAAGGAAAGCAGTTAATTTTGTAATATGTGTCGATGCTCCCTGCCGTGTACGACGCAAACTGATTAGTCTTTCGACCCTAATATTTTGACCTCGGGGTTGTGTTCTGTAGGTGGCGTTGCGCAGACCCGGCTTGAACCGGGAAGCCTGCAACTACCACGGCTTACCCCACCTTTTGCTCTGGTTCGAGAGCAGCTGTTCGCGACGGCACATGTGGGGAGCATCGTCCTTGCTAAATCCGAATACTTTAGTGAACAAGAAACCCTCCACCACAGATATCCGGAAACAGTTAAGGGTAATGATTCGTGACGAACGAAGATCCTTGAGCCCCGGTAAGCGCGCGCTGGCCGACAAATCATTGATTCAAAGATTGAAAAATTTACCGGTACTCAAGCGCGCTAAACGCATTGGTACCTATCTTGCGTTCGATGGAGAACCCGACCTAAGTAGGCTAATTGCAGCCTCATGCTCCCAAAAATTTTTTGTGCCAATTCTACTAAACCGTGGCCTCGCCTTTTCTCGGTTTAACAAAAATTCCGTCACAAAAACTAACCGATTCGGCGTACCTGAGCCCATCTTAAGGAACTACGCTGAGCCAGACAGCCTAGATCTCATTTTGACTCCCCTCGTTGCATTTAATGATGAAGGAGTGCGACTGGGATTGGGTGGGGGGCATTATGATCGGTGTTTTGGGTTTCTCGAAGCCCATTGCTGGCGATCACGCCCAATACTTCTTGGGATTGGTTACGAATTTCAACGGGTTTCTTCCATTCAAGCAGAAAAGTGGGATGTGCGTCTATGGGGTGCTGTCACTGAATTAGCCATACACCGATTTAACTGAAAACCAGTTAGGTAATCAGTTAGTCAGCAGTTGGTTTCGTTTTTTCTATTCCCGTTACCAAAAATTGCTAATAACAAATATCGTCATGAGAATGTGGCTTCAATCACTAGAGCTTAAGATACCTTTTTTGGAAGATATGGAGGTGAAAACACACCTATGGCACTCCCATGACATCGACAAAAATGAAACACGAGCGCAAGCCCAAGAAAATTCTCTTATCGATGAAAACAAAAAACTTATACAGTTAAATCGGTTAATTTTTGCTCTCCTGTGACGCCAGAGTCGATTTTTGCTACGCCCTAAAAAAATAACGCTCGAATTTCATCCTTTCGCATGAGTCATTTAGATGGATAAGTTCACGCTAATCTTGATTGTTTTATGTAGCAAAAAAACAAATCTTTCTGGAACATTTACAATTTAGTTTTGCGCATAATAGGAAGAGTATTTGCAGGAAAATAAAACGTGCTGGCAATTTTGATGCGTTTAGATATACTCAACGCCGGTTAACCGACACGGAGACGACCCATGGCGAAGAAACCCGCTTCAAAGAAGCGAAAAACTCGTAAGAAGGCGTCAGCCAAGCGCAAGACGGTGCGCCGGAAGACGACTAAGAAACGCGCTACCAAGAAAAAGGTAACGCGCAGGAAAGCGACGAAGAAGAAGGCTACTCGCAAGAAGGCCAAGAAGAAGGCTACTCGCAAGAAGG
>CAYXIJ010000019.1:0-49252 GCA_964465375.1 uncultured Gammaproteobacteria bacterium | reverse complement strand
CCCCCCCCCCCCCCCCCCCCCCCCCCCCCCCCCCCCCCCCCCCCCCCCCCTTGGATTAAGACCCACTGCAGCTATGCGTGCCGCTGCTGCTGGTTATGTTGAAGCTAGAGACAACCCCCGGAAAAACTGTAGGCCCACTAACATATTTAGTGACTGGACCTTTGATCAGCATATCAATCAGATCACCGAAGAAGGTGACACAATCATAATGAAGTACGGAATGATGGATCTCATGAGGACCATTTATATGAATCAAGCCGAGCATCCTGGCAACGTTCAGTCTACGTGGGGGCATTCCATAGGCCGATGGGAAGGGGAAGTGCTCGTTGTTGATACGGTCGGATTTGAGCCGGGTCTTTTGAATTTCCGCATACCGATTATGTATAGCGAACAGTTACACGTCGTTGAGCGATTCAGCTATGACCACGAGCGTAGAACACTTTCTCGGACATGGGTGGCTGAAGATCCACTCTATTTACAAGGAACCTATGTAGGCCAAGACGAAGTTCAGGTTTCTGATTTACCTTATGAGCTCTATGATTGCGATGATAGGGCAAAAATAGAGAATGACCCGTCATTCTTGGATCGTTTATCTTTTGAATAGGATGGGTTAATCGGTTCGTCGTTTTCAGTGAAGCAAAAGATATTTATTCAGCACCCTGAGCTGATTTTTGAATCTGTTGCTGTGAGCTATCTTTATTCCAATACAATAGAATGCCGGAATAACAATATCTGACCAAAAGCTAAAAGAGGAAAAAGATGCTTAATAAAGTTGAAAGAATGTACAAGCGGCCCCCGTATGCTCCATTCCCCAGAACGGAGTATGAAGATCGTATTCGCCGACTAAAAGAGGAAATGGTGGCGGCCAAGCTGGATGTGATAGTGATGTGGGGCGAAAATAACATCCGTTACTTTACCGGTTTTTTATCGAATCACTTTCCGCCGGTCACGGTGTGCCCTGCCGTGTTACTTGTTGCGGTTGATAAGGAACCGGTCATGATTACTCCGAACTTTTTTCAGGGTGTGGTAGAGGGTTATACCTTTATCAACGACATTCGCATCCAGCACAATCCTCACGTTACAGAAAATCTAAGGGGAATCCCGAATGATGTGGCAGACGTGACCAAGGAACTCATGGGAAGCAGTAAGGGCCGTGTTGGAATCGAGGGCGGCATCAAAGGAGGTATGGCTGTTCCACGACCACTCAATGATATCGATGCATTTCGGGCAGCACTGTCGGATGTGGAGTTTGTCTATGCCGCGGACCAGATATGGAACGTCCGCATGATCAAATCACTACTCGAGGTCGAGGCACTAAGAATCGCTTGTGAAGCGGATGTTAAGGCTTATCATGATCTGGTTGCTGAATTCGAATGGGGCTGGACAGAGAAAGACGTTGGTCTGTTTATCCGGAAAAGACTTCTAGACTACGCAGAGGAATGTCTACCCAATCTTTGTATGGCCAGCAGGCGTGAGGTGTTCATGGCGGACATCCCGGCTTGGGATGAAGGTATTCCATTGATGCCAGGTGATCGCCTAGTGCTCGAACCCCTGCCACAAGTCAAGGGATATTGGGGAAGTTCTGGCCGAACATTTCACATGGGTCCAGCCCCGGACGATGAGATTCGCAAGGCGCAGGTTCTGGATCGTGGGCGGCAGGTCGCCGCCGAGATGACAAAACCGGGCGTAAAAACTGGCGACATTATGGATGCGATCAACGATACATTGCAGGAGGGCGGCTTGGAATGTTCTCTTGATCAAGGCGGGCATGGTGTTGGAATTGATGGACAGGAACCCCCTGCGATCGCCCTCGGGGAAACATTTGAGGTTGAGGAAAATATGGTTTTGGCCCTTGAATGTTGGTTTTTCGATACGGACGAGAATGGCCATCACAGAGTTTATGGCGGCGAAGACTATGTGCATGTCACGAAGGATGGGTGCGATCCTTTACCGACTTTCCCGACGGAAATCGTTAGTTTAGGCCTGTGAGAGTTGGAATAAATTGAATGGATGAGGGGGGCCTACATTGAAAAAAGGTATTTTCCTAGCACCGACCATCTTTGAATATTCGGATCCGGCAAACATAGTTGAGCTGGCCAAGTTGACCGAAGAAGCGGGTTGGGACGGTTTTTTTATTTGTGACCATTTGTTGCTAGACCCTGAGGGCATGCTGGCACTTCCCGACCCCAGTGTCTTGCTCGGCGCTATTGCAGTTGTCACACGCCGGGTCCTTATCGGGTCCATGGTCACCCCGTTCTCTCGCCGCCGCCCCTGGAAACTGGCAAAGGAGTTTGCCAGCCTAGATCAACTGTCAAATGGGCGCCTACGGATTGGTGTTGGACTTGGAGGGATGGATCAGGAGTTTTCAAATTTTGGGGAAGAGCCCAATAAGAAAGTGTTGGCGAAAAAAACAGATGAAGGGCTTGCCATTATGAAAGAGCTGCACACAGGTGAGGTAGTCAATTTTGATGGCGAAATGTATCAGGTCAAGGACGCGAGGCTTCTTCCGCGCCCAGTGCAAAGGCCACGTGTTCCAGTTTGGGTTGCCGCTATGTTACCGGCAAAACCTGGCCAACGCAGGGCTGCGCGTTGGGACGGTATCATGCCCCATGTAATGCCGGCGAATCTTGATGAAAAGCAGGACATTTCTGGCTTGGACATGCGTCCCTTATTTTCTCCGAGTCCGGAACAGATTCGGGAAGTCATTGAGTTTACATCTGCGTTACGGGACACAGATGATCCTTTCGAAGTGGTTGTTTCCGGCGTAAGTTATGGTCTGGGTAAGGATGCAGTGCACAGCAAGTTACAGTCCTATCAGGAGGCTGGAACAACCTGGTGGTTGGAATGGCCGGAGTGTGGCAAGCCCGGAACCTTGGCGCAGGTACGTGAACAGATTCAGGCAGGTCCACCAGGTGCTTGATGAAATATTATTTTAAATCAAACGAACCTATCCAGCTTAATTAGGCTAGACGTAAAGTAACCGTCTTCCCGCTACCAAAGGAGATCATCATGCCTGTTCTCGCAATGGCAATTCCGGTTCCACCGGGAAAAACGACAGCATTAGAGCAGCATATTGCAGAAGCTGTTGAGCACGAAGAGTTTGAAGAGACCTTAAAAGGCTTTGGCATCATGCATGAGAGTTGGCATATACAGGAAACACCTCAGGGAGATTTACTTATTTTAGTATTTCAATCTGACGACCCGGAATCCATGCTTCAGGAATTTGCGCAGTCGGAAAAGCCCCTCCCGGTTTTGCAAAAGCAATTTATTAAGGAAGCCCTTGGCGTTGATCTGTCTCAGCCACCCCCTGGCCCTCTACCGAGAGCCATCTTTGAGTGGCCGTAGATAATGATATGCCGGATGGGGCCGCGGGGTGTTGCGATTACAATAGTACGATGGAGGTGTGGGCAGAGATTTCGTGCTTAGCATCTAAAAAAACACCTACACCGAAGGTTCAGGCCATCGAAAAGATCAAGGCGCCTCAGGGGCGTTAGGGGAGAGAGTATTGGCGGATGCAGAGGTTGGATTAATTGGGCTTGCCGTCATGGGCGAGAATCTTGTTCTCAATATGGCCAATCACGGTTTTACAGCCGCCGTTTATAATCGCACGACCTCCGTTGTGGATGATTTTGTTGCTGGGCGGGCAGCAGGCAAATCCATTATTCCTGCGTATTCGGTTGAGCAATTGTGCTCAACACTCGCCAGGCCCCGCCGCGTCATGATCATGGTCAAGGCAGGCTTGGCAGTGGATGAGGTGATTGGCTCATTGCTGCCTTTTCTTGAACCCGGTGACGTTGTCATTGACGGTGGAAATAGTAAATTTCAGGACAGTACTCGCCGGACAAATGAATTGGCCCAAAAAGGCATTCTTTTTGTTGGGACAGGCGTTTCTGGTGGTGAGGAGGGTGCCTTGAAGGGACCCAGTATCATGCCCGGGGGGAACCCGGAGGCGTGGCCGTTTGTAAAACCAATTTTCCAGACAATAGCGGCAAAAACTGATCAGGGTGAACCATGTTGTGATTGGGTAGGCAACGGGGGTGCCGGGCACTTTGTCAAAATGGTGCACAACGGGATCGAGTACGGCGACATGCAAATGATCTGCGAGACATACCAGATGATGAAAGATGGTCTGGGTTTATCAAATGATGAAATGTGCGAAGTCTTTACACGTTGGAACCAAGGTGTGCTGGACAGCTACCTCATTGAAATTACTGGAGATATCTTGGCTTACAAGGATGAAGAGGGTAATGCGGCGGTTGATTTAATTCTCGACAAGGCCGGCCAGAAAGGGACTGGAAAATGGACAGCAATCTCGGCGTTCGATATGGGTCAACCCCTGACCTTGATTGGCGAGGCGGTTTTTGCCCGGTGTTTGTCAGCACTTAAAGACGAGCGGTCGGTTGCATCGAAAGTGCTTCCCGGGCCCACGAGTACATTCGGGGGTGATCGGAGTGAACTAGTGAATGATCTTGAGCAGGCACTGTACGCTTCTAAGATCGTGTCGTATGCGCAAGGCTATCAATTAATGCGCGCAATCTCGGAGGAGGAGGATTGGCAACTGGACTATGGAGCTATTGCACTCATGTGGAGGGGTGGCTGCATCATACGTTCCGTTTTCCTTGGCAAAATTCGTGATGCTTTTGGCAAGGACCGCAATTTAACCAGCCTCTTGCTTGATCCGTTCTTTGAAAAAGCAGTAAAGAATGCTCAGGCGTCGTGGCGACGGGTCGTAGCAACAGCTGTCACGCTTGGAATTCCGATGCCGGCCATCAGTGCTGCACTGGCTTACTATGATGGATACCGAACTGAGCGACTGCCAGCAAACCTGCTTCAAGCACAGCGCGATTACTTTGGAGCTCATACCTACGAGCGAATAGACAGACCTAGCGGCGAATTCTTTCACACTAACTGGACAGGCCGGGGCGGAAAAACTTCCTCCACCACTTACGATGCCTAAGTCTTTTTCTTTGCGGCCAATAAATTTTTGCAGCGGGGTATCGGCGTAACGTTTCCAGATAGTTACAGCCGGGGTGGGATGAATTTATCATCGCCGGGCGCAGCCGATCGGTCCACAAGCCAAGTGCACTGCCCGTGGGGTTCTAGTCGGGTTGCCGGGATATCCTCGTCACGGAGAACAGCAGTTAGGGCCTCTTTCTTCGCCGGGCCAGCGACAAGGAAGAGGCAGTGACGGCAGGACTCTAGTGCTGGGTACGTTAAGGTGATCCGCGGCTCGGACTGGGGAGAGCGTACTGCTGCCACCCAGGCCGACCGCTCTTCAAGAGCAGTTGCACCAGGAAACAAAGAAGCAGTATGGCCGTCATCCCCTAGTCCTAGCAGGACAACGTCGAACAGCGGGTCATCCTCTCTAAGCACGGAATCCCCGTGAAATTTTTGTAGTTCTGTAACATACGCATCGGCTGCTTTCTTTGGAGTAAGGCCTACCGTCGGGATGGGATGTATGTTCGTGGTTGGAGCGGGAACATGCGGCAAAACGGTGGCCTTGAACATATGAAAGTTGCTCCGCGGATCATCCGGCGGGACAAAGCGTTCGTCGCCCCAGAACCAATGTACTCGTGGCCACGGGATGCGCTCAGCATATTCCGGGCTTGCCAGTAGTTCATAGAGCCGCTTCGGAGTCGAGCCTCCTGAAAGTGCCACGGCTAACCGCCCAGCCTTGGAGGAGAGGTAGCTGATAATCAGTTCTACAGCCGTGCGTGCCAGAGCGTCGGCGTCGGAGTGAACTGTAATATTCGCTGTCATCTGGACCACAGGACTTTTTTCATGCAGACACATCTACGGTCTTCGTAGTGCTTAGTTGCTTGGAGCTCATTTGTTGGGCTGCATCTAAAACATCGTGCGCAAGCCTCTCGCGGTCTTCCATACTGATCATCATTGTTGAGGTGATCACCTTTTTGACGTTGCCAGGAACCGGCGTATCCGCATCCACTTTGTCAACCACCCAGGCATCGATCAAATCAGAATAACGTTGTGCAACCGCTGCTGCACTTGAGCCAAAGCTGAGTTCCCGCATTAGTTTATCGGCGGGCCCTCTAATCGCGCGACCGTCAATTATCGGAGATACACCAACTAGTGGTGCGGAACAGCCCTTCAATGCCTCACGAATGCCCGGCACCGCCAGAATGGGCTCAATGCTGATGAGGGGATTTGACGGGCAAATCACTACTGTTTGTAGTTGTGGGTCGTTCAGTGCAGAGATGGCCTCTGGAGCCGGCCCGGATTTTTCAGCGCCGGCAAACGCGATTTCCCTTACTACCGGGTTACATTGCTGACGAACAAAGTAGTCCTGGAAGTCAAGCCAGCCTGTTTCAGAGAGTAACTGTGTGCGCACTGGGTCATCACTCATAGGCACGATACGTGTAGAGATCCCCAGCCGCTGCCGAAAGTGATCAGTAACTGCTGACAGTGATTCACCATGCTTAAGCCGTTGTGTTCGCTCTGTGTGAGTAGCTAAATCCCTGTCGCCGATGCGGAACCAAGTCTCGCCGCCTAGGTCCTTGAGGGTCTCCATAAAGTTCCATGTCTCACCATGCCGGCCCCAGCCCCTGTCCGGGTCCGCTAAACCGGAAAGTGTATAAAGGATCGTATCGATGTCTGGACAAATATGAAGTCCTAGGTGGCGAAAATCATCTCCGGTATTACAAATAATTGTGAGCTTCCCAGTATCAAGAATCCGGTGGAGGCCTAAGGCAAGTTTGGCGCCACCGACCCCTCCGGATAGGGCAACCACTGAACCCGGGTGCGTCCTCATAGTTCTGGCCCGGCCCACGGGTACCCATATGCGGTCAGATCAATCAACTGGCCGGCATCTCTAACTGAAGGCAGCCCGTAGTTTGGGGAGCACGGATTTGGCATAGAGGTGAATGAAGTGTTCCTGATCCGGGTCTGGGGAGTGGAAAATAAGATGACGGAAACCAAGGTCGATGTACTGTCGAATTTTCTCAACATGCTCGCCAGGGTCCGTAGATACGATCCACCGTGATGCTGCGCGCTCCACTGATAAACTTTCAGCAAGTCTCTCCATCTCCAGGGGGTTTTCAACCGACATTTTCTCTTCCGGGGACAGCGCGAGGGCGGCCCAGTGACGGGTATCCTCCAGTGCTCTTTTTTTGTCGGTATGGAAGGATACCTTTAGCTCGATCGCAAGATCGATATTTTCGGGTTTGCGCCCGGACGCTTCTAGGCCCGCCGCGACATTAGGTAGTAGTTTCTCGCTATAGAGTTCCATTGGTTTCCCGCTGGTACAAATGAAGCCATCGGCGATCCTGCCAGAGAACTTTGCAATCATAGGCCCAGCACCGGCAATATAAATCGGTGGCATCTTGTCAGGACGGTCATAGATAGTTGCATTCTCTGTTCTATAGAATTCACCCTCGAAACTCACTTGCTCCTCCGACCAGAGTTTGCGGATTAACCTAACGGCCTCACGTAGCCGTGCGAATCGTTCCTTAATCTCTGGCCATTTGACACCAGTGGCCGGCACCTCGTTCAACGATTCTCCCGTTCCAATGCCCAGAATGACACGGCCCGGGAACATTGTCCCCAGCGTGCCGAAGCATTGAGCGACGATGGAGGGGTGATATCGAAAAGTTGGTGTAAGGACACTTGTACCAAGCATGATCCGGGAAGTTTGTGCGCCAGCTGCTCCCAGCCAGGCTGGTGCAAAGGGTGCGTGACCACCGTGGTGGCGCCACGGTTGAAAGTGATCGCTAATGAAGACTGAATCAAAACTTTTTTTTTCGGCTAGGAGGGTATAAGCAAGAAGCTCATTAGGCCCGAACTGCTCCGCGGAGGCTTTATATCCAAGTCTTAGCATGTCATGTTCTCGATGCGTTGCGAGGGCAATACTCATTGGCATGCCGGTATTGGGCAGGGAATAACGGTTTTACTTTATGTGCCATCAACAAGCGCTCCTGGTCGGGACTCTTGTACAGAGTTGTTCGTTGCTGACCAGACCGTCCCAAGCGGCTAGTCAGAGCGTGTATTTTAGCGGGCTCAAGCTCTTGGCCATGACTGGCCCCGGCGGCCTTTGAGATAGATTCATTCATCAGTGTGCCTCCGAGATCATTCGCCCCCGCAGCCAAACAGTCGACTGCACCGGCCTCCCCCATCTTCACCCACGAAGTTTGGATGTTTGTGACAAACGGATTGAGTGCCAGTCGTGCAACAGCATGCATGAGTAGTGCTTCCCGGTAGGTAGGTCCTTTTCTGGCCCGTCCCCTCAGGTACATTGGGGCTTCCATGTGTACAAAGGGCAGAGGTACGAACTCAGTCAACCCGCCCGTGTCTTGCTGTAAGTCTCGTATTAGCAGGAGATGCTTTGCCCAAGACCTTGGTGTTTCCAAATGGCCAAACATAATGGTTGAGGTTGTAGGAATGCCCAACTTATGGGCAGTGCGAACTACATTCATCCACTCATCTGTTGATAGTTTGTCGGGGCAAATGATCTGGCGTATATCATCATCCAGTATTTCAGCTGCGGTACCGGGTAGGCTACTGAGACCAGCCTTGCGCAGTCGCTGCAAGAATACCGAAACACTCAAGCTGAGCGTTTCGGCTCCGTGGCTAATCTCCAATGGCGAGAAGGCATGGATGTGCATGTCCGGTGCCGCTTCCTTAACGGCCCGGCAGATAGTCAAATACGTATTACCAGTAAATGCCGGATGAATACCACCCTGCAGGCAGACCTCTGTGGCACCTCGGTTCCACGCCTCTTCTGTGCGTCGGCTGATCTCGCTAACATCCAATACGTAGGGCGTGCCCCGCAGATTTTCAGATGCCTTCCCTTTAGAGAATGCACAGAACCGACATTTGTATTTGCAGACATTTGTGTAGTTGATATTTCTATTAACCACGAAGGTAATGACATCACCACAGGCCTCACGGCGCAGATCATCAGCATTTTGACAAACAAGCTTGAAGTCCACGCCACGGACGCTGAAAAGAGCTGTAATTTCACTTTCACTCAAGCGTTCGCCATTTCTAGCCCTAAACAGTAACTGTTCCAGTTTGCCGTGCGAGCTCCGATTCCGTGTTCTGTTCTTGATCGAGAACGGGGTCCGCAATGCTGTGCCCGGCGCCCATTTGTCGCTTCGAGCGAATCCGTCACTGTCAGAGCAATGTCGTATACGGGTGAGTAATTTGGGGTTAACCCAGTACTCACTGCGCTGAACGAACTCTGGGTAGATGGTCAGACGCTGGACCAAAGTTTTCCCGGACGCAGCAGTCATCTTCTCTAACTTCTTAATCTGCGGCCAAGGTGATTCCGGATTGACGTGGTCCGGGGTGACCGGGGATACGCCACCCCAATCATTAATTCCGGCCTCTATCAACTCCAGCAGAATCGAGGGGTTCAGATTTGGGGGTACCTGGATATTCATGTCCGACCCAAACAGGTGCCGAGACATTGCCACTGTCCATAGCAACTCCTTGCCGTCCGGAGGCTGAGACTTGGACATGATTGTGCCTGGTTTTGGTATGAAATTTTGGACGATGATCTCCTGGATATGTCCGTAACGCTCGTGCAGGGCCCGGAGCGCTAATAGACTATCGATGCGTTCCTCTCGAGTCTCGCCAATACCGATAAGAATGCCAGAGGTGAGTGGTACACGTGCTTTGCCAGCACTCGCAATAGAGGCTAGCCGAATCTGTGGATCTTTATCTGGGGAACCGTAATGGGGGCCGCCGGGTTCACACAAACGTGAGGAGGAGGACTCGAGCATTAATCCCATAGATGGAGATACAGAGCGTAGGCTTTGATAGTCATCCAAGGTCAGTACACCAGGATTTAGATGCGGAAGTAAGTCAGTCTCTTGTAACACCAGCTTGGCCGCATGAGCCAGATATTCCAGGGTTGATCCAAAGCCAAGATTATCCAGTGCCTCCCGCGCTGCACGGTATCGGAGTTCCGGCTTATCCCCCAGGGTGAAAAGTGCCTCTCGGCAGCCTTTTTCCTGTGCTGCCCGGGCAATGCTGATGATCTGTTCCGGCAAGAGATACGCATTTTCGATGTTCCGGGGTGTCTTTGCGAAAGTACAATAATGACAGACATCCCGGCACAGCATTGTGAGCGGAATGAACGCTTTTCGGGAGTAGCTCACGATGTTCCCTTTTGCCTGATCTCTTAGCCTTCCTGCAGACGCAATTAGTTCGGGTAATGGCGTACGCCGTGCCAGCTCGGGTATTTCCTGGCGGCCGGGACTTGAATAGGACTGTTTCACCGCAGTTCTCCGTGGTGGAGTGTCTGTGCTGGCACCGCCTTGAGGAACTCGTGCGTGCGACTCCGTCCTTTCCGTGCCCTCAGAGCAAATACATCTTCTGGAATATCAATATCCAGCGCAAGCTCCGGGAGCTCCAGGACTGTGCTGGGGAGCCCGGCTTTTTTTGCAGCCTTTTGGTGGCGTATCAAGCTGTATTGACCAAAGCAAGGCGTAATTGCCGTGGGTGGCGAACAAGACAGAGCATTAGTTCCGATTCGCCTGCGGTCGGGAACCAGCGTAACCGGGAATCCGGTATCCCGTGTTTCCAAGATCTTTTCGATCTCTGCGGGGGTGGTGAGGGGGACGTCTCCAGGTACTATCAACATCGTCTCGCAACCTTCTGTGCTCAGGACCCGGGCTGTCACAGCCAGTGCCGTATTCATGCACGATTCTGTGTCGTGAAGTACCCGAACATTCCGGGTTCGCGCCAGGTCCATGATATGGGGGTCGCGACTGATGACAGCGACAGTGTCCAGGCCGCCCACTCGCTTCAGCGTGGTGATGACATCCAAGAGCATCTCAAGGGACAGCTGACGTCGTTCGACGGCGCTAAGTATCCCCGAGAGACGCTGCTTTGCCACCACCAGATTTTTCATGGGAATAACGGCACACGTGCGGGTACATCCTGAATGTTTGCTCACCGGAAGAGATCCTCCTCCTTAGGCCGTTGCAGAGATTTCGCACTCAACTCTGGTGATTTCCAGGTGAGTCCGTGAACGAGTACGGCTGGTAGGCTTTCGTCGGCCTGCCCCATTAACAGGGATGCAGCGGAGGCCAATTCGTCGGCAAAGCCTGTCTGCGTCACCTCCAGGGGTTTTCCGCACAGGTCCAGTTGGCCAATCAAATTGTAAAGTGCAGGTAGGCCAGCACTCCCCAGGGCCGTTCCGACGGTACCATTACGCCATGCGCGCCCCACGCTGTCGCTAATCACTACTCCGAATTCAGCTCCATAATGTCCATCCAGGCGGGCCTTAAGGGTGGCGGCCGATGCATCGGGATCTTTAGGCAGCAGTAAGACCGGCTCTCCCTCAAGTTCCGGGTCAAGATTAGAACGATCAATCCCCGCATTTGCCAGTACCAGTCCGAGACGATGCGCTACTATCAGGACACCAGGTTTGTACCGGACCACTTCGTCTGATTCTGACAAGATCACCTCTACTAGACGAGGGTCCTTGTCCACTGCATGCGCAAGAGAAAGGGCGCGCTCAGAGGGTGAGATGGCCCCCAGATTGACGTACCGACCTTCCGCTTTTGACACAATTTTTTGAGCTACAACCAGGACATCCTGTTTGCCTGGCTCAATTCCAGTTTGATCCAGTGTTTTAATGAGGATCCCCGCCAGATCATCGCCGGGCTTGACCAGCGGGATGTCAGGAATCGCCGTCAGTTTGACCATTTGACCATATTACTGGACATCTAGATGGCCCTTGAAGGGCGCTAGCTGGGAGCGACCGTTGCTCGCTCCAGCTTGACTCTAAATAGGATCGCAGTACCGATTACCATCAGCACGATGAGCGATGCAAATCCCATTTGCTGAGACTGGAACCAGTCCGTTGTGCTTGCCACCATTAAGGGGCCAAGAAACAGCGTCACAGTTCCACTCAAGCTGTAAAGTCCAAAAAATTGGGTAGCCTTCTCCGGGGGAGATATTCGTGCCATGAACGTTCGTGATGCAGAAAGGCTTGTCAAGGCCAATGCAGCAAATATCTGGAACATTGCGAAGTAGAGTATTTCGGATACTGTGCTGAAGTAGGGAGATGCCCAGACTGGTTCCGTGCTGACAGAAATGACGAAAAGAACTGTATCAGGCTGCATCGATACCAGGGTTAGTAAAGTCAGCGTCGCCAGGCTAACAGCAAGCTTTAGTGTGGCAAGGGAGCCAAGTTTGTCATCGAGTAGGCCGCCCAGATAGACCCCAAACATTGCGGATGCAGTTGTACACAGTCCCAGTAATAGCATTGACGTCGCATCCCATCCAAAGGTACCCGATGCATAAACCCCGCTAAAAATTACAACGCCCATTACGCCATCGTTGTAAAACATGCGAGCCAATAGATAGATGGCGACATTGGAGTAATGTTTCAGTTGTCGAATTGTAGTCAATACATCCCGCAACCCCTGTACAACAGCGGTGGATAGAGATTGCTTTGAGGCAACGCCATCCGGGGTGAAAAGCAGCAATGGCACTGTTGCCAGGAATAACCAAGTTGCGCCGATGGGCCCAACAATTCGATTGTGTCCAAATGTAGACTGATCAATCCCAAAAAGCGCTTGGTCGGGCAAAAAGGACCAATCCTGTGTACCTGGTAGTGCGAAACCAATCAGGATGAAGAGCATAAAGGTAATTGCACACAGGTTGCCGGTAGAAAAAGCCAAGCCTGAAAGCACTCCTGCTTTGCTCGCAGGCGCAACGCTTGGCAGCATTGCGTTATGAAAAACTTCGGCATAACCAAACGCAATTAAAAACACAAATAACAACAAAAGACTCAAGGTCAGGCCGAGACCGCCACCTGCCGGGAGCATCCACCAAAAGGTGATTGCGACTAAACCCATGACAATGTGGCTACTGATAATCCAAGGTTTGCGTTGGCCGATTTTGTCCGCTATCGATCCTAGGAATGGAATGGTAAGTGCCATAAAAAGGCCTGAACCGGCTTGGAGAAATCCGATGAGTGTTTGCCCCCGAACTGGATCTCCTACCACAACATTACTGAAATAAGGAAAGAAGATATAGATGACTGCCATAACGTAAAGGGGCTCACGTGCAGCCTGTCCGAGCATCCAGCTGTAATATCCTAGTGGGGGTGCTGCAGGTATCCCTGCCAAAGAGAGCGATGTATTAGATTCAGTCAATGTTCGGTACCTTTCAGGCTTTTGGGAGTTGGTGATTTAAGGTATAACAGTCGCCACGAGAAAGCGAGCCACATTGTTGGCCTGCTAATATTAGCTGGATAGAAGACACATTGGGGCTGCAGCAGATTGCAGCTGCGAAAATCTTTTGAGCCTTATAAAGAAAAACAAAAGGGAGAGCTGAATGAATGCTTCACGACATGTGGAATTGGGCGTAACTGTTGTTGCGAGTTTGGTTTTTAGTTCCGTTGGGCTGGCTCAGGAGATGGGCTTTTTTGTAACCAGCGTGGGGCTTGGGGATGGTGCTAATTTGGGCGGGCTGGCCGGCGCAGATGCGCATTGCCAGCAATTGGCCGAGGCTACCGGTGCGGGTGAAAGGGACTGGGCAGCCTACCTCAGCACCCAGGGAACGGATGCCGTGAATGCGCGTGACCGCATTGGTTCGGGACCCTGGTATAACGCCAAAGGAGTAATGATTGCTGCTGATGTTGCGGCGCTTCACCAGGATACCGTCAACATCAATCACGTAACGGCAATTGATGAAAGCGGTGGCATGTTGCCATTCGTTCACCTTAAGGTGGACGGCAGTGCGTTTGCGCCGGCCGATCAACCCGAGGTGGTGGAACACGATATCCTGACTGGCACACAGGTGGACGGTACGGCATTCTCAGCCGGAGAAGACAATACTTGTAGCAATTGGACATCAGGTGGTGAAGGCAGGGCAATGGTTGGCCATCATGACCGGCGCAGCCTACAACCTGGGTTATCTCCATGGGCCGCCGCACATCCCTCAAGGGGCTGCAGTCAGGAGAATCTTGTTGCTAGCGGAGGCGCTGGGTTGCTCTACTGCTTTGCCGCAGACTAGAAGGAAGACATGAGGGCAAAAACATTCATTGTGTTTCTGCCTCTAGGATTAGCCGCTATTGCAGCGATCCGCTCATCAGCACAAACCGGGGAAGGCGGAGAGAATATCATTCTCGGTCGTCCCACTGACGACTCGATCGTGGTGCACGTATTGGCAGAGGCAGGTACGGGCGTCTTCGTTGAGTATGGGAAAACATCGGGCCGGTATGGGAACCGGACGGACGTAGCCGAGTCGTCATTAGATGGTACTGCAGAGGTTGTCCTAAAAGATTTAGACGCGAACACAGCCTATTTCTATCGTATCCATTACCGTGCCGTTGATGATTTGGAATCGCATGTCGGTGAAGAGTATTCTTTTTGGACGCAGCGCTCCAAAGGTAGCCCGTTCAGTTTCGGGGTCCAGGGTGACTCTCACCCGGAACGGCTTGGCATCATGTATAGCCCGGACCTGTACGCCCGGACCATGGAGCGCGTTGCCAGTGATCGACCGGATCTCTATTTCATGTTGGGTGATGACTTCAGTATCTCGAATCAGCTGCCGAATTATTTTCAAGGGGACCGAAGCACACTCACCCAGAGTTTTGTAGATGATATTTATATCAACCAGCGGAGATTTCTCGGAATCATGGCGAATTCCACGGCCTTATTCCCGGTCAATGGTAATCACGAAGAGGCAAGACTTAGTCTTCTTGGTACACCTCTCCATGATGCCTCAATTTTTGCGGGCAGGGCCCGGAATCGTTATTTTCCTGTTCCCACACCGGATGACTTCTACACCGGCAACCCGGAACCCGTCGAAGGCATAGGACTCTTGGGCGACTACTTCGCCTTCGAGTGGGGTGATGCGCTGTTCATATCGCTGGATCCCTACTGGCACTCCCCCCGGGTTACCGAACCCATTGGTGGTATGGGAACCGGTAGCGCTTTTTTGGGCCAGCAGCCTTCAAATAATGTGGGTGGTATGGATGCTGGGATGGGGATGGGCCCAGGCATCAGGCCATGGGCTGAGATTGCTGATGATTGGACTACACTGACCAGGCCTACGGGAAACCTCTGGCATTCGACGATCGGTGACGCGCAATACGAATGGCTGAAGAGAACTCTTGAGGAAAGTGATGCCAGGTATAAGTTTGTTTTTACGCACCATGTTCTTGGTACTGGGCGAGGTGGTATCGAACGCGCAACCAGGTACGAGTGGGGGGGTTATACGGATGAAGGTGACTGGGAGTTTGATGAGCAGCGTCCCAACTGGGAGTTACCAATACATCAGTTGATGGTAGAAAATGGCGTCACTATCTTCTTTCAGGCTCACGACCATATCTTTGTGCGCCAAGAGCTCGACGGGATTATTTACCAGTCCGTTCCCAATCCTGCGGACGATACCTATACCGCCCGTAACAGGAATGCGTACTTGTCCGGTGATGCTTTGGATAATTCTGGTTACCTGAACGTTATGGTTTCACCGGAACAAGTAAAAGTTGACTATATCCGGTCCTATTTACCGGAACATGAGTTGGGCGGACGTGAGCACGGGGAGGTTGCATACTCCTACCTCGTGGATTGAGTTAGGCTGGACTGACTGATACCAATGACGCTCCACTGCATATCTGAGGCAAGCACAATTACGCGACGTGATGCGCTCCGCCTTGGTAGCCTCGGAATTACTGGTCTTGTAGCGGCCCGTCTAACGCGCTCGGCTTTCGCTCAGACAACAAGCCGGATCGACATACACCACCATTGGCATCCTCCTGCCATTACTGATTCATTCCAGGGGGCCAGCATAGGTGATTCTTGGATTGGTGGTGCCTGGACTCCCGAAAAGGCACTCGCTTTGATGGACCGGTTTAACATCCAGACAGGAATTCTTTCGGTCCGCAACCCGCGAGAGCGGGTTTCATCTGATCTCTGCCGACAGGTGAATGAATCGGCTGCCCACTTGGTGCAGATGTATCCTACTCGTTTTGGCGCTTTTGCCATGGTGCCCCAGTTTGATATCGATGCTGCTGCGGAAGAGGCAATTTACGCGCTCGATGCATTGCATTTGGATGGTGTTTTATTGAATCCCAGCGTGGACAACCGTTATCTGGGTGCAGGCGAATTTGAGCCGCTCATGAGCGAGCTGAACCAGCGTGACACTGTGGTACTGATCCATCCGACCAGTCCGTTTTACTTCGGTGAACTTAGCTTGGGTTATCAAAGTTCAGTGATGGAATATGTATTTGATACTACGCGAGCGATTGCTAACTTAATCACCACCGGCAGTATTGAGCGAAATCCGAATATACGATTCATTACAGCCCATGCAGGTGGTGCTGCCCCCTATATTGCTTCGCGTCTTGCAGAACAGGCCGTTCGCCACGACCCCAAGATCCGGGAGTTGGCACCCCAAGGTGTTTTGCATTACATGAAGACACTCTACTACGGCACCGGGCAGGCAATATCTCCCTATGCTCTAGCAGCGCTTCTTAATCTTGTCGATTCCAGACAGGTGGTATTTGGTACGGATCTGCCACTCTCTCCTCCTTCCCTGATTACGCAGTCCGACAGAGTTCTGCGGAGCTACCAAGATCTCAGTCAGGAGGATATTCAGCGTATCGAGCGAGACAATGCCTTCCGTCTATTCCCCCGCCTAGGAGGGTGATTGAGGTTGAGTGGGTGCGGTCAACATCCGCAGAGTGATTCATCTGACCAATATTGTTGAGTGACTGATTACTCTGTTCTCATGATATCTTTGGGATACGGACACTGAATGCTCAGGTCCTGATGGTCTCAGTTACCCAAACTTAGGGTACGGTTTGCACAAGAATAAGGAGAAAGCGAGATGAAGATTTCCGGATATATTGGTTTGAGGTTATTTGCCACTGCAGGATTGTTTTTCAGTGCGGCTCTAGCTGCACAGGAGATGAGTTTTTTTGTGACCAGCTCAGGCTCTGGAAAGGGAGGTAATCTCGGCGGCTTGGCGGGAGCCGATGCTCACTGTCAGGCATTGGCAGATACTGCGGGACACGGGGACACTGTTTGGCGTGCCTACCTTAGTACGCAAGGCCCCGGAGCGGTTCATGCGCGTGACCGGATTGGTACCGGGCCTTGGTATAACGTGAAGGGGCAAATGATTGCGCGGGATCTCGCACACCTCCACGGCGATACCCTGGAACTTGCAAGGCGTGGTAGTGGTTTGCACGAGTTTCATGTCTTGGATGAAAACGGAGAACCCATCAAAGGCTCAATTGACGCCATGCTTTTTGATCGTCCCAATGAGCACGATATCCTGACCGGCTCCATGGCTGACGGCCGGGCTTTCTCAGATGACCAGGATCACACTTGTTCGAACTGGACCAGTGGTGCTGATGTGCCAAACGGCCGTGAGTTCCTGGGTAGAGGAGAGCTACCTCCCAATAGCGCCCAGATTGGACACCATGATGGGGTTGGCTTTGACGATAACTCATGGAATTCTTCCCATGCAACTGCTGGTTGCAGCCAGGAGAACCTCGTTTCCACCGGAGGGGCCGGACTACTTTATTGTTTTGCTCCGGATAGCAATTGAGGCAAATACCCCATGATCCTTAAATTTTCAAGTCTGTTCATTGCAGGTGTTTTTACTTGTTTACCCTTACTGGTGGATGCGCATCATTCCATGTCCGAGTTTGACCGTAACGTCCTTGTAGAGGTTGAAGGCGTGATTTCCAGGATTTCATGGAAAAATCCCCACGTGTTGCTGGAGGTAACCAGTATTGGTGAGACTGGTACTGTACTTACCTGGAATCTTGAGGGCAGTGCTGTCAGCGCACAACGCCGCCATGGCCTGACTAGTGACGAAATGTCAGTCGGTGACATGGTACGGGTAGCGGGCTCGCCATCCACGCGCAGGGATCAGTATCTCCAAGTGCACCATGTATTGCTGGCCAATGGCACGGAACTATTAGTCGGGCGCATAAGAGAGCCTCGATGGTCGAATACCGTGATCGGTGCTGAAAGCTGGGTTGCCGATGCTGCAAAAATTGCTGCAGCGCGAGGAAACGGGATCTTTCGTGTCTGGAGCCAAGGTACCAGGGCTTGGTATTTTGCGGACCTTCTTGGTCCTCCAAATTACAAGGTAAATGAGTCTGCGGCAGCAATGGCGGCTAAGTGGGATGACATTGCGGATAACCCGCTAATCGAATGTGTTGCCCCTGGCATGCCAGCCCTCATGGGCAATCCTTACCCAATGGAGTTTGTTCAGGTTGGTGAAGATATCGAATTACGATTTGAGGAGTTCGATGTGGTACGAACAATTCATGTGGGCGGTGAATTTCCAGATCTAGCGAACGTGGAGCCTTCTCATCATGGCTATTCCGTTGGGCATTGGGAGGGCGAGACGCTTGTCGTAGACACTTTCCGAGTCAGTTGGCCGTACTTTGATCGTGTCGGTGTGTTGCAGACCGAGAACGTCATGATTAACGAGCGTTTTACCGCGGAAGACAACGGTAATCGGCTTGGTTATGTTTTAACCGTGGATGAGCCGGCAGCCCTCGCTGAACCATTCGTCTGGGATGCTTATTTTATTTGGAAGCCCGGAGAAGAAGTTGGTCGCTACGAGTGCACTCTCGAGGAGTGGGCTTCGACTGAAAACACATTGTAGGGATTTAGAGGTTAAGGGAGAGCGAGAGAATGCGCAAAAGAAGAATCATGTGCAGTAGAGTAATTGCTGGAGCCGCAATTTTTTTTGCGGGCTATGGGCTTACCTACGAGGCCTCCCGAGGGTCCAGTGAGCTCGTCTACTGGGATCCGCATAGAGCATTTTCAGGGTATACCTTTGTTAAGCCGCAACGGGTCAGTGGGGTTTATCTCATCGATATGGCGGGTCAGGTTGTTCAGTATTTCCCAGAATTGAATGACGCTTATCTACAGGAGGACGGGACGGTATTCGGCATAATCGGGGATCGCACGTTCGTCATTCGGGATTGGGAAGGTAAGACGCTCTGGGAGTACACCGAGCAGCGCGAGGATTATCAGCCGCACCATGATTTTCAAAGGATTTATAACGCCGAACTGGACGACTACACGGTCCTCTATATTGCCAACGCATCCCTTAGTCACGATGAGGCGATCGCACTTGGTGCCAACCCTGGTTTTGCAGACAGCTATGATGGTGCCGAGATGGATACCGTTGTGGAGGTGGATAGCAATGGTACGATAGTTTGGGAGTGGAGGTTCCGTGACCATCTTGTCCAGGACGTTGACAGCTCAAAGGTAAACTACGTAGGTGAAGGAAAAGCCATTCAGGATTATCCGCACCGGCTCGATATCAATTATGGTGCGGTGACAGCAGATTATCAGCATAGCAATGCGATCAACTACAACCCAAAAACTGGTCATCTCGCCATAAGCGCAAACCGGACCCATGAAATTTACATCATCGACCATGACGGAACATTTGTGGCTGGTGATCCGGAGGAGAGCCACCGGCTTGCAGCCAGCGAGACAGGTGATTTCCTCTACCGATTCGGGAATCCTGCAAATTACGGTCAGGGTGAGTACCCGTACTACGCGAAAAAGAACTGGCTACTGCAGGAGTTCTCAGGACACAAGCAGATCGGTGGTACTCACGATATTCAGTGGATTGAGGATGGACTGCCCGGTGCCGGCAATCTTTTTCTGTTCAACAATGGTCTAGCGGTTCCCCGTGGCCAGGGAGACTCGGATCCACAGTCGGAATTCCTGGAGATCAACCCTTATCTGGATGCCAATGGTGTAGACACAGGACACTACATCAATCCCCCGGATGCTGGCTACACAGATGTCATGCCGGGAACTAAAACCTCGCAGGGGCCGGGGCCACATGCAACTCGGTTGTTTTCCAGGCAGATCCTTTCCATGTACCACACGACTGACGGCTTCAATAGCCATCATGGCTCAGCGGTACAGAGATTGCCAAACGGTAATACGTTGGTTCAGTTAGCCAGGGTGGGCCGTATGGTGGAGGTCACTCCGTCGGGTGATATCGTGTGGGAATACGTCAACCCGGTAACTTGGAGTGGTCAGATCGTGAAGACCTTGATCACCTCAAATCCGGACCACCAAAATACCTACAATGGCTGGTCGCCGTTGCGCTGGGCGCCTGATTACCCGGGTCTCGCCGGTAAGGATCTGTCCCCAAAGGGTCCGATCACCGAGTTCCACGGCAGTCTTGTTGCACCTGCTGGTGGTGAGTCGGCAGACGAGCCGGAAGAAGAGCGTTATGATTAGAAAGCAACTTACTCCTTGGTCAGTTAAGAATTTTGAAGGCTACACAGTCCCTGCATTGTGAGCCCCGGTATAATTGCCATACACGTTAATCAGATGAGTCTATATTTAAGCTAGAGGGCCTACATGTTTTTGTGTTGTGCCGAGAACTACCGCTCTGGAGTTACCTAAAAGCTATGACGATAAAACCAAAAACCAAAGCGAGTGGGTCGGATATGAATAGCGTTGAAGATATTATTGCTGATCTTCGTGAAGGGAAAATGGTGGTTATTCTTGACGACGAAGATCGGGAGAATGAGGGTGACATTATCATGGCCGCTTCAAAGGTTCGTGCTGAAGATGTCAACTTCATGGCTCAGTATGGGCGTGGACTCATATGCTTAACACTTACGCGGGGCCGGTGTGAGCAGCTGCGCCTGCCTTTGATGGTCAGCGATACCAACCGCCGCGGCGCAACTAATTTCACCGTTTCTATCGAGTGCGCTGAAGGGATTACCACTGGAATTTCAGCTCACGATCGAGCTCGCACGGTGCGTGCTGCGGTTGCACCGGATGCCCGTCCGGAGGATTTACGGCAACCGGGCCATACTTTCCCCCTCATGGCTCAGCCTGGTGGTGTATTGACCCGAGCAGGACACACGGAAGCCGGCTGCGATTTGGCCAGATTAGCCGGACTGGAACCCGCGTCGGTTATTGTTGAAATATTGAATCAGGACGGCACCATGGCTCGTCGTGATGACCTTGTTAAGTTTGCCCGGGAGCATGGGATAAAGATCGGCACCATCGCTGATCTTATTAGTTACCGTTTGGCAAAGGAAGAATCAGTTGAGCAAATCGCAGATTTGCAAATTGAAACTGACTTAGGCCCTTTTCGTATGGTTTGTTTCGAGGATCACGTTAATCGTAATGTGCACTTAGCGTTAGTGCGGGGGGCATTGAACGAACAGACACCAACTCTAGTGCGTGTTCATGTGCAGGGAACGTTGAGCGATGTAGTTGGTATTCAGGACCCCCGCCTGGGATGGCCATTGAAGAGCGCGATGCAGTTAATTGCAAAAAAAGACCACGGTGTGGTCATTATTCTCCGTCAGGAGGAGCCGGGCAGGGAGCTTATGAGCGCAATTCGGGGCTTAGAGAAACCAGAAGATGCACTGGCATCTCGCCGAGATCATGCTACGGAGTTGCGGACCTATGGAACTGGAGCCCAAATTCTTAGGCAGCTCGGCGTCAAGCGGATGCGGGTACTAAGTGCTCCTAAGCAGATGCACGCTATTTCAGGTTTTGGACTGGAAGTAGTGGAGTATGTGTCTTCTGAGGAGACCTTTAACGGGTAGTTGACGTGGATAAGCAGATCAAAATCAGGGAAGGCGAGCTGAATGCCCGCGGACTTCGTTTTGCCATTATTGCTTCTTATTTTTACCCTTTTATCGTGGATCAACTACTGGATGCTGCCACAGATACACTTATTAGGCATGGCGCTGATGCTAGTGACATCGAGGTCATAAAGGTTCCCGGCGCATTTGAAATACCTATAGCGGCGAAAAAGTTAGCAGCTAGTAATCACTACGATGCTATTGTTGCGCTCGGTTGTGTAATTCGGGGTGAAACCACCCACTTTGATTTCGTGGCTGGTGAGTGTAGTAAAGGGATTGCTCAGGTTAGTTTGGACTATGAGATTCCAGTTGGGTTTGGGGTGCTCACTGTGGATACCGCAGAGCAGGCCTTGGAGCGCGCTCAGCCTGAAACGAAAACCAGAAACAAAGGGAACAAGGGTATCGATGCTGCGCTTTCAGCCTTAGAAATGGCCACACTGTTGCGTCGACTAGAATCGTAAGGCTGATGAATCGGTGAGAACACCATGGTGCTTAGGAGTAAGTGAGCTTTAGTCTCTTTACTTTGTAGTTAATGAGCAGTTTTTGAAGGTTATAGATAGGAGATTAAGGTGCAGGCTGAACGCTCGGTGCGTGGCCGTCAACGTGCGCGTGAGCTGCTTGTTCAGGCCCTCTATCAATGGCAGTTAACTGGCCAACAATCCGATGAGTTGCTGGAGCAGTTCAGTGCGAGAGCAGAGTTCTCGTGCATTGACCAGACATATTTCCGTGAATTGTTTGGTATGGTTTTGTGTGATTTTAAGAATCTGGATGCATTGATTTCAGAGCACGCTGATTGGGACCATGATCAGCTAGATGCAGTTAGCCGTGCTGTACTACTACTTTCTCTTTCAGAGCTTAAAAACCGTTTTGAAATTCCTGCGAAGGTAGTTATTAATGAAGCAGTTGAGCTTGCCAAGCGTTTTGGCCCGACAGACAGTTTCCGATTCATAAACGCTGTGCTAGATAATGCGGTTAAGCAGGTGGGACGAGGATCTGAGTTGGGTCAAGCATGAGCCAAGAGGAATTTCAGCTTATCAAGCGGTATTTCGTATCTGATACGGTAAGTAGCGATGTATTATTAGGTATTGGTGATGATGCGGCGGTTGTAAATTCCTGCGGGCCGTTGGCAGTTGCCACAGATACCCTAGTCTCTGGGATCCATTTTCCTGTTCATATGCCTCCCGACGCAATCGGATACCGAAGCTTAGCTGTCAATCTAAGCGATCTCGGTGCAATGGGTGCAGAACCCCGCTGGTGTACGTTGGCCCTTGCTATTCCAGACCCTCAGGAACCATGGTTAGAAGCCTTTGCAGCCGGGTTACTTGGACTCGCAAAATTGCATGGGGTAAGTCTCGTAGGTGGTGATCTCACCCGCGGACCCCTAACTGTTACAGTACACTTACTAGGGCCAATTAGCCCCGATCGCATGCTGACGCGAAGCGGTAGCAAAGTTGGAGATGATGTGTATGTAACAGGATCTTTGGGTGATAGCGCAGCTGGTCTGGAACTTTTTTCAAAAGGTACCCATGAAATTGGACCACATCATGCAGCATTAACTGCACGTTTCTTGAAGCCCACGCCCCGGGTCAAAGAAGGGCACGTGCTCAGCTCTTTAGCTAGTGCTGCTATTGATATTTCCGATGGACTTTTGGCCGATTTAGGACATATCTGCGAGGCAAGTGATTGCGGTGCAGTGGTTGATGTAGGACGTATTCCCCTTTCGTCTGATCTTGCCACTCTTTTTCCAAAAGAAGCCGCCCTAGCCTATGCTTTGAGTGGCGGGGATGACTATGAGCTGTGCTTCACTGCCGCGCCCGCTCAAGCCGAAGCTGTAGAGCGTGCGATGAATAAAGTGGGGACAGCGGCGCAAAGTATTGGGCGATTGGTTGCGGGAGAAGGAGTGATTTGCCAGCACGACGGGAAAACGTTTTCACCGTCCAGTCGTGGCTATGTACATTTTTCATCGTGACTACTACTCCCATCCCTGTCTCATTACTTAAGAACCCAATTTACTGCCTTGCTCTGGGGTTTGGTGCTGGGTTATCGCCTCGCGCACCTGGTACAGCGGGTACAGTAATTGCATTACTGCCAGCGTGGTGGTTACTGGGCTACTCTATGCCGATTCGCTTGACTCTAGTGATTATCCTTTTTGTTTTTGGTATCTGGATTTGCGGAAAAACCGCTCTCCAGCTTGATCGCCACGATCATCCGGCCATTGTGTTTGACGAAGTAGTGGGCTATTTGGCGAGTTGTTTAATACTTCCTGCTAGTGCCGGTTGGTTGATTTTCTCTTTTATTCTCTTCCGTTTTTTTGACATTGTTAAGCCTTGGCCGGTTCGATATCTGGATCAGAAGGTCCAAGGTGGTTTCGGCATCATGCTGGACGATCTTGTAGCAGCGTTGTACACAATTATTTGCATTTTTATTGTTCAAATTACCTTTTAGATTTTCTTGGTAGATGTAATCCTGCCATCAGGACCCTGTTGGTCATTCGGTTTAGTACCGGGTGAATATATGAATGGAGGAATTTATCTTTCTATTCTGATTCTACTGAATCAAAAGGTTCTGGTGCGGCGTCCTCTGTTTTTCTAAGCAATACTTCCACCTTTTGTTCCGCTTTCTTTAGGGCTGCCTGGCATTCTCGGGTTAGCTTGACGCCACGCTCAAATTCTTTGAGAGCCTGCTCCAGGCTAAGTTCTCCTCCTTCTAGATGTTCGACCACAGTTTCAAGTTCTACTAGGTTCTTCTCTAAATCAATCGTTTTACTTTCTTTTTTAGGCATGTTCCCAAATCTTGGCTTATTATTTTTACCAAATTACACAGCGTTTTGGGGTTGGTCAAACAGGAGTACCAGTAACGGTTGACAGACTTTTCAATACTCGTTTAGACTTAGTCTAAATCGGTTATTGAAAACTTTGTTTTACCTTAATAAAAGGAGAGCGGTGTGGACTTAAAGGGCAGTCAGACAGAGCAAAATCTTAAAGATGCTTTCGCAGGTGAATCTCAGGCCAATCGTCGGTACTTGTATTTTGCGGCCAAGGCAGACGTCGAGGGCTATAATGATGTTTCGACCGTATTTCGGTCGACGGCTGAAGGCGAAACAGGTCATGCACATGGGCATCTAGAGTATCTAGAGGACGTAGGAGATCCTGCTACGGGTCTTCCAATTGGCTCCACTAACGAGAATCTTAAGGCGGCTATTGCTGGTGAGACCCATGAGTACACTGATATGTATCCTGGGATGGCAAAGGCCGCTCGGGGTGAGGGTTTTGAGGAGATCGCGGATTGGTTTGAGACCTTGGCTAAAGCAGAGCGATCACACGCGAATCGCTTTCAGAAAGCACTAGACAATCTGGACGGCTGAGATTTTTTTCATCCCCACCCCGGCATGAACCGCTCCCGGGCTGGATAGGTAGCCGCTATGAGTGAGCCTGAGGTGTCACAGCGTGAAGGGGGGCTAGAGTTGCCTACGCGACATCCTGTCGAGTGGCAGGCCCCCGATTTCAGTGACGAAAATTCCCTAAACACTGAGTTAGAGCGGGTTTTTGATATTTGTCACGGCTGTCGCCGCTGTTTCAACTTGTGTCATACATTTCCAACCTTATTTGATGCTATCGATGAGTCAGAGACAGGTGAGATTGACTCTGTGCCCCAAAAGGCCTACTGGGACATCGTTGACCATTGTTATTTATGTGATATGTGTTTTATGACCAAATGTCCCTACGTGCCACCCCACGAGTGGAGCGTAGACTTTCCTCATTTGATGCTGCGAGCAAAGGCAAAACAATTCAAATCGAGCAAAACACGTTTTCGCAATAAGTTGCTTAGCGCCACAGAAACAATCGGGAAACTTGCTGGTATACCCGTGGTCAGGCAGATCACAAATACGATTAATACATCCACAGCAGGCCGGCGATTTCTAAAGGGGGCCCTAGGTGTACATCCAGAGGCACCTCTGCCCAAGTACCATCCAAGTACTTCCCAAGCGAAGCTAAAAAAGAGTATTGAGTCGGGTGGGGGACCTAAAGCAGAGCCTACTGATAAAACCAAAGGCAGGCTGCTGGTATTTCTTACATGCTACGGGAAGCACAACCAGCCAGAGTTGTTAAAAGATTTGGTGGCAATACTTAGGCACAATTCAATCCCTGTTGCGATTGCAAGCCAAGAGGCCTGTTGTGGCATGCCCAAATTGGAGCTTGGTGATCTTGATACCGTTGAGCACTTCAAGAACTCGAATATTGAGGAACTTTATGGCTGGGTTAGCGATGGCTGGGATCTTGTAGCACCGATCCCATCTTGTGTGCTCATGTTCAAGCGGGAATTACCATTGCTTTTCTCAAAAGATGAACGCGTCAAGGCTGTGGCAGAAGCCTTTTTTGATCCCTTTGAGTACCTAATGTATCGACACCAGGAGGGTAAGCTCAATGTAAATTTTGAGAAAAGTCTCGGCAAAATAAGTTATCAAGTACCCTGCCATTTGCGCGTCCAAAATCTTGGTCTTAAAACCAAGGAAATCTTAGAGTTGGTGCCGGATACTACTGTTGAGGCTATCGAGCGTTGCTCTGGACATGATGGTACCTATGCTGTCAAGGATGAGTACTACGAGATTGCAAGAAAGATTGCTGGTCCGGTTGTACGTAAAGTAGATGGTAGTGATGCTGAACACTTTAGTAGCGATTGCCCAATGGCTGCGAAAATGGTTGCAAGTCTAGCGGCCTCAGCAAAAGAAACGCACCCTATCCAGTTGCTTCGTTATGCATATGGGATCTAACTGCAGAAAGAGTTATGAAAAAACTTAAGTTATCAGATCTTTTTAGTCTTGAGGAATACCATGAAAAGCGTGCTGAGTTTCGTACCATGGTGCTTGCTCACAAAAGAAATCGTCAGGTCGCGGTAGGACCCAATGCGACACTTTACTTTGAGGATCGGCTCACCATGCACTATCAGGTTCAGGAGATGCTGAGAATAGAGCGTATTTTTGAAACTGAAGCTATTGCAGAGGAATTGATGGCCTATAATCCCCTGATTCCAGATGGCTCGAATCTCAAAGCTACTTTAATGTTGGAATATCCGGAATCGGGTGTGCGGCGCCAGCAGCTGGAGCAACTTCTGGGCATTGAGGACGTGGTTTATCTACGAGTACCTGATCTTGACACCGTAACTGCTATTGCAGACGAAGATCTAGGGAGAGCGGATATGGGTAAAACATCCGCTGTCCATTTTATGCGTTTTGAGCTGAGTAAAGAGATATGTACCGCACTTAAGAATGGGGAGATTTTTCATTTGGGTATCGGCCATACACACTATACACACGAGACTGAAGTTTTTGAGCTAGCTACACGTACATCTCTGGTAGCTGATTTGGACTAATTTATATTTTCAGATCAAATTTTCTCAGTACAGAAGCGGGGCAATTTAATTATCTTGGTTACAGTCAACTCCATCCTCGCCCGGCTGCGGCTATTAGCATAGAGGGGAAGAGAGATTAATGAGCAAGAACTATCGAGCTATCGACATTGAAGTGCTCAGCGGTTTGGACCCTGTGCGTCGACGTCCGGGGATGTATACCGATACGTCAAGACCTAATTATCTTGCCCATGAGGTCATTGATAACAGTGTAGATGAGGCTATCGAAGGCTACGCCAAACGAATCAACGTTAAGCTTTTCCATGATGGATCGCTGCAAGTTTCAGATGATGGCAGGGGTATGCCAGTGGATGTCCACCCAAAAGAGAAAATTCCGGGCGTGGAATTGATCCTGACTAGACTTCACGCTGGGAGTAAATTTTCCAACAAAAATTACCGTTTTTCCGGTGGACTCCATGGCGTGGGTGTTTCCGTAGTAAATGCGTTATCTAAGAAACTGGAGGTTTTCATTCGGCGTGATGGAAAAGAATACAAGATGGCGTTTGCCAGTGGTAAGCGTGCTAGCAAGCTTAGTGTTGTAGGTAAAGTAGGCAAGACCAATACTGGAACAACAATACGATTCTGGCCGGATGGGAAATATTTTGATCGCACTACTTTTTCTCTGTCCCGCCTGAAGGATTTATTACGGGCAAAGGCAGTGCTCTGTTCTGGGCTAGATGTTCGGCTAGAGGTTGAAAAGCCAAAATTTAAGGAGCAATGGTGCTATACGGGCGGTCTTGAGGAGCATCTTAAAGAAAGGCTTGGGGAGGGGCGCTGGGTGCCCAGTGAGCCCTTTACAGGGACCCTGGAAGGCAAACGAGAGACAGTGGACTGGGCGCTCGCGTGGGGTCTTGATGCGGAAGCTACTCAGGTCAACGAAAGTTATGTAAACCTAATTCCAACCCCTCAGGGGGGGACTCATGTTAACGGATTGCGCTTGGGTATAACGGACGCACTCCGTGAATTTTGTGAGTTTCGTAACCTTTTGCCTAGGGGGGTTAAGTTAGCACCGGAGGATGCTTGGGAGGGCGTTAACTTCATACTAGCAGTGAGGATGGAAGAGCCTCAGTTTTCGGGCCAGATGAAGGAACGCCTTGGTTCTAGAGAAATTGCTGGTTTTGTGAGCAGTGTTGTTAAAGATACTTTTGCGCTATGGCTAAATCAGCATCCGGAGACTGGTGACGAAATTTCCCAGCGAGCTATTAGTAATGCCCAGAAACGCCTTAAGGCTGCTAAGAAGGTTGTTCGTAAGCGGGTAGTAAGCGGGCCTGCACTGCCTGGCAAACTAGCGGATTGTACAATTCAGGAACCTGAGCTAGCAGAGCTATTCTTAGTGGAAGGCGATTCGGCTGGTGGTTCGGCAAAACAGGCACGGGATCGGGAGAATCAGGCGGTAATGGCCTTGCGTGGAAAGATTCTGAATACCTGGGAGGTGCAGCCCTCCGAATTGCTCGCTTCTCAAGAAGTGCACAACATCAGTGTTGCTCTGGGTGTTGAGCCAAGCTCAGATGATTTAGGCAGCTTACGCTACCACAAGGTCTGTATTCTTGCTGATGCCGATTCAGATGGATTGCATATCGCAACTTTATTATGTGCCCTTTTTTTACGTCATTTTAGGCCGCTAGTTGTTAGTGGGCATGTGTTTGTCGCTATGCCGCCACTTTATCGAATAGATGTCGGCAAAGATGTGTCATATGCGCTGGATGATGCAGAGCGAGACATGATCTTGGATCGAATTGAAGCAGAGAAAAAGTCAGGCAAGGTTTCTGTGACCAGATTTAAGGGTCTAGGCGAAATGAATCCCTCTCAACTGCGAGAGACAACGATGGCCGCAGATACACGTAGACTTGTCCAACTAACGGTCAGCCCAAACGACAAAGTAGATCAACTTATGGATATGCTGCTTGCTAAGAAGCGAGCAGCAGATCGAAAGGAATGGTTGCGAGATAAGGGTAATCTAGCAGACGTATAGATCAAAATTCTTTTTTTAAAGGATAGGATTATGAGAGAGCAGCAACTGAATTTTGAGGGGATTGAACAAGTTCCATTAGGCAGTTTCACTGAGAAGGCCTACCTTGATTACTCAATGTATGTCATTCTTGATCGTGCGTTACCACATATAGGTGATGGCCTAAAGCCTGTGCAGCGACGCATTATTTATGCGATGAGTGATCTCGGGATGTCGGCTGTTTCTAAACCCAAGAAGGCTGCTCGTGCAGTGGGCGACGTAATTGGTAAATTTCACCCTCACGGCGATTCGGCTTGCTATGAGGCGATGGTGCATTTAGCGCAGCCGTTTAGTTGTCGATACCCCATCATTGAAGGTCATGGCAATTGGGGTTCGCAAGATGACCCTAAGTCTTTTGCGGCCATGCGTTACACGGAAGCCCGTCTCTCCCGTTATGCCAAAGTCCTTCTTTCGGAGCTAGATCAGGGTACCGTTGACTGGGCCCCAAATTTTGATGGGACTCTAAGTGAGCCACTTCTTCTGCCTGCACAACTGCCAAACCTGCTGCTTAATGGTGCGAGCGGTATTGCAGTGGGCATGTCCACAGATGTACCGCCCCACAACATGCGTGAGGTGACTACTGCGCTGATTCGTCTGCTAGACCAACCAAAAACTACTCTTAGTCAGATTATGAGGCATATCAAGGGGCCTGATTTTCCGACTGGCGGAGAGCTTATTTCGGGTCGCAGCGAAATTATGGCGATCTACAAAGATGGGGGTGGAACACTGCGTTTGCGTGCCCGTTATTTTTTCGATAACGGCGAAATTGTAATTTCGGAGTTGCCTTACCAGGTATCTGGCGCAAAGGTGCTCGAGCAAATTGCTGGCCAAATTCAAGCGAAAAAGCTTCCCATGGTGGAAGACTTGAGAGACGAGTCGGATCACGAGAACCCTACACGATTAGTTTTGTCTCCAAAATCTAACAAGGTAGATGTGGAGGCATTAATGAGCCACCTTTTTGCAACGACGGATCTAGAGCGTACCGTGCGAGTAAATTTTAACGTCATTGGGTTAGATGGCAGGCCTTCAGTTTTAGGGCTTAAGGGCTTACTCCAGGGCTGGCTTGAATTTCGTCTTGCGACAGTGAAGCGTCGCCTTAAGTATCGTCTAGATAGGGTTACTAAGCGATTGGAAATATTGGATGGTTTGTTAGTTGCTTATTTGAACATCAATAAAATAATCAAAATTGTACGAGAGGAAGATGAACCAAAGATGGTACTAATGGATCGTTTTGCACTTAGTAACGTTCAGGCTGAAGCGATCTTAGAGTTAAGGTTACGTCATCTAGCCAGGCTTGAGGAAATTAAGATTAGTGAAGAAAAGAAATTACTGACAGAGGAAAAAGAAAGTCTCAAGCGAACCCTCAGGTCACAATTAAAGCTTAAAGACTTGATCAAGCAGGAGTTACTGGAACTTGCGGAGACCTACGGTGATACTCGGCGTACAAATGTTGTGCAGCGTGCAGCTGCTCAGGCTATGTCTGAATCTCAGTTAGTAGCTAGCGAGTCAGTAACAGTGGTGCTTTCCGAACATGGTTGGGTCAGGGCTGCAAAAGGCTACGAAGTGGACGCTCAATCCTTTAGTTATCGCTCGGGCGATAAATTTCTGGCTGCAGCCGAGGGCCGCAGCAACCAGCTCGCTGTTTTCTTGGATAGCACGGGCCGTGCTTATAGTCTTCCGGCGCACACGCTTCCCTCTGCGCGAGGCCAAGGTGAGCCGCTTTCCGGACATCTCAATCCGCCAGATGGCTCAAGTTTTCGTGCGGTTGCTATTGGCGCGCCGGATGAACTTTGGGTTCTTGCATCATCTGCCGGATACGGTTTTATAGCTAAATTGGGGGATCTTTATTCTCGAAATAAGGCAGGTAAGGTAGTCGTCACAGTGCCCAAGGGAGCATCTGTGGTTCCCGCCGCCGTGCTTGAGGAGGACAGCTCAATGTTGGCCGCGACATCAAGTGATGGAAGGTTGCTAGTATTTTCTCTTGAGGACCTAGTTGAACTTGCGCGCGGCAAGGGCAATAAAATTATTGGTTTACCTAAAGGTAATCAGGAAGTAAATCTGGCGAGCATCTGTGCATTATCACAAGGACAGGCGCTCATGATTGAATCAGGTCAGCGCCACATGACACTAAAGCCGAAGGATCTTGAGCGTTACATGGGAAGCCGTGGCAGGAGAGGTGCAACGCTTCCGCGTGGCTGGCGCAAGGTTGACCGTCTCACATCAATATCTACTGGCTGAGGTGCAGGAAAGGGACTTGAAAATAGCACTTAAGCCATTGTTATCTTACTTAACTCCCCGGGAACCTCTCTAACGAGCTTGGGAACCAGATAGCCTGGCAGGCCTTTTTGTATTGTGGCAATGAGTTCCCTGGCAAAATTGTCATCTACTTTATAATGTTGCGTACCTGTTACTGGATCTAATAAGTGCAGATAATAAGGTAGTACCCCACACTCGAATAAACGTTCGCTTAGTTTTTTTAATATAGCGGCTTCATCATTGATTCCTTTTAGCAGAACGGATTGATTCAGCAACATAGATCCGGTGGACCGAAGTTTTTGTAATCCTTCCATTACTTCGTTATTGATCTCATTAGGGTGATTGCAATGAACAACAATAACAATTGGCAAATTCATTTTAACAATTAGATTTAGGAGTTCTTGATCAATACGCTCGGGTAGGATGACTGGAAAGCGTGTATGTACTCGCACGATTTCTACTGATTTGATATGAGTCAAACTAACAAGAAGTTTTTCCAGATGTTGGGTAGGCAGGCTTAAAGGATCTCCACCGGATAAGATTATCTCTTTTATGTCTTCATTCTTTTTTATGTGTTGTATTGTTTTGTCCCATTGTCCTGGGGACGCAATATTGGACTTGTAGGGGAAGTGGCGCCGAAAACAGTAGCGACAGTGGACAGGACATGCTGCGGTAGTGATTAATAATGCGCGATTTGGATATTTTTTTAAGAAACCATGCTGGGTCAGAGTGAATTCTTGGAGCGGGTCAGGCACAAAGCCAGAGGTTGTATTTTTTTCTTTTGTGTCTGGTAGTACCTGCTTAAGAAGAGGGTCATGGGGATCATTTTTATTCATTCGAGCCGCGAAATTTCTCGGTACAAGCATTGGAAATTGTTTATTCTTTGGCTCGAAGTATTTTATTTTTTTTGGATCAAGATCCAGGAATTCTAGTAGTTCCGAGGCACTTCGAATTGCATCGCCTAGTGCGATTTTCCAAGGTGGAGTTTTGGCGATGGTGGCTTTAGTATGGTGGGTGTATTGCACAATATTCAATTTCTTGGTATCAGGCACTATTATCCACTGTTAGCACCTGTCAGCCAGAAGAATCTTGGCAGTTTTGCCATATTTCGAAAGTTTATTGTTAAGGCCGGAGAATCAAATGGCTAGTTACAGCACTAATGAATTTCGTGGTGGACTGAAGATTCTTATCGATGGTGATCCCTGTGTGATTGTGGAAAATGAGTTTGTTAAGCCCGGGAAAGGCCAAGCGTTCAACCGGGTGAAGATTCGAAATTTGAAAACTGGGCGTGTGGTTGACAAGACGTTCAAGTCGGGAGAATCGGTAGAGGCAGCCGATGTAGTTGAGCAAGAAATGCAATATCTCTATACGGCTGGGGATTTTTGGTATTTTATGTCGGAGACTTACGAGCAGTTTCCCGCAGACCAAGTAGCCGTTGGTGAGGCCAAGCAGTGGCTAAAGGAAGAAGACACGTGCCTTGTTACTCTTTGGAACGGGGTTCCCTTACTTGTGTCCCCGCCTAATTTTGTTGAACTAACTATTGTTGAAACTGATCCTGGCGTTCGGGGCGATACTGCCCAGGGTGGTGTTAAGCCAGCTAATCTAGAGACTGGCGCGGTAATCCGGGTGCCACTATTTGTTGAACAAGGTGAAGTTGTTAAAGTGGATACCCGCACGGGTGAGTACGTATCTCGCGCCAAGGAATAATGACTAAGGAAAGTAGAGAGAGGAAGCCTTGGATAAATGGTGCTTCTTTCACATGCATTTCTCGGAATATCTCCATTTAGGGAATTGAGCTAAGTACTATTTCTGCAGCCTGGAACGGCGAAAGTTTGACCCCCCTAATTCTTGCGTGACAAAATCTTCCGCTTTGCTAGCGACCAACGAAGGAGCCCTAAATGCCAGTGATTCAATGTGACATTCGAGAAGGCTGGAGCGATGAACAGAAGAGCGCGCTCGCAGAGGGCATTACCGAGGTGGTAGCTAAAACGGGGAACGTAGCCATTCACAAGATTCATGTTGTTATTCGCGAAGCTCGGGGCCTGCACTATATGTTTGGTGGCGAGCATGTACCCGAATATGAACAACCGGAAGGCACCTAGCCCGCCCTCGATTGCTGCAACTGTAGGTCAAATCTAAGGTAAAGTCGTCTCAATGCGTTGGGCTCAGAATTAGTCGAGCTTATAGCCACTATAAAGGGTGCGCGAAGCTAATTGTTTTTGCTACATTCGGTAATTTCCCTACTAGTGCGATGATTCGATCGATCCCCATGGCCACCCCCGCACAAGCAGGTAAACCATTTTCCAGAGCAGCCAGTAATTTGTCATCTATGGGGGGTACTGGGCGCCTTTGGTGTTTTCTTTGCATAAGGGCCGTTTCAAATCTTTTTCTTTGCTCCGTTGGATCAGTGAGTTCACCAAAGCCGTTCCCAATTTCGAGGCCTTGGAAGAAAACCTCAAAGCGTGCTGCAATTTGTTCTCCAGAATCGTATTTAATGTGCGCTAATTGTGCTTGATCAGCCGGAAAATCAAAGATAAAAGTGATAACGTTGGGATCTAGCGCAGGTAGAACTACGCTAGAGAGAGAAAGATCTAATAGTCCGTTCCAATCTATTTCAGTTGGTATGTCTATACCCTGAGTGGCCAATTTTTTGGCTAACTTAGTAGTTTCCTTGAGCGGATTTATAGCCAAGTGTGCGTTAAAGGCTTCTCGGTAACTGAGGAAGTTGCTTGGCCCTAGCGAATAATAGTTTTTGAGCAAGGTTTTTAGAAGCAACTCTACCTCCTGCATTAGTTTTTTCTCGTCCCAACCTACTCGGTACCACTCCAGCATGGTGAATTCAGGTTGGTGCCAGCGCCCTAATTCTGCATCGCGAAAAACTTTACAGAGTTGAAAGATGTCACCCGATCCGGCTGCTAATAGACGTTTCATGGCATGCTCGGGTGAGGTATGAAGGTATAAGGTTTCCTGTCTTGGTCCGGCTAATTGGGTTTCCAGGCTTTCCAGTCCAAGTTCCGGCGTACCGGCGACTGACAGTACGGGAGTCTCTACTTCTAACACGGACCGCTCGGAAAAAAAGGAACGAACGTCAGATAGAACGGTGGCCCGCAGTTCGAGTATTTTTTTGGTGGCCGTTGGTTGCCAGGATTTAGAATTCATTTGGTCTTGGAATGAACTATGTTAGCGAGAGGGTCACCCATGCGCACGCTGATATTTCGTTCGAGTTTTTCGTGCCAAAAAATGTTGTGCGCTGTGCAAATAAACACCACGGTGGAACCAAGGTTAAATTGGCCTATTTCATCACCTCGCTCATAAGGGTGTTTACGCAAATTAGGATCTTTCCACAGAAATGGTTTACCACTTTGAATTTCCCCCAAAAATTCAGTACTGATACTGGAGACATTTAATGCCCCTACCAGCACTAGCGTTACAGGTCCAATGGCCGTATCAAACCAACACACTACGCGCTCGTTTCTACAGAAAAGACCTCTTATTGATTTTGCTGAAGATGAGTTTAGCGTTAGCCGTCGGCCCGGGATATAACGCGTTCGCGTTAAAAGCCCAGCTATAGGTATGTGAATGCGATGGTAGTTTTCAGGTGCCAGATAAAAGGTAGCAAAATAACCACCTAGAAAGGGCTGTGTCATTGCGGCCTTTTCTCCAAGGAGTGCATCGAGCGGATACTCAATGGCTTTGGCTTGAATTAACTGGCCATGCTTAATGGTACCGAATTCTGTTAAGCGACCGTCTACCGGGCAGACAATTGTTTCTTTGTTTCCAGCTATTGTCCTAGCTTGGGGTTTGAGTTTTCGAGTAAAAAAACTATTGAATGTTTTATATTTTTTAGGATCGGATTGGGCCGCCTCGCTGAGATTTACCGAGTATTGTTTGATAAACCAAGCAATTAATGTGTTCTTGACAATAGGGTTTGAAGACCGAGCAATGCAGTAGATTAAATTTGAAATTATTTTTTGGGGCAGTAATCGCTGTAATGAGGCCCGGGAAATCCATCTCATCATTTTGCCAGTTGCGGTGGATGTGCGAGATATCGCTTGCGAATCCTGAGAAAGTCTTCTGCAATTGTATCTGCGTTTATGGCAGCGTTATCTAGTCCGCTAAATGTAGCTATTAAGTCCCCCTTGGGGGCAATAACAAAAACGGTAGAGTTGTGAATGACCGTGTAGTCTTGTTGTCCCGGGTGCCGGTGGATCTGCGTAGTTAGTCCGAGTTTACTTAATAGCACTTGCAACGCATCCGAATTGCCAGTTAATCCCACAAATCTTGGACTAAAACTATCTAGGTAAGAATCTATGCGCTCCGGTGTATCACGGTTTGAATCTACACTAATAAACAGTATCTCTGGTAGATCAGCCCCCTGACTTTGCAGATTTGATGTGACCGTTACTAATTTTTGCAATGTAAAAGGACAGATGTCTGGGCAGTGGGTAAAACCGAAAAACATGAGGCTGAAGTGCCCCAAAAGTCTTTCATTGGAATGAAAGCTGAGCCCTTTTTGGTCCATTAAGGTGAATTCTGGTAAAAGTAGAGATTCCTCATAAATTGTGGCAATTTCCGGATCAAGAGACGCTTTTCCCGTCCCCCGTAGCAGAACGATAGCGCTTAAAAAGATCACTACCGAAAACACAAGAACTCTGAGCATTAACTTGAGCATTGACCCCATTATCTCATATATGATGCGTAGTCCATGGATCTTAAGGAACTCAAGCCCAGACTCGAAAACGCACACAGTCATGAGCAACGCGTAGAAGAGATAGCGCAATTTTTCGGATCCCATAATCTCGTCTTTGGTCATGGTACTGATAGTGCAGGTGGAGAGGCTTACTGGTTGGTTCGCCACTTACAGCGCTGGAATATGGATGATTGGGTGTCTCCTCCAACACATGATCACATTGACGAAATTCTTGAAATAGTTCATTTACGGGTCACGAAGCGCAAGCCACTTGCATATTTACTAAAAAAAACTTGGTTTGCCGGGCTGGAATTTAATATTGACAGGCGGGCATTGGTTCCGCGCTCTCCTATGGCAGAGATTATTGAGTGTGGTTTTGCGCCATGGATTTCGGTGAGTAAAGGCACCCGGGTTCTTGATGTTGGGACCGGAAGCGGATGCTTGGCTGTATCGGCTGCTCACCATTGCCCGGGGATTTTAGTGGAGGCAACAGACATATCTCCCGATGCTTTAGAGCTTGCCGCGGAAAATGTTAAGAAGCACGGATTTGAAGATTGTATTTCGCTCATACAATCAGATCTTTTCGACGCGGTAAGCGAAAAGTATGATGTTATCATCTCTAATCCACCCTACGTGCCATGTGCCCGACTAGCGAACCTTCCAGCCGAATACATAGAGGAGCCTGCGGTCGCACTGGATGGAGGGAGTAGTGGCCTTAATGTGGTCAACCGCCTCCTAAGGGAGGCTGGTGGGTTTTTGCGTCCAGGCGGCGTGCTATTCATGGAAGTAGGAGAAATCACGCAGGTAGTTAGCAGGACATATCCTAAGTTACCCTTCACTTGGCTTGAGCTTGAGCGGGGGGGCGAAGGCGTTTTCATGTTGACGCGCGAAGAATTGACTGGATACTTTAGGGGATGAATCAGGTGTAAATACGATGGCTGGCGATACTTTTGGAAAAATGTTTACTGTTACCACCTTTGGGGAGAGCCACGGGCCCGCTATGGGTTGTGTTGTGGATGGTTGCCCACCAGGGCTTGCGCTTGCTGAGGCTGATATTCAAAAGGATTTAGATAGGCGCCGGCCCGGGAGATCCCGATATGTATCTCAACGAGCAGAGCCTGATAGGGTAGAAGTTCTCTCAGGTGTTTTTGAGGGAGTAACTACTGGCACTGCAATTGGTCTTCTAATAAAGAACGTGGACCAGCGATCCCGAGACTACAGTGATATAAAAGATACGTTCCGGCCTGGGCACGCAGATTACACCTACCAGCAAAAGTATGGTGTTCGCGATTACCGTGGCGGCGGTCGCGCATCAGCGCGTGAAACGGTTATGCGGGTGGCTGCTGGTGCCATTGCCCGTAAGTACTTATCCGAAAATGTGGGAGTAAATATTCACGGTTACCTGTCGCAACTGGGTTCATTGAAGTTAGACCCTGTAGACCTCAGTATTGTGGACGGGAATCCATTCTTTTGTGCGGATCCCGACCAAATCGCGGTACTGGAAAGTTTTATGGATGAATTGCGCGAAAAGGGTGATTCAATTGGCGCGCGTATCAGCGTTGTAGCTTCTGGCGTGCCACCCGGATTAGGTGAGCCTGTATTTGACAAGCTGGAAGCGGACCTTGCTCATGGATTGATGAGCATCAATGCGGTCAAGGGAGTTGAATTTGGTGACGGGTTTAGGTGTGTCGAACAACATGGAAGCGAGCATCGTGATGAGCTAAAACCTGAGGGGTTCGCGAGTAATTCCGCAGGCGGCACGCTTGGCGGTATTTCCTCTGGACAGGACATTTTGGCTAGCATCGCATTGAAGCCCACCTCCAGCATTCAGGTACCTGGTTCCACTGTTGACAAAAAAGGAAGTGCACAAAAAATCGTGACGACTGGGCGTCACGATCCTTGCGTTGGACTAAGAGCGACGCCTATTGCTGAGGCTATGGTAGCTTTGACGCTCATGGATCATTATTTGCGGCATCGCGGTCAAAATGCGGATGTTGAGTCTGTTACTCCGGTAATTGGGGAAAAACAGAAAGCCTAAAATAAGCTTCTTAATTCTTTATTTACGAAAGAAAATATGTCTAACACTTATGATATTGCGGTGGTGGGTGCCACTGGTTTAGTGGGTCGGCAGATTATTCAGATCCTAGAGGAGCGGAAATTTCCTGTTGGCCGACTGTATCCACTGGCAAGCGAGCGTTCAGCGGGTAGTTTAATTTCATTTAATCACAAAGATGAGGAAGTCGAAGTTCTGGATAATTTTGATTTTGAGCAGGTACATTTGGCTCTTTTTTCTGCGGGCGGTTCGGTTTCAGCAAAGTTTGTGCCAAAAGCGGCTGATGCAGGGGCTGTAGTTATCGATAATACGTCACACTTTCGTAATGATGATGATATTCCCTTGGTTGTTCCCGAGGTCAACATTGAACGTATTGCTGACTACAAGAAGCGACGTATTATTGCCAACCCTAACTGTTCGACGATTCAAATGGTTGTGGCTCTCAAGCCCATTTACGATGCAGTGGGTATTCAGCGCATTAATGTGGCTACCTATCAGGCAGTTTCTGGGGCCGGCCGAAGTGCTTTGATCGCTTTGTCTCAGGACAGTGCGGAGATACTGAACAGCAAGCAACCGGAAAATCGTGGAGAACAAAAACCAGTGGCTTTTAACGCAGTGCCCCAAATTGCGGAATTTTTAGATACGGGTTATACCCAGGAAGAGATGAAAATGATTTGGGAAACACAGAAGATTTTTGAAGATTCAAATATTATGGTTAATCCGACATGTGTCCGAATCCCAGTTTATTATGGCCACTCAGAAGCGGTGCATGTTGAAACCCGAAAAAAAATTACTGTTTCACGGGTTCGGAAATTGCTTGGCTTGTCGCCCGGGATTCGTTTGATGGACGATTGGGAGAGAGGCGAATATCCTACTGCTGGGTTGGATGCTGCTCATAGGGATGAGGTATTTGTTGGGAGGATTCGGGAAGACCTATCCCATCCCCTCGGTTTGGATTTGTGGATAGTGTCAGACAATCTTCGCAAAGGAGCAGCACTCAATAGTGTACAGATTGCGGAAATTTTAGTGGATCGGTTTATTTAGATTTTTGGTAAGGAAAAAACATTGGTTAGTTATTTGATTGCGGTTTTTAGGTTCGCGGATAGGCCCAAACCGCTAGGATTTGGAGCGATAAAGTGTTTGTCATGCTTGACTGCAGCACTATTTTTGATAATTCCTTATGCAGTATGGTCACTGGAACTGGGTGATATAGAAGTTTGGTCGTCTATTGGTCAGCCTCTGGACGCTGATATTCATTTGGTTTCTGGGACACCTGATGAGGTGGCAGAATTGCGTGTGGCGTTGGCTAGTCGCGAGGATTTTTTACGCTATGCGCTTGATGATTCGATTCTAGATCTACCAATCCAATTTCGTGTCATTCAAGACAGTTCCGGTAGTAGCCTAATCCAAGTGAGCTCAAATCGATCTATTAGCAAATCCCCATTATTCTTGTTGGTAGAGGCGGTGTGGACTGGGGGACGCTCAATCCGTCCTTATACGGTTTTTCTTGACTCACAAAATTCCGTTTCCTCAGCTGGCTTTTATGGTCCGGTTGGACCCGGAGAAACACTTTGGGCTATATCGGAGCGTTATCTGCCTGCTGGCGCAACCATGCACCAAGTGATGGTTGCAACATACGAAGCTAACATTGAGGCTTTCGACGGTAACATGAATGTTCTCCTGCAGGGTGCTTTGTTGAGAATTGCAGAATCGACTGAAATCAACGCTCTATCCCCTATTGCTGCGACAACGGAGGTTCTACGTCAGAGAGGAGAATGGAGCGGAGGTGAGCAACAGGCACATTTAAGGCTGCTAATTCCTGAGGGTAACAATGTGCAGGAAGCAGCTGGTATTCCAATTGATGCAGCTACTACCGGGCAGCTAGGTCAGCTGCGAGGTGAAGTTGAGGCGCTTAGAGAACAGCTTGACGAGACGATAGCCGCACTGGAACAGATGAGACTTCTGGTGGCTCGCAAAGATGTTCAGATTGAGGAGTTATTGGCTCAGCCAAATAATACTCAGATTTTGGCAGGCTTTGACCCGGAGACATCGCTAGAATCTGAGGTGACTTCTCCGAGAGTTCCAGATACACAAATAGTTATTAGGGAGTCTGAAGATTTTTCATTCTTTTCTCAAATTTTAGGTTGGGTCAAGAATCCATTAGCTTGGATAGCGCTGGGTATCGCAGCTCTTGTGGGTACCGCCGTGTGGTATTTGCGTTACGGGAACGAGGATTCCTCTAGTCTTGCGGGCCGCTTGGATGGATTGGAAGTTGCGGCTGATGCAAGCTCAGACATAGAAGATTCTGAGGGTATGCCGACTTTAGATGAAGTTGGCAGTAAGCTTGATCTTGCGAGAGCCTATATTGACATGGGCGATGTTGACGGTGCGCGTAATATTCTGGGAGAGATTCTAGACGCCGGTGATCAGCAACAAAAGGAGGAGGCTCAGGGCCTTTTGAGTACGCTTAGTGCGTAAAGAGTGGCCATGTGTCGAACCTACCAATGGCGAGGATAGCGCTAGGGATAGAATACGATGGCACCGATTTCGTGGGTTGGCAGAGTCAGTCTACGGGTCGTAGTGTGCAGGATACTCTTGCGGCTGGAGCGTCTGCGGTTGCAAATGAGCCAATCACAATTAACGGTTCGGGTCGAACCGATGCCGGTGTGCATGCAGTTCATCAAGTTGCCCATTTTGATACCACAGCAAATCGGGAGTGTCATCAGTGGGTTTTAGGAATTAATTCAAATCTTCCCCCAGATATTACAGTGCTTTGGGCTAAGGGGGTGCCAGCAAGTTTTGATGCGCGTCGGAGTGCAGTTTCTAGGCACTATCGTTATGTGGTATCGCAGCGCTCAACTCGACCGGCTATTCTACGGCAGCGATGCTGGTGGTCACGTGAATTGCTCGACTGCTCAGCCATGATGATGGCTGCAACTATGTGGCTTGGTGAGAATGACTTTAGTGCGTTTAGGGCATCAGGCTGCCAGTCCAGCACACCTATGAGATATCTTCAGTCCTTTGGTATTTATCGCTGTAATTCCCAAGTTGCGCTGGAATTTAAGGCAAATGCTTTTTTGCAGCATATGGTGAGGAATCTTGTTGGCGTATTAGTAAAGATCGGATGCGGAGGAGCCAAGCCCTCTTGGGCAAAGGAAGTCTTGGCTAGTCTTGATCGTACTAAAGGTGGGGCTACGGCTCCGGCGCATGGCCTCACCCTAATGGATGTTACCTATCCAAGGAAATATCAAATTCCGGCTTCATCTGTGCACCATGGCTGGGTTTGTTAGGATGTTGTCACTATGTTTAATTGTTTCTTTATTATCATTTCTGGTATGTATTTTCGGATGATCTTATGAGTTGGTTTGATAAATTGATGCCTTCTCGGATCAAAACTGAGCGACCAAAACGTTCGGTGCCTGAAGGTTTATGGGTCAAATGTAGCTCATGTGATGCACAGCTTTATCGCGCGGAACTTCAGCGCAATCTCTTTGTGTGCCCGAAGTGCACATTCCACATGAGAATAGGGGCTCGTGAGCGCCTTGAAATGTTTCTTGATCCTGGAGGAAGTCATGAGATCGCCGCTAAGTTGGAGCCGCGTGATCCGTTGCGCTTTCGCGATAGCAAGCGCTACCGAGAACGCTTAAGTCAAGCTCAAAAAACTACTGGTGAGCGTGATGCATTGGTGGTTATGGCTGGTAACCTAAAGACGATCCCTGTGGTAGCGGCGGCATTTGAGTTTAGATTTATGGGTGGATCTATGGGCTCGGTAGTGGGAGAGCGTTTTAGTAGGGGTGTTTCTTATTGCGTGGACCAGCATCGTCCTTTTATTTGCTTTTCTGCCAGTGGGGGTGCTCGCATGCAGGAAGCGTTGTTTTCCCTTCTGCAGATGGCCAAAACCAGCGCCGCCTTATCGTTGCTTGCTGAAGCTGGGCTGCCCTATATATCGATCATGACTGACCCTACAACTGGTGGTGTCTCGGCGAGCCTGGCATTACTGGGAGACATCAATGCTGCCGAACCAAAGGCCTTAATTGGATTCGCTGGACCGCGTGTAATAGAACAAACTGTCCGCGAAACCTTGCCTGAGGGGTTCCAAACGGCGGAGTTTTTGCTGGAAAAGGGCGCGTTGGATATGATTATCGATCGTCGCCATGTTCGTGATGAAATAGCTCAGGTCTTAGCTAAGTTACTAGATCGCCCTAGCGTGTCTTGAAAACTAAGCTCCACTCTAACAGCAAGAACCTCGATACCCTGGAGGATTGGCTTAACTGGCTTGAAACTCTGCACCCAAAAGAAATTGAACTCGGCTTAGATCGTATCCGGTACGTGTTAGGTAAGCTTTCTCTAGTTGAGCTACCTTTCCGCACGATTATCGTAGGTGGTACCAATGGGAAGGGATCCTGTGTGGCAATTCTGGATAGCATCTATCGTTGTGCAGGCTATCGAGTTGGTACTTTCACTTCTCCTCATCTTTGGCGGTTTAATGAACGAATCCGTTTTGATGGACAGGAGATTTGCGATGAGCCTCTGATAGAGCTCTTTCGCTGTATAGAGGATGCCCGCGGTTTGACTACTTTGTCATATTTTGAATATTCGGTGGTTGCAGCGCTTTTGTACTTTGTTAAAAATAAAGCTGAGCTAGCACTTTTAGAGGTAGGCTTGGGGGGTAGGTTAGATGCAGTAAATACTATTGATGCGGATGCTAGCTTGGTAGTTAGTGTTGAGCTTGACCACCAAGATTGGCTCGGCAAGGATCGAGAATCTATTGGTCGCGAGAAGGCAGGGATTTTCCGGCCTGGCAGACCAGCAGTCGTAGCGGATCGTAATCCCCCTGAAAGTCTTCTGATTCATGCGCAAAAATTAGGTAGTTCTTTGCGATTGATTGGGAGGGATTTTGATAGTTCTGGTACTCGGGGCACCTGGAACTACAAAGGTTGGGAGCTCAGCGGAGAGAATTTACCAATCCCTTCATTTGGGGGTCAAGAGCAGTTGGATAACATGGCTGGTTGCTTAGCTATCGTTGAATCGATGGATGAGTTCCTACCAATAAGATTGCCCTTAATTTCACGTGGTTTATCAGCAGCCCAGCTTGCGGGTCGTACGGATCGCCATGTTCAGGGCGGGGTGGAATGGATTTTTGATGTAGCCCACAATCCTGCGGCTACTCGCGTTTTCGCGGATGAGATAGCCCAGCTTCCCCTCCCAAGGCATACATGGGCGATTCTTGCCATTATGAGAGATAAGGATCTATCAGGTGTGGTAGCACCTTTTATAGACGTTGTGGATCGATGGGTTGTAACGAGCACGGACTCAGAAAGGAGTGTGAATGAGGAAATTCTAGGTAACCTTATGAAAACAGAAGGAGCCTCCAATGTTTGCTCTCTGGCTGATGTTGCGGCTGCCTGCGGGTTAGTTGATCGATTAGCGGAACCTGGGCATCGGGTGTTAGTTTTTGGTTCGTTTTATCTAGTGGGTCCCGCAATGGCTGCGCTTGCGTTATACTCCGCCCCGTCTCAAACGGGCGACCAATCAGCCAGATGGATCGGCACTTAAAGGAACGATTGATTGGAGCTACAGTGCTCGTGGTGATTGGTGTGTGGCTCATACCCTGGTTGTTGGATGGACCAGATCAGCGGGATGATGGTACTGGATTAGGGTCTTCAGGGATGGACTCAACCGGAGAGCAGACTCAAACGATGGTTCAGACTATTCTTTTGGGCGGTGATCATGAGAGTGAGAGCCAAAGGAATGCGATAGCATCTGAAAAGATACAGCCTCCCTTGAGCGGCGATTTATTATCTCCATCTGCAATCCTGACATCGCGGCCGTCTGAATCTGGATTGGTGTCACAGTCCCCAGGTAACTCGGCTAGTAACCCGTCGATATTTATACAAGTTGGCAGTTTTGGTGACCGGGAGAATGCTCGTCGTTTAATGGAGAGAGTGGAGAACTACGGTTTTGATCCCCAGATTTCAACTTATTCGGCAGGCGGAGGTGTGATGTATCGAGTCCGTGTAGGGCCAGAGTTTTCACAGTCGGAAGCAGAGAGGGTTGCGTCATCTTTATCCTCACATGGATTTTTAGTTCAAATAGTGGGAGATGAGTAGGAGGCCTTTAGTATTAATTGGGCTGATTATTTAATTGTTGCTGTATGTTTCAGTTCCGCTGGGATTGGGCTTTGGAGGGGTTTCGCGAGGGAAGCATTGGCCCTAGTAGTATTACTGTCAGCGATTTGGTTTGCGTGGCGACTTTCTCCACAGGTGGAGCCATTTTTCGGTGACTGGGTGGTAGCTCCCGATCTTAAAATTTGGGTAGCTCGTGGATTGGCCTTCTTGTTGTTGATGCTGGTTGGCACTTTATTGGCTTGGTTAGCGCGAGGGTTGATTCGTAGTGTAGGGCTAAGTATTGCTGACCGCTTCCTCGGCTTATTTTTTGGGTTTGTTCGTGGCATTGTCTTGGTTGGGTTGGCCGTAGTTATTATGGATCTAGCGGGCTTGGATCAAGACCTTTGGTGGCGAGATGCTAAATTTAGGGCATACAGTGAAGGTGTTGCGGAATATATTTTGGATTTTGCGGCGTTAGGTAGTCGAATTATTCAGGAACAGAAAATCATTTGAGGTTTTTTAAATTTTGTAGGTAACTCGAGCTTCAATTTTATGTGTGGGATTATCGCCTTAGTAGGGCAGGGCCCGGTGAATCAGGGCCTATATGATGCGTTAACTGTATTGCAGCACCGAGGTCAGGATGCTGCTGGCATAGTTACCGAAGAGAGTGGTCGCTTACGTCAACGCAAGGGTAAGGGCTTAGTGCGAGACGTGTTTGAGGAGCGACATATGGCACGGCTGAATGGGAATATAGGCTTAGGTCATGTGCGTTATCCGACTGCAGGAAGTGCAAGCCTTTTGGAAGCCCAGCCCTTTTATGTGAACTCCCCTTACGGCATTTGCTTAGCGCATAACGGAAATTTGGTAAATTCTGAGGCCCTCAAGCGGCTCGTTATTCAAGAGGATCGGCGACACCTCAATACCAGTTCTGACTCGGAAGTATTGCTGAATATATTTGCCCATGAGCTGGGACAGCAGTCCACGAACGGCTTGACACCTCAGGCGATCTTGGGAGCTGTAGATGCTGTTCATCGCCGCTGTTCTGGAGGGTATGCCGTGGTAGCAATGATTATTGGCTACGGTATTGTTGCTTTTCGTGACCCTCACGGTATTCGTCCGATCGTTATGGGGGTAAGGGAAGCAGATGGAGGCACTGAGAGAATTGTCGCTTCCGAGAGTGTTGCGTTGGATGCTTTGGGCTTTGAGCTGGATAGGGATATTGCTCCCGGAGAAGCGGTTTTTATAGATCAGCAAGGTACTCTGTACAACCGGGCATATACTGGCTCTGTGCACTACACGCCATGTATTTTTGAGTTTGTATATTTCGCACGACCGGATTCCATTATAGATAAATTGTCTGTTTATAAAGCGCGCTTGCGCATGGGAGATATGCTTGCAGAAAAGATTCTTCAGCTCAGGCCCGACCATGACATCGATGTGGTGATACCCGTGCCCGATACTTCTCGTACAGCGGCCGTACAAGTGGCCCACGGATTGGGGGTCAAATATCGAGAGGGCTTCATAAAAAATCGCTATATTGGTCGCACTTTTATTATGCCTGGCCAGGCAGAGCGCCATGCATCTGTCCGACGAAAACTGAATGCCATCGATTTAGAGTTTATTGGAAAGAATGTTCTTTTGGTGGATGATTCTGTAGTCCGTGGTACAACCTCCGAGCAGATAATTGAGATGGCCCGGGAAGCTGGTGCTAGGAAAGTATACTTTGCCTCTGCTGCGCCTCCTGTGCGTCATCCCAATGTGTATGGTATCGACATGCCAGCAGCCTCTGAGTTGGTGGCCAATGGGAACTCGGAAGAGGAAGTAGAAAAAATCATTGGCGCGGATTGGCTGATCTATCAGGACCTGAAGGATTTAGTGCGGGCTGTGCATCATGAGAACGCCAATATTAAGGCTTTTGATACCTCCTGTTTTTCTGGTGAATATGTAACAGGGGATGTAACTCGAACCTACCTAGATGAATTGGAAGTGACACGTTCTGATTTGGCTAAGGAGAAGCGGGACAAAAAGCTTCGCGAAGAGGAGATTGACGACGAGGATGTTGTGCAAATAGCCGGAGCTTTGTAGAAAGCCGAAGTACTGTCATCCCTTACTTTGAGAGTCCTGGCCTGCAGCTTTCAGGTCAAAATGGTTTCAAGGCGAAATCCCTCTTTATCCCATATCAAGATGCTACTTTGATTGTCCCATGCCCCGAGCACAATACGTGTTGCCTGACACCCGTCCAGAGAAAAAGTATGCACGCTAGGGCGGTGAGTGTGTCCATGGAGAAGGAATTTTACGTTGTGGTCCCGCATCATGGTTTTTACTGCATCTTGGTTCACATCCATTATTTCTGCTGGTTTAGTGGCGGTTTCCGTAAGACTTCTACCGCGGAGGTCGTCGGCAATGGTGCGACGTTCTTCGAGGGTCTTGGAGAGGAAATTCCTTTGCCAGTTGGGTTCTCTAACGATTCGTCTTAGTTCTTGGTATGGCTCATCATCTGTGCAAAGTAAGTCCCCATGGGTCAGTAGTACTTGATTTCCCTCGATCTCTACAACTTTGGGATCTTCAATTAACTGACAGCCAGTAGCATCTGCAAAGGTATCACCAATAAGGAAATCACGATTTCCATGCATAAAGAAACAGGGAGTTTTTGTTTTTGTTAATGTTGCGAGAGTTTCTATCACTTTGAAATTAATAGGCTCAGTATCATCATCCCCAATCCATGCTTCAAAAAGGTCCCCGAGTATGTACAGCGCATCTGCCTGCATGCTTTTCAGCCGAGCAAAGCTAAGGAATTTTTCAATTGTGGCGGGTCGACCCGCATCCAGGTGTAAGTCCGAGATGAATACTGTGGTCATTGTTACTGGCGATTTATTCGTAAAGCAGTTCTATTTGTTCAATAACAATTGGCTCTAATGGAACGTTACGTTCGAACTGTCTAGCAGCCCCAGTTGGCCGGTGTCCAATTTCATCCACTACCTCCATTCCTTCCACTATAGTCCCAAATACGGTGAAGCCCCAACGAGTAGGACGTGGATTAAGGTCCAGGTTGTCTGCCAAGTTGATATAAAATTGCGAGCCGCCTGAATGAGGGTCATTGGTGCGCGCGAGACCTACTGAGCCTCGCAGGTTACTCAAGCCATTTCCCGATTCGTTGGCTACCGTACGTTCAGCTGGCTTCTCTTCTAGTTCTACAGTGAATCCTCCTGTTTGGGCTACGAACCCCTGAATCACTCGGTGAAATATTGTGCCTTCGTAGTGCCCTTCCCGGGCATATTGAATGAAATTTTCCGTGGTAAGGGGTGCCCTGAGGCCATTGAGTTCAATTACAAAGCTTCCCAGTGTAGTTATGACTCGAACGCTGCGGGGGTCATCAGGGATCTGCGATAGTTCTTGTGATGTGACTAGTGCTGGGGACAGTATTAGGAGTATATAAGCTGTAAATAGCCTCATTTGACCTTTCCGGTGAAGAAATCTGTGGCAGAGGATGATAGCCTATCCGGGCATATCGCGTTATTGGGAGCGCAGTTCGGCCGCTCGTAGCGTATTTTCCAGAAGCGTTGCAACAGTCATGGGCCCCACACCTCCTGGCACCGGGGTTATTAATTTTGCGCGGCTTTTAGCTACCTCGAATTCAACATCCCCAGCAAGGCTACCATCGGCAAGGCGAGTAATTCCGATATCTACCACAACTGAGCCTAGCTTAATCCATTTTCCGGGAATTAGTTTAGGCTTACCTACTGCCACACAAAGCACATCTGCCTGCCTTACGTGGTCTTCGAGGTTACGACTGAGCCGGTGGCAAACGGTGACCGTGGCGCCGGCCAATAGCATCTCGAGAGCTAATGGGCGACCCACATGATTAGATGCGCCTACAATCACCACGTGCTGTCCTTTGACATCGATCTTGCATCGTTTCAGTAGATTCATAATTCCGTGGGGAGTACAGGGGCTTAAAATAGGAATTCGTTGAGCTAGGCGCCCGACCGTATAGGGATGAAATCCATCCACGTCTTTTGTTGGCAAGATTCGTTCAATAATTATGGTCTCGTCGATATGACTGGGAAGAGGAAGCTGGACTAGGATCCCATCGACATCGTCTTGAGAGTTGAGTTCATCAATGAGCGCAAGCAGAGAGTCCTGCTCTGTGGATGCAGGTAGGTCATAATCAAAAGCACGAACCCCCACTGCTTCACAAGCATGACGTTTGTTGCGCACATAAATCTGTGAGGCGCTGTTTTTACCTACTAATACCACTGCGAGTCCTGGTGTGCGAAATCCGAGCGCTGAACGCTCACTGATTTGCTTAGCAACTTCATTTTGCATTTTTTGAGCAATCGCTTTGCCATTGATAACAGTATTAGTCACAGATAGCTCCATTAAGAGGAATACGAATTTTCGCACAGCGCTTCTTTCGGCCTCAAGGCCGCCTGGTCCGATAATGCACTGTTTGACGAGCTATCTACAGACTCATAAGATGTGCTTCGCCTCAATCGGGACGATGTTCGGGTCTGGCGGGGCATGGCGCAGTCTGGTAGCGCATCTGCTTTGGGAGCAGAGGGTCGGCGGTTCGAATCCGTCTGCCCCGACCACTTTACGAATTTCACCGATCGACTGGACCATCGAGGAAGGAGGGAGTATACAGCTGTTTGAACAAGGATCCGCTGCGCCCGTAGCTCAATCGGATAGAGCATCGGCCTTTGAAGTATTTGGGTAAAGGTAGGAGCCTTCAGTGGAAAACGGAACCGCTGGAGTGGATCGCACTGTAACGGGGAAACCTTAACAGGTCGTGCTGATGGCAATCCCGTGGAAACCTGAGGCTGTCATTTACATAAAGTGTGGGATGATAGCCCGAAGAGCCTGAAGGCCTGATATAACAGGGGTAAGGTTCTTCGAGTATGGCTAGTTTAGCCATCTTAGGGCTCCGTAGAGACTATACGTGCGGCACCTGAGACGGTGAAGAGATAGTCCAGACCACAAACTTTGAAATCCTTTCTGGGCTGCGAAAGCAGTAGTGGTAAGCTAAGCCGAGGGTTGCAGGTTCGAGTCCTGCCGGGCGCACCAATAAGCGGGTTAAAATTAGTTAAATTGTGGTGGGCGTAGCTCAGTTGGTAGAGCCCCGGGTTGTGGACCCGGTCGTCGTGGG
>CAYXIJ010000018.1:0-51624 GCA_964465375.1 uncultured Gammaproteobacteria bacterium | reverse complement strand
TTGATGACATAGAGTTGCTGTGATGGATCCTCAGATCCACCTCCACAGCTAGCTAGCAAACCAACAAGCATTAAACCACCAACGCAACGTTTTACCGGAGATAAGATTAAGGTCGACATATGGTTTCCAAAAAAATTAATCGATGACGGCCATTGCACTAATTTCGATAAGACAATGCGGATCTGTAGCAAGCTCTACCACCTGAAAAGTCGTAGTTGCTGGCTTATTATCACCGAAATACTCGGCCCAAACCCTATTAAGCGTGTCCTGATCCGCAATATTCGTTAGATAACGATTCGCAGTGACTACATCGCCAAAGGTAGCCCCAGCAGCTTCAAGGCCTTTCTTTAGATTCTCTAATGCCCACCTTACCTGTTGCTCTATATCTCTCGGCATGCTGGAAAATTCCTCTGGGCGATGCGGATGAGAATGGTAGACAGGCGCCGCTGTAACCCCTGCAAGGTAGACCGCTGTTCCGCCCGTCACCTTTATAGCAGGAGCGTACGGCATCCAAACATCTGGGGCATCAGGCCAGTGAATGTGCTCAATGGATTTTGTTGCTGTTATCTCTTGGCCATTCGCACGAGCGACCATGACCAAAACGAATAGTGCGCCTACCAATCGATTCAGGTGGAACATAATACCGACTCCTTAAATAGACAAAAACTCAGGCTAATTTAAAGACCCACACAAAAAGTTGCCCAATAATACATTTACGGTGCAGATCCTTGAAATAGATAACCCTAATATAATGATTGGTCCTGCTCGCCACGCCCATTTTTTTAATCTATATTTTCTAGGGCTTTTTTTAAATCAGCCCCACAGACAGGATCTCCTTATTCTAGCCCTGTAGAATTCGTTCAAATACATGGGCGGACTGATACAATAAAACCAGAGTTTTGGAGCGAAAAGATGAATACTATAAAAAAGACGATGGTAATTGCAGTGGCAATGGCTAACGCGCAGGCATTAGGACAAGATTTTTCACAAGTACAAATCAAAACCACTGAGGTTTCTGAAGGTATTTACATGCTGGAGGGCGCCGGGGGAAATTTAGGTCTATCTGTGGGTGCAGACGGCGCTTTTCTGATAGATGATCAATATGCCCCTCTCAGCGAAAAGATTTCGGCAGCGATTGCAAATATTACTGACGGTGATGTGCGGTTCTTAATCAACACACACTGGCACGGTGACCACACAGGCGGCAATGAAAATTTTGGCAATGCGGGCGCTATAATTGTGGCCCACGATAACGTCCGGGCCCGGATGAGTACCGGGCAATTCAGGGAAATCTTTGACCAAAACATTCCAGCCTCTCCAGCAACGGCATTACCTATAGTAACTTTTGCGGACAGAACTACATTCCATTGGAACGGACAAAGAATCATTGTAAAACATGTCGAAAATGCCCATACAGATGGAGATTCGGTCGTCTGGTTTACCGATGCCGATGTATTTCATCTCGGTGATGTATTTTTTAACGGGTTCTATCCCTTCGTAGATGTTTCAAGCAATGGTTCTCTAGAAGGCTACATTAGTGCGGTTGAAGGCGTTCTCATGAGGGCTACTGAAGACACGACAATCATCCCGGGTCATGGACCACTTGCCAATACGAACGATCTAAGGGTTTATTTAGAAGTACTTCGGACAGCTCGTGAGCGCATTCAGTCTGCGATTGATGATGGAATGTCCGAAGATGAGGCAGTAGCCGCAGAGCTAATGGCGGACTATGATGAACAGTGGGGGGGCGGCTTCATAAATCCGGAAAACTTTGTGCGCTTGTCCTACAAAAGCTTGCAGTAGGGCGGAAAAAATAAAGACGATCTCGGTTTATTTTGTGCAAAAAATTTCATAGTCATTCATCCAAAATACAACAAATGGCAAGACTGCGAGTGGCTGACTGCAATCAATGCCTTAGGCTAAGAGAGCCCTAGGAGAAAAACCAATGACCTCTAAGGTATCAGACCGTCAAATAATCAAAGACTCGGATATCGATCCCCGGCACGATTGGTCGAGGTCTATCAATGCCCATGGCGTCATGAATGTGGACTTTGAGGAACGAGTGGACTTTCGCCGGCTCCACCGGTACCGCTTGGCTAGAACACGCCAAGCTCTCGGGGCCTCAGAGTTAGGTGCACTACTGACCTTTGACAATAACAATATTCGCTACATCACCTCCACAGCCATCGGTGAGTGGTCTAGAGACAAGATGGCTCGGTTCGCATTACTTGCCGGGGACGGGGAACCACATCTATGGGACTTTGGTTCGGCAGCCATTCACCACCGGATCTATGCGCCGTGGCTACAACCTGTCTGCTGTCATGCCGGAAATGTAGGACTGCGGGGCACAATTCCTCCAAATCAAGGACTTGTTAAGCGAGCCGCTCAAGAAATTTATGATGTTCTCCGGGAACAGGGAGTGCAAAACATGCCGGTCGGCGTAGACATCTGCGAGCCTCCCCTCCTTTTCGAACTTCAAAAGTTGGGCCTGGAAATTCGAGATGGGCAGCAAACCATGCTGGATGCGCGTGAAATTAAAAGCAAAGACGAAATCATGCTACTAAATACGGCTGCTGCTATGGTGGATGGCGTGTATCAGGACATCTACGAAGCTCTTAAACCAGGTGTGCGGGAGTCTGATATTGTTGCCATGGCTAATAAACGTCTCTATGAAATGGGATCCGATGACGTCGAGGCAATCAATGCAGTTGCAGGAGAACGCTGCAGCCCGCATCCACACAACTTCACCGATAGAATCATCCGTCCTGGAGATCAAGCTTTTTTTGACATCATTCAGGCTTACATGGGCTACCGTACTTGTTACTACCGCACCTTCAACGTGGGCCGAGCTACCGATGCACAAAGAGATGCATATAAAAAAGCGCGGGAATGGATGGATCGAGCTATCGATCGTATCCGGCCAGCAGCAAGTACGGACTCAATAGCGAAAGTGTTCCCAAAAGCTGAAGAATTTGGATTCGCCGATGAGATGGAGGCATTTGCCTTGCAATTCTGTCACGGTCTGGGTGTCGCATTACATGAGCGTCCCATTGTGAGCCGCCTTGTCTCTTTAGATTTTCCAATGGAAATCAAGGAAGGTATGGTGTTTGCTATAGAAACCTATTGCCCAGCCAGTGACGGCGCCTCAGCTGCACGCATTGAGGAAGAAGTAGTGGTAACAGCAGACGGTTGTCAGGTGATCACACTGTTCCCAGCAGAAGAACTTCCAGTGGCCAACGAATACTAACCAATTATGCAAACGATGCTCTTTATCGGCGGTGAATGGCGCCCCGCCTCAGATGGCGGTACTTTTCCGGTTCTCAATCCTGCGACGGAAAAATCCATTACCGAGGTTTCTAATGCAACAGCGGAGGACGTGACATCAGCTGTGCATGCTGCCTACACAGCAGGGGGAAACTGGGCAAAAAAACTCCCTAGAGAAAGGGCTGAAGTTCTGCGTAATGCGTTCAGCCTGTTGACCGAATGTAAACAGGAAATTGCGGAACTCATGACACTAGAGAATGGTAAGGCTCTGGAAGACTCCCTGAGCGAGGCAGCCTATGCGACGGAATTCTTCCGCTGGTACTCCGAAGAGGCGGTCCGAAATACTGGCGAACTAACGCAATCACCCTCAGGTAGCAATAGGATAGTTGTGATCAACGAACCCGTGGGGGTAAGCGTACTAGTGACACCGTGGAATTACCCTGCTGCAATGGCGACGAGAAAAATTGCGCCCGCACTTGCAGCAGGCTGTACTGCTATTCTTAAGCCCGCATCCGACACACCTCTCACAGCTCTTCGGGTCGCCGAAATCCTAACCGAGGCAGGCGTACCTCCCGGTGTGTTAAATGTAGTTCCTTCGAGACGCTCCGGCGAAGTGGTATCGGCCATGCTACACAATCCATTCGTACGCAAACTATCTTTCACCGGGTCCACCGAAGTCGGTAGAGCGCTTCTCTCTGAAGCCTCCGAGTGCGTCGTGAACTGCTCTATGGAACTCGGCGGTAATGCTCCTTTTCTGGTTTTGAAAGATGCCGATATAGATGAGGCAATAAAAGGCGCGATGATTGCCAAGATGCGAAACGGTGGGGAAGCCTGCACCGCAGCTAATCGATTCTACGCCCACGAGAAAATCTACAATGAATTCACCGAAAAATTTGCTGCTGCCATGGCGGCATTGAAAGTCGGGCCCGGTCTTGAGCCAGGAGTACAACTCGGACCAATGATAAATGCTCAGGCAATCAAAGATATTGACCGTCTAGTTCAAGACGCCACCAAAAAAGGAGCTAAGGTTTTAACAGGGGGCAAACCAACTGCAAATGTTGGTTACTATTACCCGCCAACGGTACTTAGTGACGTACCAGCAGATGCTCATATCCTTAAAGAAGAGGTTTTTGGTCCAGTTGCACCGGTTGTACCGTTCAAAGACGAACAAAAAGCTATCGAGCTTGCAAACGCTACAGAATACGGATTGGTTTCCTATCTGTACACCAAGGATCTTGCGCGGGGAATGGCCATCTCCGAACAGCTTGAGTCCGGAATGGTTGGATTGAATCGTGGGCTGGTTTCAGATCCGGCAGCACCCTTTGGTGGAACCAAACAGAGCGGACTCGGTCGAGAGGGCTCCTATGAAGGCATGATGGAATACATGGAGAAGAAATACATCGCTGTAGAATGGTAAAAAAATTTTAACAAAGGCAAATAGAAGAATTCATAGAATGCTTTAGTCGTTGTAACAGTGTCTATTGAAAAATCAAAGAGAAATCAAGGAGTCAAATCAGTATGTCTAACTATACCCACACAATCGGCTGGATTGGAGCTGGTCGAATGGGCTACGCAATGGCAAAAAACCTTCTCGATGCGGGTTGTGATGTGTCCATATACAACCGGACACGAAGCAAAGCCGAGCCCCTAAAAGAATTCGGCGCCAAAATTGTAGACACGCCGAAAGATCTCTCTGATCGTGACATTGTTTTTACTATGGTCTCGGGTCCTGATGATCTCTTGAATGTGACCTTTGGGGAAAACGGCGTTCTGACAGCAGACGAAAAAAAACCAAAACTGTTGGTGGACTGCTCCAGTGTTTCTGAGGAAGCATCCGCTGCAACGCGAAAGAAAGCAAACAAAATAGATGTTGCTGTTCTGGCGGCACCAGTAAGCGGAAACGCCAAAGTCGTCAAAGCAGGAAAATTAACTATTGTGGCTTCGGGGCCCCGACAGTCTTTTGAAATGGCTGAACCTTATTTGAATGCAATCGGCATAGGTGCAACTTATGTGGGTGAAAATGAACTTGCCCGAATGGTTAAAATCTGCCACAACTTGCTGCTGGGTGTGGTTACACAGAACCTATCGGAAATTACCGTGCTGGCTGAAAAAGGCGGTGTACCTCGCCATGCCTTTCTTGATTTCATCAATAAAAGTGTAGTGGGCTCCATGTTCACGCGCTACAAAACACCGGCCTTTGTAAACCTCGATATGACACCCACTTTCACGCCCGAGCTCCTACGCAAAGACCTTGATCTCGGATTGACTGCCGGAAAAAATCTGGGTGTTCCTCTCCCTGTAACACAACTTACCCGTGACATGGTTCAAAAGACCATAGACGCCGGACACAGCGGACGCGATTTTTCTGTATTACTGGAAGAGCAGGCCAAAAAATCGGGATTGGAGTTGCAACCGGAACACGTTGAGGTGGAGGACGGACTGTAATGGGCCTTCCCTTAAGACGCTATTCAATAAGTGGCCTTCTTGCTCCTTAGTACAGTCCGGGCGCTCAATTAAATAGTTAATCTATGTTCCGGTGCGTGCCATCACAGCGAGGATGATTCTGAGTTTTTTTGCATCCGCAGAAATAGACAGTACCTGATTCCTCGGCTTTATAAGGCACAGGCCTGAATTCTGTGCCTTTATGACTACCGTCGCAAAACGGCTGATTTCCACTTCTTCCGCAACTACACCAGAAATAAGTCTTCCCTTCTTCAGCCTCAACACCGAACGGAGTTTTGCTTGCAACTACTGCCTCAGACATCTTTACACCTCTATATGATATGGCTGAAAAATCATGCTTAAGCCGAATATAACACCAATAAATTCCCTAAAAAAAGGAGTGTACTGGATCAACGGGATATTTAAACAGGATAGAGCAGTTATTGCTCCAGCCCAAAGAAGTTAAACTCGACTGTACAAAAACAATATCAAAAAAATAGTGTAGCGGGATCTCTTATTGTTCAGATTGATTTGCACTAGGGATGAATCAAATTTTTACCACTTCAATGCATTTTTTGGCCCTTGTGAGATAATGCTGTGCAATTCCAAGAAACAGGCACAGGAGAAAATAAATGATCAGGACGGCTATTGTTGGCCTCGGATGGTGGGGAAAAACTCTAGTGGAATCGGTACAGGACAACGAACTTATATGCTTCACAGCGGCAACAACACGCTCACGATCAAAAGCACATCAAGAATTCTCCGACCAGCACGGCATCGATCTAAGAGATAATTACAGCAGCCTCATAGAAGATCCTGACATTGATGCCATTTTGTTGGCAACGCCACCAGCCCTACACCGGAACGAAATTATCTCTGCAGCGGAAGCCGGAAAGCATATTCTTTGCGAAAAACCCTTCACCATGAATGCGAATGAAGCGACGGAAGCCATCGAGGCTACCCGAAAGGCAGGCGTTGTTCTTGGAATTGGCTATAACCGACGCTTCCATCCATCTTGGATTGATCTGCGGAATCGAATTTTAGGAGATGAACTGGGACAGATCCTCCACATGGAGGCAACTATGACGGGCCCTAATGGTCTAACGCTTCCCTCCGGGGCTTGGCGCGCTCAACGAGATCAAGCCCCTTGCGGCGGGCTGTTTCCAATGGCAGTTCACGCAATTGACGGCATGATCAATCTCGGCGGTGAATTTCAGGAAGCATATGCCTACAGCCGCCGCACGGTAGTGCCAAACGAAGTTGACGACACTACGTCTATGCTTCTGCAGATGAAGGACGGCACATCATGTTCCATTACCACTATTATGGCTACTGCTGGGAATTTTGGGTTTCGAGTATTTGGGTCAAAAGGCTGGGTCTATCTGGGTGGCCAGACTCACGTGGCAGGTCAGTCTTCGGAAGAGAGACGCAGCCGCCTATTTGGCTCCTATATTTTCCAGCCGCTAAAGGGCGATGCCCTTTCGTTAGATGTACCAGAGTTTGATGTTAACCGTGCAGAACTTGAAGCTTTTGCGAATGCCTGCTCAGGAGGCCCTGATTACCCAATTTCTCTAGAAGATACACTACACTGCGTTTCAACCACCGACGCGATTATTAAATCGGCTAACTCAGGAAAACCGGAATATGTTGTGTAACCTATCCAAATAACTTTCCTTCAGCCCAGAACGCAGTGAGTACCAAAATGACGCTCTGTGCCCATAACTAAAGAACGCTAAAAATTCTAGTACTACTAACTATCCCCCCAATGTCCTGAGATAAGCAATCACATCCCGCACATTGGGAGCCGTCATACCCTCTACGCGTTGCATTTTTCCCTTACCGCGAACGATGAGCTGGCGAATCTCTAAGTCAGTCAGAGCCTGAGTTTCTGTTGATCCCAAGTACCTGAACTCAATGTCCAGCACTACCGATATTTCTCGATTGCCCCGCGCATCTGTTCCATGACATCGTTGACACTTTGACTGGTAAACTGAAAGTCCCGCTGCAGGATCCTGTGAAAATGCGCTGCCTATTAGAGCAAAAAACAGAAATATTGATCCGCAGATCTTCCCAGCCGAAAAATTCGTGGCCATCATTCCTCGTTCAAAAGCGGTATGTCTTCCAAGTCTAGTGAGGTTGAAGGTAGCGACCTGATGTAAGCATACACATCAGCCAAATCCTGCTCAGAAACGTCCGGCCCAGCGTAAGCAGGCATACTGAAACCCATTCCAAATCCACCGGGCATCTCAGGTGGATCACGGAGATAGTCTATGAAGTCTGGCAGGGTAAACAAAAGTGGATTAAGTCGCACTCTGGCCGTCTCCCCAGTGTACCCGTGACAGGCATAACAACTATAGGCGCTGTAGAGCTTCCTCCCGCTCTCAACATCACCTTCCAGCTCCTGCGCCCAAGAAGCAGAGAGGGAAAGAAAAAAACCGATTACAGCCAAAGACAACATCACAGAAATGTTCTTCATAACAACCTCACTCTAGCGCGGCTGAGTTACAACATCGATCAAGGCCGGTTCACCCGCTCGAACGTGAGCGAGAGCACGCTGAAGTGCTGGACCCAGATCATTCGGGTCCTCTATGGGACCCTCCCCATACATGCCGTAGGTCTCAGCCATTTTTGCATAATTGATATTGGGGTCGCGAATAGTCGTTCCAATGTGGGCTCTATCAGAGCCGCGCTTCCGCTCCGCACACTGACGTTGCACAAACATTACTTCCGCGTGATAAGCACGATTATTGTGCATGATAGTCAAAAGTGGAATCTTATGATGCGCAGCGGTCCACAAAACTCCTGGTGCATAGTTGAGATCACCATCACATTGAATATTGACAGAAAGTCGACCGTGTTTCTTATTGGCCAGCGCAGCACCGACCGAGGCAGGGGCGTTGTATCCAATACCAGCCGCACCCTGACCGCCGATGTAATGGTAGTGTTTCTCTATATTCCATAACCGTCCGGGCCACTGGCTAATGAAATTCTGCCAAGACACTAAAGACCAGTCATCATGCTTGATTTGTTCCCAGACCTCTGCACACAAACGGGCCAAGCTTACCGGGCTTGCATTCCAACCATAGGCAGCATCAATGCGGCTTTGTTCGTGGTTAAGCGCATGCTCTGCGGCAATTATTTCACCACGGGCCTCCAATTCCCGTCTACGTCCATTAGTAAGCAGCAATCGCACTTCTTCAATTAGAGCCGGTAACGTAGCCTGAGCATCTGCTGCAATCGATAAATCTACCTCCGCATAACGTCCGTAATCATGGATGTTGCTGCCATGAAAAAGATCTACAGACGAGATACTGATCGTCTTTGCGCCGGTTCTTTGTGCGGTTCGGACCTGGTTGTACATGTCATTCACTTCAAGCGCCAAAATTACATCAGGCTCGTAGCCAAAACCCCCCCTTCCATAGAGTGGGTGACGCCAAGGAAAATTTACCCGCTCTCCTCCAGTTACTGGCGCTTGCAATAACTCAGCGAGCTCCACCAAAAGATCGATTCCTTCGGGAGTTCGAGCATAACGCTGAGTAGATATGAGAGGATTTTCTGCACTAACGAGCATCCGAGCAGCCTCGCGCACCGCATTGGCATCACCCTGCGGGGGTGCTGCCATAGTGAGCCTAGGAACCTTCGGCTTTGATTTATCATCAATGGGTTCTCCCTGCATTTTGTGGTCGATCACTACCAGAGTGGGCCCCATAGGCGGGGTCATACCAATCTTATAAGCACGAACAGCTGACTGAGCAAATCGCCCCACTGATAGCGTCTCATCATCCCACTTCACAAAATCCCGAACCAAGGCACCCAAATCCTGAGCACTGTGGTAAGCATTCACACCCCCGGCAGGGTCGTGGTGATTTGCCGCCATAATGTAAACAGGCACGCGGTCAGCATATGCGTTGTAGATTGCCATAGAGCCATGCATCAGACCCACCGTGCCATGCAGAAGCGCCATCATGGGCTTACCCTCGATCTTTGCATAGCCGTGAGCCATAGCTACCGCAGATTCCTCATGCAAACAGGTCAACAGCTCGGGGCTCTTGTTGCCACCATAATTGATAAGTGATTCATGCAGGCCCTCAAAACTTGAGCCGGGATTGGTAGTTATATAATCGAGATTGAGAGACTTAATGACATCTACCATAAAATCCGATGCAGGATTTTCCACAAAATGATAGCTAGTTTGTTTAGTTGAAGGACCAACTATAGAGGCCATCTCGGCCTCAGACGGCGGCAAGGCACTGGGACGTGGATTATCCGACTGCTGCGCGTCAACATTGGGGGCCTTAGTTGCCAAGGCTGCCGCACCCACAGCTGCTCCTTTGAGAAAATTACGTCGGCCTACCGGATTGCTATCCTGTGAAACCGATTGGCGTTGTTTTCCTTTGCTCATCGCTTCCCTCCCATTTTTTTACTGCACCGTTTTTTGTCTTGTGCCCAGCATTCTAGACTTTATTCTTATCAACCGCAGACCACCTGGTATTTTTTATAGGCTAGTTTTTTATGTTTCTATGAGAGATAAGAGCTGTTCTCTCACAGATTCAACATCCACCAACGGATTCTTACGATATTCACCCACTTCCTCAGCCCCATATGGCTCGAAATCTCTCGGTAAGTTACCCGGGCTGAACTCGTAAAGCATCCAATTAAGAATGCTAGCCAACTCAGCATCATTAACAATTGAACCAGAAACTCCAGGAACCTGTACTAAAAATTCTCTGCCTCCTTTTACCAAAAGAAAGCGGCCCACTCCAATCAAGGCAGGAATTTTTCCCAAAGTCTCGCCACCGCTAGCAAGGTGGCAACCCTGACAGTGCAAAATATAGTTAAAGTGGGCCGATTCTGCGTCTGCTTCATTGGGCAAATTAAATTCGAAAATCAAAACCGCCAACAAAAACATGAAACGCATGGGCTTTAGCTTTCTTCAGAAACGCCCAATACGAGTGCTACGGTACTGTTGTAAGCAGTAGTTGAAGAAGCAAGACACCAATTAATATCATTCGATTTTGCGGGCACATAAGCAGGCCTATCATCCTCATTATTATGACAAAGACATTGCCCACAGCTCCTCTGCCCACAACAGTCGTTGTATGAGATTAGATAATTACGATTGTCGGCGGGATTACGGCAAGTCCCCACCCAAGTGACGGCAGACATCTCTGTACCCGGGGGACAAGAAGTCGCTGTACCTCCACAACAGGCCGACATGAAGCCATCGATCGAACAATAGCGCCAATAACTGCAGCTCTGTGGATCACCCACATCACCCTCAATGTCAGGATCCTTGAACCCCATATCAGCTGCCTGTGCGCCTAAACGTGACATTGGCAACAATGGAATGGAGGCTGCTCCGACCAGAAAAGTGCCCAACTGGGACAAGAAACTACGGCGGGAAATGCGCCTAGCAAGATGCCTAGCGCTTGCTTCAAAACCTCGATCAATCCAATTTCTTTGCTGCATATTAAGCTATCTCCTTTTCATCTAAATCTTCGCTTTGGGTTAGTGCCATAAACTCCTGCAACGATGCGACACCCCTCTCGCTAGCCTCAAATAAGCTCTCAATGTGTTCCCGAGAATTAACGAGACCTGTAGAGCGAATAACTCCATTTTCGTCAATTAATACAGCGTGTGGAAGTCTTCCAACCTTATACCCTAAACCAAGTTCCGTGGACAAAAAATACGGAAACTCTTCTAAATGATAATCCTTTACAAACAATTCATGCTCTTTTCGCGCTCCATCGCTGGCCAAAAAAATTTCTAGCCACTTCTGTTCACGGCTAGAAATTGACTTAAGTACAGATAGCAAAGTTTTGCACACCGGGCACGTTGGGGAAAGAAAAAAGAGCAAACAACTGCGCTCGCTCAGAGACTGCCCACCTACCTGATATGTCTCGCCAGCTAAATCTCGTAGATTTAATATTGGTGCAGCCTCCCCTACTTTAGGGCCATTACCAAGCACAAGCGCACCAGCCGGTGCTACCCTTTCATAGAGCACTCCGATCTGACGGACCAAGACAAACATCACCCCTACTGTCATTAGCAAAATAATCCATAACAGTAGACTTGAAACTAATAACCCGTTCAGCATGTTCAGTTCCTTAGACGGGCGAGCTCGGGAGCACTAGTAATTAGTCGATTGACTGTGGCGTAAATTAGTATAAGAGCGCTAACTGCAAAAATAACCGAGGCTCTATCTAGCCACAAAAATTCCCTAGACTGTACGGGCAATAAACAAAGCAACGCTAGGCTCGCTAATAACAAGTTCCTCCATACCAACCATCCACTCAGAGAGTGCTGCGCTAACCCTAGGCAACCACAATCAATATGTCGACGACCTCTGAAAAGATTGAACCCGATCGCAGCAGCATATACCCCAAAGAGCCCAGCACTACTTAACAAAAAAAGGGGCCGAGCAAATGACAATACCACACCGATACTAAGACAAAATTCCATCCCTACAAGGGCTACTGCAAAAGGAACCATCACGCTTTTAGGTACCAGTTGATAGTCACGCAGGGTAATAACAAAACCTTCAAAAGCAAACATTTTTTTTGTGGCTGCCGTAAACCACAAAAGTGCGAGAGCGTAACAAATTACTAATTCAATAACCGGATCCATTCTGATCGCTCTCTACTGCACCTGATTTCTTAGGGTCAACCGACCACTCCCTGGTACATTTTTGAGCTTCTCGTGAATGTACTCACCCGTAATCGCATGGCGAACGGAGACCCCACCCCCTACCGTGACAAGCACCGCATCATTACCCTGAGTAACAAGTATGCCCGAGGCACCATCACCACTCGTGGAGCCGATACCACTCCCACCATGACCGCCTTCGTTATTTTGTTCTGGCACTGCCTCCAGTCGTTGAACGCGTTGCCGAGATTCGAGATCATAAACCCAAATTTCAGTGCCATCCATGGTACCAGGATCATCCAACGGTTCCTCGCTCTGGCGAACCAATGAATAGAGTCGACTGGTTGCGCGGTGAATAGCGAGGTGCTGCCTCCCCGCGATCCGCCAATTCTCGGCTCGATCCGCATCAGTGAAAAGTGACCAGCTATCCTCGAACTGCAGTGTAGCACCCGATACATTTAGCGGATGAACCATGCCACCGAAGGACACAAACAACCATCTGCCATCGTGGCGCACACCCGCCGGTGTAATTGGGTCGGCCTCTGGATCAAAATACCCAGCTGTACGTGTTTTTGACAGTTCGCTACCATCTTCATCTAGCGTCACTGAAAGCACACCACCATCTACACACAACATTAGATAACGACGCTCCCCTGCCGGATAGGCCAAACTGCACCCGGGCGTGGAAATCTCCCCAACAAACTCTCTTGTCTCAATATCAACGACACTCAGAGACGTCGCAGGCGTTAAGTTGAAAACTGCAAGAAAACGGTTTTCATCGGATAGGGCGACTGCACCATCAATACTGAGCATAAGGGCTCTTTTTGGTGGAATAATAATCTCATCTATCGGACTAAGCGTGGTTGTATCAAAAACGGTAACCGTATCCGTACGTTGACCTCGGTTGCCTCGTGAATAAAAACTCTCCGCTGTAAACATGAAACGATTGTCATCGGAGATCGTTAATGACGATCCCATTCCTCCATTGACCCCAGCTACACCAAGAAATTTATTGTCCACAACATCTACCAGACTGGAACCAATGAAGACCCAATTGGATTCTGGCTCAACCGGCAAAATCTCGGCGTCCCCATGACTATCGAATGTCTGTGCAAAACAAAAGTCGACCCAAAAGACCGTTAAAAATAACAAAGGCTGTATTTTTGCATTCATGTATTTAGTCGCCTTGAACCTTCTAATTTCCCAACCCAGGTAAAGCCAAATTGTCTTGGTATAGGCAATTGGCTTCTTTCACATCAGATCTCAAGACCCGATCTCTGAACTTTGTGTGCTTCCATTCCCCCAGCCAATGTTCTGGATCGACGAACGTGTACTCGGTCATCAGGGTATTTCCATCATTGAGCATTTGTATGCGTTCGATAATTCTCAGTTGACTGCCCGTAACCACACCTGCCTGCATCAAGTGATTTTCATCCGTGAATCCCTCAGTTTCTACAACTAATGTATCTCCTTCCCAATGAGCCAAGGATTCACCTCCCCAATTGCGATCAAGATAATTATCGGGCACACGAGGACGCCCATCTAAATAGATGACTCGATACTCATTGTTTAGTCTGGAGACCATAAAAATGGCAGTCGGATACTGAAGCATCATTAGAGAACCGTAACGCGTCATCATTCTTGGCATACCAGCCGGGTAACAGAATGCCGTAGGCTCTACAAATCGCTCCCCTTTCGCTGCAGCCTCCTGGTACGCATCATAAAAAGCCTGGCCTTTGGCTGTAAATATAGGTTCCGGTTTAAATTCATAGGAACCATAATTTGCTCTCCACTGCTCCTCACCTCGGTACTGCCAAACACCAGTCAGGTCAAAAGATGCATCTGGTCGCTCCTTATTTAAATTGCTTGGATCCAATGTGCCAGCTGTCAAACCGGTGCTGACAGAATCTCCGGCTCCGAGGCCCTCAGAAATAATGGGTAATTCCTTGGGGCGGGTTTTTTTCTCCCGTTCCTGCCATGTTTCTCCCGCTGGTGGTGGAATATAAGCTGTTAAAGAAGGGATCGCCTGTCGTTCTTGCTCTGGGGTCTCCGGCCCATCCATCGAGTAAGCCACTCCATCCGCGGAAATTAATCCCTGTAGCAACCCACCAGGTTCACCATTTCGCATGGGATGAACTCGAACAGTAATTTCATCACCTTCAGACACGACGTTTCTATCAAATCCCGCCGCAACCATTGTTGCGATACTTTGTCCCTCGATTTTCCATAAAACGGTAGCACCATCATCATTTTTTACATCTATATTGATGCTGAGATGCGGGCTACGCCATATGAACTGAGTGACTTCCCCTGTCACCTGAAGGGATGTGTTTGGATCGAAAGCTACTGCTGAATGGTGTGCAAAAACTGTTGGAGATGAGTACACAAACGCAAGTGAAAAAATTATTACACTGGTAGCTCCACTTATGATTTTTTTCATGTTAGTTCCTCTCTATAATCTACGATCGGCACGATCAATATACTCTTGCATTTTCCCTTCTTCGTACAACTGACGAAAAAATGAATCTGGATCACATTCGTAGGGAAAAAGGATGGCATCAGTGTCACGACTCCATTGCCGGCGACGAATCGGTGGCCTTAAATAGTTCTCCGGATCATATAGCGTCATCACAGCAGTCAACATCGTGCCATCTTCATTCAACTGGTAACGCTCCACGAACTTGGCATTCTCAGACACAGGCTCACCAAGAAAATCTCTGACATTCCGAGACAACAAAGTCGTCTCAATTACGAATGTACCATCCTCCCAGCGCCCCGTGGAAAACCCCATGGGTGAGTGTGGATAATATTCGGGTGGTTCACGCCCATCCAAATAGACTCGGCGTACTTCACTCCCCACCTCGTAAATAATCGTTATGCGATCTTCGTCAATCAGCCACTCAGAAGGATAAGCTGACCATGCGATCATTGCGACAATCCCAGGCGAAACACAGCGAACATTTGGTTGATCTAAATGCAAAAGATAGTCCTGATGCCAAATTCTTGCTTCGGGAGTTAAATCCATGGAGTATTTGCGAAAATCCATACCTGCTGCAGGCACCCAAGTACCGGACAAATCAGCAGGGCGGGGCTCCCCGATGATTTCCTCGCTTTCACTAGCACGGTGAGCAATCCAAGCTGAACCAGATTCGTCTGAATCGGGCTGATCAACGATATTCAGAGTGCCACTCATCGTATTCCCAGCCAACTTACCAAGTAGCCGACGCTCAAAGATGAAGCCAGCAATATCACGACTATCTATAATAATCTCAATCTGGTTGCCCTTAACATCAACTACGACAGGACCGCCTTCAACATGCCCCACCCACTCCAGGCCTGTATGCTGCAACGTCAAAAGACCCACAACATCAGCCGGCGGCACAGAAAGTTTTAGTATCCAATCACCAGAAAAGCCGGTTTCTTTTGGTTCCTGAGCATAAACGGAGCCAAGCAAGACCCCAAAACAGGCTATTAACGGAAAAAACTTTTTGGGCATTTTTCTACCCACTAATCGGTATGCCGGTAATCTAACAAAGCGCCCGGAGGTAAAACCGTACCATCACCCAGTAGTACCGTCTTAATATCGAGCAATTTCCTGCCATCTCTTCCCCGGTTTCCAGTCATAACAACCCTATCACCAACTTTAATGCTGTCCCGGGTCCAACCGCCACGTCGCTGATAATTTGTAGCACTTCCCCCACGAGTGTCCCAGATCTCAGTATTTCCTGATTGGGTCTGAACTTCGACGTAATACCGAATGTGGGGATTTCTAAACCAGACCTCCGTGATAACTCCTTCGATAGTTACCCCCTCTCGGATAAACTCTGCCGCAAACGAGTGATGGCCATAGCCCAAGATGGGCATCAAAGTGAGAATCGATGCCAAAACCAAGCAGCAAAAAACGTCTCGCAAAAACATGGTATCTGATCCTCCATCCAACATACGCCGTTGCCCTCAGTAGAGAAAGGCTGGCAACGGCATTAATCGAACAATAAACACCATACAAACAAAATCCGCACTAGAAATTAATACCAAGATTCAATGAAACCCAGCGTGGAGGCTGATAAAGTTCCTGTACGTATCCACTCGATGAACTAAAATCAAATGCAGAAATAAGAATCTCCTCATCGGTCAAGTTTTCAATATTCAGGCGTAGATACCAAGCATCTGTAGGACTACGCCAAGTAAGGCTACCACCGAATTTTTTGTAGGAAGGCACTTGACCTCCACCTAAATTATTTAGGAAAGAAAAGTACTGGTCGCTGCGCACGAAATTTAATTGGGCAAGCAGTTCTCCACCCCAACGTGGGACCGCGTACTCTATGAATCCGTTTAACTGCATGTCTGGCGCTTGTTTCATTTCTCGAGTACGAGTGTTTCCAAGCGTATCTCTGATGTTATCAATGGCGCTATCAAAAATGAAAGCTGAAGCAAGAAAGATTGTCCAGTTCTCTGATGGTGCTGCCCAAAACTCCGCTTCCGCACCTGTGATCTCTGCGTCCGCATTAATCGTACCGGCAACACCTGGGGCTAGAAATTGGTGTGCCTGATAACCATCGTATGCGTAATCATAAACACTGGCATTGAATCTCATCCGCCCATCGAAAAACTCCGAACGAAAACCAAACTCCAACGAATCAAGTTGCTCTCGATCATAATTGCTCTTCCCAAGAAGTTTGATAGCAGTGGCGTTGGAATTAAATCCGCCCGACTTCGATCCCTGAGAATAAGATCCATAAACCATGCTATCTCCGGACAAATCATAGGTAAGCTTCAATACTCCCGTTGAAAAGTCGTCTGTGAGACTGTTTGCTGTCTGCACAAAATTTGGTGTCACGTAATTTAAGGGTGGTCCCGCCGGCTGAGGTGAAACAGGCGCAAAGCTATTAGCAGCTGTAGGTAGCGTATCGTGCCAAGCCTTAAGATCAATTGTGACACCTTGAGATCCAAGAGAAACCCCCATTCCCAAAAAAGCATTGTGTCTAGCGGTATGGCAAGTTGCGCGATCAACGTTAGCAAACAAACAATAATCTATATTGCCCTGACTGTTGAGACTCACTGTTTCTTCATCAGTGAAGCGTAGACCCGCTGTCAGCGTCAAACGATCGCTGAGCGCCACATCAACTTGGCCGAAAATTGCCGTGGACTCCGTATTGGAGTCGTCGTCAGACTGCTTAGGAGGGTTAATACCTACGTTTTCCATAAGAGTCGGTAAAATAACATTCGGCCCTTTGTCATCGATAACATCACGATCATAGTAATACGCACCAAGGACATACCTCGACAGCCGATCCGTAGAGCCCTCCAGTCTCAATTCCAGAGAAGTTTGCTCATTCCGTCCACCAAAGAAAACGCGGAGATCATCTATCGGACTGAGATCAGTGTCTTCAAAATAGACTTGAGAAAAATCCTCAGTACCACCCAACGCAATGAGCGTCATATCGTCCCTAATGTCGTACTCATAGCGAGCCCAAACACCACTACTCTCAATATTTAAGTCTGAGATGAAATTGTACTCGCCGGCATAAGGATCGTTGTCGCTGTCGACAAAAGGACCACCAAATAAACCGAAGTTAATCGGGATAGCGCTGTTGCGTCGAGTATCGACTCCTTGACGCGCAATCGATTCCGCATAGGATTGAAATGCCGCCCCTGTCAATCCCTGCGGATTTTTCAACACTGTCGTTGCCGCATCGACGTTGGCCGGATCGAACAGGAGCCCCTGACCGTTACTATGCGCTATTGTCTCACCCCCAGAATCTTGGGCTGCAACGATGACCTTACCGTTAACATCAACAACCTCTGCGCCCACGATCTGCCAAGAACCTACCAAAGAATCGTCCTCAGCCGTATGGAAATTGATATTCAGACGAGAACGTTCACCGTTGTAAGCAACCTGAAATCGCCCCGCAATCTTATCGGTATCGTTGGGATCACGTCCCTTTACGCCAGCTTTATCTACATAACGATTGGTCACATAGCCATCGTATCGTTGGGCCGCTCCTGAAAAGCGGAAAGCCCAATCTTCGCCAAATGAGACGTTCAGTGCACCCTCGAATGTGGTTTCACTGTTGTCACCCAGCGTAAGATCTAGATACCCGCCGGTCTCCCCAAACTGTGGTTTACGGCTAATAAAATGCAGCAAGCCACCCGTCGCATTCCGGCCAAAGAGTGTTCCTTGTGGTCCGCGCAATGCCTCAAATCGTTCCATATCATACAGCTGAGCAATTGCACCAAACTGGGTACCGTAGTAAATCTCATCGCTGTAAACTGCAATGGGTGCTTCCGTTAGCGTAGTAATGTCCGAGCTCGACACGCCGCGCAACGAGAAATTTGGTGTATTTCCTTCACCCAGTGGATTGAACATGGTCAATCCCGGAGTGAAATCTACTACATCATCAGTTGTAACAATACGTAGTTCTTTCAGCTGGTCACGGGAAAAAGCCGTGACCGACACAGGTACATCTTGGAGGTTTTGCTCAAGCCTCTGGGCTGTGACAACAATTTCTTCAAGAACTTGACTATTGGCTATCGGAACAAACAACCAGGCTGACAATAGTAGTCCCGCAATAATTCCCAGCATGTTTCGCTTAATTTTCATAATATTATCCTATAAATAAAGCACCATTAGGCCATTAATAACGATAGTGATAGCACCATTTACTGATAAAAAAACTAAAAATCAATCAAATTATATCTATAAAATATGAGAACGATATTTATTATCAATTGGATATAAGCCTTTACTCCTTAAATTCTCGGGGAGCGCTAAATTGATGGCCCATTATCTCAAAGAAACAGTCACAAAACTGTCCGTTCCAAGAATTTCCAGCTACCCTGATAAAAATGTCCAGTAGGCTGATTACAAAACACCGATTCCCAGATTACTTAATCGGGTCTACCATTCTTTTATTTTTAGTGTCCGGCCCCTGTGCAGCCCAAGATGACTATCCGTCGAGACCCATCAATATTGTGACCCATACTTCGCCAGGGGGGGGTACCGACGCAACAGCTCGCTCGATCATGACTGGCACTAAACTCGCACTAAATATCGATATGGCGGTGTTACCAAGAGCGGGGGCCGGGGGCATTGTTGCCATGAATTATATTAATAATCAGCCTCGGGATGGCTATACAGTTCTTGCCATCACGCCATCTCATCTCTTTGCCATTGCAAGAAACCAAGGTCCATTGCGAATCGAAGATCTTGTGGGTGTAGCCAGAGCAACGGATGATCCTAGTGTTGTCATGGTGCGCGCAGATAGTGCTGCTTCAACGCTCGAGGAATTATTCGAAATGGGCCGAGGCCAGCCAATCAAATGGGGTACCACGCAAATTGGCGGAGGAGATCATATTTCCGCGGCCACTTTAGCTAAAGTGGCAAACACCAAAATTGCAGTCGTGCCGTTTTCCGGGGGTGGAGAGATTGTCACTAATTTAATGGGCGGCAGCATTGAAGCCGCCGGACTGAATCTCACCGAGGCACTCGATCAAATCAGGCGAGGTGATTTCCGTGCCCTGGCAGTTATGGCAGACGAACGAGTCGCAATTATTGATCATGTGCCAACCACAGTGGAATTAGGTTATGACATCATCTACTCCACGGTCCGCGGGTATGCAGTCCTCAGAGGAACGCCGGAAAACCGAGTCCAAATACTCGAACAAGGTATGCTTCAGGGGATGCATCATCCAAGCTACCAAGACTATCTACGGGGTGCGGGTTTAAACGGCAATGCGATCGCGGGGCAAGAGATATGGAACGCTCAAATTAATCAACTTTATCAGGAAGCGCGCCAAGCCATGATCGATCTTGGAATTATTCGATAGTGAAACCACACTCAGATACCCTCACCGGAATCGTTCTGCTCATCTTCTGTGGTATTGCTCTTTGGCTCACCGCAGGATTTACTGAGGTACCAATAATTCTTTCCCAAAATATACCGCCGACCTTCTTCCCGCGACTAGTCTTGATGATTATTGTAGGACTCAGCGTTGTTTTGATCTTGAGTGGGTTACGCTCTGAAAAAAAACCAAGCGCCAAAATACCGTCAACTGTTCTCGTTACAGCACTGGTGATTACGGTTGCGGTTGCAGTAACTGAAGTTGCAGGAATTTTCCCAGTACTATTTCTCGTGTCAGTTGTTTTGCCTTTGTGCTGGAAAGAACGACGATTTCATTTTATTGCACTTCTGGCACTTTTTCTGCCTACCAGTATCTATCTGATCTTCACGATAATTCTCGGTGTGCAATTTCCTCACGGCCTCATTACAAGCGCTTTCTCCTGATCGCAATGTTGCCTGCAGGCTTCGATTTTGCTGTCTCATCGTTGGCCAATCCGTTTGTCCTAGGATTAATCGGACTTGGAACACTAGCAGGCGTACTCGTAGGTGCATTGCCTGGCCTGTCATCTTCCATGGCAATCGCATTACTTTTGCCATTCTCCATTTATCTTGATCCTATTCCTGCTATTGCCTTGCTCTCAGCTTTGTACTGTGCAGGGACTTTTGGCGGATCCATTACCGCTATCCTGATCAACGCCCCTGGTGCCCCACCGGCAGTGGCTACTGCCTTTGATGGCTACCCGATGGCAGTAAAGGGAGAGGCGGGGCGCGCATTAGGTATGGCTGCGGTAGCTTCAGTCTGCGGGGGTATTTTCAGCGTATTTGTGCTGCTTTTTACTGCACCAGTACTCGCACGCGTTGCCTATAGTTTCGGGCCCCCGGAGTATTTTGCTCTCGCTGTATTCGGTCTATCTATGCTGGCTTCCATTAGCAAAGAAGCGCCAATAAAAAACCTTATCGGAGGCTGTCTGGGGCTTGCGATCGCAACAATCGGAGTGGATTTAACAACAGGCGTAGAAAGATTTACTTTCGGGATTGCAGAGCTCTATGGTGGTATTCATTTCATTCCAGTCTTGATCGGTCTGTTCGCAGTGGCAGAACTACTTTCACAGGCCGCACAACTAGGGAAGAAAACACACCGCATCACCTTTGCTTCCTTAAAATTGCCGACTCGAGAAGATTTTAGGCGCGTACGTGGAACAATTGCTCGATCCAGCGGCATTGGCACTTTGATTGGCGTACTGCCAGCGGAAGGAGGCACCATCGCAGCCATGATTGGCTACAATGAGGCAAAGCGATGGTCGAAAGTACCCGAGAAATTCGGAAAAGGCACCATTGAGGGAGTAGCTGGACCGGAAGCTGCTAATAATGCCGCGACGGGTGGGGCTATGGTCCCTACCCTAGCACTTGGGATTCCCGGAAGTGCCACTGCAGCAGTGATCCTGGCCGGACTTCAAGTGCACGGCCTGCGCCCAGGACCCTATCTTTTTGAAGAACAACCAGGATTGATCTATAGCATTTTCTTTGCGATGTTGATTGCCAACGTACTTTTCCTTTTGATCGGCCTGGCAGGAGCTAAAATTTTTTCAAGAATTAGTTTGATCCCAGCGACAATTCTATGGCCTACGGTATTTGCCCTCTGTTTTGTGGGTGCTTATGGACTCGAGCAATCAATGGTGGACGTGTGGGTAATGCTCATTGCCGGCCTATTAGGGTTTGTTCTTAAATACCATGGATTTGGTCCCGCCCCTATCATAATGGGACTAGTACTCGGAGGTCTCATTGAAACATCTTTGGCACAATCTATGATAATTTTTGATCAATCTTGGTCGGGCTTTTTATCCCGGCCAGTGGCAGTCATCTTTTTTGTTTTAGCCTTCAGCAGTATTGCTAGCTCTCCAATTAGGTTGTTGTTTCGAAATTACATGGGCAAAACATCAAAAAAGACTTAGGCTCATTAGCACGGCTTGCTCACAATTAAGGGTTCACAAAAAATGTGACGCGCTGTATGGTTTCGCAGCTGACTAACAAGCCTATCTTGACTCAAGAAATCAGAATTGACTTCTTACCGCTCTAAACAAATTTGGCGGATATACTTTTAGAACCTTGGATTAGGAGGAGTTTGGGCTATGCAACACCTATTTGGTAAATAGTAAGTGCACCGACATAGCCTAAGACAGTCATGTAGGTCCACGCAATAACTGGCCAACGCCAACTGTTGGTTTCTCTACCTATCACTGCGAGCGTTGCCGCACACTGAAGACACCAGGCATAAAATACAAGTAGGCCCAGTACCATTGGTAACGAATAAACAGGGCGCCCGTCGGGCCAAGTAGCAGACTGTAAACGCTCCGCTAGACTTACCTCTTCTGCCTGTCCTCCCACTGCATAGATAGTTCCAAGAACAGCCACCACAACTTCACGCGCAGGAAACCCCGCTATCACAGCAGCTGATACTTTCCAGTCCCAACCAAGTGGGGCGAAAACTGGCTCTATTGCCTGACCGGCGCGTCCCAGCAAACTCTGAGCTAGATGCTCAGCTGCGGCTTCATTGTCAACGCGGTCCAGCTCTACCTGAAGTGCTTGGCCGGACAAAAATAGCGCTGCCTCACTATGTGCCGCGATTCTCCCATCTTCGATGAAAGCCGAGCGAGGAAAATAAGCCAGCGCCCAAACCACGACAGCTACGGCAAAAATAACGGTTCCTGCGCGTCGCAAAAAAATCCGAGCTCGATCGAGCAATTTCAATACAACGGATCTTAGGTCTGGAAAACGGAATTCCGGTAGGGCAAGCATGAAAATAGGGTTATTTCCTTGCAACACAGATCTTTTTAAAAGCAGCGCTGTGCTAACACCGCCAACGATTCCAAGGAGGTAAAGACCAAACAGAACCAAGCCCTGAAGATTAAGTAGACCAAAACTTGTGTTTGGGACAAATGCTGCAATAAGCAAAGCATAGACAGGTAATCTAGCCGAACAGGTCATAAAGGGAGCTGCAAGAATCGTGGCGATGCGATCACGCCGACTTGGAATCACCCGGGTTGCCATGATCGCTGGCACAGCACAAGCAAAACTTGATAACAATGGGACCACGGACTGACCTGAAAGGCCAAAGGATTTCATAGCACGATCCACTAGAAAGGCAGCCCGGGCCAGATATCCCGTATCCTCCATCAGGATAATGAATAAAAATAGTATGAATATCTGTGGGAGAAAAATAACCACACTACCGACACCAGCAACGATACCATCTACAAGGAAACTCGATAGCATGCCTGGCGGCAGCACATTGCCGATCCAGGCGCCTAGTGAACCCGTGGCGCTATCAATCATATCCATAAGCGGAGCAGCCCAGGCAAAAACAGCCTGAAATACTACTCCCATTGAAAAAATAAATGAGAGTGTCGAGGGCCACGGCTGATTGAACCAATTGATCACTGCACGCCCTAGTCGTGGCAACGGGGAAACTTGCCTTTGCAAATCGCTTAGCTTTTCACGAATCCAGGTATAACGGTAGCGAGCCTCAGCAGCTAATGGTGGGGTATCACCGCAGAGGTCATGTCTCACTGCTGACAAACAGTCGAAGCTGAAATCGCCTGCTTCCACTCGCAACGACTCAACAACCTCAGAATCCCCATCTATTATCGCGCGCTCGAGCTCTACTACTTGGAAGGCTGCAGCGGGCTCGCCGATTGTTTTTCGCAACTCCTCAGCTGCATGGCGGAGATCAGGCCAAAAGACAGGGGGTTCGGATGGTACTGCCTCAAACATTTTACTAATCGCAATTTTTAACTCTGAAAAACCAGAACCTCTGGTAGCAACTACTGGAAAAATTGGAATGCCACCAAGCCTCTTGCTGAGGCCCTCTATATCGATACGCATCCCTTCAAGATGAGCCATGTCAGTCATGGTCAGCACTACAATCATGGGGCGCCCCATTTCTAATAGCTGCTGAACGAGGTAAAGCCCTTGATAGAGTCGGGTTGCATCTACAACTGCCAAAATCCCCTCGGGCTCAGGCGTACCCGATATTCGGCCCAACAACACATCTACCGCGATACGCTCGTCAGTGGAATGGGGGCTCAATCCATATATACCTGGTAGGTCAACTAGATCAAATACCGAATCTCCAACTGTGGCCCTGCCCACTCTCTTCTCTACCGTTACACCAGGATAGTTTGCTACCTTCTGACGCATTCCGGTCAGGCGGTTGAACACTGTGCTTTTACCGGTATTTGGATTGCCAACTACAGCAATAACTCGTTCTGCCCGACGGGTAACCGTCAAGTTTTCAGCAGAGACATAAATTTCACCAGAACTAGCCATCAGATAGGGATAGGCACAATTTCGAACTGTTGTGCCTGCTCCTTTCTCAGGGAAAGCGCAGTTCCGTAGACCTGAAACTCCAATGGATCACCGCCTAGCGAGGCTCTTATGAAAATAATCTCGGTACCCTCTACGAGTCCCATCATCATTAGACGTTCAATGCCTGGCGCGTCCGTTGAAATTGACTGGATCACGGCCTTTTCATTGGGTTTAAGGTCCGACAAATTCATACTGACTAAAGATGCCTCACGAAAATTGGCTACGGAAGCATAACTAAAATGGGATCGCATACTACTCCAATCGAGAATTAATCTCAAATAAGAATAATTCTCGATTTACTAAGTAGATGGTCAGTTTGGGTCACAAGCCCAGCAAGCTAGTGCGCACAAACACTAAATAAAATAAGTGTGGCTCAATTAGCCCCTAGGGCTTGTTGCGCGACATCTCTTATTTCGGAACAGGGGGCATAGTTTGGATCCAGAGAAAAACACGTATCTATGTAGGCTGCAGCCTCTGTTAATTGCCCTCGATCAATTGAATCTTCTGCCAAAAAAGGCAGCGGATAAATTTGATCGCCGTCAATTTCGAAAGAAAGCTTGAACAAGCTGAGTGCCTTCTGTCTCTGCCCGTCTTCCCAAAATAGAAAGCCCGCGGCATTTAATGCCTCAAGGTCATCAGGCAACAGGGTAAGAGACCGCTGGTACTCCTCGAGTGCCAGCTCGTATTGCTCTTGTTCGAACGCGAGTCGCCCTGCCAGCCTATGTATTTCAGCAAGATAATGACTGGCTATAGGATGGGGAGCAGTCACTTGTGCGGCAGCTCTTGCTTCAACCAACCAAGGATAATTTTCCCCAAGAGTGCCCACATGCGCTTTCATTATATGGGCCCTGGCTTCAAAGTATTGATCAAACCGCTTTTCTATGTCAGCGGCCCTTTCCATCGATAGATTGCTCGTATCAATGAGGTCAGGCGCCTCCAAAATACGTCGATCCAGGTAATAGATTAGATTCTCGTTCTCGGTATTGCGAAGAATAGAACGCGGAGCAAGAAACTCGATAATCGGATAATCATCAGTATTGAGGGGCAAACCACTTCCGATTTCCGGTATGAGCGTCTCGTCAAACATATAGTTGGCTAGAAAATCAAACTCATTGTCGATCCCGATCTCACTCAAATCCCGTGCAATATCCGGACGACGGACACGCTCCCTGAGCAACTCATAATCAACTGCAATCGGCTCTTCTGAACCTATAAGCAAAATGTCATTGAAAGCAAACCATGCGGTAACATGCGAAAAAACCTGGTTAAATGTTTTCACAATGATGCGTGATTCCTCTAGGCCAAGCTGATACAAGGGAAGATACTGGCACATGATGCCGCCTGGTTTCAGAGCACGACGAGCATTTTCAAAATGCTCAATGTCATATAAATATCCCGACCCCATGAAGAAAGGGTCAAGCGGATCCTCGGTGATTACGTCGTATTTTTTCGTGGTCGTGATTAAGTAATTCCGCCCATCGTCAAAAATAATGTTTGCATTTGGCTGATCCAGCGCTGAACGGTTATATCTCGAGAACCGCCGTGCGCCCTCAACAACCTCTGGTGAGATCTCTATGACATCAGTGGGTCCACCGTGCCTTAGTAGAGCACCGAAAGTCATGCCCGCACCAAGGCCGATTACCATTGAGTCCTGCGGATTTGGGTGTAACAACATAGGAAGGTGCCCGAGCAAATACTGATTGGCAACATCAGTTAGCAGAGTCGAGGCCATAGGCTTTCCGTTGATGGTGATCGTGTCCGGCTCTGTGGGGCTTCCTGTAACAGAAACATTCACGTTCACCCCCTCACGGTAATAGTGCAAATGCTTACTCATTTGACTCTCTATCATGGATGCTGCATTTGGATAACGCAGCCAATAAGGCCCAGCATCAATTAACAGGGGGTTCCAAGGAGAATAGATCAACGTGGATAGAACGACGAGAACTACACCACCAACTGGTGCTGCAATCCGCATCCCCCTCTCCGCGAGGGGCATTGCGATCGCGACCGCAAGTAAAACTCCGGCCACACCCATGACTGCAATGGTCACTTGGGTTCCCAGCATGGGTAGAAAAAAGAACCCCCCGAGAAATGAACCCAACACCCCACCCACAGTGTTCACAGCGTAGACGATACCCACATCCCGACCAGAGTCTGCTGAACGCTGAGCAAAAACAGTAGCCACCAGTGGAAATGCAGCGCCAAACATTAAAGTAGGGATGAGAAAAACGATTGTGGCGATAAAAGCTTTACTCATTAATTCCAGAAAAAACGGGCTAAAAACCTCTGAAGAAAAACCGGCTAAACCAAGAGACAAACTCACATAAAAAGCTGGAAGACTATCAAAGTAACTAACACTCAATAACGAATAAACGGAGGCTAAGATTTCTACCAGTACGAGCATACCAACCGCCGAACGAATCTTTGGGAGCAAGCGTGTTAAAGCCGCACTACCCAGGCCTACCCCCGCAATAAAAATACTCAACATCAACCCAAATGTGTAAACAGAGGTACCCGTGATCTGGATAAGTAACCTAAACCAAGCAACTTGATAGGCCATCGATATAAAGCCTGCAACACCAAACAGAGTGAGAATGTATTTCTGAACACCGTTATGGAAATATCGTGCCGTAGGTTGCTGCGCCGCTTTCTCACGGGCTTCTTTTTTAAACACCAACCAGGCAAATACTGCGATGGCGATATTTATAAAACCCGCCAGATAAAGACTGCCATTGACGCCAAGAAGTGGGATAAGACTGGTCGCTGCCAGCAGCGTACCCAAAGCGGCCCCAAGAGAATTCACCGCATATAAACGTCCGGCGCTTTCTGCTACACCTGCATCGTTCTTGGTAACCAGCTTTACCAGTACCGGCAGTGTTGCGCCCAACAAAGTTGTCGGAATCAGTAAGGCGATAAATGAGAGGGCAAATCGGAGGGCGGTCAACCGAACCGGGGTGTCTCCTAAGAATGGATACAGAAGACTATGCGACCAATCGATTGCGTCAAATAACAGAGGACTCGCAAAACCAAACAATCCAATAGCGAACTCCAATCCAATATAGAGGTACAAGGGGCTCCTGACATGATCAACCCGTCGACCGATCAGATAGGCCCCTAAAGCCAGTCCGGCGAAGAAAACCGTTAGGATCGTTGTCACAGAATAAACAGTGGAACCGAAAATCAGGGTCAATTTTCGGTTCCACATGATCTCGTAAATCAACCCGGTAGCCCCGGAGAGGAAAAAAAGTAAATACAGGACCCAGGTATATAGACTTCTCGCGCTAGCCTGCGTTAACAAACTCATTGATTCACACCGATGGCTAAATTGCCCAACAAAATTGGTCCATCCCAACGCACACTTGAAAGCACGGACTGTTAATGGCGTTTTGTTTCACTGTAGATCTCCAAAAGACAAAGGTAAGCAGCTTGAAATTCATCCGGCGGATCATTGTGCCAGCGCCAGTTTCCCTTACCAAGCCACCTGGAAAAATTGCCTGATTTAGCCCCTTCTGGGGTCACACCAACAAAGGCTAAAAGATCTGATTTTGGGCATATATATAACCAAGCGTTTTGTCCGGACCTCCCAATATACATGGGATTATGGGGCCCAATCAGCGCTAGATCCCCTTATCAGCCTAGTTGAACGAATAAGATTAAGGAGACCAAAGACCTAAATTGGGCGCTATCCACTGCGATTTTGCCATCATCCAAGCCCCTTAGAAAGCACACAAAACCTAGCATTTGATAAAATTTTCTTTTTAAAACAAGGGTTTTCAGCCATATTAAAGGGTCAATGATGAGTATTGGCAATTGAAAGGTTCCTAGCTTTAAGTTATCTTTTGGCCTAGCTACGTGGGGTGCGGGGAGAGATTGTGACCCCTAGGGAGAATGGCGATAGATGCAACCTTTTCGGTTGCTGAAGTCTCTTAAGAATTAAGTACGAATACGAATTTGGGGGTATCTCATGAAATCAACGCTTTTTGGGCTAATAGCTGCCTTTTTTGCAATTTCAGCTACTGGTGAAGCACAGGCACGGCTATCTCTGCCGAAAGCCGGTGTAAATCCGGTTCGAGTAGTAATAAATAATGCGGATGCAGGAACCGTAGCACGATTAAAAGCATCGCAAGATGCAATCAACACAGCTAGAGACACGGTCGGGGCCTACAAAAAAGCGGGTGATAAAGAAGCCACTAAGGCCGCTTTAAAAGATCTCCGCTCAAAGCAACGCGAAAGAGACAAGTTTGTCAGAAAAACGATCTCTGGCAGCGATGATCTCAAGGCCGCTTTACAAGCTGAGGTTAAAGCCGCAAGAGTAGCAGCTGCCAAGAAGAGGGCTGCGGTACGAAAAGATGTTGGAAGCCGGATTGCAGCCGCGGCTACTGCTGACCAGCAGGCGTCACTAGAAGCAAACAAAGCGGCAATCGGGGACGTCATAACAAATCTTAGAGCCGCCCGGGAAGGTGGGGCTAGCAAGGCAGACACTCAGGACTTGAGAAAACAACTGGCCGGCTTGCAAAAAAATCAGAAGCAAGTTGTGGGTGAAATCTTAAAGGCTAATGAAGCTTTGAGCGCTGCATTAAAATCTGAAGCCAAAGGCAGAGCGCTTGAGGCCCGCAGATCAGTGAAAGGCCAAGGAAAAAACCGCCGCAACGTCAGGCAACGTCGCGCTGCTAAAAAGTCATAGGAGATATCTCTCCTACAAAATGCACGCGCGCTCCTTGGGCGCGCGTGTTTTTTTTTGTACGCTGAATGAAACACGATAAGCCACTCCCTGGCATCATGGGTACTCAGAAGCTATTGAATCGAGCACTGGCTCTAGTTTTTGTTTTCTGTCTGCTACAAGTGCAGGTACATGCCGTAACTTTTGAAGAGGCTTCTGAAAATTTTGAGAGGGGTGCTTATGAAGATGCAAAAATACAATTTGAACAGTTAGCCACGGAACACCCCAAAGATATCGAAATCACTTATGCCTTGGGCCTCATCAATTTTGTATTAGATAACCATGATGAGGCTTCGCCCTACTTCGAGATGCTTCTTGTTACTGAATACGAACAAATTTCTACCTACTACCTTGCCATGATCGCATACGGGCAGGGTGAAACGGATATCGTAATAGATAGGCTCAACCGAGTAGCCAACCAAACCATTGACCTCGAAGCCAGTGAGCTTGCAAGTGATGCTCTGTCGCAGATCGACCTGGAAGAGCTGTACCAGGAACTGGCCTCCAACGAATTTCTGGAAACATCCAGTAACTATGGGTATCTGGAACTCGGCGTAAGCCAACAAGACGGCATTATTGACCCGGACAATTTAGTCGGGCTGGATGAGAATGACAGTGCTCTTGAATATATTTTTGCAGGTAATCTGAACATTAGAAGCACGGAGATATCAGACACCAATTTTGGTGGATCAGTGTTTCAACAAAAATATTCCAATTTTAACGACTACGATATCTCCGCCATAAATGTATATATAGAGCAGCAACGCTGGTTTGGTGCGCAACAGTGGGGGCTAACCCTTTCGGCAAATCAAATTTGGCTGGCTGGCAAAGATTACCTGAGTCAAGTGGATCTGCAGCTTAAGGACGAAATACTTCTAGCTGGAAAATACATCGTCAGCTTGAGTGCGCAATACAGTGACATTGATAGTGATGACCCACTATTTGATCGATATGCGGGAAAATCTTCCGAGCTCATGGTCGAAATCCGAGGCGGAAGTAATCCTTATTGGCAAATAGATTACACCTATCTTTACGAGGACAAAGAAGACTGGAAATCTATTGATATTAATACCGCTTATACGATCTTTGATATCTACACTAGCTATTCAGGCGATGTTCATGAGCTAGGTGGCCAGCTAGAATGGAGCATCAATAACTTGTGGGCAACTCGTTATGCGTTGATTTTACGCCAATCTTATAACACAGGGCGTGACGTATTTTTACTTAATGCAACCGACCGGTTTTCTACTGCTTTAGAGAGAGAAAGCAAACGAATTTATTTTGAAACGGAACTTATACGTACAATCTCGGACAATATTTTTCTAAGGGCCCGCTACGAATACCTCGATAATGATTCAAACATTGACCGTTTTGATTTTGGAAGTAATCTCGTCTCCCTGTCTTTTAATTATATTTTTTAGTGGACCATCGGATGCGCGCAGTTAGCATTATCTTTTTATCAGGCTTCCTGAGCTCTTTGCTGATTGCCTGCGGAGGTGGAGGTGGAGGGGGTAATCCCTCACCAACTCCTACTCCTACTCCTACTCCTACTCCTACTCCTACTCCTACTCCCATCTCATACAATAAAAACCTCGATGTAGAACAACTGGGCGGCTCTTTTGACACGGATGCAGGCGTAATGAGTTACCGGACTTATCAGGAAACGGGTGCCATGTGGGTTTCGACTGGAGATCCGACCACTGAGTTATCAATAAGTGCTGATGGAACAAAAACCACAAAATTTGGTCGCACATACTCTTTTACACCAACCAATGGATCAACCAATCTAGATGTGAGTATGAGTTTTGAGCAAGTTTCCCTAGCTGATGTAATCTATTTAGACGTCGGAAATGACCTAGATGGATATCTGTACTGGGAGTCAGACTGGGGGCTATCTCCGCCTGATGACACGTCATCCAGCTATGAGTGGAATTATAGATTATTCAGTTTTTATTCAGATATAAGCGAAGACTTTCTTGGCGTGAATTACGTAAATATTTTTGTAGCTGATCTTGATTATGGTGACGATCTTTCCTCTGGTTTTGATATATGTGATGTATCTGATAGTACCTGCGTTGACAACATTCAGGATAAGGACGTTCTGGCCGGCGCGTTCGGAGATTTTACACAGACGAGCGATATGCCTACGAGTGGCACGGCAACCTATACGACAAAAGCACTCAGTCTTTGGCACCCTAATTTGCTGGAGACAGAATCCAGTATTCCACACTGGCCAGCTTATGAGGGCGATGCAACAATTACCGTGAATTTTGGGCAAGGAACCCTCAGCGGTGATATCACTATAGATTACGTGTTTCCAGACAGAAAGGCTGGGAGCAGTACCTGGAACCAGGTAAGCGGCATATCTGCGGGCACCATTAAATTAGTCGCTACGATCTCATCCAACGAATTTCAAGGAACCGCAACCTGGAATACCGATACTGCCAACTATGGGACAGGGGAGATCAGCGGACATTTTTTTGGACCAGATGCTAAAGAACTAGGTGGATGGTCTTACGTTTATGATGGCAATGAACAGGACTGGGCGGAGATCATGATAAGCTTTCTGGGACATCAATAAAAATACTATCTAGACTTATGAGTGAATCGAGTCCGATACAAAAATCTCTTGCTGATTAAAACTTGCCTTCACTCCGGGAATCTAAAAACATAGGAAACATTATGGCTCAGTCAACTTTCCGCGGTGTTCTGGTTCCAGCTTTGACGCCATTTAAAAAAAATCTTGAGCCCGATATAAATGCCTTTCTTACTCACTGTCAATGGCTTCTTCAGCAGGGCGCAGCCGGTCTAGCAGTTTTTGGTACTACAAGCGAAGGTAATTCACTTATCTCGGAAGAACGCATGCGCCTGCTAGAGGAACTGATTGCAGGTGATATTTCTCCAGCTAAGCTGATGCCTGGTACCGGTACCTGCGCTCTACCGGAAACAGTACGGCTCACCAAACATGCGGTCTCCAGAGGTTGCGCAGGCGTACTGATGTTACCTCCTTTTTACTACAAGGCCGTAAATGATGATGCACTCTTTGCTAGCTACTCGGAAGTCATTCAGCGAGTTGGCCACTCAGGTCTACGAATCTATCTCTACCACATTCCCCCGGTTGCCCAAGTTCCGATCTCGCTCACACTGATCGGAAGGCTACTCAAAAACTACCCCGATGTTGTGGTAGGCCTCAAGGACAGCTCGGGGGACTGGAATCACACCAAGACGGTGCTTCAAGAATATCCGACGCTCGCGACATTTTGCGGCTCAGAAGTATTTCTTCTCGACACATTGCGACATGGGGGCGCAGGGTCTATCACAGCGACCGCTAACGTCAACACAAAAAACATTTGTGCTGTTTTTGAGCATTGGGAAAACCCGAATGTCGACCAGCGTCAGGCACAAATTACTGCGATTCGGAGAATACTTGAGGACTATGCACTGATTCCAGCATTGAAATCCATAGTGGCTGAGTTTTATGAATCACCTGAGTGGAAAACAACTCGTCCACCTTTAAATGCACTCGGTGCAGAGGAAGAAAAATCTTTAATGGGAGCTCTAAGTAAACTCGACTTTAGTATGATCAATCGTTGATTACAAATACATGAGGAGAATGAGTGTGAGAAAACTGTTAGCAGGATTATTAATTTTTTTCGCTTATCTCCAAGCTGGCGCACAAGACTCCAGCCTAACTTATGATCGAATTAACCTTAGCGTTAATGTTCAAAGAGAGATCGAAAATGATTTGTTGATTGCCTCTCTTTACACACAAGAAGAAGCACTCCAACAAAGTCAAGTAGCAGAGCGTATTAATGCCACAATGCAGTGGGTACTTGATATAACTGACGAAGAACGTTCGGTGCAAATGCAAACAACACAATACAACACCTATCCTGTTAACGACCGCAATAACCGTCTTACAGGGTGGCGCGGGCGACAGGGAATTCGCCTGCAAAGTACTGATGTGGAAGCATTGACGAGGTTGCTAGGTACCTTGCAGCAAAAACTAGCTATCGAATCGATGACCTATGGGACTTCCAAAACATTGCGCAGTATCGCCGAGGAAAGCCTTATAACCGAAGCAATCGCGCAATTTCAAAAGCGGGCCGAATTAATAACCAGCGAGATGGGCCGTACTGATTATCGGGTTGTAGCTATAAATATCAATACGCAGCCAAATCGGCCATCGCCCCTACCCTATCAAAGCCGAGCCATGGCAATAGAAGCCAATATTGCAGCACCTGTCGTAGAGCTGGGGCTGCAAACGGTAGTTGTCTCAATCTCTGCTACCATTGAGCTTGATACGCCCCGTTAAATTCACGAGAACTTATGAAAAAGTGTAGACCATAAAAAAATACAACTGAAATAGATTTAAAATTTTCCGTTGTCTGTAAAATTGTATTTGTTAATTCACAAAAAAATCAGATCATTTTTTTCTGGCTGTTTAGCCTTGATTTAATGGCAAACGTTATTTGAGAGTCCGATACTAAAGGCGCCAGCACCACTATATACGGCTGGAATATATCTTATTTCTTGATTCTCCAGATCGACGACAGCTACCTCAGCTCCGTCTTGGAAAGCAACATAGGCGGTGCGACCGTCTGCAGACCCTAATGCGTCCAGTGGAACGTGGTTGAATTCCCCAGATTGGACCACAGATTTCTGGATATTGTCATATATATAAAAACCTGAGTTCTCAGTACTTGCGAGTAAATTCATTCGGTCGAAACGACCCACCGTCACCAGATCAACGCCTTCACCGATAATATGGTCTGCATATTGCTCAAAGCGGTTTTGCTCAACAGAAAGAAATCGCCCAGTAGCTTTGTCCATCATGTATAAAAATACTCCTTCCGGGGTGGTATAGGGACGGGCCGGGTCCTCACCAACCTCAAAAGATTGATATATCACTTTAGAGAATGCATTGAGGCTATACACTTCTCCAGATGTCTCATTCGCCACGTACACATAGCGGCCATCGAGACTTCGGCTTGGCGACGAGAATCTCTGGCCTCCTCCCTCCGTTAGACTAATCTCTGTTGTTTTTCGAACATTGGTATCGATGAGCCCAACTGTACCGGTCTTTCCATTACTGTAATAAATATCGATCTCATTTGGATCAAACAGAACATCCGTCGTGGGTGGAAAATCTTCCAAAGAAAATAAAATTGTCCCAGCATAAGCAGAAAACAGTACAAAGCCCCCATCACGGCTATCCGTAAAGCCGATCTTTGAGCCGGTAGTGTCCATTACCATATGCCTCGGTGCGATGGGTAATTCCACTCTCTTGGCAACCAGTTTATTTTTTAGGTCGTAAAGGGTAACTAATCTCTGTTCGATGTTGGTATATACCAGAACCGGCGCGTGGGGGGTCGCCACTAGATCATCTACCTTGAGATCTGTCTCTATCCTGAATATCACTTCTTCTTCTCGAAGATCGATGACATCAATAATAGGTTCCGACCCATCAGCAACAAACATCAAGCGTAAGGGATTCGAGATATCAACTGCTGCCGACACTGAAGCCGCCCAAATATATCCAGTCACCAACAAAAGAAATAGGGGTGAGTTTTTCATTTTTCTCGAAGCCTAAGTATGGGCCTTAATTCAGTCCAAGATAGGGATAAATAATATCGCTAACAGTATGAAAATTATCTGTCACCAGAATCAAGCCAAAGGCAATAATCACTGTCATGCTTGCATAACTCAACCTCTTTGCGTGACGCGCTAGCAGAACAAGGATACTGTCCACCCTTGAAATATAGTAAGCTGAAAGTAGAAATGGAATTGCGACGCCAACCGCGAATGTCAGCATGATTCCAGCTCCAATAGCAGCACTACCGATTGCGCCCACATACACGACAAGGGTTGCTACGATGGCGCCACCAAAACACGCGGTACAACCAAGCGCGTAACCCATGGACGCAACCACTGTTCCTACTGTATCCCTAAACGACAAGCTCTGCATAGCCCGCGGATCAGGAATCTTACAGGCTAAATCCCGAGTGCCCCTCAGCCCTACCCAGATGCCCAAAGCAATAACAACCAACCCTGAGATAACAGCAATCAGGCGACTGTATTCGGCAAACAAAAGTTGGGCCTGATGCCCAATCGCGCCAATTAATGCTCCTGCGAGCGCATACAAAACCACGAATCCCAGTACAAAGGCAATCGCGATCTGGAGAATTTTGCGTCGTATGATTGGTGTCATCTGAATCTGGGAGCCGCTTCCACCCGGTAGAGTGGAAAACCCAGCGATCACACCACCAAACATCACCACCAACTGAAGCAAGCAAGGCGTCAGAACAGAAGACAAGAGACCGGCACCTAATGCAAGTACCGCCACAGGCGTGACATCGGCTCTCGATTTAAGTTCCTCTGGAAGATTATATGGCGCATCCCAGGCACCCACAAAGGTAAGCTTCTGCTCACTTCCCAAATAATAATTCGAAACATACAGCCGCATACTACCGGCCCCATCGATATCAATCAGGTTGCCTTCTATATCTCGCTTGGGAAAGCTGTACACAGTGACCCGATGATGTTGCGCATTTCTTGGCCCATCGGATACATCAGGAAAATATTCCTTCTCACCCACTTTCAAAAATACATCCGGCACTTCGGCTGCGAGAGAATCCACGTGAACAGTTTCGCTTACAAAAAAAACTAAATTTCTGTCTGGGCGTAAATTACCAACGACACTAGCCCGATCCACGTATTGAAAATATTCATCGCTTGCGAATGTGGCGGTCAATTCCAGCTCTCTGGTATACACGAGCTCACGGGTCAGATACCGAGAAACACTACCCGCTTTTATGAGACGGCTATGATCCCCAACGCCACGCAGCATCTGCTTTCCCTGAACAAAATAAGGAAACACCAGCCAGGACGAAGCAATCAGAAGTCCAATCAATAGCAACACCCCTAACTTGATCGGATTGATTCGCGCTATAGTGGTCATCTAACGTATCTTCCCGCCCTACCGAATAGCCAAAAGAATTTCTTCCGGGGAAGCATTCACTGCAAATATATTTTGCAAGTCGCCGCTGGGATCTATTAGATAGATATTGGCGGCATGCTGCACAGTGTAGTTGCTCTGTGTCTTGGTTACAGCGTAACTCAATTTAAAGTTGCCTGCCGCAGTGTTAACCTGCTCATAATCACCGCCTAGGCCTATCATTCTATCTCCAAAGGCAGATGCATAATCATCGGTCACAATTGGTGTATCACGCTCCGTATCTACACTTATAAAAATACCAACTGCATCTCTCTCCGTCGCCTCCAGGACACTAGCCATATTGAAGGCCATAAGTGGACAAATCTGCTCACAGTGCGTGAAACCAAAAGCCAGAAGCACATACTGCCCGCGGAAGTTCTCCTCGGTAACATTTACTCCGTTTCGGTCTAACAACTCAAAGCTCGCCTTGATGCCATGAAAATTATCGGCTGAAGCCATATCGGCGGCATTAACAAGATTGTGATGTAAATGCTCATCCTTATCCTGGGAGAAAACGGACCCCCAAGGCAATATAACCAAAAACATCGCATGCAATACGATGCATTTTTTTACCATGTCCTTATCTACCCGCCTGCCTCAATTTACTAGCAGGAAATAACCTATCCAACGCCACTACATCAGAGGGCGACCAAGGCTTGGGTTCACGCCGTTATGAAACCCTCCTTGATCACGCACCACGCTAGACTGGCCTTGCTCATCATAGTGCACCCAAATAAGTCCGTGAGCGTCTCCGTTTTGAGGCATGTCTATTTTATGGGTGAGTTCCTTGGTCTTGGCGTCATATACATAGATACGGCCCTCGCCGTTACTCGTTGACCACATTTCTTTACCGTCTGGTGAAAGCAGGACGTGGTCCACCTTGTAAGCACCATAAAGCGTCTCTACTGCATGGCCATTGGAGGTATCTATCACGGTAATGGTTCGACCCAAATGGTGAGCACCCTCACCCTTATCAGCGACCCAAAGCTCAGTCTCATCAACATTTAGGCTGGCCCCGTACGGCCCGATTCCAGTACCATTGCTCCACTCTACCGTTCCAGTTACCAAGTTAATCTTGGAAACATTAGAAGAGCTAGCAATTACATAGAGTGCCTCTTTTTTTGAATCTACGACCGCCCAATTGGGCCGGTAACCGGGAACGGGGATTTCTTGAACTACTTCCCATGTTCTTGCGTCGATTTTGGCAACCCAAAAAGGCTTCATCGCTACTAATTTACCTTGATACAGATTAATGACACCCCTCATTCCCGTTGAGCGCCCTGGCCCATAGCCTCCGGGCTCCATCAAAGCGTAAATGTATTCATAGTCCCGATCAGCCCAAACCGTATAGATCATGCCACCCATATCAATATCTTTAACACCACCCACTACGGTATCAGTCTCCGGGTCATACAGCATAAGGCCCAGCCCATCCGGATCTCTTGTAAACATGTCAAGCAAAATATAATCGCCGAAAACCTGAGCATGATGAAGGCGTCCGCCTATGGTTACCTGCTTAATCGGTTGTAAAGTGAGTGCATCGACTTTGAGTAAGGTCGCTGAGCCCAAAACTGTTTCCTCCAAATCAACATCGCCGTTCGGTCGACCACCGATAATGTAAGCGTATCGACCATCAGGCGACATCGCAGAAGTGTGCACTGTGGCACGAAGTTCTTCCGGAATTGCGTAGCTGGCTATAATTTCCTTTGTCTCCGCATCACCAACCACTATCTGGTTCCTTGTTGGTAATTGATAGCCGTCAAAAAGTACCTGAGGCGTGCTGTTTGTTCCTACATTCTCATAGAAATAAGTGCGGCCTGGTTGTGGCTCGAATTTCGGTTCCCCCGGATCAAACTCTGCTACGACCTGATTTTCATAGTGACTTAGGACACTCCCCTCTTTAGCGCGCCGTTCCCAACTTGTAAGGACCGTGCCAAACGATTCAATGGCCTCAACTGCTAAATCACGCTCTGTCTTCATAAAGTCGTGGTCAGGTCTCTGGTTAGCCTTTACAAAAGCGAGCGAATCTCGGTACTGCTGAGGGAGCTCTGGGTCCATAGGAAGCCCACCAAGGGTTCGAATGTACATGGAGATTGCGACTAAATCTTCATCACTGGGATTTAACTCCGAGATGATGACCTGCATCATAGGATTACTCTCAAACTGGGCAAAAATATCTGCGGCAGAAGGACCAAAATGCAGGCTCGGGCCCACAAGCCCTTCGCCGGTTTCTTTGTGGCATACCCAACAACCCACCGGCTTAGCATGAAAAAGTTCTTCTCCTCGGGCAAGCAGGGTATCCATTTCGCTCTGAGCCATGATGGTACCGCCCAGAAAGGATGAAATCACAAAAGATAAAAACAACTTTTTTTTCATTAGGTTAGATCCTATGTAGAGTGCCCGATTTGCTTCCATTCTATCTTAAACCTTGATTCGAGTGCTATTAGAAATGTAGAAACAAAAAAAGGGAGATACGAAATCTTGCGGTAAATTTTACAAAAAATAATCATATAAAGTGATTCTTTAAAATTGGCTCACTATAAAATTGATCAAAAAAATAAAGATGCACGCAATTTTTACCGTTTCTCAAGTATATTTACCTAATGATTGTTTCCACAGAAACAGCAGGCCTTGGAAACCGCATCAAATCGTGGGTATCCGCAATGCGATTGGATCCGGATGTTCGCGTGCACTGGCAAATGAACGAAAATATGCCGGCCCCTTTTTCACAATTATTTACAAACAATTGTAACCTTGATTCGATTCCAAAATACGCAAACACTCATAAATCTTGGCGCTTCCTGATCCTCCCAGAGGACGAATCCCATCTGCCACACGGATTCTCCACTGTCGGCTCAGCAACACATCCGATCATCCGCGGAGCCGCAAAGACCTGGTGGGGCCTAATGGGTAAACCCTCTGATCGTTATCGGTATATGATTTTTCCTAAGACACACTCAAGGCGTAGTACCCGACCAGACGCTCGTCACATAGATCTTGAGTACGAACGTATTCCACAATATTTCCGAGACATCTATGCCCCATTATTCAAAAAAATAAAAGTCCAACCAAACATCATGGAGAGAGTAAATAATTGGTCGCATAAAAACTTGGACGAAAATGTAATCGGAGTGCAGGTACGTACCTGGCGAGATGACTTGCGACGTCATAAAAAATACTATAAGCCTGCCGTAAAAAGGCTGTCTCACTTGATGGAAAATACGAAAAATAAAGATCGATTTCTTATAGTCAGTGATAGTGACGATGTCATACCTTCATTGGCAAGCAGATATGGAAACAAACGCATATTACACTTTCCCCGCTCAACCCCACGATTTGAAAGTTACCAATCATATGATGGTACTGCGGAAGATTTGATTGATATGTTAATTCTATCGAAAACACATCGATTATTTTCAAGCTATCTCAGCACGTTCAGTGAGGCTGCTTGGTGGTTCGGGGGTGCACAAGCACGCGTCTGGGTTTTTTAGGCGGATATTTCAACGATACCAACAGCATGGCAATGCGAGAGAGGGCTTGCTGGTGTTATCCCGATCAAGGGAATGAGGAAAAACCCGACAGTAAGATTCCTTTTTTATTCTGTCGTTCCGGTAGAAAGTGAATTCTAAGACTCGGGGAATTTCTAAGCACTCTGTTCTGCCTCCATGAGTCCATTGATTCGGTACTCTAACTGACCCGCAACAATTGTTCGGATGAATATGAACCACAGAATGACTTTGAAGTATTTTTCTGAAGACTCTAGAAGATAGATCAAAATAAGGACGATTAAATAATTCCTGGAGAAAATGAAACTCTATCACCATAATTCTAAATTGCGAAAGCAGATTAGAAGATACACTCATAATCGCTTCGAACTCAGCTCCCTCGATGTCCATTTGTAGTATTAAGTCACCATTGTAATCAGGAATTTTTTTATTTTTCCATTCATCTAGAGTCATAAATTCCCTATTTGATAAAGAACCAATAAATTTTTTGTCAAAAAATAAGTTTGAATTATCTGAGGCAGCACTATCCACTGAGTAATCTGCTAGATAAACCTTCAATCCCCTTCTAACTAAGTCCACCTCAAAACCTGACTCTGTAGAAACACCAGGGGAAAATCCGTATTCAATTCCACTTAAATCGTCTGGAATTAAATATCCACCATCTCCATTCGGGCCTAATCGAATAAGATCAATCCCACTATCTCTTGGGTGAAGCGCATGAATAAGTGCTGAAATCTCCGCGTAATTGGTACGATTCACGACGTCCACACCAAGACTGTGCACTAATCGTAGCAACGAATCCTTCATTAATTTGTCACGCATGAGCTTTATGTCTTCTGAGTACTTAAATCATCTCTTTCTGTTACTTTGATATTCTTTTCCAGCTCTCCCATACAAACCGATATTGGTAAATGGGATGATGTGTTCGCGACATACCCTGCTGAATACTTTTCATTCTACTAGACGAGTTCAAAGCAACATTATGAAACTGGACCTGGATATTCTCTATACACCCGATTAATTGAGTCTCGATTAGTCTTTCAAGCAACTCGAATTCTCCTCCCTCAATATTGATTTTCATAAGCTGCACCGAATCAATGCTATTTTGTTTTAACCATTCCCCAACATCAATAATTTGAATGTTTTCAGTATGAGACCTTTTCCTGAAAGTCGAGCTGCCAGCTCCATGAAGAAATATAGCCTCGGTTCTAGAAGTTGCCCCTAGCCCGTACGTAAAGACCTGAATATTTTCATTCTCTCGGAATCTGTCCGAAATTTTGCTCGAGAAGCTTCTAACCGGCTCAAATATCAGTATGCGACACCGGTATCTTGAGTAAAGGTCGCTGGCCCATTGCCCTTGATAGCCACCCAAATCCATGACAAGCGAATTCCTTTCCAGTTTGTAATCAAATCGAAGTCTCTGATCGCCCCCATCATCCCGCCATTTCCTTATCATTTCTCGATGTTCTCGACGATGCATTCTCCTATTGAAGCGACCCATTATCCCCTGAAAATACATAGAACTAGTTAATACCCCTTTGGTTTATGTGTCTCTCGATAAAAACAAACTCTGTAAAACATGTTCCTGCATTACTTTTCCAGAGTTAAGGTCCTTGAAATAATAACGGGGAATACCGAATCCTTTTTTTCTCCGGTCCAGGATCTGGTCAGATAAAATTCCTCTAAACGCGTGGCGCAATAGTCCCTTCAATTCGCCCCCATAAAAACGTATATCCTCAGGGAGGCAGAACGAGAATTCGATGATTCTGCGATCAAGAAGTGGAACGCGCGCTTCTAAAGAAACAGCCATTGTAGTTCGATCAACTTTTGTCAGCACTAAGCCTGGCAAAAACGTATGAAAATCCAACAGCTGGAGTCGCGTACGCAACAAAATATCTGTACGCCAAAACTGACGATAATGCCACCAATCCTCGTAGTCATGAGGAATACCCAATTTAGATCTGTAAGAACGCTTAGCGGCCTGCGTCATTCCTGACATAATCTTAGCCCATAATTCCGGCCCCTGACTAAAAGCCATCTCCAATATATTCAACGCCCGTGTAATCGGGCTATGTCTCCCAAAAGATCTTCCTAAAGCAAACGTCACACTATCCATAAACTTGGGCCAAGAAGGTAAGCGATCATATCGAGCAAAACGGGGAAGTGTACGATAACCACCGAATACCTCATCACCACCATCGCCAGTAAGAACCACCGTAACATTCTCGCGTGCCAACTGAGAGACCAAGAAAGTGGGCAAAGCTGATTCATCCGCAAATGGTTCATCAAACCAAACTTTTAGCTGAGGTAGTAATTCCTGAGCGTGAGATTGTGAAAGTATTCTCTCGTGATGGTCAGTACCAAAGGTTTTCGCCACTTCTCGCGCAAATGGAGTCTCCGATACTGAATCCGAATCAAACCCGATCGAAAATGTCGATATATCATTACCAGTCGTCGCCGCAGAAGCAGTAACAACACTTGAATCAACACCCCCGGATAAAAAAAACCCTAAAGGCACATCCGCCACCATTTGGTCACGCACCGAAGCGCTGATAAGCGATCGCAACTCATCACAACATTCATCGATAGAAATTCGACGCGGCTCCTCAGGTATCTCAATATCCCAATACTTACACGGCCCTTGAATAATGCCCGTAACAGGATCAAAAACCATCCGGTGTGCTGGCAATAATTTAAAGCAATTTCTATAAAGTGTCTTTGGTGCCGGCACATAGCGGTAACCTAAAAAATCGTACAATGAAGTTTCGTCAACCTGAAGCGCTTCAGATTTACATGCTATTTCTAGAGCCTTAAGTTCAGAGGCAAATGCAAAATTCTTTCCATCATAAAAATAATACAATGGCTTGATGCCCACCCGATCTCGATATAGTTTGAGCAAGTGCTTCTTTGCATCCCAAATTGCAATAGCAAACATACCATCTATATGATCTGTAAAGTTATCTCCCCACTCTAAATATGCATTTAACAAAACCTCGGTATCCGAATTAGTGTGGAAGGCGTGGCCCCTTTTTTCTAATTGCTTGCGTAAGTTTTGGTAACCATAAATTTCACCATTGAAAACAACCCAGCTAGCGTTACCTTCCGCAAACATGGGTTGGTTTGCTGCATCGCTAATATCAATGATTGACAGACGCCTGAAGCCAACTTTAATCGCTCCTTTTAAATACAAGCTTCTAGCATCTGGGCCACGGTGTTTAATTGATTCCAGGGCCAGATCATAGTTCCAGGTCGGTTTAGTCCCACCGATAAAACCACACACTTTTTTCTTTCCCCCCGTCTAGAGTACTACCACACACAAAGGACGCTGAATAACAGATCATATACCCTGCTTGGGCCCCTATGCTACGCTACAAGGAACCCAGCAAAGCTCAAAAAAAATTTTTAACCTATGACATTAAGGATAGCTCATGTAAATGTTTCAAAAGACTATAGAGGAGGAGAGCGCCAGACAGAACTACTCGCCCGAGAACTGGAAAAAACTGACATTCAACAGATACTGGTAGCACGCCGCGATGCACCATTGGCAGAGCGCTGTCAAAATATTGATCTCGAAATAAGGACAGTCTCAGGAAATCCACTAACAGTAGCCATGGCTACAAAAGATGTGGATCTTGTGCATGCACATGACGGCCGAAGCGTCTATGGTGCATATTTACGGTCACTCATCTCTAAAGTCCCTTATATCGCAACGCGACGAATCAACAATCCAATTCGTAACCGTTACTTGGCACATAGGGTGTATCAGCGAGCCGCATCTGTCGTTGCAGTGGCATCAAAAGTTGCAGAAACAGTAAAAAGTTTCGATTCCGAGGTAAATGTTCAGGTGATTTATAGTGGTAGCAGTGGATTTTCTGTCAACCAGAAACAATCAGATCTGATTAAAAGCAGCTTCCCGGGAAAATTTCTAGTAGGAAATATAGGGGCACTGGAAAACCAACAAAAAGGCCAGGAGTACGTCATTGAAGTAGCGCGAGACCTACAACATTCTCACCCTGATATTCAATTCCTTCTCATAGGCGAGGGAAGGGATGAAAAAATGCTTAAAAAATCAGCAGTGACGTTAAAAAGTATTTTTTTTACTGGCTTTGTAGAAAATGTAGGTGACTATCTTGCTGCCCTTGACCTGTTTATTTTACCTTCTAACAAAGAAGGTATCGGTGGCATCTTGATAGATGCAATGGAGCAAAAAGTACCCATTATTGCAAGTCGGGTTGGAGGTATTCCGGAAATTGTGCACGATAAAAAAAATGGAATATTGATTGATCCAAGGAGTCCTGATCAGTTAAAGGCGGCCATATTACGTCTACATGCCTCTGAGCAGAAGAGGCGTACACTGGGTAGTCAGGGTTACGAGTTAGCTAAAAATTTTACAGCAAATGTAATGGCTCAAAAATATCTCAACCTATATCGCAATACAGTAAAAACAAAACTAAATTATGACCATTAAAGTCCTTTGTGTAAGCGAAGGTGCAGATAAACCAACAACGGCTATGTTTGTGGGTATACATGGTCCGGATATTGATGTGACGGTTGCCTGCCCAAAATCTTCAAAAACTTATGCTGTTCTCTCAGAAAAAGGTGTGCCTTTGATTAATATGCACATCCGTCGTCGCTTTGATATCAGGGGAATTCGGTTATTACGAAAAGAACTACTACAAGGTAACTACGACATTATTCACGTATTTAATAACAAAGCCTTACAAAATGGCCTAATAGCGACGTGGGGAATTTCTGTTCGCATTGTCGCTTATAGAGGAATCGTTGGTAACGTAAATTACCTGAATCCCATTTCTTGGATGCGTTTTCTTAATCCGAGAATTGACAGAATTATTTGCGTTGCCGATGCGGTAAGAGATCATTTCCTTCAGATGCGTCCCAAATTTTTACGAATGCCAGTAGAGCGGCCTGTAACAATCTACAAGGGACATAGTCTTGACTGGTACAAAGATTCCCATTCAGATTTAAGAGAATTTGGGATACCGATAGGCGCCTTTGTGGTGTGTTGTGTAGCCAACATTAGGCCGCGTAAAGGTATTGAGTTGCTTGTGGACGCCATGGCTCAATTGCCGAAAGAGTGGCAAATACATCTGCTTTTGGTGGGCCATATGAACACAAGTAGTCTTAGTAAAAAAATTTCAACCAGTGCAGCAAAAGAAAGAATTCATAGAGTTGGCTATCGTAATGATGCACCGGCACTAGCTGGTGCGTGTCATATTTTTGTTCTGCCATCAACAAAACGCGAAGGTCTAGCGCGTGCACTCATTGAGGCAATGGCCTATGGCGTTCCGCCAGTAGTTACAAACTGCGGTGGTAGCCCTGAGCTCGTTGTTCACGGTATAACCGGTCTAGTAATTCCTGTAAAAGACGTTGGAGCGATTAGCCAGGCAATCAGACAACTTTACGAAAACCCAGACATGCGAAAAAAATTGGGAGCAGCAGCACGCGAAAGAATCCAGAAACACTTCAACATTGAAAATACGATCAAACAAACCACTGATCTTTATAAAACGCTCGTGCTCAAATAGCTACGAAAGGTTTTTGGAGCCCCAGTTCACCTGCTTTAATTTTTGAACAACATCTTCCACAGAAATGAGATCCATGGCCCCTGGATTTCGTATCCGGGCTCCCCAACGAATGTTTTTTACGGTTTTATTAAACTGGCCCTGTACAGCCTCAGGATATTTATTGACAACTAGATGCTGCGATAAGTAGGGGCCAGTTCGATTCGGGTTAGATGTTGCATAGAGCCCAATAGCGGGTATTCCAGCGGCAGTAGCCATGTGCCCAGGACCTGAATCCGGACAAACCAAAGCTGTAGCTCGTCCTAAAATCGCTAAAAATTGCTTCAAAGTTGTTTGACCAATCAAATTTATGATTCTGGACTCCGCTAATTCACATATGCGGCTTCCATAATGATGCTCTAACGCGGTATTCCCACCTGCAAGAATAACGCTAGCTCCAAGAGCAGAAGATGCGTAGTCTGCTATCTGGGCATACCGCTCTTCACGCCAATTTCGATAGTTTCGAGAACGTTGACCGGCGCATGGGCTAATCACTAAAGTTGGCTTTGAATTATCAATATAGCGTGATGCAAACTCGTGTTCCACTTTGCCCACAGGGATATTCCAGCTTGGGTCCTCATTCTTTCTATGCACACCAATCGCAGTGGAAAATTCGAAAAAACCATCTACAACATGCTGCCGATTAGTAGCACCAATATACTTATTACAAAAAATCCATTGAAAATCTCTGGCTCGAGCTCTGTCAAAACCAAGCCGAATTTTTGAAGGAACCAACAGACTGACTAAATTGGCTCGTAGAGATGCGTGCATATGAAGTAAAAGATCAAAATGCTTTCCCGCTAACTGCTGGCGCAACTCAAGATAAGCTCGGAGGCCTCTACTCTTGTCCAGAACTACGAACTGCACTCCCTCTAGACCAGAAAGCAAAGTGTGCTCAGTCTTACCGATCACCCAAGTAATAGAAGACTGTGGCAAAGCCCGTTGAATGGCTCGAACCACCGGGACAGTGTTGCAAACGTCTCCGATTGCAGAAAGCCTTACAATGCACAGTCGCGTGGGAGGGTTATCGCGGACCACCACCACAACTTACATCTAACCTATCAACCTTACACGCAAATGTCGTTCCACAAATTCACTCTGATCTAATGCCCATAATGACTTGCCAGACTTAAAATCTCGATGACTGGATCCATGTGTCAGCTCGCGCCCAACTATCTTTAAAACTGGCCTCCACTTCACTGGAATTTTTACCTTGGGCCTCCAACGCCTTTAAAAGTCCAAAAAGCGACCAACCATTATGAGGGTGATCCTTGAGCTCTTCACGGTATACTTGCTCAGCATCACTGTAGCGCTCTATTTCTAAAAATAACGCCCCTAACCAATGGCGAGAATCAAAAGGCAATGACTCGGGCTCATCATAATTGAGTGTGTCCTCTAGCTCTACTGCACGCTCAAAAGCATCAATAGCTCCTGAAAAATTACGGTTCTGTCGAAAAAATTCCCCCTCCAGAATTCCCGCAACGATATTCAAAAGGTCACTCACACTGTGCCAGCGAAAACGTGCTTCAGATGACTCTGCCCTAGCCCGCACACGCTCCAAATAAAGTTGAGCAAAATCATTTTCACCGCCACGCAGATGAGCGTAGCCCTGAGCAAAGTCCCATACTCCTAGGGTGAAATCACCCTCAGCAGGGGCTGGCACATCCAAAATCTCGTCAAACCGCCCAAAGCGGAGCAGCGTCAAAATTTCATAAAGGCTATCGCCTGTTGTCTTGGTGTAGTCCTTACCTGCACGCATAGCAATAGCGCCCTGTCCATCATTAGAGGCAGAAAAAAGCAGCATGTGGAGATTGTGCGAAGGATATATTGCCACCCCTTGTCCTATCGCTGCTTTCTGGTCGGAATGCCAAGCCTGTAAATTAGCACGGACACTATCACCCCATCGACCTACTTCGTTCCACGTGTGAGAAGGCATGTGGTTTATATGACTCGCCCCCGGAATTGCGTCACCGAGGTACTCTGCACATGGCTCCGCCTTACCGGGCTCCACTGTAGATTCCGTAGCATGAATATAAAGATGACATGCACCTGGATGTGTGATGTCTGTCGCTAGGATATCTTCCAGTATGGCATGAATCCGTTGCACATCCAGATCCTCAATATCACGGTAACCACGACGTGGCTCCATTATGAATAATGCCTCGGCATAAAGAGTCGCAGCATCTAGATCATTAGGATAAAGCTCAGCTAATTTTTTCATCTCCTCTGCGTAGGCTTCATCCTGGACTAAACGCTTTTCAGGATCAAAATCCTCTACATAACGTATCGCCATTGCTTTAATGAAAGCTTGCTCTTTCGGTGATGCATGATTCAGCCGCTTTAGTGCATTTTGCATTGCAGAATAGGCATGGGGCGCTTCGTCTATACGCATAGCACCGTTAAGGTAAGAACCCCAAGTCCAGGCCTCACCCCAGTAGCAAATAGCACAATTCGGATCATACTTCTGGGCCTCACGAAAAGATCGCGTAGCCTCCACTTTTGCAAACGCGTACATCAGCTGAAAACCCTGGTCAAAAAAAGACTGGGCTTCAGGTACCGAAGAAGAAATGGGACGTGAAAATTGTCCAAGTGCATCAGAATAAAGAGAAATCGGATCAGAAAAAATCTCTGGGAGTGCTAGATCATCTTCTACAACCTGAGCAAAAAGAACAGCCTCAGAAAACAAAAACCCAAACAGGGCAATCCTTATACTAACGAAAATCAATCTCTTCATTTCTTTCCTATCCAAGTTGGTGCAACTTTTCTGTGACAGAGCTTCTTCTGCACAACATTCATATATGTTTCATATAGCACAAAAACATAGAGTACCGCCAAATTTGATGCCTAAAATACTAAACTCATCCAAAATTCGAACGTCACTAAAAGAAACGCCGAGGGTCCGCAAGGACGCCTCGGCGTGAGAAAAAATAACCGACTGCTGCTATGCCGTCAATTCTTCATAGATATGAACAACAATGACAGTAACTGCACCCGCACTGACAAGACCACTAACTTGCCCAAGAATGCTTGTAACATACATTCCAATACCTGGAATTCCGTCAATAGCACCATGAACGGCTGCCAAGGCTACAGCAAAAACAAGGTATGCCGTTCTATCACCTGCCCCAACATAATAACCGCCCACAAGACCAAGAATCGCAATTATTGTTTCTGCGTACGGATAAGCGGCGAATGCTGCTACAACCGCAGCTAAAAGACCTAAAATTCTAACAATATTACTAGCGCTCATAACCTACCCTCCCATAGTTTGTTGTCTAGCGCACAAGCCCTGAGAAACCAACTCCCCCGAGCTGTTACGAGCGACTTGATACTATACCCGTAAGGTAAGCGCTTCAAGCTAGAAGCTCAGTGCGTGTACACAAAAAAAATAAATTACAACAAAATAATTTTAAATGAAATCATATGCTTCAATTCATTGCTTAATATAAAAAATGATTTTTTTATGAATTTAATCATATAAACAACAAAAAAAATAAATAAAGTTACGCTAAATTATAAAAAAACAGAAAAACTACACTCACATTGAAAACAATTTACTAGAAGTTCAAAAAAATTAATTTATCTCTATGTTGGTCAGTATCCCTATGGAATGACGGAATCATAAATCGTACCCGCTTGCTTTAAAATCTCGGGAAGATCTTGATCCAACAAGTAACCTCCATCAATTAATTTCATTGCTTCTGTTGCAACAAAACCCAAGTAATGATCTCTATCCTCATATCGCTCTTCAACAGATAAACGGCTATCGCCATTAGTTAGGCGTTCTGTCTTTGTGGCATAAAAAGGTATGTAGGAACCAGACATATGAGAAACGATATGAGTTGGACCATAGGCCTCGTTATACAGATTCCATCCCGTATAGGTCGCTAATGGCGCCACGAGCCCCGGACTTCTTAGTCCTCCTAGCTCATTTCCATCTTCGTCCACCTGGGGAACTAGTATTGGAAATGCAGCGCCTATCTCAGGTGGCTCTTTCGTAATAACACCTTCCGAGACGAATTGATTTCCGTAATCTACTCGGTAGGCTTTGTGAGTAATTGTGGGAAAATTAATTCCGCGAAGATTTGGAAAATTTACTTCTCCAGGTTCCACTAAAGTCCCATCTGATATCAACGGGAAGCGGCTCGGCGGTGCGGGAATCCCTTCAACTATCCACTCGTTCATTCTCACAAGTAGCGCACGCATAAACCAAGAAAAATCATTTGGATTATTTAAGTTTTGTCCGTTAGTCCTTGTTGGTGGAAATTCCGATGCCAGATGCTGAGCTCCAGAGAAATGATAAACTCGAGCGTACTCATCCAACATAGCCGCATCTTTTTTTCCATCCACTGTAGTGGTTAACAACGATGCCGCCCTTCCCCAATACTCATATGACGAATTTACGTTATATACCTTAGGCATGAATTCTTCAGGAACATGAGAAAGCATCCCGCCCGTCTGCCCAGTAATAGGATCGGTCTGCTCGACATCTGTAAATGGAAAAATATCTGTCGGGTAGAAAAAATTTAAGAACGGGTGCGCATCTCTCGAAGCTTGGCCAAATCGTAGATTGAAACTACCACGCGCCGCGCCACCGATCTGTGCAATAACCCCATCAAAAGCTTTACGATGCTGCTCGTCCTCATTGAATCCCATATAGACCAATGTCCTGAGGGTCCGGCCTGGCTGCGACATACCGTAACCGATTGCGTGATCAATTGAATCCACTGAGATATTAAGTTCCTCTGAGAAACCATGTTTAAAAAAGGAGGCTGCATCCCGGAGAGCTGCCAAGCCAAGTCCGATTACTTCAGGGCTCTCAGCCTTATATACCACCTCATAAATTCTATGCGGCTCAAAACCTGACTCCAAATAGACACGTGTCATATCCGGAATAACTTCATCATTTTCCAATCGAGCAAAATCCCATTGGTCCTTTGGTATTTGCTGGCGGTCACCTTCTACCGAATCACGAACCGTAAGAACGCTTTCTGCAGCATCGGGATCCGAAACAGGATAGGGTACGTGGTTTCTGTCCGCTAACGTTCGATCAAAAACCTTCTCTCTTACAACAAAATCGCTGCGTACCAGGCCCTCGATGGAACTGCTGGGCGCAACCCGTGGCACAAATACCCGCGAACCATATGGGCGACTTAGCGGCACATCAAATTGCCAACCCACCCAAAGTAAAGTAAAACCCTGCTGCATAAGGAACCCATCTCCAAAATTCTCCTTTGTCGTAGGGTTAACTGCATCCCATTCTTCGTGTTCATCGCTACCGTGATTAAAGAACGTCAGCATTCGACGCGTGCCGCGATTGGCGACACCCACAACAACGGTACCGTTTCCCCTTTGTATCTGTTTGGGCTTTATGAGTACAAAATTTGCAGAAAATTCAACCTTACCTTCACCATTGATGGGAGCATGCTCGATATCAACAATAATCTCATTTGCCGAATTACTCGGGTCTACTTCGAAATACATCATCCCTATGAGTTTCTCGTAGGGTCCAGCCAATCCCCATGATTTACCCTCAAGGACATCTTCATGGACGTCAACATCTATGCCGACCACTGCAGCCCATGTAGATGAGGTCACGAAAAAAAACAAGAAAACAGTTCTTGCTATAACGCTCATATTGCCCCCTCTATCAGTTCGCTTACCTTTTGCTTAGCAGTAATTGCACTCATCACGTAACTGCTTATTCCTTTTGCTTGCCAGACCAACGCCGAACAATATCGATCTCTAAGTCAAACAGATCAAGTACCCGGCCCACCGAATGGTTAATGATATCGTCAATGGTAGCGGGACTGTTGTAGAAAGCAGGCATTGGAGGTGCTATAACGGCCCCCATTTGGGCTGCTTCATATAATAACCTGCAATGACCAAGATGAAGTGGGGCTTCACGGGGCATCAGTACCAGCTTCCGTTGCTCCTTCAGCACTACATCCGCTGCCCGAATGAGTAGACTGCTGGAACTGGAATTCACGATCCCCGATAACGTTTTCATGGAACATGGCGCTACAACCATACCATCTGTGCGGAAAGAGCCGCTGGAAATACTAGCTGCCAAATTATTACTCCGATGCACAACGTCGGCTAAAGCTTCAACTTCTTTTATGGTGTGTTTTGTCTCTATACCGACATTCATTTTTCCAGTCTCAGACATCACAAGATGCGTCTCAATATTTTCTTGATCCTGAAGTAATTCAATCAAGCGGATCCCGTAAATAGCACCGCTGGCGCCTGAGATCCCCACGAT
>CAYXIJ010000017.1:0-52418 GCA_964465375.1 uncultured Gammaproteobacteria bacterium | reverse complement strand
AAAATTGCATTTGGGGAGCACATAGGGGAACCGGTTTGGCATGAGATACCCGGTGAGTACAGGGCGATGATAAGGCGTCTTTGTGTCATCCAGGGGGATACCGAGCCGGCATCTGTAGAGCAGCAGCGCTACCTGGGAGAAACCGCACCTTCACTTTATGACATGCGAAATGTGTTTCAGGTCAATGTAGAGGAAGGCCGTCATTTGTGGGCTATGGTTTATATGCTTCAAAAATATTTTGGTCGTGACGGGCGTGAGGAGGCGGAAGGGTTACTGCAACAGGCCTCGCATATTGGGGGCTTTTAATGAAAAAACACCCGATTGGGTATCGTTTTTCATGTTCACCACATTTACGGACCGTGATGGCAAGATGCAGCTCGAGTCACTTGCTCAGTCTGGTTTTGATCCACTGTCCAGAACCTGCCGGTTCATGCTGACAGAAGAGGGCCATCACATGTTTGTTGGTCGAACGGGCGTTGAGCGTATTATTCAGCGAACTTGCCAGGTACTAAACGAGAACGGGATAACCGATCCTGGCGATATTGATAAGGCCAGGTCTTTGGGAGTTGTAGACCTGCCCACAATTCAAAAGAAAATCAATTTTCACTACTCGGTCACATTGGATCTTTTTGGAGCTGAAATTTCTACCAATGCAGCAAATTCTTTTAATGCGAGCATCAAGGGCCGATTCAACGAAACAAAAATTGATGATGATCATCAATTGAAAAGTGATACTTATCCAGTTGCACAGGTTATCAATGGAGCGGTAAAAATCCATGAAGTCCCGGCCCTGACAGCTATTAATGCCCGGCTAGCGGATGATTTCATTGGGGATTGTGAAAGTGTCATGAAACGCTGGAACAGGGTTTTCACAGAGCAGAATGTGGATTTCCAGCTCAGACTTCCTCATCGAGCCTTTCATCGTGCTGTAGGGGAATTTAGCGAGGTGAGGGTTGATCCGAATGGTAGTCTGGTAACGGAAGAGGAGTGGCAGCTTAAGAAGAGCCGTTGGCTCCCTTCCGATGATGACCTTGAGTACATTTTGTCACTCATGAAGCAAGAGGTTCGACCCGGAAAGTTCGCGAGCTGGATCGCCCCGCCCCGCGCGGGAATCAATGGCCAAGCCGGCGATTTCGAGTACGTGAAGCTGAATTAGTTTGTAGAGGAGTTTTGAAGCCGTGAGCCAGGATCAATTTTTTAAGACAGTTACTTCTATCACGGAACACCTTGCGGGACGAACACTGGATGCGGAACTAGAAGCTTATCTACATGGGCAGTTTCCTCAGGACGGCGAGGTTTTTAGATTTCTTTCCGGCTTGTGTCGAGAAGGTATTGATGAGGGTTGGCTGTGTAACCGGGAGCATGGAGGCATTAAGTTTGGCCGGATTATGAATGCTGGCCCCGAAACGCACGGATTTTCAGTGGATGTGGTACAGATGGATGAGATCGTTGGTCCGCACCACCGTCACCCTACGGGCGAGATTGACATGATTATGCCGGAGACTCAGGGAGCGGAATTTGATGGGCATAGCGAGGGGTGGCTAGTGTACGAACCTGATTCGGCTCACTCACCAACCGTAACCAACGGCCGCGCTATCGTGCTTTATCTACTCCCCGAGGGACAGATCGAGTTTACCGGTACCTAAGATCATGAGTGATAATAACCTGAAAGGTCTGACCACAGCGGTGCTGCGCATCAACGGGCAGGATCGTCCCGTGATTTTCCCCACTCATCACACATTACTTGAGGTGTTGCGTGAAGAATGCGAATTGACTGGTACGAAGCACGGCTGTGAGCTCGGCGAGTGTGGGGCTTGCGCGGTGCTGGTGGATGGGCAGCCGGTCTTTTCCTGCCTGCAGTTGGCGGCAGAACTGAAGGGGTGTTCTATCGAAACCGTCGAGGGGCTACAGGAGAACAATGAGCTGCACCCCTTGCAGGCTACATTTGCAGATTTTGGGGCTGCGCAGTGCGGTTACTGTACGCCTGGCATTTTGATGGTGGCCAAGGCATTACTTGAACGCAACCCTGACCCAAGCGAGGAAGAAATACGTGAGGCACTTTCAGGCAACCTTTGTCGTTGCACAGGCTACAACCGTATCGTGCAATCCGTCAGGTGGGCCGCCGCTATTTCCAGGGGCGATGAATGGAGGCCACCAGAGGAGGAATTTCTTGGCTCGCCGGTTGAAGGCGAATAATTATGGCCAGGGCACTTAAATCTCCGCCGGATGAAGTTGTTACTGAGAAATCCCGCTATCGCCTGATAGGAAAACCATTCCGGCGCGTGGATGGTCGGGCCAAGGTGACCGGCGATACACGCTTTGCAGATGATTTACGTTTCCCGCGTATGGTTTATGTGAAGCTGGTTCGTAGTACCGTTCCTCATGCCAAAATAAAACACATCGATTTTTCTGCTGCCGAATCAATGGCTGACGTAGTCGGTACTCTGGTCGGCAAGGACCTGCCCGACCCGTTCGGGATCTTGCCCGTATCTGAGGATGAGCATGCACTGGCGATTGATACCGTCCGCTTTGTGGGTGACCCGGTAGCTGCTGTGGCTGCGCTGACCGAGGATGCTGCCCATGCTGCAGCCCTGGCAGTGCAGGTTGAATACGAGGAGTTGCCCACGATTTCGAGCTTCAATGAAGCACTAAAGATTCCAGAGCCCCGGATTCACGAGTATGGGGACGAAGGGAATCTGCACAAGAAGGTTTCCATGCAGTTCGGTGATATTGCTGAGGGTTTTGAATCTGCGGATCTGGTGCTCGAAGACACGGTCTACTATGAGGGAAACACCCATCTGGCCATAGAGCAGCACGCTGCTGTGGCAGTTCCGGAGGACGAGGATCGGGTTACGGTTTATTCGTCTACCCAGACACCCCACTATGTGCACCGTGCCTTGACCAAGGTGTTGGATCTGGAGCCTTCACGTATCCGGGTAGTGTCCTGCTCCAACGGCGGAGGTTTCGGTGGAAAGAGCGACCCGTTCAACCATGAAATGGTGGTTGCCAAGCTGGCGTTAAGGTTGGGGCGCCCGGCAAAAATCACCCTGAGCCGAGAGGAGGTCTTTTACTGCCACCGGGGCCGCCATCCTGTACTGATGCATTTGCGTACCGGGTTCAGGAAAGACGGGAGCATGACTGCCCAGCATTTGCGTACGGCACTGGATGGTGGTGCATTCGGCAGCTATGGGGTTGCTAGCACGTACTATACGGGCGCGCTCCAGACAACAACTTACCAATTACCGAATTACTGGTTCGAGGGTGCTCGGGCCTTTACGAATAAGCCCCCCTGTGGCCCGAAGCGAGGCCACGGGACACCCCAGCCCCGTTTCGCCCTAGAGGTCCATCTAGACAAAGCAGCGAAGGAGCTTGGGATCGACCCGGCCGAGCTGCGTCTCAATAATCTGCAACCTGAGAATAGCGTGACCGCTAACTGGCTCAAGATGGGTACGATCGGGCTTGATCAATGCATTGAGGCGGTGTGCAAGGGGAGCCGGTGGAAGGAACGCTACGGCAAGTTGCCGGAGGGTAAAGGGCTTGGACTGGCTTGCGGCTCCTATCTTTGTGGGGCGGGTCTGCCTATCTATTGGAATCATATGCCTCAATCTGGTGTGCAGATTAAGCTGGATCGTAGTGGTTGCGTGGCCGTTTTTTGCGGGGAAGCAGAGATAGGCCAGGGGTCGGATTCCGTACTGGCGGTCATTGTGGCCGAAGTGCTGGGCATTGACCTTGCAGATATTCGCCTGTGCGTGGGCGATACAGACCTGACCCCGGTGGATCTGGGCAGCTACTCTTCCAGGGTCACAATGATGGTTGGCCAGGCCGCCCTGCAGGCAGCAGAACGGGCCCGGGACACGATCGCAAAGGCCGTTGCTGAACACCTGCAGGTACCCGCTGAAGGCCTTGTTTTTGCTGACCGACGTGTATTTGCCGCGTCTGACCCCGAAATTGGCATGTCCTTCAGTGAGGCCGTTGTGGTTGCAGAGGCCCTTTTCGGTACGCTCGGAATGACCGGTTCCTATACACCACCCCGGGCCCCGGGACGTTACCGTGGGGCCGGTGTAGGGCCGTCCCCGACCTATTCCTACTCTGCGGCAGTGGTAGAAGTTGATGTGGACCCGGAAACTGGTGTCTACGATGTGAGTCATGTATGGATCGGCCATGATATCGGGACAGCAATTAACCCGGTGTTGGCCCTAGGCCAAGTTGAGGGCAGTGTCTATATGGGGCTGGGTGAGGCTATGATGGAGGAGCAGGTGTTCCGGCGTTTGCCGAAACGCCTTTCCTCGGCGCTGGTACATAAAATGCCCTCACTTCTGGAGTACAAGAGTCCCAGTTTCCATGACATGCCCGAGATCACGACCTATTTGATTGAGACGGATGATGAGCGTGCCCCGATGGGTGCCAAGGAGGTAGGCCAGGGGCCACTACTCCCCATTATGCCGGCCGTAGCCAATGCTGTTTTTGATGCAGTGGGTGTGAGGGTAGACCAAGTCCCTGTTCATCCGGAGCTGGTTCTTAAGGGCCTGCAGGAGAAAGCGAAGGGCAGGTTGCCCAGGGTAGGGCCCAGTAGATTCCCCGATGTGGATTACGGAGAGCCGCTGGTGGTACCGACCGTGGAGCAGGGCGGTGACGGGAGGGCCACAAATGACCCGAAGCATCGCCGTGGACTCAGGTCGGCCTCGGGAACGATGAAAGAACGCGAGGATGCATTGAAGGAGCGGCAGAGTGCTACGCTTACCACCCGTTGATTTCAGGATGCCCCGCTCCCTGGACGCGCTTCTGAAGGAATTTCCCGGGGAAAATATCAGGCTGGTAGCTGGCGGAACCGATCTGTGGCCGAACATGAAGCGTCGTCACCAGCAGGCCGGAACTGTGCTGAGCCTCATGTCTATTCCGGAGCTTCGTTCGCTCGACCAGTCCAATGGGGAGCTGAGGATCGGAGCGACCACCACGCTTTCTCAGGTCATTGGAAATGATGGGGTTCGTGAGCGTTTCCCGGCATTCGCCCGTGCTCTGGCCTCCATATCCTCACCGCCCCTGCGAAATATGGGCACACTGGGCGGCAATCTGTGTGTGGATACACGTTGTACATACTACAACCAGACCGAGGAATGGAGGCGCTCCATTGATTACTGTATGAAGGAGTCAGGCACCGTTTGTTGGGTAGCGACCAAGTCACCGCGTTGCTGGGCCCATTCCGCGAGTGATTCTGCTCCTATCCTGTGTGCTCTCGGGGCACGGGTCAGGCTAGTGTCTAGTGATGGTGAGCGGGTAATTCCTTTGACGGATCTTTATCGGGATGACGGTATTGAGTACCTTGGGAAGCGCCCTGATGAGGTCCTCGCAGAAATTCTGGTACCGGAAGAATCGGATAACACAAGTTGCCGTTCCGCCTTCTGGAAGTTGCGCCGCCGTGGATCGATTGATTTCTCTGTGCTGTCGGTTGGGGCTGCTGTTTGGCTGGATGGTGATGTTGTGACCCGAGCAGCTGTCTATCTGGGCGCAGTCGGCTCGAGCCCTGTACCAGTCACGGATACTGAATCAATCCTGGTTGGGGAGCGGATGACCGAAGAGGTTATTGACCAGGTCTCGAAACAGGCCCACAAAGATGCACAGCCCATGAGCAATACCGATTTTGTTGCCTCCTGGCGCGGAAAGATGGCCGAGCACTACACGCGTGGTGCACTTTCCGAAATGGCCGGGCTTCCGCTCCAGTATCTTCCGCCAAAGCATGGTTTAACAGTCGTCTAGTTTTTTTGGTTGGGGCTCAGCCCTTAAATCGACTGTACACTCTCCGTGCATTGCCTTCGAAGATCTTGTGACGATCCTTGTCGCTTATTGTCGTATTGGCATCGATATAGCGCCGAGTATGATCAAAGTAATGGCCCGTGGTCGGGTCGATTCCGGTAACCGCACCGACCATTTCCGATGCAAAGAGAATATTATCCACCGGAATCACATCCAGAAGCAGATCGATACCCGGCTGGTGGTAGACACAGGTATCAAAGAACACATTGTTCAGCACCAGCTCATCCAGGGGTGGCAGCTTCATCATATCCGCCAAGCCCCGGAATCGGCCCCAGTGAAAGGGTACGGCACCACCACCATGGGGAATGATGAATTTCAGTTCCGGAAAGTCACCGAACAGATCCGACATCATCATTTGCATGAAGGCAGTAGTGTCGGCGCTTAAATAGTAGGAGCCCGTGGTTTGGAAGTAGGGCGTATTGCAGGCCCCGCTGACATGGATCATGGCCGGGACCTCTAGCTCGCACATCTTCTCGTAGAGGGGATACCAGTAACGGTCACCGAGTGCGGGCCCGGTAAAAAAACCACCGGTAGGGTCCGGGTTCAGGTTACAGCCAATAAACCCCAGCTCATTCACGCAGCGCCCCAGTTCCGCGAGCGAATTGTCCAGTGGGGTACCTGGTGACTGCGGCAGCTGTGCTACACCGACAAAATTCTTCGGGTAGAGCCGGGTCAGGCGATAGATCAGATCGTTGCAGTGCTCGGTCCAGGCTTGGCTGGTGGATTCGTTGCCGATGTGGTGGCCCATCCAGCTGGCCCGTGGAGAGAAGATAGTAATATCAGTTCCCCGTTCGCGCTGTAGCTTGAGTTGGGCACCCTCTACGCTCTCTCGTAACTGGTCATCGCTGATGGAAAGAGTCCCTTTGCTGGACAGGTGCTGGGGATCCTTGGCAAGTTTTGCCTTTTGCTCTTCCCGGTACACCCCAAGCTCTGGGGGTGCCGTGGTGTAGTGTCCGTGGCAGTCAATAATCATCCGCTTGGCCATCCCCCTTTCGGTGTACTTCCCATCACAAGCTCCCCAAGTCTTCTCCATCACTGGCTTGATTGTGTTCAAGCTCTCTAAGAATTAATGGACAGTTCAAGATTATAGGCAAAAGATAAAACCGTTACGCGTCGTGACTGAGCGATAACGGTCTTTTCAAATTAGATAATCAAAAATCGAGTTATCCGGTTAATGCTTACAATTACCGTACGCGAACCCTTGGAAAGATCTGACTATAAACGCTACCGTCACCGCCCTTGAAGTGCAATATAATTTCTTCTCTTCTCTTGAGTTGTCTTTGGAAAAAGAGGTTAGGGGAGTTTGCAACCCACAAGGTCCTAGGATTCTTGATTCTCGAGCGCAGGCAGCCGCGCTTGAATTTCCTCGGATGGGATTACGGATTCGATTGCCCCATCATCGGTCCTCCTGCCCAGAACACGCGTCTCCAGACCCTCCACACAGGGCCTGTTCTTTACCAGTACCGTGTGACTGACCTGGAAAGTCTTGCGCCCCCATTCGGAGATATGACTCGTGAGCTGTACGGGGTCGCGAAACTGGACAGGGCTTATGAATTTCGAGCGTACTTCCACCAGGGGGAATCCGATCAGGCCGAAATCGCTGCGAATGACATCATAGGTTAAGCCGGCAGCATCAAAGAGGCGCCAGGTACCGGTATCGAACCACTTAAAAAAGTTGGGATAAAAGACGATTTCAGCAGGATCGGTGTCACCCCATTCCACGGAAATCTCGATCTTGTTCTGCATGGCGGTTCTCCTCTCTCCGACTTATTCCTTTATTTGGGAGCGTCCAGGGATTTATTCTGGATCTGAATTGGATTCGGTTACCAGGCCGATAGAGGCGGGTGAGCCCTGGATTGCGGTACGCTGCATATAGTGTAGGACGCCTCGTATGCCACCTAACTCTTCGCCCCCGCCTGCCCGACCGGGCCCTCCATGCACGAGATGAGGCAGGGGTGACCCATGCCCTGTACTTTCCTTGGCACAGTCGCGGTTCATTAGCAGAACACGCCCATGGTATGGAGCAATTCCCTGGATCAGGTGTTTCGATATTTCGTTGTCATGGGTAAAAATAGAACCGACAAGGCTACCCTCTCCCCGGTTTGCTAATTCCACCGCATTATCGATAGAAGAGTAGGGCACAACAGTACTAACAGGACCAAATGCTTCGGTCGAGTGCACAGACTCATCACTCATCGGGTTCTGGGATTGCAGCAGGATAGGCGCCAAAAAGGCACCACGTTTTTTATCGGCCCCGGTCACTGTAAATTTCTCCAAATCACCAAAGACCATCTCGTTTTCAGAGCTAAGTTCTCCGATACGTGTCCGAACTTCTTCTCGCTGATCGAGTCCGGCAAGTGGTCCCATATCAGTATCCTTAAGGCCAGGATGGCCCACCTTTATTTCTGCTAAACGCTTAGACAGTTCCCCAATAAGATCCCCCACAACATTTTCCGGAGCAATAATTCGTCGGATAGCCGTGCATTTTTGTCCGGCCTTGATGGTCATCTCTTTCACAACTTCCTTTACGTAAAGGTCAAATTCCGGCGTGCCTGGCTTGGCGTCAGAGCCCAGAACAGAAGCATTGAGAGAGTCCGCTTCGGCTGTGAACCGTACGGATTGGGCAATGATATTGGGGTGCTGCCGGAGATGGTCTGCCGTGTTTTTTGAGCCGGTAAATGCAACCACGTCCTGGCAATTTAGATGTTCTATTAAATTTCCTGTACTGCCGCAAATGAGCTGCACCGCCCCCTCAGGGAGAATATTAGACTCAATAATTGCTTCGAAAACCTTGGCGGTCAGGTATGCCGTGGATGAGGCTGGTTTCACTATGGCGGGTACACCTGCCAGCAGGCTAGGCCCGAGTTTTTCCAGCATGCCCCAGCAAGGGAAATTAAACGCATTGATATGCAATGCCAGGCCACGCAATGGTACGAAAATGTGTTGGCCGACAAATGTACCTTCTTTCCCGATGACTTCGGGAGGCCCGTCTATGTAAATATGATCATTCGGCATCTCGCGGCGACCTTTGCTGGAGTACACGAACAGTGTGCCAATTCCTCCATCGATATCGAGCCATGAATCTGTTTTCGTGGCACCCGTAGAGGTCGATAACGCATAAAGTTCAGGTTTTTTGTCGTTTAGATATTTTGCGAGCGCACCCAGCATTTCGGCGCGCTGATGAAATGTGTACTCCCGCAACTTGGCACCACCAACACGGCGGGCATACTCTGCCATTGCAGCAAAATCAACGCCATCACTGGAAATTTCTGCCACGACCTCACCTGTGACTGCGTCGGTGAGTTCCGCGCCAGCTGCGCTACTCTCAAACCAACTTCCTTCGACGAAGGATTTAAGCTTCACTACGATCTCCTCTCAAGAGAATGGAAACTGTTAGTATAGACACTGTTTCCCGACACGACACTGTTGGGACTAGACTGAATTCCTGGGGTGTTTCCCGTTGCTTGATTAACAACGGAAGAGGGCCAGGGAACACATTAAAACTAAGCAGGATACGCCAAGCGCCCGGGGTGATACGTTGAGTCCAGTTACAACTGAGCATTATGGTGACATTGCCATCGTTACCGTGGACAATCCGCCTGTCAATGCACTTTCCCAGGCAGTACGGGCAGGTTTGGCCAGTGCGGTGGAGCAGGCCAATGTCGAGCCCGAGATAAAGGCTGTCATCCTTATCTGTAGCGGACGGACATTTATTGCTGGCGCAGACATTCGGGAATTCAATCGTCCTCCAGAGCCGCCTCATCTGCCCGATGTAATTACATCCATAGAGGCTAGCAAGAAACTTTTCATTGCTGCCATTCACGGTACTGCGCTCGGCGGGGGGCTGGAGGTGGCGCTGGGCTGTCATCACCGGATAGCCCGTGCCGACGCATCGGTTGGTTTTCCCGAGGTCAACCTTGGGTTAATTCCAGGTGCCACCGGTACGCAGCGCTTGCCGAGGGTTGCCGGGGTCCAGGTTGCACTGGACATGATGGTTTCGGGTAGGCCAGTTCGTGCAGGCAAGGCAAAAATCTCAGGGGTCATCGATGAGGTAGTGGAAGAGGGCGAACTGGTGGATGCGGCAAAGGCCTATGCCCGGAAACTCATTGATGGGGGGGGCGCACCTAGGCGGGTTTGTGACCTGACCGTGGACCCCGTTGAGCTTGTGATCTTTGACGATTTCCGAAAAAAAATTGCAAAAAAAACCCGTGGGTTGGTTGCCCCGGAACAAATTATCCGCTGCGTAGAGAGGTCCCTGTCAGTCCCATTTGACGAGGCGGTTGCACAGGAGAGAAAGTCGTTTCTTGCGTGCCGAGAGTCGGAACAGTCAGCAGCGTTGCGCCATGTTTTTTTTGCTGAGCGGATCGTAGGGAAAGTTCCTGATCTAAAAGAAGGTACCCAGGAGCGCAAGACCGGAACGATGGCAGTTATCGGGGCCGGTACCATGGGTGCTGGTATTGCCTATAGCGGCCTTACTGCGGGTATGCAGGTGATACTGCTCGATAATGATGAGGCCGGGCTGGGGCGCGGCCAGGCAACTATCAAGGCGTTGTTTGAGGGCGGCATGTCAAGGGGTCGGGTAACTGAGCAGGGAATGGCGGACGGGCTGGCCAGGCTTAGAACGACCCAAAATTACCCTGATATTGCAGATGTAGATCTGGTAATTGAGGCAGTTTTCGAAAACATGGCGATTAAAAAAGAGGTCTTTTCCAAGCTCGACAAAGTTGTTCGGCCGGGCGCCATCCTTGCCACCAACACTTCTACTCTGGACATCGACCAGATTGCTGGTGCGACAAGGAGGCCCGAGGATGTTGTTGGGTTACATTTTTTTAGTCCTGCGCATGTTATGCGCCTTGTCGAGATTGTGCGTGGCTCAGAGACCTCCCAGGACGTGGTTGCTACAGCACTCTCTTTTTCTAAGCAGCTTCGTAAGATGGGTGTTGTGGTTGGTAACTGTTTCGGGTTCGTTGGGAATCGCATGCTGTACAGTTATGGTCGGGAGAGTCAACTTTTACTTCTCGAGGGTGCGGCACCTGAACAGATTGATGCGGCACTGACCAATTTTGGGATGGCAATGGGTCCTCACGCGGTCGGAGATCTAGCAGGACTTGATGTGGGCTATAAGGTGAGGAGTGAGCGTACGGACCTTCCAGATGACCCACGTTTTTACCGGATTGCCAATGTACTTTCAGAAATGGGGCGGTTCGGGCAGAAGACGGGCAAGGGGATGTATCTATACGAGGACGGCTCAAGGGTCCCAGTTTCTGATCCGGAGGTTCAGGAACTTATAAATAACGAGGCAAAAGCCCTGGATATCAAACAAAGATCGATCGATGAGAATGAAATTGTGGAGCGCTGTATATATGGGTTGATCGTGGAGGGCGCGCGCATTATAGAAGAAGAGATTGTTTATCGTTCTAGTGATATCGATTTAGTTTGGATTAACGGCTACGGCTTTCCACGCTTTCGTGGAGGACCCATGTTTTATGCCGATCATTTGGGGGTGGACAAGGTGTACGCGAAAGTCCGTGATTTTTCTGAGCGGTTTGGCCCCCTGTACTGGGAACCGCCCAAGCTTCTCCAGGAGCTGGCAGAAAAGGGCGGGCGATTCTCGGAGCTATAAGGGCAGGGAATACGTTTAATTGAGGCCGCTGGCTACCCGTTCCACTTCTTTCCAGACCCGGAGTAAATTTTCACCCCAGAGTTTTTCGATCTGGTCTTGGTTGTACCCACGACGTAGCAGTTCCAGGGTCACATTAAGGGTCTCGCTTGCATCGGACCAGCCCACGATCCCTCCGCCACCATCAAAGTCCGAGCTAATCCCTACATGATCGATTCCGATAAGGTTTACCGCGTAATCGATATGGTCCACAAAGTCCTGAATGTTGGCTGCCGGCCAACGCGCATCAATTTCACCCATACGGCGATCGTACTCGGTAAGCCTTTCCCCGGAGAGCCCCCTGACTTCACGTCCGTTCCGGATCCCCATATCAGTCCATAGGGCGTCACGGGCCTGGATTTGTTCGGGTGGTTGTGTTTTTACAAATGCACCTAGGGCTACCGTTTGTATCACCCCGCCCCTTTCCTTGAGCGCCATCATCGTTTCGTCATCCATATTGCGTGGGTGGTCGGCCAGAGCCAACGTGCTGGAGTGGGACGCGATGACCGGGGCTTGTGACAGAGATATGGCCTCCAGGGCTGCCTGTTTGGATACATGAGAGACATCAACCATGATGCCGAGCCGGTTCATTTCCTGGATCACCTCAGCCCCGAAATCGCTTATCCCATCATGTTCGGACACGTCATCTCCCAGTCCGGCATTAGGTGTGGCTGAGTCCGCGATATCGTTGTGCCCGCCATGGGCCAGGGTGATATAGCGTGCTCCGAGTTCGTGGTATTTTTCAAGTAACGATAAATTCTGTCCTATTACGTAGCCGTTCTCGATGCCGATGGCAGCTACGAGTTTTCCTGATTCTTGGATGCGCCGCACATCATCGGCCGTATAGGCAAGCTCAATTTGCTCCGGATACATCTCATCCGTCATCCGGTGAATAGCATCAAACTTGATCATGGCATCTGCACTTGCCTTTGCATAGTTTTCTTGTGTTCGTGTGGTCTGCCCAACAAAAACAATAAAGAATGCCACATCCAAGCCGCCCTCTCGCATCTTGTTGAGATTCACCTGCCGATTTGCATCCAGCGGGTCTACAGATTCAGTAGCAAAATCGAAGGGAATGTCGTCATGGGTATCGATCGTTAGTATCTCTTCATGCAATACACGGGCCCGGTCCGCAGCAGTTTCTTCGTCTTGGGCGCAACCAAAGGTGACGGAGAGAGACGCAAGTATCGAGAGCAATCTATAGTTGTAGCTGTTCACAAAGGTCCCCTATTTATTTCCCACAAGTGTCCAGTGTTTGTTAGTTTCCCGAGCCAGTCCATCCTCGCCCAGCTTGATCAGGTGAGCCAGCAGCGAACGCTCGGCCACCGGGAGCAGCCTAGAGTCTACATCATCGTACACTGTGGTCAGTAGCTCCGTGGTGGTGGGATTATGCTGTTCGCGGATGGCTCCTATAATTTTTGTTTCTCTTTCGTGCCGGTGGGAAATCGTCCAGTCAATGATCTGACCTGGGTCTGCTATCACCTCCCCGTGACCTGGTAAGATTTTTTCTAGGTCAAGCTCCTTTAGACGTTCTAGGGACTCAAGGTAGTGTTTCATGTTGCCGTCGGGTGGATTGATGACAACAGTGGATCCGTTCATAAGGTGATCGCCTGTGAATAGCCAACGCAGTTCCTGGTGGAGATAGCAGAGATGATTGGATGCATGTCCGGGTGTGTGTATAGCCTGAAGTGTAAGTTCTGACGTTTTGAGGTATTCCTGATCCTTAAGCACTTGCTGCGGAGAAAAGGTCTGGTCTTGGTTTGAGCCTGAGGGAGGTGGCTGTCCGATCAGAGTTGCCCCTATTTCCCTGGCAAGGAGTGTGGCGGCAGGGGAGTGATCTGCATGGGTGTGGGTGACCAAAACCCAGCGGATGGGCCCGCCCGCCACCTTTTGGATGGCGTCGATGTGCTTGTCTATAGCAGGCCCTGGATCTAAAACGACAATCTCTTTTTTGCCAAGCAGGTAGGTGTTCGTTCCCGGCCCGGTCATTAATCCGGGATTGGGTGCCAGGAGCCGGCGAATTCCTGGTGCTAATTCTACTGCCGAGCCAGCTTTCAGTGGGGTGGGCGGGCAAGTATCAGGAGTTGTGGGTTCTGGCATTTCTGATTGTCTTCCAGAAAAAAATGATGGGTACAGTTTGATCGATTCCCAAGCCTAAATCATCTGATGCTACTGAAAATACTTGTAAAGACTAAAATTTCCAAATAGCCGCAATGCTCAGACCCTTGCTTGCGATAGATACATTTCTCAGCCATTTAGGGGGTGTCTCCATCCACAGCCGGGCCGCATCGATACTTGCCGGGACTAGTAAAAACGCCAGCACCTGGTCTCGAGATAAGTCTGAAACTGAGGATATTGCATAAATATCACTCGTATCGTCTTCCTTTAAGATGGCATAGGCGAACGAAATAGCAATATGTCCCGCAACTATTCCCTGATAAAACGCATCGCCTGTTTTTTTTCCCAGTTCTGCAAAGGCAATCTCGGATGCAACCCATTGACCTTGAAACCCGGCGGTAGAGATCCGCATTTTCTGCTGGGGGCTTGGGTCCCAGTTTGGGTAAACAATAGAGAGCCCGCTGAGACCGACATCAAATCCGTACTGTTTTGCCATCAAATAGTGTGAACCTTCATGCACGGCCAATGTTGTCAATGCCCCACCAAGAAAGGCCTGCCAGTTGTGGCCTTCTGCTGCCTGGCTTTCTGGCGAAAAAATGACTACAAGAATGATGAGCGATGTCCAGCGCAATGCTCGAACAGGCCTCATTCAATTAACTCCCTAATCAGCGGGATCCGATCATTGCCGAAGTACATATCATCCCCATCAACAAACATGGTGGGCGTACCAAATCCTCCCCGCTCAATGAGCTCTTCCGTATTTTTTTTAAGTTGGCTTTTGATTGAGGGGCTTTCGATTTGACGAAGGAATCCATCTGGATCTAATCCGGTATTTTCTGCGATCTTTCTAAGATGACGGAACTGATAGATATCAAGATCATCCCGCCAGTAGGATTCAAAAACTAATCTTGAAAATTCTGGAAGCAGCCCATGCTCTCCTGCAACCAGGCAGCCCCGCATGGCCCGAACACTGTTAACAGGAAAAACGGATGGTTGCCAGAGTATTTTCAGTCCCGTGTGGTGAGACCAGTCCCCAAGATCTTTTGCAAGATAATTAACCTTTGCTGGTATCGGATTTGCCCTGAGTTTGTAGATACTGTCATTTACGGTATTGAAGACTCCTCCTACAAGAAACGGCTTCCAGTCAATTTTAAAATGTAGCTCATGGGCCAGTAGCTGTATCCGATGGAAAGCCAGGTATGTCCAGGGGCTGGAGCAATCAAAGAAAAATTCCACGCGGGAGGCCATGAGCACACTTTATCCTGTCTCGGTTCTTTCAGAAACCCATCGATCATTCACGTTAATTTTTAATGTGTTTTCACATAAAGGTACAATGCTTAATGCAGTTTGTATGACTAAGTAATTTGTTCTACTTGTGTGATGAAGAAAGGCAATGATCTACTGAAACCCCATTCTGGCCGGCGCCGCTTTCTTACCCTAGCAAGCTTAGGGACTGCATTGGGTGTCAGTGGAGCCTGCACAGGAGTACCCGAGAAAGGCAGAGGGTACGCTCCCGTTATGGCGTCGGCTGATCGTGTGATCCGTACCGTTTCGGGGCTCCGGCCTTACCGGCCCTCGGGATTTGTTGTGAGATCGGAGCGTATAGGCAACAAGACCGTTGTGCACAACTATGGGCACGGCGGGGCAGGTGTAACCCTTTCCTGGGGCACAGCATGGCTTGCAGCGGATGAGGCTGTGGCGACGGGTGCCTCGAGTTTTGCGGTATTGGGGGCTGGCGCTGTCGGCCTTGCGACGGCACGCTTGCTCCAAAGACGGGGGCTACGGGTCGTTATATATGCCAGGGAGTTGCCACCTGATACTACCTCTAACGTTGCAGGTGCCCTCTGGTTTCCCACCTCAGTTTATGAGCCGGGCCGAGTTTCCCCCGAATTCATGGGGCAGTTTACAGAGGCATGCCAGATTTCCCACAGAATATTTCAGTCCCTGGTGGGGGAGCGTTACGGTATCCGTTGGATTGAGAATCATTACCTCTACAAGACATTACGTGAGACTGAATATCCAGGGGGTCCGAATCTCTATCCCGGAAAGAGGTTGACTCAGAATCCAAATGTTTTTTTTGGATCTCCCTATACACAGCAGTTTTTTACCATGATGATTGATCCAACGGTCTATCTTGATGTGATGCTTGGGGATTTTCTCCGGGCAGGTGGAGAAGTGCAGGTAACGGAGTTCGGCGATCTGGAGGCAGTTATATCTTTACCAGAACCTGTCATCGTAAATTGCACAGGACTAGGCTCTAGGAATCTTTTCAATGACGATGAGCTTATTCCCGTAAAGGGTCAGTTGGTCATGCTTTTACCGCAGCCAGAGGTGGACTACACATACGTAGCTTCCGAACCTGGCAATCTGCTCTATATGTTTCCAAGGACCAACGAGATTGTTCTTGGTGGGACCAGCGAGCCCAATAATTGGTCGCTAGATGTAGATCCAGAACAGGCAGACAGGATGCTAGAGGGTCATGGCAGTATAGCTGCTACACTTCGATGACTATCTAGAACGGAGTGGCAATCTGTTCATGCTGAATCGCCGCGCGGGTGCTTGGTCTTTCCCATACTTTTTTGGCTAGTTCTCGGAAAGCAGGCCCGGCAGGACTTTCCATTTCCAGTCGCTCATCATGACACCAGAGATAGAAAACGAACAGATAGGCATCACAGACGCTGTATTTGTCTCCTAGCGCATAGCTTTTTTTGGAGAGTCTACGCTCGATTTCGCCCATCACTCCTACAAGGTTTGTGCGTGCAAAATCTCGTGCCGGTTCAAGGGGAATATCTTTACCTATTAGGTTGTAGGGTCTAAAGATGGTCCGAAAGGTCACATGAACAGTGCTGGAAAGAAAATTCATCCACTCATGGGCGCGTACACGATCAGTTGTGCCAGAGGGCGGGATGAGACTGGGTGTTTTTTTAAAATCGCCAAGAAACGTGAGGATTGCATGTGTTTCTGTTAAAACCTCGGAGTCAATGACAAGAGAGGGGATCTTCCCCAATGGATTGATTTTCAGATATTCAGGTTTTTTTTGCTCGCTCTTCCTAATTTTTACCTCAACCAAATCAAATTTTAAGCCTGTCTCACGAAGTACGATATGACATGCAAGTGAGCAGGACCGTCGACTGTAATATAGGGTTAGCGAAGGCTGGGAGGTTGCGCTCATGATATCCTCCTCCGGCATGCATAAAAGAGATAGCTGTCTGGCATTATCGTACTATTAAATCAATCGGGCTCTGTCTAGTTTATAATTCCGGAGGCACCGAAGCTATAACTACGCGGTTATGTCTTTCGACGAAAGGTTAGTTGGTCTGTAATGGCCATGCTTGCCGGAAGCTCTCTAGCCGCTTAGGGGGAGGTAATTTTCTTGCTGCACAAGTCATTGACTTTACACTTGGTGTGCTGGGTTTTGCTCGGCTACCCGTTGGATGGACTCGCTCAGCGGCCGGATTTGTCCGGTAATTGGTTGCGTGATGCGACAGCTGACATTGTGTTCGGTGAATGGGACTTCACTGAGGAGGGGCAGCGACAGTTTGATAGCTATGACTTTGAGCGCGACGACCCGGCCTATGATTGCGTAGCTGCAAGCTGGACCCGTGTTTGGCTGAACCCTAATGTTCTGGTTCAGATTACCCAGGACGATGATCATGTGCGCTTGCGTTATGAGTGGATGGACATTGATCGGATAGTTCCCATAGTGGACCCAAACGACGCTGATCCAGACCGTGCAGGCATAGAAGGCATGCCAAGGGTGGGACGTTCGGCGGCCTGGTATGACGGAGACACCTTGGTTATCGACACAATTGATTTTGCGCCCGGCTATGTTTCGACGATGGCAGAGTGGGCAGGGACACCTCAGAGCAGAAGGATGCGAGCAGTAGAGAGAATTACCCGCTCTGGAGATGCGCTCATGGTCGAGACGACGCACCAGGATCCTGCCTACTATAGAGAGCCACTGGTGGTTTCTATTCCTTACAGCCTGTCAGATTTTGAATTGCTAGACTATGGATGTGTTCCCGATGATGCGGCTGTTGTTTCTCCAAATTAGGTGCGAGTTATGCGAACTATAAATTTTGTGTTGTTAGCGGCTCTAGCGCTGGTGGATACTGAGATATTGATGGCCCACCACTCAGTGCCTGTCAACTTTGATCAATCCAGCTCAATTACCGTTGAGGGGGTCCTAACTGAGATTCGGTGGGCTAATCCCCATTCCCATTTTCGGATGGATGTAACGGATGAAGAGGGTGTGACAGTAGAGTGGCTTGTAGAGATGGGCGCATTAAATACCATGAAACGGTCGGGCTTTGAGATGCATCTTTTTTCAGTCGGTGGTTCGGTAGCAATCACTGGGTGGCCTGGAAGGCGCGACCGCGTCGTTTTTTTGAACCAGGCCATTTTTCACAATGGAACTGAGCTCATATGTGCCGGGGTTCGCTGTGGGCCTGAAGAAGGGAGCTAGCAGTTGGAGCGATTTAATAATAATTCAAAAAAATTACCTGATAGGCAGGCAAGGGAAGAGTTATGTATAAAATATTTCTCACAATAGGTGTATTGTTACTGATTCAAGGGCTCGCTGAAGCGCAGACTGATGAACTTGAATATTTTCCGGCCGGTGGACCGGGCGGTCGGGTTGCGCCGTTCTCTGATGCTGTAAGAGTTGGAAATTTACTCTTTGTATCTGGCAAGCTTGGTATTGCAAGGGAGGGTTCAGCGCCTAGTGGTGTCGCAGCAGAAACACGTCGGGCGCTTGAAAGCATCAAGACCAGTCTCGAACGCTATGGATCATCCATGAATCAAGTTGCCAAGTGCACCGTTTTCCTAGCCGATATGGCGGAGTGGGGACAAATGAACGAGGTTTATGTGACCTTTTTTGGTGATACCCCCCCGGCACGAAGCGCTGTAGGAGTAAGCGGCCTTGCTCGTGGCGGTCGTGTCGAAATCGAATGCATTGGAGTCATCACTGATTAACCTAACCTGCTAGGCCTTTCGGGAGTAGTAGGGTTGCAAATAATTGGAGGGCTTTTCGTAATGAGGAAGCTTGACATCACCCTCACCTTTTTTTCTAGCGCCCGGTACTTATGGGTTGTTATGGCCGTATTTGCGGTAGGGCTAGAGATACCGCGGGCTGTCGCCCAGTCGGTCCAGCCAAATTTTGTGGTGGTGCTTGTGGATGACATGCGTTGGGACGATTTTGGGGCCGGTGGCCATCCTTTCGTTCAAACGCCGAATATCGATCGCGTGGCAAGAGAGGGCGTGTTATTTACAAATGCCTTTACGACTACTCCGTTGTGTTCCCCTGCCCGCGCAAGTTTACTTACCGGGCTTTATTCGCACACCCACGGCATTATTGATAACACTGATCGCGCTGCTCGCAGTCGTCAACTGAAAACATTCCCACAGAGCCTTGATGCAGCCGGTTATGACACAGCGTTTGTCGGTAAGTGGCATATGGGGACTGATGGTGGCCGCAGGCCCGGATTTGATTACTGGGTGAGTTTATCTGGGCAGGGCTCCAATGAGGACCCACTGCTTACCGAAGGAGACACACAAAAACTAGTTACTGGTCATGTTACGGATATTTTTACCGAAAGGGCGGTGGGCTTTTTAAAGAGAGCTCGTAATGATCCGTTTTTGCTCTATTTTTCTCACAAGGCTTTGCATCCAGATCCCCGTCTGGGTCTCGTGGAAGGGGGTTTTATCGCTGCAGAACGTCACCGTGGCATTTATGATGATTATCATATTCTGCGTCGTCCAAGTGCTGGCATTCCGCCCTTCGATAAGCCGGCACTGATGCGAAAAATTGAAGGTTTACCACCGCTGGGTCTGGATACCTCAACTTCGGACCGGACAATTCGGGACCGCTTAGAAATGATGACGGGTGTAGACGAGAGTGTTGGTCAGCTGCTTGAGGTCCTGGAGAGCAGAGGTGAGCTCGACAATACCGTATTTATAATTACAAGTGATCATGGTTATTTCTATGGAGAGCATGGCCTGAACCCGCAGCGCCGGCTCGCGTACGAGGAGACTGCCAGAATCCCGATGATCATAAGGTATCCTGTGTTAATTGGTGCAGGCCAGCGGGAAGAGCGCATAGTACTCAATATTGATTTAGCGCCAACTGTGTTGGACTTGGCCGGCCAGCCGGGGATTGAGATGCTACAAGGTCGTTCACTGGTGCCACTTCTGGGCAGCGAGGTCTCGGGGTGGCGCAGTAACTTCTTAATTGAACATCACACCGATCCTCCGAACTATCTTGGGCAGGCTACAGATAGCCTGGCTGATGCACGTCGTCGTCAAGTATCGGAGTTTATGCGTGTAAGCGATATGGGCTACAAGGCCGTTCGCAGTGAGCGCTATAAATATATCCAATATGCCGGATTAGAACGGATGGATGAACTTTACGATCTTGAGAGCGATCCTTACGAGCTTGAAAATCTGGCAGAGTTAGAGCACGCGCAACCTATCGTTCGAGAGATGCGTGAACAGCTATCTCGCCTGCTCGAGGAAGCACAGTAAGATTTTTTGTCTTTTTTTAGGGATCTAGATGCGGTCTAACGGTGCAGTCGTATTCTAGGAATTGGGTGTCTGGAGCCAAGGCTGAGTATTTGGTAACGCTCCAGGTCTCCTGGTAGAACCGGGGATCTTCCACAGTAATTTCCGTCTCCAGAATCTGATCATCTTCGATTAGCGTTATCCGTTCGGTGAGATGCACGTCATCGCTATAGGGTATGCCAGAAGGACGGAAATAGCTGGACTTTAGACCTACCGTATCAATTACCAGTGTGAGCCCATCCCAACTACCGATAGAGTGCCCCATTAAAGTAGGCCGAACCCTTTCGGGGTGGCCGCGTCCGTCCATAAATATCCTACGTACTTGGTGTTCGTATTCGTGGAGTATTGTAATGCGATCCTCATCCTGAAGGATCTCCATGGGCATTCCTACTGAAATGATCCGCCCAAACCCGATTACGCAATTGTAAACAGGGTCTGAGGGAGAGCTTGCCAAGGTGTTGAACTCTGCACCCTCCGTCGTATACGGTGGGTCCACTGGCCATTGGGTAGATCTTCCTTGTGCTCCAACCCATATCCCGGACAGGTCCGGCGTCTCATCAGCCGCGACCAAGAGGCTCGGGCAGAAAAATAACAAGACGAGAAAGGACCGATACCATAAATTTTTTGGAAATACTTGAAATTTCATATCACTCTCTAGTGGATGGGTGCCTGATAAACCGCCCACACAATTGACATATAACGCCCCATTGAACCATGATGAAGGCGCACAGTAAATCTGTCCGCTAACGAAAAGTGTCGGGGGAGGGCCCAATGAGGACCAGTTCAGCTTTGTTATTTTCTGTTGTGTTTGGTTTGTCTGCAGTCTCGTCCGATGGACATCACTCGGCAGCACCGATATTTGATACAGACAGGTTGGTTGCTGTAGAGGGTGTCGTAACAGAGGTTTGGTTTGAGAATCCTCACTCAAGATACTATATCCAAGTTACAAGCCAGGACGGAGAAGAGGTGCTTTGGGAGGCAGAAACCATGAATGCCAATTGGTTTTTGCGCCGCGGATGGGACGAAACCACAGTACAAGCTGGCGACCAGGTAACCTTAAACGGCTATCCCGCGCGTAACGGGGCGAATGTTTTTTTGCTCCGACATCTCATTAGGGCTGACGAAACGTTGTATCGCTGGACCCGACTGGATGGCTCTGATATCGCTCTGGATCAAGAAGGGGAAAGGTGCATAATCGTATTTAGCGAGTGCGCCAATTGAAAAGCGCGCAAGCGAAAGACTGAAATCCTAAAGGGATGTTCGTTGAGGGGCGCGAAAAAAGAATACTAGAAACCGCGAATCTTTAGCAGCAACTGCCGGTGGTGCAGAGAGCAAGAACCACCCACCTAGGCTCTCTTCTTTTTCGTTGTGACAGGTATTTTATTTAAATCGACAGAATAGGGAAGGTGTTGCGCAAACCAAAAAGGAGCTGCACGTGCCAGCCAGACGAGGCGACGAGTTTATTCGGACATTAAAGGAGCACCCGGTGTCTTTATGGCACAGGGGTAATCAGGTTGAGGATATTACCCAGGAGCCAGGTTTTGCTAATCATGTGAGGGTCATGGCCAGCCGCTATGACATGCAGTACCAGGAGCAGGATTTAATGCTGTTTAGATCACCGAGCAGCGGTGATTTGGTTGCCCGCTCATTCATGATTCCTGAGACCATTGAAGAGCTTGTGAGTGTTGGTGATGCCATGAAGCGCTCCATGGATGAAACCGTGGGGATGGCTGGCCGCGACCCATCCTACCTTAACCGGGCATTAGCCTCTTATGCTGCGGCTGCGCCATATCTTAATGGGCTAAGCGAAGGTTTTGGTGATAACGCTCGTCGCTACCATGAATACGTTCGCGAAAATGATCTAGCTACAACACATACATTGATCAATCCTCAAATTAATCGCTCGGTTGGAGCCAGCAAGCAGACAGATCCTTTTCTTGCAGCACGAGTGAAAGAGGAAACAGATAAAGGCGTAATAATAAAAGGTGCGCGTATGTTGGCGACGTTGCCTATGGCAGATGAGCTCCTAGTTTTCCCGTCAACTTTATTGAAAAACACTGATGACGATGCGCCTTATGCATTTGCATTCGGGATACCTAGCGCTACTAAAGGTCTAAAGTTTATCTGTCGTGAGTCTGTGGATTATGGCCGTAACCATTTCGATCATCCGCTGGGCTCCCGATTCGAAGAGCAGGATGCGGTAGTTATATTTGAGGACGTATTTGTGCCCTGGGAGCGTGTTTTTCTCTACAGGAATCCGGAGGCATGCAACCAAGCCTATCATGCCACTTCGGCGGTGGTTCACATGTCCCATCAGGTGGTTTGTAAGGCCATCTCCAAGACTGAGTACATACTTGGTTTAATTTCCCTGATGGTGGAAGCCATCGGTATTGAACGCTTTCAGCACATTCAGGAAAAAGTGGCCGAGGTGTGGGTGGCATTAGAGACAATGAAAGCTTTCCGTCGGGCAGCGGAAGCAGATGCTGCACCAAATGATTATGGAATGATGACACCGGCCTGGGATCCCCTTGATGCCTCGAGAAATCTTTACCCAAGGTTATATCCCAGGCTGATTGAAATCATCCAACAGATTGGGGCAAGTGGCTTGGTTGGTATGCCGACACTCGCAGATTTGGAGGGCCCCTTGGTCGACGACATTGCTCGCTATTATCAAAGCGCCCGACTGGAGGCCAAGGAAAGAATTCCTCTTTTTCGATTAGCTTGGGACACGGCAGTGTCGGCTTTTGGATCAAGACAAGTACTATATGAGCGTTTTTTCTTTGGGGACCCGGTTCGGATGGCTGGTGCAGTTTTCTCAAATCATGATCGCACTGAATACATGGAGCGAGTTCGGGATTTTTTACGCTCTTCGGATAAAGAGACTTAAAAAATTTATGCAAGAGGAACCAGCACAGTTTTCTTGAGCCTGATTTTTTATAAAACCCTGACAGGATCATGCTGGTAATGCACAGCTACACAGAATCCTTACGATTTGAATGAAAAGAGAGTCTTTAGAGTTCGACGTTGTGATTGTCGGGGCAGGCCCGGCTGGTCTGTCCGCGGCCTGTCGTTTAGGGCAACTTGCAGAAGAAAAAGGACTCGATCTTAATGTATGCCTGGTAGAGAAGGGAGCTGAAATCGGCTCTCATATTCTCTCGGGCGCTGTTTTTGAGACACGTGCACTGGATGAGCTTTTCCCTGATTGGAAGGAGCGGGGTGCACCAGTGCATATACCTGTAGAGAAGGATTCTTTCTGCTGGTTATTTAGTGAGTATGCTGGATTCAATGTTCCTAGATTTTTTGTGCCAAAAGTGATGCGCAACTCCGGGAACTATATTGTAAGTTTAGGCCGCCTTTGCCAGTGGTTGGGTGAGCAGGCTGAAGCCTTTGGATGCAATATCTTTTCCAGCTTTGCTGCAACAGATATTCTTTACGACCAGAAGGGTAGAGTAGCCGGGATAATTACTGGTGATGTGGGATTGACGGCCGATGGTATAGAAAAGCCTAGCTATCAAGCGGGCTATGAACTTAGGGCGCCATATGTCATTTTTGCAGAAGGGTGTCGGGGCAGTCTAGGTAAGAAGCTAGAAAGGGGTTTTAGTTTGCGTGCAGATGCAGACCCCCAGCATTACGGGATAGGTTTCAAGGAGATATGGAGCGTTAATCCTGAAAATCATGACCCTGGAAGGATATCCCATACATTTGGCTGGCCTCTTGATAACAGTACCGAGGGCGGCGGTTTTCTCTATCATGCAGAGCATAATGAGGTTTACTTGGGGTTTATTGTTGCTCTTAACTATCAGAACCCTCACCTGAATCCTTATGAAGAGTTTCAGCGCTGGAAGCTTCATCCTCGGATTTGCAATGTGCTCCGCGGCGGTACCCGAGTTTCCTATGGTGCTCGGGCTGTAAATAAAGGTGGGTTCCAGTCACTACCTAAACTCATTGCTCCTGGCGCTGTAATGGTGGGCTGTGAAGCGGGATTTCTTAATGGCGCAAAAATTAAGGGATCACACACAGCCATGAAGACTGGGATGCTTGCTGCGGAGACTGTTTTCTCGGGCCTCCAAGGTAGTGATTGCCAGGATAGGGAGCTCTCCCAATATACTGAGGGTGTTCGCAGCTCATGGGTTTGGGAGGAACTCTACCGCGCAAGAAATTTCAGTCCGGCACTTACCAAGTTTGGTACTGTATTTGGCGCTGCCTGGGCTTTTTTGGAGCACAATATCTTTCAGGGGCGTATTCCCTTTACTATCCGTAACAAAAGGCATGACCATGAAGGTTTAAAGACAGCCAATCAGATGCCCAAAATCGATTACCCGGATTCTGATGGAAAGATTTCCTTTGACCTTCTGTCCTCAGTATTTTTTTCAAATACAAATCATGAGGAAGACCAGCCATGCCATCTGAAGCTTGTCGACCCAAGCATACCTATCGAGAAAACCTTGCCTAAATTTGACGAGCCTGCTCAGAGGTATTGCCCGGCAGGTGTTTACGAAATTATTACCGATAGCCTAGGTACCACGCGCTTTCAGATTAACAGTCAAAACTGTGTCCATTGTAAGGTATGCGACATAAAGGATCCCGAAATGAACATAAGTTGGGTGCCACCGGAAGGCGGGGGTGGCCCTAATTACATGGGAATGTGATTTTAGGAAGTCATTTTGGCAAAAGATCGTACGGAGACATATATGGGTTCAGGTGTAAGTCTAGATCTTTTTGACGTTCGCTCGTTGATGAGCGAGGAAGAATTGATGACGCAGAGGACCGTAGCACGGTTCGTCGATGAGAAATTTCTACCAATTATCCAAGAGTGTTTTGAGGAGCATCGCTTTCCATTGGATTTAGTGCCAGAGCTTGCGAAGCTTGGCCTATTTGGGGTCACGATTAAGGGGTACGGGTGTGCCGGGCTCGACAATACGTGTTCCGGGTTAATAGCCCAGGAGTTGGAGCGTGGGGATTCGGGACTAAGGAGCTTTGTTTCTGTTCAAGGCTCCCTAGTGATGTACCCGATTCATACTTTTGGATCCAATGAACAGAAAGACAAATGGTTGCCAAGGCTTGCCAGTGCCGAGGCTATTGGATGCTTTGGTTTAACTGAGTCTCAGGGGGGCTCTGACCCAGGCAATATGAAGACTCATGCCAAGCAGGACGGAGATGACTGGATTTTGAATGGTTCAAAGATGTGGATAACAAATGGAAGCATTTCTGATGTTGCCGTAGTTTGGGCAATGACGGACAGAGGGATCCGTGGTTTTTTGGTAGAAAAGGATATGCCTGGTTTTGAGGCGCCAGAGATTAAGCAAAAATTTTCTTTGAGGGCATCTATTACCTCGGCCCTTTTTCTTGACAATGTCCGGGTCCCCAAGGAGAACGTTTTACCTGAGGCCCTAGGGCTTCGTGCCCCTTTGAGCTGCCTTACTCAGGCCCGGTTTGGAATTGTTTGGGGAACCATCGGAGCGGCTCAGGCATGCCTTGGAGAGCTTTTAGCTTATACGGAGTCGCGTGTGTTGTTTGGTCGTCCTCTATCTCACACGCAGTCTATCCAAATTCGTTTGGCTAATATGGCGCGCCGTATCACGGCTGCCCAGTTGTTGGCGGTTCAGCTTACACGGCTAAAAGATAAGGGTCAGATGGATCCTTCGCAGGTATCCTTGGCCAAATGGAACAACGCCCGGATGGCATTGGATGTTGCTCGGGATTGCCGTGACATGCTCGGTGGCAGCGGGATCAGCGCAGAGCATTGCCCCATTCGTCATATGCTGAATTTGGAGACCGTTGTTACCTATGAAGGGACAGAAACTATTCATCAACTTGTGGTAGGAAAAGAGCTCACCGGTGTAAGTGCATTTTAGCTCTGTCCAATTTGTATGAGTGGTATTTGTTGAGTGACTGAAGTTAGCCGCTGATTTAACATGTGATAACAATGGGTCATTCTACCGATAATCGTGATTTTCGAGATGCTCTGGGACAGTTTGCAACTGGCGTTACTATCATTACTACGGTAGATAATACCGGGGCATGGATAGGCCTTACCGCAAACAGCTTTAATTCTGCATCGATGGACCCTCCCCTAGTTTTGTGGAGTCTATCTAAGGGCTCTACTCATCTAGAGGTTTTTATGGAAACGAAGCATTTTGCAGTGAACATTCTTGCTGCTGATCAGGCTGAACTTTCTACCCGTTTCTCGTCGGTGGTAAGGGATCGGTTTGTTGATTTAAATTGCCAGCAAGGGGTTGGGGGAGTTCCATTGCTGCCGGGGTGTGCGGCACGGTTTCAGTGCAAAAATAGCTATTGCTACCAGGGTGGGGATCATCTTATTTTTGTGGGAGAGGTGCTTGATTTTGATCGGTCAGATCGTCCCCCGTTGGTTTATCACCAGGGTGGTTATGCGGTAACCCTACCTCATGAAAAAGGCAGTGCCGACCAAATGAATGCCGGTGGGTACGTTGATGACTTTCTCCTGCCACTTCTTGCAAGGTCTTTTCGTTACTTTAGCTGGCCGTTTTACAGGGAGCTAGAGGGAGCGGATATTTCCCCTCAGGATTGGAGAATTTTGGCTACCCTGAGCGACCGGGCGCTTAACGAAGAGGAGCTTTCCCGGGTAATTCCCATGAATATGGAAAGCCTTAGACCGCTGCTAAGCAAGCTAGAATTAAATGGACTTGTTCAGAGGGACGGCTCTGAAGGTGGTTCAAATCTTATGTGTATCACTTCGGAGGGGACCATTAAGATTATTGAGCTATTGGCAGCCGCCAAGGCTCGAGAGGCAGATGTACTCTCAGAGTTTTCGCAGGAAGAGCAACTGGCCCTAAAGCAACTACTGAGGCAATTTATACGTTCTTTGGAAAAATCTTGGTCTCCGTAGGGAGAAATGAGGAGTCGGTATGCCTACAAAAAAATCTACGGTAGATGACGAGACAGTGAGTCGTCACAAGGATCTCCGTGATTTTTTGGATCGCGTGGAAGGGATGGGGGAGCTCCGTCAGCTTGATGGTGTTGACTGGAATTTGGAGATGGGAGCGCTGGCGGAAATGGTATGTCACGAGTCCCGTGAAGGGCAATCTCCAGCCTTATTGTTCGATGAGATTCCAGGGCATCCAAAAGGATTCCGTGTCTTGTCCGGCGCTACGAATTCTTCGCTTCGACTGGCATATGCGCTAGGGTTTCCTGAGCCCAGTGGCCCGACAGATGTAGTAAGGGCTTTCCGGGACCGGATGCGTACAGAATTTAAGCTGATACCACCGGTTGAGGTCGAGCATGGGCCGGTTTTTGAAAATATAGATCGAGATGATGGGGTTGATCTATATAAGTTCCCAATTCCATTTATTCATGAATTCGATGGTGGGCGGTATATTGGCACTGATGACTTGGTGATCATCCGGGACCCGGACAGTGACTGGGTTAACTCAGCTACGTATCGAGTGATGGTGCACGACAAAAACACATGTGGTATCTGGATGTCGCCCGGAAAGCATGGACGTATCATACGAGAGAGGTATTTCTCAAAAGGCAAACCTTGCCCAGTTGCCATTTCGGTAGGGCAGGACCCGTTACTTTTCATGGCTGCCAACCAGGAGATTGACTACGGAACGGACGAACTTGCTTATGCGGGTGGACACCGTGGCTTTCCTTTTGAAATTGTTAAATCCGAACTTCACGGATTGCCACTTCCGGCGCACTCGGAAATTATATTGGAGGGTGAAATTTTCGGGAATGAAACAAGGCCCGAGGGACCGTTTGGGGAATTCATGGGCTATTACGCAAGTGGGGTGAGTGACGAGCCCATTATTAAGATTAAAAGGGTTTATTACCGCAATGATCCTATTCTATGTCTGGCAAGCCCAGCCCGACCACCTAATAATTTCACTTATTCGAGGGCAATCGTGAAGTCTGCCATGATTTGGGATGAGATTGAGAAAGCTGGTTTGCCGGGCGTTAAGGGTGTTTGGTGTCATGAGGCTGGAGCTGGAAGACTTTTTAATGTGATCGCAATAAAGCAGCTCTATGCCGGACATGCCAAGCAATCCGCATTGCTCGCATCGAATTGCCATGCCGGTAACTATGCGGGACGCTGGACAATTGTAGTAGATGAAGATATTGATCCTACTAGCATGTTCGATGTGATCTGGGCTATGTCGACTCGCTGTGATCCACCCAAAGATATTGACTATATTCGTGGTGCGTGGAGCACCCCCTTGGATACGATGCTAGAAGGCCCTCCTTACGAAAATAATCGGGCCATTGTGGATGCCTGCAAACCCTGGGGAAGGAAGGATACATTTCCCACGGTTGCTGAGGCGAGCCCTGAGCTAAAGGACAAGATGCACCAAAAATACAAGGAACTTTTCAGTGCCTTGTAAGAGTTTGTAGCTGAAGTAAGGACGCTATCAGCTACCGCTTCTCTATTAGTGTTATCACGTGATCTGCAATAGAGAGTGACGCGGTCAGTCCCGGGGATTCTATTCCGTATAGGTTTACCAGGCCTGGGACGCCATGTTTCTTGGGCCCTTGAATTACGAAATCACCCGGTGGCTCTCCTTCTGTCACGATTTTCGGTCGAATGCCCGTGTAGCCTGGGCTTAGGGATCCGTCAGGGAGTTCCGGCCAGTATTTGCGGACTGCGGTATAAAACTTATCGATCCGTTCCTCATCGATCATGTAGTCAATATTGTCCACCCATTGGACATCTGGACCAAAGCGGGCCTGGTTTGCTAGGTCTAATGTGGCATGTACTCCTAGCCCAGCATTTTCCGGTAAGGGGTAAATGAGTCGACTAAACGGGGAGGGCCCATCGTGGGTAAAATAATTACCTTTCGCGTAATAGGTACGGAATATGGACTGAGCTGAAAGTCCTTCGATCTTGTTGGCTACCTGGCTCGCGTAAAGTCCCGCCGAATTGATGAGGGAATTTGCGGTTAGTTCAAATTCTTGATTGTCGATCCCAACAGTCAACTGTAGACCCCGATCAGTTACCTTTGCTCTGATGAGTTCAGAGAGGATAGCTACTGAACCATTAGCCGCTTCAAGGTCTGCCTGCAACGCTAACATAAAAGAATGGCTATCTATGATGCCCGTGGATGGTGATAGCAGGCCTGCCACGCACTGTACCGATGGTTCCAGTTTCTCAACTTCGGACCGGTTTAGCCACTGAAGATCAGTGGCACCATTCGCAATTGCCTGGCTATGCAATGCCTTGAGCCCAGACTGTTGCCCATTTTGGGTACTAACAATGATCTTTCCGCAACGGTTGTGGGAAATCCCCTTTTTTATACAGTAGCGGTACAGTTTTTTTTTGCCACGCACACAATGAGTTGCTTTGAGGCTCCCGGTTGGATAGTAGATACCTGCATGAATAACCTCTGAGTTTCTAGCAGATATTTCTTCGCCTATACGAGGATTGCGTTCCAGTACGATAACTTCTCGACCAGAACGTGCAAACGCACGGGCAATGGCTAGCCCTATCACGCCGGCGCCAATCACGACAATTTCTATAGTGTCTCTCATTTTTGGAGACTATAAGTTGCTACGTAATTCGGAAGTAAAGATAGATCGGGAAGACCACCGTGAGCACAATTATCCCAGCTATGCTCCAGTAGCGGATCCAGGTCGTTGGTTGTTGAGTTTCCGAAAGGTCCACTGAGAACATGATTCTGTGATTCAAGAGGGCAATTATGGGCGCAGAGAGAAAACCTAGTGCTGTGATGAGATCAATAAAAGTTCCGAAACTCCGCAATAAAAAGATCAGAACCATAAAGGTCGTTACGGCCTGCAATCCAAGGAAACCTCGATAAAGGCGGTCTTCATCCCATGGACCGGGATTTTTTTTCATTAGCCTATATGCGATGTTGGCGTAGGTTCGTGGAAAGCCATCTACAACGGCAAGCACTGTGGACAGCATTACGGCCAGTGCTGCTACTCCGACTACTAGCTGTGCCCACTGTCCGATGGACTGAGTAAAAAGACCAATAAGTTGCGCTGCGAAGCCATTTGAACTGCCCGCGATTTCAACGCCAGAGCCAAGTAATAGTGCTGTTCCCATCATAAGAAAGCACAAGGCTAGTACCAGAGTTGACACATAACTAACATTAAAATCGAATCGGGCTTCTTCGGGCGTCACTGGGCATCCGTGCGAATGCCCCCGGGCAATTACCCATACGGAGAGAAATATCGAACAACTAAGGCCAACCGGCATCCAGCCCGCGATAGAGACAGCGAAGAATAGATTTTCTTCATTGATGGCAAAAGGAGTACCCAATGGTTGCCCGCTCGCTAGCTGGGTAGTTGCAGCTGTAGCTGCCACAATGGTCAATATCGAAAAAACTACAACAAAAACTCGTGTGATATTTTCTAGAATTCGGTACCGGCCGAGTAGCAAAATAACTGAGGCTGCTAGTACGATAACCATTGTTACAAGGATTACATTGACATCAATAGCAAGCAGATTCATACCGAGCCCAGCAGATACTAGGCCGACTGCCGGTATAACACCGACACCCTCGATTATCGTTGCAATAAAAACGAGGACAAGAAGCCAGCGTCCCTGTCTCTCGTAGCCCGCAATGACGGATTCGCCCGTGCAAGCTGAGTATTCAGCACCGAAACGAAATGCCGGATACTTGATCACACAAGCAAGAATAATGAGTACCGATAATGTTAAGCCAAATTCTGCGCCCGCACGAGTTGACTGAACTAAGTGGGATACACCTACTGCAGTGGCTGCAAACAGAAGCCCTGGGCCCAGTTTTTTTAATTTTGAAAGCATTTCCATTTCCTTTTTTAGTGTTACGGGAAACTGCTTAGACGATGTAGTTTAGTCCACCCAGCCTCGTATAGTTGCAAAACTACACATAGAATAGCGCCAACCTAGACGCTGATACACTATAACTAATGCCAACCAATCACCCCGCAGCATATATTTTAGCGATACTGACGATGGCAATCTGGGGAAGTTCTCCCGTAGCAGTGCGAACAGTTGTTGGAGATATACCGCCACTGGCGCTTACGTTCGGTCGGTGGTTTATTGCCACAATTGTGCTGGTACCGTTCATATGGAGAAAGGTATCCGGTGAGTGGCATCAGCTGAAGCATCACTGGAAGTCACTTGTTGCGGTGAGTGCATTTATGACTGCCGGCAGCAGTCTAGCAGTGATAGCCGTGTACTTTACCTCCGCTACTAATGCTGTGATTGTTAATGCAGCCCAACCAGCGGTTACAGCGGTGATTGCTTGGATAGTGTCGCGTGAGTTTTTGTCGCTCCGTCAGGGGGTGGGTGTGATCTGTGCATTCATCGGGATCCTCACAATGATTTCTAGAGCCGATCTAGCTGCTTTGTTAGCACTTGATATTAACGCCGGAGATCCTGTTATGCTGATCGCTGTTGTTGGGTGGTCTTTGTATGCAGTCTATCTGCACAGAAAGGACTATTTACCGAGCGCTGATATCTTGTTATTTGTGGTGGCTTTGACTGGCACTGTGATTTTACTGCCGTTTTATTTAGTTGAAGCTGCGATAGTGGGCCCATTTGCTTTGAATAAAAATGTGATCATTGGCGTGTCTTATATGGCAGCATTTCCCACTTTGCTTGCGACATTCTTTTGGAATTTTTCTGTTCGCTCTTTGGGGGCGAATCGTGCAACGATTTTTATTAATCTAATTCCCGTATTTGGGGCAGCCTTCGCCATGATTTTTCTAGGTGAACAATTATTCAGCTATCATGTTGTTGGTGCTGTATTGATTTTTTTGGGTATTCTTCTTTCTACCCGAAAGCGAGAAATGGCTTAGATTTATAGATGCAACTATTTTATTTTTACTACGGTACGACCCGTAATTTCTCCGGCAATAAAGGCATCGAATGCTTGCGGCAGCTCCAGCAAAGATACCTCTCGGGTTACGATTTCTTCTAAATGACGTGGTTTTAAATCGTTTGCCAGGCGATTCCATAATTCAATCTTTAGCTCTTTAGGCACGGACATATTGATACCCAGTATGCTTACAGAGCGGAGAATAAAAGGCATAACCGTGGTACGGAGCTCGGGGCTCGACGCAAGTCCTACACTTGCGATGTTTCCCCAAGGCTTTACACTCCGGGTAATCCAGGCGAGAAAATCACCCCCGAGGTTGTCAATTGCACCAGCCCAGCGGGCACTCTCTAGGGGTTTTTCGCCGATTTTAAGCTCGTTCCGATCGATTACTTTATACGCCCCTAGTCTCTTAAGGTAATCTTGTTCTGATGATTTTCCTGTCAGGGCATGCACTTCATATCCTTTCGAGCTCAGCATATCGACTGCGAAACTTCCTACGCCGCCTGTGGCACCAGTTACGAGAATGGGCCCCAGATCAGGATTTTGTCCATTTATTTCCATTCTGTGGATAGCTAATGCGGTTGTAAATCCTGCTGTACCAATTGCCATGACAGATCGGGTGTCCAGTCCATGGGGTATGACTACTGGGCTATCGGCAGCTACCCGGGCGTATTCAGCATAACCACCATCCCGACTTTCACTTAGCTCGCAACCAAGAACCAAGACTAAATCCCCTGTATTGAAACGTTTATCTGTTGATTCAACGACCTCGCCGGATAGGTCAATTCCGCCAACAAGGGGGAAGTTTCTCAGAATAGGTGCAGTACCAGTAGCTGCAAGCGCATCCTTATAATTTATATCGGAATAGTGCACCCGTATAATAATGTCGCCAGAACTGATGTCATTCAGAGTAATGTGTTGGAGTTGTCCACTGATTTTTTCATCAGCACGATCAATACGGTAGGCGAGAAAAGGTTGTGTCATTTGCACAGTAAGCTACGCCCAAAAACCAATAGTGCGCTCTATCATCCAGAAACTTGCTAATGTTCCTATGCCATACGCAATCGCTTTTTGTGTTTGAAATAATTTAAGCGTCGGGACGGGAAAGTTAGATTTTTCCCTAACAAATACAGCTGTAATGCTTAGACTAAGTAAAAAGGCAACAAAGATTATTTGACCTATTTCTACTCCTACGTTGAAAAACAGTAATGCAATAGGTAATTCGGTCTGGGGTAAACCTACTTGTCTCAGAACACTCGCAAAACCGAATCCGTGTAAAAATCCAAATGAAGTAGCAACGATAGCTGGGTAGCGGTATGTCAGATTAGTCTTTTTTTGATCCTTAGCAATTTCCATAGCAACAAATACAATACTAAGCGCAATTACAGCCTCCACAGGCGCTATTGGTAGAGCTACAAGATCCAAAGCTGAGACCGCTAACGTAATAGAGTGCGCGATTGTGAAGCCCGTGATAGTTACCAGTATCCTCCGAAACGACCTAGCAATAAACATCAGGCACACAATGAATAGTAAGTGATCCCAACCCCTTAGGATGTGTTCGATTCCCAGTACCGTATAGTTTTTTATAACAGCAATACGATTCAGTTGTTCAGGAACTAGCCAGATGTATTTTCCTGGGCCCAGCATTCCGCTGTGAATTGCCCCATGCCTCTCGCTTACACGAATAATGGTTGTTAGTGATGGATTGGGTACAGGAAAAATCATTTCTACCTCTTGGCCTGAGATACCGCCAGGGCATTGGTAGGTCTGTCGACTCTGATAGTCTCCTGGATAACGCAGGATTTCAGTTGTTTCCTTTTTGGTGCAATTACCGTTCAGTGTGACTTCTGGTAAAGAGTCGCGCTCCACAGACCCCGGGACCTTCCAGCGTAGAGTGACAATAGATTCTGTTTCCTCCGTTATATCTATAAAAATTGGCCGAAGATCGTGTGGGAATGCAGGCAGTGCAAGTAGAGTAAATGCTAATCCCGTGGCTATTTTGCAGATAAATTGGCACATCAGGGCGTTTCCGTTGAGTTACTGGAAGCACTTACTTTTAGGGATGGATCAATCTCGATTTTGTAATTGGCAGTCATTTCGGTGATTGCGGCTTCTGTAAGTTCTCGAAGTCGTTCGGTCCTACCATCTTCTTTGACTCTCTCAAGGATTTCATCCAGTTCTGGCTGCCTCCCTTGTTGCACTCTCAATACCATGACTAAGTGGAAACCGTAAGGTGATTCAAGGGGTCCCTGCCATATGTGTTCATCGGGCGTCATTTTGAAAAGGGTTTCCATTAGGTTTTCTCCCAAATGACTTGCCACCAGACTGGGTGTGTGCTCGACATAGTTAACAAAATAAGGGAAGGGATCACCGTGATCGACAGCTTCATCAAAAGGCACTCTGTTGGTGTTGAGTTCTTTTAGTTTATTTTGAGCGAATTGCCTGGCTTTATCTTGGCCTCGATCGCTGGAACTAAAATACACATGAGTAAACGTAATACGAGGATTTACGTAGTAAAGACTGATATTTTGTTGGTAATGGCGTTCTATTTCTTCGGTTGTGAGTTCCGCATTAGTGCTTTGAAATCCCTCGGCCAGAAATTGCAATTTTTGAACTAAGCGTTCTCTAATGTTGTAATCATTTTCGTCCAGTCCGAGATTTAGGGCCTCTCGATACATAGTTTCTTCTCGAACATACTGAGCTATTAGCTCCTCAAGCCTGTCTTGCTCAAGGCCCTCCAGATAACTCTCAAAATATTCTCGATCAAATGCAATTGAACGGTACTGAAGAAAAGTAAGCAGAGCTTCTTGGTCTACATTTATAGTCCGCTCACCTCCTTCTTCTGTAGTAAATCGGAACAGCAAAAAAAGTACTGCGCCAAGCAGCAGAAAATGAATCAGGGGATCTTTCAGGATAGATTTCATGCGAAAGTGAGTCAGCTTTAATTATTAAGCTGCAAGTTGAAGCAGAGCCCCGCGGGTTTAGTGAGACTCTGCTACAGTTTAAAAATAATGCTAACGAGCATTTGAAGCAGGCGGAGCATTACTGGCAGTTGGTCCATTCATATCTGCTGGTAGATAAGAGCCGGTGCCAGGGTCCGGGGTTCCCTCAGCTTCTACCGGCAAGGTAAGAGTACCTATGCCTTCAATAGTAGCCACGATGGTTTCGCCGGGCTGTAAAAACCGGCGCTCACCACGATATGCCGTTCCCGCACCCGTACCGCCAGATGTACCGTTATTGAGTACGTCACCTGGAAAAAGGGTGATGATGGAGGACCCATATTCGATCAGTTCGTAAATTGAGTGGATCATGTCACCGGGTCCTGCATCTTGCATTACTTCATCACCAAGACTTAGTCTTTGTCGTAGCCGCACCATGGGGTCTCCATAGAATTCTTTCGGCACGATCCATGGGCCCAGAGGAGCAAAGGTGTCGTGTCCCTTCCCGACAAACCAATCCGATCCTGGGCGTGAATCAGGTGGACGACCACCTCGGTCAGAGATATCTATGCTAACCATGTACCCGAAGATGTAATCCTGTGCTTCTGTAGCCGGGACATATTTCGCGGTTCGGCCGATAACAATGGCAAGCTCTACTTCCCAATCAATGCGATTTCTTCCGTATGGCAGCACGACAGCGTCACCGTTTCCAATGATGGCGCCCTCAGTCGGCTTAATGAATAGATAGGGGACACCTCGAGTTCTGCGGCGTTCCTCTGCTGCGGCCCTTTGCTGCTCGAGAGTACCTCCCTCTTCAACATGGCTGTAGAAATTAACAGCAGCGTTGAGCATTTTTCCTGGCATCAGCGGGGCCAGTGTACGAACTTGCCTTACATCGTGAACAAAATTTGGCTGTGATTCCGAAACAAGGCCATCATTAGTGCTCAGATTGTCAACAATTTCATACAGTCTGTATTTCAGGCCATACTCATACCGACTGATCAGTTCGCGCATGTTTTTTGGCATTGGTATCGCTGGATAAGCGGGATTGCGCTCCAGTGCCCGGTTGGCTGCGTCCAGCTCTACAATAAGTTCATCATCTAGAACAATGCCGATACGAGTATCACCATGTATTTCAAAGGTGCCAAGCTTAAATGGCTGTACAGTGTTCATATTGGTATCCGACTGGGCTAATGCAGCCAAAGGGCTCACTAGGAGTGTCAGCGTAAACATTATTAGTGTGCGTTTCATGGTTTCCCCTTGTCTTCTTACTTAAGATATGAAAAAGCCCTAATTATCAGATCTCACCCATTTTTCTATCAAGCGGAAGGCAGGGCGCTCACGAACTCTATCATTCTCCGTTTCATAGCTTCATTGGGTAACTGCCCCATACCCCCACCAAGATTGTCCAGCATGTGATGGGCCGTACTCGTTGCCGGCGTTACTACTGTAATCGCCGGGTTAGCGGTTACATATTTGATAAAAAACTGGGCCCAGGTAGTTGCATCAAATTCTTCAGCCCAGTCCGGAACCTGACGACCCGCTACCCTACTCCACAGCCGTGTTCGCCCAAAGGGTGCGTAGACAAGCACGCCGATTCCTTGATCTTGCGCCAACGGCAGGATCATGTCTTCCGCTTCTCTATTGTCAACTGCGTAATCGATTCCGATGAAATCAATTGGCTCATCACGCATGATTTGTGCGAGATCCGGATAACGACTTTCATTGGTTGATGTTATACCGATGTAACGCACGCGCCCCTCTGCTTTAAGGTCTTTTAGTATCCCCAGTTGTGTGGGGGGATCGCCCAGGTTATGCACCTGGATGCAATCGATTGGTGATTTGTCAATCCTTTCAAAGGACGCCTCGATCTGTGCTCTGGCCTGCGAGGGATCTGCTGTACCACCTCGCCGTCGTCCAGCAACATTCACTTTTGTGGCCCAGAAAATCCTACTCTGCAGTCCCAGTTCATTGACAATTTGTCCGGCTACTTTTTCGGACACCCCACCCCCATAACTGGGCGCAGTGTCAAATAATGCCCCGCCATTTTCCACTAGTGTGCGCATGACTTCACTTAGGGCGCTAACGTCTTCCGAGGTAGCTATCTCGCTAAAGGTGGCAGAGCTTCCTAGACCTACTATCGGCAGTTCTTCTCCAGTAGAAGGAATTATGCGACTGATAAGGGTCCTCTCCTGTGCCTGCAATAGACGGACATGCAAGGGTATTGTAGTGCTGACAGCAGCTGTATATTTAAGTAGGTCGCGTCGTGTGACCATTTTTATCTCCTGAAAAAATTTCTTTCACGCAGTGTATTCTAAGATAGCTGGATGCCACCACTACCGGGCGGATTGCCGCCAGCGCTTGGTGGGGAGCCGCTTCCGGGAACTATGATTGAGGAGGCTGCCTCTCGGCGCATCTCCTCGAGACGCTCCATTGCTTCAGAGACAGCACTTTTGGCGCCATCTCCAAATTTTTCAATGGCGTCTTCTAGCGAATCTGCATCCACTTCAAAACTCAAAGGAAGGGTGCCTGCAGGTGTCAGAATTTGAGTCTGACCCAGGAAAACCACGGGGCGGGCATCATCTCTATGACCGCTTGGAGTGACAGGCGTCAGCCTTTGAATGGTGCCTACACGCCGGTCTGTAAAAGTCTCCTCTTGGTAGAGGTTATCAGCATTCATCTTGATATCGGTTTGTTTTACCTCACTTGCCATTTGTCCATGCCTTTACTTGATTTTTTCTATAAGCCTTGCTGGGCTAACATTAAAAAAGGGCTCAAGTTGAGCTTGAGCCCTTTATTATTTTTTTGTGCACTAAAGATTAATCGCCAGAAGCAACAGCCTCAATCTCTATGCGCAAACCAACTTCGGCTCCGATAGCTGGTACCCCAAAACCCATTCCATACTGGGTTCGGTCAATACTGCCTGTCGCACTGAAGCCTACCTTTGCGGCGCCACTTCGGGTTTCTCCGGTCTTGTTGAGGACGGCATCCAAAGTTACTGGATGAGTTTGCCCTAACATTGTTAGGTCTCCCGTTATTACCATGCTTCCATTGCCTGTATCTTCTACGTTTGTACTGACAAACCGTGCTTCCGGATATGTCGTGACACCGAAGAAATCCATTCTAGGCTCTTCTCGTTTTAGGTGATCATTTAGGCCATCATGAAACATATCTACACTGTCTGCAGCGATGGTAATGTCTACGGAGCTTGCACTTGGGTTATCCGCATCGTAATCGATTGTTCCGCCGAATTCTGAGAATCTACCGACCATCATAGAATAGCCTTGATGATCAACATCGAACCAGATTCGTGAGTGACCCATGTCGAGCCCATAGTTCTCAGCGCTGGCATTGACAGAAAGTATCAGTAGCGCTACCGCACCAAGAAATTTTGCGTAGTTCATAATTTGTCTCTCCCTAACTTCTAATGTTTTCAGTGTTATATAAAGCATCACGTTTATAAGATCTCCGGTCTTCGGAGACTAAACGGACTGCGGATGATAACCAATTCTAATGAGCTTTTCTGGTTTTATCAAAACTTAACTTGAGAATTACATTATATAGTATTGATTTAAAACAAATAAATTAAAATAATAAGATCCTCTTGGCGGCAAAATAGAGAAACAAATTTGTGCCTATTTTGTGTTTTTAAGCTTTTTCCCCATTACTTTGTTTGAGTCCCTCGGTAGATTGCACACCTTTTGATGTCTCTAAGCAGGACTCTTTGGGTTTCCCTAGTTACCGGATAGCGCTTGCGTGCTGAGACGGGAAGGGATAGTTTTCAGTTCCATGAGTTTCACACAACGCATCGTGATTGCGATGGGTGCTGGCATAGTGCTCGGGGTTTTGCTGAACCTGTTAGGGGATCCCGATGGGGTGATCAACGAGTTCCTCGTTGATGGAGTTTTCTACATAATTGGACAGATTTTTATCGCAGCACTAAAAATGATGGTGGTGCCTCTGGTTCTTGTTTCGCTCGTGTGCGGGGTCACTTCGCTTGGCGATCTCCGGGCTTTAGGGCGAGTTGGAGGGAAAACGCTGCTGCTCTATCTGATGACTACTGCCATTGCCATCATGCTCGCGCTGGGCATCGCCAATTTGTTTTCTCCGGGCGAGGGGTTTGAGTTGTCTGGTGAGGTTACTTTTGAGACGGCTGAACCACCTTCTTTCAGCGAGGTTTTGATCGGCATGGTCCCGGACAATCCGGTTGCGGCTATGGCAGATGCGCAAATGTTACAAATAATTGTCTTTGCACTGCTCCTTGGTTTTTCTATCACATTGGCCGGAGAGCGTGGACGTCACGTGTTGAACTTTTTCAATGATTTGAACGAAGTAATCATGAAGATGGTTTTTTTGGTGATCAGAACGGCACCAGTTGGTGTCTTCGCCCTAATATCTCGAACTTTTGCTAATCAGGGCATTGATATATTGGGACCGTTGGCCGGTTATTTTTTGGCAGTAACTGCTGCCCTATTGTTGCATCTGGCACTAACCTACACTGCTCTACTTAGGGTTGCTGGGCTGCGTCCCATAGCCTTCCTTTTGAAGATGCGGGCAGCCATGTCTTTTGCTTTTAGTACGTCGTCTTCTAGTGCCACTATCCCCGTTACATTGAATACCCTCAAGGCTCGCCTCGGAGTAGACAATTCGGTTGCCGCTTTCACCGTGCCCCTGGGCGCTACAATTAATATGGATGGCACTGCTATCATGCAGGGCGTTGCTACCGTATTTGTTGCGAATGTATACGGATTTGACCTGGTTTTTGCTGATTATCTGACAGTTATTCTTACCGCTACGCTTGCTTCGATTGGTACAGCAGCTGTGCCTAGTGCTGGCCTTATTATGTTGGCTATGGTGCTTGGGCAGGTCGGCCTTCCGGTTGAAGGTATTGCGCTAATTATTGGTATTGACCGGTTATTAGATATGTTGCGTACGTCGGTGAATATCGCTGGAGATGGTGCAGTTACCTGTTTTGTTGCTAGGACAGAAGGTGCATTGGATATCGAGACTTTTAATGACCCAAACGTCACACTTGATTCTCCAAAAGTGAAGACTTCATCGGGGGTGGAGTTGTGAGCACCGTAGCTCCAGAGATCAGAATGGACACGAATATTATTTTGGTGGGCTGTGGAAATATGGGTCAGGCTTTACTATGCGGTTGGCTTGCCCGTGGCGTAGATCGCAAACGTCTTCGGGTTGTGGACCGGGAAGCCAGTGCCATTAGTTCTGCACAATCATTAAATGTTTCTGCTAGTACAGAGCTAAGTGGGGCCCTAGAGGGGTTCAATGTAGATCTCATTGTATTTGCTGTGAAACCACAAAATTTAGAAGCATTGCTGCCTGCTTACCGTGGGTTAGCAGATGGCGGAACAATCTTTCTCTCGGTTGCGGCTGGAAAGCCGATTAGTTTCTATGAAAACATCTTGGGCAAGGGTGTTGCATTTGTGCGTGCGATGCCCAACATGCCGGCCGCGATCCAACAAGGAATAACAGCACTTTGTCCCAATTCAAATATTCAGTCCAGTCAACGAAAGCTAGTGGGAGATTTGATGGCCGCTATCGGGGAGATAGCTTGGCTGGAAAAAGAGGACATGATGAATGCTGTGACCGCTGTTTCTGGAAGTGGGCCTGCGTATGTGTTTCTACTTATTGAGGGGCTGACCGAGGCTGGGATTGAAGTAGGCCTGGAAGAAAAGTTAGCTAAGCAGTTAGCCGAGGTGACTGTGGCTGGCGCCGGTGCTTACGCTATGCAGGTGGAAAGCGGAGCAGTTGAACTTAGAGAACAGGTAACCAGCCCTGGCGGTACAACCGCTGCTGCTCTTGAGGTTTTAATGGGGAGTGATGCTTTTAGTACGCTTTTGAAGAAAGCCGTTCGGGCCGCGAACAACCGTGGACAAGAGTTGGAGTAGGGGGGATAAAAAAAGCGTTGGCCAAGTCATTTGCCTGGCTGGATGGGTTACATAAATCGCATTGAGATATCGATTGCTTTTACATTCTTAGTGATTTCGCCGACGGAAATATAATCTACGCCTGTCTTTGCAACTTGATTGATGTTATCAAGATCTATGCCGCCTGAAGCCTCGAGCTGAACCCGCTTTCCTTGGGTTGCATTTCTTAGTTTGACAGCTTGCCTGTGCATTTCTGTAGTCATGTTGTCTAGTAAGATACGGTCCGGACCAGCTTCTAGCGCTTCTTTAACTTGAGGAATAGTTTCTGCCTCCACTTCAATAAAGACATTAGGCATTTTTTTACGCGCTAAAGTAATTGCAGTAGTAATGCTTCCCGCAACTAAGATGTGATTTTCCTTTATAAGGATTCCGTCGAAAAGTCCGATTCGATGATTTTCCGCGCCACCGCATTGTACTGCGTATTTTTGTGCGAGTCGTAGACCTGGAATAGTTTTTCGAGTATCAAGTATTTTTGTTTTCGTTCCATTCGTAGCATCTACGAATTTTCTGGTTATGGTTGCGGTACCTGAGAGTATTTGCAAGAAATTTAAGGCCGTGCGTTCACCACTCAGCAATGCACCGGCTGGTCCAGTCACTTTGCAGATAATTGTTCCCGCCTCAATCCTATCCCCATCAGCATGGTGCCACTGAACCTCTATTTTGGAGTGAAGTTGTCGGAACACCTCGTTGAACCAGGCGCTCCCACAAAGAATAGCTTCTTCATTGCTATATATCTGTCCCTCGGCGATTTTATCTGGGTCCATGAATGCCGTTGTAAGGTCGCCATCGCCGATGTCTTCTGTAAGGGCCTGGGCCACAATTTTTTTTATACCCAATGAGGTTGGGGTTTGGATATCAGGCATGATGGTGCTGCCGAAATAAAGAAACCCGGAAGGTAGCCCTTCCGGGTTTCGATCAAAGTATTAAAAAACTTATTACACGAAGTATTGGTGATGCGCTCCAATCATGCTCATCATCAGAGGGAGGGATAGCATGGTATTTGTCCTTGATGCCAATCCCGCCACTTTCCTCGCTTTGGCAATCTCCTCGGCAGAGGCCTCGACGATACCCAGGACTTTTTTCTGATTAGGCCAGATCAACACCCACACATTGAAAAACATAATCGTGCCCAGCCAGGCACCGATACCAATGGTTGCCTGATAAGCTGATCCGCTCCCCCCGGACCCCATTGCACCTAAGGTGAATGCACCAAGGAAATCTCCGTTGTGCAGAAGAAAGGCAGCGCCTGATAGCCACGTGACTACCGCCCCCCAGCGGAACCACAGTAGCGCTTTTGGAGCAACGTATTTTGTGATTCCCGCCCCTCCCGGACCACCTTCGTCAGATGCTGCTTCCGCTAGCGCCGGCACTTGTATGAAATTGAAATAATACAAAAGCCCTATCCAGGTGATCCCTGCTAGGACATGGATCCATATGATGATTGATTCCGAGGATGATATTGTGGGTATGACTTCTATAGGAAGGAGTGCAATTGCGATGGCGATAAGAAGCCCAGATATCAAGGTCCCCTTGATTGTACTCAGTGGATTCATTAGGTTTCCTCCGGATACGAGTGATGTATTTACGTTATTTAGGCCTAGATCGAGTATATTTTTCTCAGCCGGCCTAGAAGAATAGGGCAGAGATATACATAATTCAACGTTTGTTGTAACTAGGTGACCTTGACTTTTCCGCCACTTAAGTTATTAAGGGTCCCCAGATGAAAATTAAAGGCAGTAGCTATATGAATGTGAATGAACGTATTAAACAACAACTAGATAGCCATCCAATCTTGCTTTATATGAAGGGAACCCCGGATTTCCCCCAGTGTGGGTTTTCTGCTCAGACTGCCGGAATTTTAGGTTCCGTGGGCGCTGAATTTGCCTACGTGAATATTTTTGAAGATCCTGAAGTCCGAGAAGGGCTCAAGGAGTATTCAAACTGGCCGACTTTTCCGCAACTCTACATCGATGGCGAGCTGATTGGCGGATGCGACATTGTCATGGAGTTGCATGAATCTGGTGAACTTAAGCAGCTAATTGAAAAATCGGAAACGAACGAACAAGAAATTACAAATTAGGAATCCATTTTTTCTTGCACAAAAATATTCTTTTCGTAGACGTTTCTAAAGCGATTCACGATTTCACAAAATAGTTTCGCAGTAATACCTGCGTCATAGGCGGCCGAGTGGGCCTTTTCTTTGTTCCATTCCAGGCCTGCAGCAATGACAGCGTGCTCTAGCACAGTTTGTCCAAGCGCTACACCACCAAGTGTCGCTGTATCAAAAGTAGAGAAGGGGTGAAACGGATTTCGTTTGATATTTGCTCGTTTTACGGCTGCATTTAAAAATTGCAGATCAAAAAATGAATTGTGTCCGACCAGGATTGCCCGGTTGCATTGTTGTTTTTTAACGTCCTTACGCACTTCCTCGAAAATACGTTTCAGTGCATCATTTTCTTCCAGGGCTGGCCTCAGGGGATGGAACGGGTCGATACCAGTTACTTTAAGTGAGGCCGGGTCTAGCCGCGCCCCTGGAAAGGGTTGTACATGATAGTGGTACGATTCTCCGAGGGTCAAATCTCCATGCAAATCGAACTTAAGCAACACAGCGGCAACTTCCAGCAGGGCATCTGTAGTTACTTCAAATCCCCCAGTTTCCACGTCCACAACAACAGGCAGGAAGCCCCTAAATCTTTGGGCCATTTCCATTTCAGAGTGCTCGACGGTGGTTTCTGGTTTATCTGTTTCCTCGTTCATGTTGCTAGGGCTACTCAGCTTTCGGGATCATTTGGTTGTGTTGCAATAAATCGACCGTGAGTCGGACGCCAAAGCCTGTAAGGTCAGAAGGAATATGAGCGAGCCCGCCCTTGTGCTGGCCAGCGCTTAAGTCTAGGTGAACCCAGGGAATTGAATCGGGCACAAACTTAGAAAGAAAGCGAGCAGCTAAGATATGATCTCCATACCCAGTTGCTGCGCATTGTTTTACATCTGCCACACTACTGTGTAAGTCTTCGTCATAATCTTCATCCATTGGGAATGACCAGATTCGCTCACCACTTTTCTTACCAGACAGGGCAACTTGAGCTGCTAATTTTTCCCGGTTACTAAAGGCCCCGGAGTAGCGCTCAGTTAAGGCTACTACACAACTTCCGGTCAGTGTTGCGTAATCAATTATCAGGTCTGGGTTTTCGCGTGCCGCGAGTGCTAGTGTGTCTGCTAGGACCATTCTACCCTCGGCATCCGTATGTATGACCTGGATAGTCATCCCGTTTACCGCTCGGACCACGTCCTGTGATTTGTAAGCAGTGCCAGAAATTCGGTTCTCGGTGATTGCCAGCCATGCATCGATGGCATAGGTAACTTGTAGTTTTGATAGGGCAATCAGTGCCCCCAATGCAACGGCGCTGCCTTGCATATCTTTGTGCATATCCAGCATGCCTTTAAAGGGTTTTAAGTTTGTACCGCCAGTGTCGAAAAGGATACCCTTACCTACCAGTGCCAGATCAGGCTTGTTTTGTCTATTGGGCCGATAACTCAAACGCAGAATTCCAGCGTCGCGGCTAGGGTTTCCCTGGGCAACTGCAAGAAAAGCACCAGCTCCAAGTTTTTTCAGTTTTTGTTCACCAAAAAATTCACTCTTGATTCCATATTGTTTCGCAAGCTGTTCAGCCATATGCCTGTATGTTTTCGCGTTCAGTTCATTGGGGGGTAATGCCGTAAGCCAGCGTGCCACGTTATTACCGAGGGAGCTGGCATGCACTTCGCTTAGGTCTATCCTGGGCTGAGCATCTAGGATCTTTAGTTGTTTAAGTTTTCTGGAGCGAGATTTCTTGGCACTTTTGAATTCTGGAAGTTTGAAAGTTGCTGCCTCTGCGGCCGCAACAATATCCAAAATTACTCTTTTTTTTTCTTCCTTGTTTAATCCAATAACCGAAACTCCCAAAGTACCGGGATTATTTTTTAGGCATTCAGCTACCAGTTTTCTAGCCCAGGTTAACCGCTGGAATGCGGATTTGTCCGTGTAAGTACCAAGTAATATGCCCGTGTCACGTTGATTGTTAAGCCGAGAGGTCACTACTCTGGATCCGGCTATTTTTGAGCGCTTAAAAATCCGCTCTAGCTGAGCGCCCCGAGGAAGTTCTCGAAACAGCTTGGCGTGTGGTTTTTCTGGCAATACGATTAACAGGTGGTCTAGGGATTCTGTTGTTTTTCGGCTAAATGATTGACTAGACTGTGAAACTTTCAATTCTTGAAAGTTAGGTAACTGATCCATAATTTACCTTCCTTGGGCCCGAAAAAATCTGATTGCAACTTTACTAAAAAACACTGATTTTTGTACTGGGCATGAATGGACCAGCATCGTAGCAGGAGCTCCAGTTGTTTTCATCTGAAACAAAGCAGGTGAAAGCTCACCTTGACGCATTTACTTCTTGCCTACCTTTGCCGGTGTAGAATAGTTTTCTTGCTCATTTTTACGAGCACAAAGGGCTGCCAGGTTTATCTTTACCTTAAGGCTTATTTTGAATAGTTTTGTTTTTGTACTCGCACAAGTCTTCGAGGAAGCACTTACCGCAGCTGGGGTTTCGCGCCTTACAGACGTAACGCCCATGCAATATTAGCCAATGATGGGCATTCATCTGAAATTCCTTTGGCGTCACTTTCTTTAATTTTTTCTCGACATCTATGACATTTTTTCCAGGTGCGAGGCCTGTTCTGTTAGAAACCCTAAATATATGAGTATCCACGGCAATAGTTGGTTGGCCAAAAGCAGTATTAAGAATGACATTTGCAGTTTTTCTCCCAACGCCTGGCAATGCTTCTAGCGAGGACCGGTTTTCGGGTACCACCTCCTTATGTTGTTCTATTAGGCATCGGCATGCCTTGATTATATTTTTAGCTTTATTATTAAAGAGCCCAATATTTTTAATGTATTTTTTAAGGCGGTTTTCACCTAGATCGAGCATGGCTCGAGGTGTTCCAGCCACCCTGAACAGTTCTTTGGTAGCCTTATTGACGCTGATATCTGTAGCTTGCGCTGACAGAATGACAGCTACCATCAGTTGGAAATGGCTATTGTAATTAAGCTCAGTTGTGGGATTTGGATTTTTCTGGAAGAGTCTTTTATAAAATTCCCCGCGCTTGATGGCATTCATAATAGCTTTGAGCGCAACAGGGCAGCCCGGCATAGTTTGTTTTGGCCGCAAACTTCATGCTGTGGGTATTTTGGCACGGATCTCCCTCTTGGCGATTCAGGCCACGCCTTGAGGCTATTCTAGCTGAGCAGCCCCATCAATCAATATGCCGGATCATCTTCGATTGTTGCTTCGTGCATCTCCCAGGCAGAAACGGGAGGAAACGCATTTAGCAACCAAAGCAGGACTGTTAAAAATCCTGAAGCAAGTCCAACAGCCAGGGTAATCTCAGTAAGCGAAGAAAATGGTCTGTGATCATCAAAAAATATTGGAATTATCATCAAGTAACGATTAATCCATATACCAAAGCAGATAATCGCGCTCACTAGCAGTAGAGACCACCACGCTTTTTTTGTCTCAGCCTTCAAAAAGGCGAGAAGAGGAATAAAGAATACGCAGGAAAGCATGACCCAGAAATAGGGACTGTAATGGCCATACATCTGCTTCCACAGTGGCCCAAACTCATTGGGTAAATTACCGAACCAAGTAACGAAGAATTGAGCCCAGAATAAGTAAAGCCACAGCAGAACGAAACCCGTCAGCATAATGCCCATACTTTTTAGTTGGCTATGTCCGAAATATTTGCGAGTAGCTGTAGAGCGGACCAGCAGGGTGCTGAGCAGCAAAATCAACGCTGTGCCTGCCAGGTTATTTCCCTGAATAAAGAACATCGGATAAACGGTACTATGATAGTGCTCGACCAGCATCATTCCAAAATCCCACGCGATGAGTGTATTCGCTATACCACAGACGATAAGTACTGCTGGAGCAAGTAGATACACTCGACCTTTAAGTTGACGTTTATCATGGCGTGCTTTCATGGCAAGAAGACGTCGGTATAGATTTCGACGCCACTCAGGCCCTTCTTCGCTGTTCTGTTGCGAGAGATCCGGTAGTAGGCCCACAATGAAGTAATAGGTAGCGAGTCCATAGAAGGCCAGCTGCGCTGCTAAGTTCCGAAATAGGAGTCCATTGGAGCTAAGCCATGGGCTAGTGTGGCCTTCTGAAGAAGCGTCGAGCCAATAAAGCAACTCGTGTCTCCCAAGAAAAAATATTACTAGAAACACTCCAAATGCAAACGGAAGGAACGCCAATGTCATTAGTTCGCCCAACCGGTAGAAAGGCCTCGCCCATTTAGCTCTACACAAGCGTAAAATTGCTGAAAAGCACACACCAAATTGACTTACCCCGATCAAAAACATGAAGTTAGCAAGCAAGAAGGGCCAAGGTACGGACTGCATTTCGCTTAGCAGAAGAAGTACGAGGGTGCCTGCACCAGCTAGGAATAATATAGCGAGGAGCCATTTCAGTCCTGTGTAGGTTCCGCCGGCTTCACCTATCCCTACAGGTATTTTAATCTCGGTGCTCATGGAGAGGGCTTTAAGCTGTCTTTGATGTAATTAACCAAATGCCAGCGATCAGTCTGCTTGATGCTCTCCTGGTATTCTGGCATCGCGATTGCCCCATAGGTAATGGTGTAATAAAGCCGACCAGCCGGCTGGATTTGGATATAGTCCACTGTCAAATCGATTGGTGTTGGGAGAAATTTTTGTCCTACCAGTCCATCACCAAGGCCCTGATCTCCATGGCACGAGGCGCAATGGGTTACATAGATTTGTCTCCCACGATTTAAGGATTCGGGCGATGTTGGCACTGGATTTGTCAGGCTCTGTCCTGCGGCGATCCGATCGATGACCAGTTCACTGATGTTAGCGGGCCGCTGAATAGGCTCCGGAGAATCAGATCGCACAGAAGACTCTACCATGCTTACTACAGTTTCCTGTGCCTTGATGGTCGGCTGATCCTTCATATCCTTTGACCATGGGAGCGCCAATCCCTGCATCGGCAGCAGGATGACTAATATGACTGAGAGCTTATCCATGGTTCTCACAGGATATCTCCTATTTGCTCAATTGCTAAGGCACCCGCCTGTTGGATGATTTGTTCCGCTTCCTTTGTTTCGTTGCCCGAAGAGTTTTCTACGGCAACCACAAACCGGTTTACATTGGCCTCAGCACGGTATGGACGGTTTTTCCATGCAGGCAATTTAGCTACCAAGAAAAAACCGGCGAGAGTCGATAAAACGCCGATCAGGATAGTGGTTTCATAGGTGATGAGTAGATAGGGTGGCAACGCTACCACCGCCCGCCCGCCCGTGGGCATTATGAACACCAACGCTGTGGCGACACACATCGCAAAACCACCAAGCCCACCCAAAATAGCACCGATCAAGGTAAATTTTCGTACATTGGATTTTCCTAGACCCAATGCTTTTTCTGCTGCATGCATTGGGATGGGTGACATCAATGATACGTTTTTAATACCGGCTGCACGCAGATCTTCGGCTGCCGAGATGGCATCATCTTCATACTGAAATGTTCCTATTATGTCCATCAGGTTTTCTTCGCCCGCCTAAGTGGGTTAAGTGTTTCTTTCACCTCATAAATGGAGACAGCAGGAAACACCTTAATGAATATCAGGAACAAAGTTGCAAACATTGCAAACGATCCAACAGTGATTGAAATTTCTGCCGGACTAGGGAAATAGAACCCGTAAGAATCAGGTAGAAATTTTCTCGGTAGAGCGGTAGAGACAATAATGAATCTTTCGGTCAGCATCCCAATATTTATGAGAATTGAAATGACTAGCATTCGATTCCAGTTAAGTCGAACACTTTTGAATAACATCAGTAGTGGCACGAAAGCGCAAAATAGGATCATTTCCCAGTACATTGGAGCGTAGAAGCCAAATAAACGAAACTTAAGAAATTCGATTTCCGCAGATGATCCGCTGTACCAGCCAGTGAAAAGCTCCATGATGTTGATATATGTCCAAATTAGAGAAAGTGCAATCAGAAGCTTTCCAAGGTAGTCCACATGAATTTTTCCAATGTAACGCTCAAAACCCAGAAATCGTCTCAAACAGTACATCACTGTAACGATGCCTGCTGTGCCGGAATAAATTGCACCACATACGAAATAAGGCGCAAAAATTGTTTGGTGCAACCCAGGTACTGTCGACAGAGCAAAGTCCCAGGACACAATGCTGTGAACTGATACCGCAAGCGGAATTACTAGCACCGCAAAGAAGGTGTAAGCCCAGCCCAGTGTATGCCATTCTTTTGCAGTACCACGCCAGCCAAAAGACAAAACCGTATAGATCTTGCGCCGAAGTCCGCTACTGTAGTCTCTGACAGCAGCGAAGTCTGGTACCGAGCCCATGTAAATAAATACGGTGCTGGCCGTGAGGTAAGTTGTAATTGCCATTACATCAAACATCAGCGGTGACCGAAAATTTGGCCATAGACCCATGGGGTTGGGTATTGGAAAGCTCCAATGCACAAACCAGAGGCGGCCTACGTGAACCATGACAAAGGTGGCTGCTACCATCAGAGAAAATAGCGTCATTGCTTCTGCGCTGCGGTAAATTGATTTGCGCCAGTCACTTTGTGTGATATGCAGAACCGCAGACAGCAGCGTTCCTGAGTGACTCAGTCCAATCCAAAAAATGAAATTTGATAGATAGGTTCCCCATACAGAGTTCCGATTCATTCCGGCAACACCAATACCTGTTTGAATCTGATACATCCACGGGATAATAAAGCAGACCACAGTAATACCTATCGTTGTGGCAAGTAGCATCCAGTACTTTGGGCCAGTTTCAATCAGCGACTTTATAACGTCTTGATTAACCTGCTCGTAGCTGGGCTCTCCGTGATCAAATAGTTTCTTCATCACCATGAACTTTTTGTAGATAGACAACAGATGGACTGGTATTCTGTTCTTCTAGAACTTTATACCCCCTTGGATCGTTTGCCATTTTGGAAACTCGACTTTCTGGGTCATTCAGGTCGCCAAAAACCAATGCTTCGGTAGGACAGCTTTGTGCGCAGGCAGGGGTAACTTCACCATCACGCACTTTTCTGCGGTTATCATCCTTAGCTAGGTCTTTTGCTTCTCGGATTCGTTGGATACAGAAGGTACATTTTTCCATTACACCCTTTTCGCGTACCGAGACATCTGGATTGAGTTGTCGCTCTAGTGGTTCGTCCCATGAATAGGTGAACCAATTAAAATAACGTACCTCGTAGGGGCAATAAACTGCGCAGGTTCGCGTTCCAATGCAACGGTTATAAATCTGAGTGTTGAGCCCATCTTGGTTGTGATATGTCGCAAACACCGGGCAGGCCGTCTCACACGGAGCTTCATCACATTGTTGGCAAAACATTGGGATGAAGTTTAATTTCGCGCTTGGGTATTCTCCTTCCCAATAACGTTCAACTCTCATCCATTTGATTTCACGTCGCTGGGAAAAATTATTTTCGCCTACGATGGGTAGATTATTTTCGGCTTGGCAGGCTACTACACATGCCTCACAGCCCGTACACCTATCCAAATCAACCGTCATTCCCCAGTGGTAATCAAATTTTTCATAGTAGCCAGCTTCTCGGTATTTTCGGATTGTGTCTAAAATGCTCATTTTGCTCCTAACTGTGCTCCGCTTCAGAACTGTGTTCTGCTTCCGAAGGGCCAAGAATTTGTCTTCCCAGGGTTCGTGTAATGCCATCAGTTTTAATTAGCATCACACGTTCTCCTGTTTTCAGGATTTTTACCCTAGTACCTGCCCAGGCAAGAGCCCCGCTCCGCTGATCAAAATTGGGTACTACTAGATCAATGGGATTCACTCCTCTTTGCTTTGCGTACCTTCCGTACTGTTCATGCCCTTGCCCGATAGGCATAGCTACAACATCTGGCCGTATAGCCTCATAGATAAAGGCTGGTACTCGCGTTGTTCCACTTGGGGAGGTGACTTCCAGAACATCACCTTCTTTTACATCTAACTCAGCCGCAGTACTTGGGTTGAGTTCAATCCATGAGTTATAGACTACACTGGTTAATGGATCTGGCAGTTCTTGTTGCCAAGGAAGATTGGCTCCCCGCCCATCAAGGAAAGTCAAACTAAGGTATGGGTGCAGCACGAAGGGATATTCACTTTCATCACCCTCAAGCTTATTTGATACGTCAGTCAGTTGGTCTACAGGAAAGGGCTTGACGGTTAACTCTCGGTCTGTTGATGCAGATTCTTGCCCCCAAACTCCTGCTTCTAAGGCGGAGCGCCAGAAATCATCAAAGCCTGAAGGATCGCCACCTTGCTGGACATAAATACGACTCCAAACATCTTGGATGTATGCTTCCGTCGAGTCCCAATTGATTTCAACTCCCATCGTTTTAGCAGTATCAATCAAGATGTCACCCAAAGAGCGTGTATTGTAAAGTCGACTTACTGTGGGCTGTGAGATTGAAGCAACCGAGAATCCTACTCCTGGTTCTGGCACGTCATCACCCCATGCTTCAAGATAATTATCGGTGGGTAGGATCAGGTCGGCCATGACCGTGGTTTCATCCATAAAGCTGGATAGTGCAACCACTAAAGGTACATTCTCCATTGCTTCTTGAAAGCTTGAACTCGATGGCATTGAAAAAATTGGGTTAGTGTCGTGCAAAATGAGTACATCTACCTGATTGTTCCTCATTTTTTCTATAAGTGTGACCATTTGCTGATAGCTTGCATGTTCAAAGGTTGAGGTTTGAGCAAACCCAGAGTCAGAGTTAAAAATTACACCTCCCCTCTGACCAACATTACCCGCTAAGTAATTCAGCGCATTTACGGCCACATGAGTAGCAACCCCCTCGGTGCCAGCTGTTGCGGCCCCACCTGCTATCGCTAGGCTGGCGCTGCTATTAAAGAATTCCTCCGCTATACGTTCGATATCAGCCTCAGATATCCCCGTCGATCTAGCCATGCTTGAGGGTGTGTATGTAGTGAGTGCATTTACCCACTCAGCTCGGTCAGCACCAGTGTAATGTCTATTAACGATAACATTGGCAATACTAAGCGCCAACGACCCTTCGCTCCCGGGTACGGCTGGAAGCCACTCATCAGCATTTGCACCACTTAAAGACATACGTGGCTCCACTTGGACACAAGTACCGCGTTTTTCGGGCTGGCCTTGCCGTAAATGACCGTAACCGAGGCTGTTGTGTATTGGTGATAGCCATGTTCCTAGGTAGTCCGCACCGAAAGAGAGTAGATACTGGGTATTCCGAATGTCATAGTAGGGGAGCACACTTTGATCAAAGGTAAGCTGATTTGCTTCATAGAGGCTAGCCGGCCGAGTGAAATCGTATTGCATATAGTGGGCCACACCGACCCATTCCATAAAATGGGCTATAAGCTCGTTGACATGTCCGCGGATATTTCCAGTTAGCAGCTGAACACGATCACTTTGTCCTCGGGCACTCGACTCACCAAGTTTTTGGGCTAATTCATTTATTGCTTCTGTCCATTCAATCTCCTGGAATTTGCCCTCGCTATTATTTCTTAGCGGA
>CAYXIJ010000016.1:0-53351 GCA_964465375.1 uncultured Gammaproteobacteria bacterium | reverse complement strand
CCCTTAGCAGGGGAGCGCTTTCAGCCACTCAGCCACCTCTCCAAGATATTGTTTTATAAGGTTTTTATAACTTATTATGGGCGGTATATAAAAAGCCTGTCAGGCAATAGTCAAACATTTACCCTATTCTTCTGCCATGTAAACCTTATGAAAGAACAGTATAGAACATTCCATCCCAACTCAAACTATCTGCTCTTGAACAGGATATGCAGGATGCCCTACCTATTCATACAGGTATATATTAGACACTCGAACATTTTGTCTACTTTCAGTTGTAAGCTAGTGATAGGCAGACTTGGGGGGTTTGCGATGATTTGTATGCCTTAAGCGCCCAAAAATTTTGTACTACTTTCAGGTGGCAGCAAACCCCGAGGAGATAATAAATTTTCATGTGGAAAAGATATATCTTTTTTAGTGATTTCTATTTTCAGAAAATCAGATAATTTTTCCCATTTGCAACTGGAATTACAGCTCTCGTCAAATACGTCGAATGTCAATAATTGATTCTCCGCGCCATGACTTTTAAAGAACCTCTCAACTTCCTCAGTGTATTCTGTGATGTCTGGTAGTACGTTTTTATAATCTAATAAATTAGAGCTTTCTAAAAATCTAGAGATTGATTTTCTCCAGGAATCTCTAGCGCGAATGGTTAAGATAAATTTTGAATTTTTATTCCCATGAAAAACATCTTGAAAATTTCTATAGAATGAATTATCGACCTCAAAAAACGTGGTTTTATCAGAGGTTCCAGTGTCATGTAGCAAACAATAATTCCGACCCTCATATCCGAGAGCCCTTAAAGCCTTTGATAGGCTAGTCGTCCCTGTTCTAGGGAGTCCTATCCCAAATATTTTATTCATTACTTTCTGTTCCGTTGCGCTGTCTTTTACGCTAGATCATGTCTAGTTGAATAATTTTGTGATGCATCTGCGCACCCCCAAGGAACTGGGGAGTATGCACTCACGGAGTGCTGAATAATGGAACATTTATATCTGTCATTATAACGAGGTACTATAATGCCCGTAGGCAATGGGCAGTTGCAGAAGGTGTCAAAAATAAAAAAACTCCATCTAATACTTTTGATTTTCTTGCCAAGTTTAGTATTAGCAGACCTTGGGAAGTTTGTGATGGGAAAAACACGGTCAGCAACTAGTTTTAGCCTATTTGGATGGTGCGTTGTTCTGCTGCTTGTCTCAACTCAGAGCTGGGGCCAACGAGCTTGCCCACCGAGCCAAGACTTTACAGAGGGGCTCGGCAGTGACTTTGGGGGAGTGGGTTACAGGTGGACCAACTGCATAGGCACCCACATTTTGCCTGACGGAAGCAAATACGTTGGTGAATTTCAGTTTGGCCAATTTTCTGGGCACGGTACCTATACTTTTCCCGATGGAAGCGAATATGTCGGTGAGTTCAGCAGTAACACCTTCGACGGACAAGGCACCCTGACCAGGGCAGATGGATCGACTCTGAAAGGCCTGTGGGAAAATGGCGTTTTTCAAAAACCTCAAGGTTGCTCTGGCAATTATGACCCGGCTATTTGGACGGACTGTGTAGGTGTTATTACTTTAGCGGGCAGACGACGATACGAGGGTGAGTTCAAGGATGGCCAACCGAATGGGCAAGGCATCTATAGTATTGCTGATGGTGAAAAATACGTGGGTACATTTAAGGACGGTGCCTTTAACGGACAAGGCACTCTGACCAAAGCAGATGGATCGACTCTGAAGGGCCTATGGGAAAACGGCGAATTTTTAGGTAGTAACTAACTGGCGCTATCAGCAACCTGCTTGGCCACTAGACCTAAGGCTTCGTCCAATTTTTTGGGCTTAGTGCCACCCGCCTGGGCAAAATCTGCCCGTCCGCCGCCACTTCCACCTACATGCTTTGCCACTTTCCCTATCAACTGACCGGCTTTGAGTTTGTCCGTCAAATCATTAGTCACCCCGGCGACCAAAAGAACCTTGTTCCCGTCCACTGCTCCCAGGACAACAACACCCGAGGACAGCTCCTCTTTAAGTTGATCTACCGCTTCCCTGAGTCCTTTTGAATCGGCCCCGTCGAGTCTTGCAACTACTAACCTTACCCCGCCAACATCCTCCGCCTGTTCAGCCAGGCCCCCGGTCCTGCTCGCGGTAAACTTACCTTTCAAGGACTGTAATTGACGCTCTAAAACATTTTTCTGTTCCACGAGCTGCTGAACCTTTTCCGTCAGATCCTCCCGGCCAGCTTTGACAATATCCGCTAGGCCCTTTAATACATTTTCGCTCTCTTTGACCCAACTGAGCGCACCTGCACCTGTGACTGCTTCAATTCTCCGGACACCGGACGCGATACCGCCTTCTGAAACGATCTTGAAAAGGCCAATGTCACCGGTCCGGTTCACATGGGTACCTCCGCAAAGCTCAGTGGAAAAATCACCCAGTTTGAGCACCCGAACCTCTTCGGCATACTTGTCGCCGAAGAAATGCAGGGCACCTGAATCAATGGCCTCTTGGTAGGGCATTACACGAACCTCCGCCTCACTGTTCAGGCGGATCTGCTGGTTCACTAGCCGTTCAATGTCCTCAACCTGTTCCGGGGTTATCGGCTCATGATGGGAGAAATCGAACCGTGTTCGGTCGGGCGCAACCAGGGACCCCTTCTGCTGTACATGCTGGCCCAGCACTGCGCGTAGGGCCGCGTGCAGCAGGTGGGTCGCCGAGTGGTTCAGAACAACCGAGGCCCGTAAGCTTTCGTCCACCTCGGCAGTCACTGCGTCCCCAACCTTGATGCGCCCCTCACCGACTGTGCCAATGTGGCCATAGGCCGAACCCAGCTTTTGCGTATCAGTTACGCCGAACAGCTTACCCTTGGCCCGTAGCACGCCAGCATCGCCCACCTGCCCCCCGCCCTCTGGGTAAAAAGGTGTGGTATCCAGGACCACAATTCCCTCTGAACCTGACTTCAGAAGGTCCACCGGCTCACCACCGGAAAAAAGCGCCTCTACGCGGCTGGCGGAAGACAAAGTCTCGTAGCCCGCAAAGGTGGTGGATGTTTTCAAGCTTGGCAGGCCTGGACTCCCCGCCGCAAAACGGCTTCCCTTTCGAGCTCGTTTACGTTGTGCTTCCATTTCCACTTCGAATCCTTTCTCATCCACTGCGAGCCCCCTTTCCCGGGCAATATCAGCTGTCAGGTCCTGCGGAAACCCAAATGTATCGTACAACTTAAAAACCGTCTCGCCCGGTATAATTTTTTCAGGTCCGAGCTCCTGGATGGCATCTTCCAAAATCCCCATCCCTTGGTGTAGAGTCTCGGCAAAACGATGTTCCTCCTGTCGCAGCGCCCTCTCCACTTCCTCACACTTTTCCGTCAACTCAGGATAGGCTGGACCCATCTGAACTTCCAGTGGCCTAACGAGCTTGTAAAAAAAGGGCTCCCTAACTCCTAACTTGTAGCCGTGGCGAATCGCACGGCGGATAATTCGGCGCAGTACATAGTTGCGGTTTTCATTGCCCGGCAACACCCCGTCCGTAATCAAAAAAGAACAAGCACGGATGTGATCGGCAATGACGCGCAGCGATTTATCTGAAATGTCTTCGGTACCGGTAACCTCAGCGGCTTCTTCGATGAGCCGTTTGAAAATATCAATCTCATAATTAGAGCTTGCCCCTTGCATCACGGCAGCCAGACGCTCCAGTCCCATCCCGGTATCCACCGATGGTTTGGGTAGTGCAGCTAGCTTTCCACTTGAATCTCGGTCGAACTGCATGAACACCAGGTTCCAAATCTCCACGTACCGGTCGCCGTCCTCATCCGCAGACCCCGGCGGCCCACCCCCAACTTCCGGACCATGATCATAAAAAATTTCGCTACATGGCCCGCAAGGTCCTGTATCACCCATGGCCCAAAAGTTGCTCTTCTTTCCCATTTTGGAGAACCGGCTCGAATCGATACCGACTCCCTTTAACCAAATCTCCGCTGCATCATCATCTTCCTCGAACACAGTAACCCAGAGCCGTTCGGGGGATAGATTCAAAACATCGGTGGTGAACTCCCAGGCATAATGAATTGCTTCATCTTTAAAGTAATCACCGAAACTAAAATTGCCCAACATTTCAAAAAAAGTGTGGTGGCGCTCCGTATAACCCACATTTTCTAGATCATTATGTTTACCGCCAGCTCGCAGGCATCTCTGGGAACTTACCGCCCGAGGTGTAGTGCGCTTCTCCCGACCGAGAAAAGCGTCCTTAAACTGGACCATCCCGGCATTGGTAAAAAGCAGGGTCTGATCATTTGCCGGGACAAGCGGACATCCTGGAACAATTTCATGCCCCTTTTTTGCAAAGTAGTCCAGGAAGGCCTGGCGTAGATCATTTACGGTACTCATGACACCCGAAGCTAATCGGAATTACCGTTAAGATCCAGTGCCGCATTGATCTGAGCCACTTCAAAACCCCTGTATCTGAGAAACCTTACCTGCCGAGCTCGCTCTTTCAGATCCCCAGGAGCATTGATCCCGAAACGTTTTGTACGCGCTGCGCCCGCGAGCCCTGGCCAATCGAACCCTGCAACTGCCAGGGCTGAACACACTTCGTGCTCACCAATTCCCCTTTCCAAAAGCTCAGCCCTTATACGAATCGGTCCGTTTCCTTTGAATGCACGGCTACGGATAAATTCTTCCACAAAACGGGTCTCGACCAGCAAACCCTCCTCTTGCAGCTGATCCAGCGTACTGCAAATAAATTCTGTGCCAAAAGAACGGCCAGCAAGTTTATTTTCGAGCTCTAGGCGGCTGTGCTCACGCCGGGCTAGCAAACCGAGAGCTTGGCGGCGACATAACTTGCGTTGTTCCTTAACAGAGCGCGAAGACAACGTAACTGCTTCAGGCTTGCTGGAGATCGGGGCTCTCCTCCTCAATCTCACCCAGTACCGCTTTCGAAGGTGTGTCGGGTAACAGTTTTTCGCGGAGCTTGCTCTCGATCTCGTCAGCTACTTCCGGATGTTCGATCAGATACTCCCGTGCATTCTCCTTACCCTGCCCGATTCGGTCCGTCCCGTAGCTATACCAGGAGCCTGCCTTTTCAACAATATTTTCTTCGACACCGAGATCGATGATTTCCCCTTCCCGAGAAATACCCTGACCGTACATAATTTCAAATTCTGCTTTCTTAAAAGGTGGCGCGACTTTATTTTTTACAACTTTGACCCGGGTTTCATTACCCACAATCTCATCACCTTTTTTGATGGCCCCAATACGCCGAATATCCAGTCGCACGGAAGAATAAAATTTAAGCGCATTACCACCGGTGGTGGTTTCCGGATTTCCAAACATCACACCAATCTTCATCCGGATCTGGTTAATAAAAACCACAAGGCAATTTGAACGCTTAATATTGGATGTTAGTTTACGCAGAGCCTGAGACATTAACCTCGCTTGCAAACCCACGTGCGAGTCTCCCATCTCACCTTCGATCTCAGCTCTCGGTGTTAATGCTGCCACTGAATCAATCACGACAAGGTCCACAGCACCAGAACGCACCAACATGTCTGTAATTTCCAGTGCCTGTTCGCCTGTATCGGGCTGGGAAATCAACAGATCATCTAGATTGACCTTTAGTTTTTCAGCATACACAGGGTCGAGCGCGTGCTCAGCGTCCACGAAAGCCGCGGTGCCACCGGCCTTTTGCACCTGAGCGACCACCTGCAGGGTGAGGGTGGTCTTGCCTGAGGCCTCTGGTCCATAGACTTCCACCACGCGGCCCTTGGGTAAGCCACCAATGCCAAGTGCGATGTCTAGACCTAGGGAACCGGTAGAGTACGCATCCATTTCCCGTGTGCCGGTGGCATCACCAAGACGCATCACGGAACCCTTGCCAAATTGCTTCTCGATTTGGCCTAAGGCTGCGCTCAACGCTTTCTTTCGGTTGTCTTCCATTGATTTTCCAGGTGCGTGTTCAAAAAGGTATTGGACTGTCATTATTCCACAGAAAGACACTTATGGCAGCCACACTTTAGTAGTCCAGAAAACAAAAAGCATTACTCGCCTAAACGCCAAGTTTGTGCTACTTCATAACTCACCCCTTTGGGTACCGGCACAGACTCCAGTAGCACTAACTTTGTAACAGGCCACACCACAGGCTTCACAGCTTCTCTCACCATCCGACTCCTTCTAGCCAATGTGAGATGAGGGCGGTAGAGTCGATATTCGCGCTTGCAACCCGCCTGCTCCAAGCCATCCCACAACGACTGCCGTAACAACACCAGCTCCGCTGGGACTTCGTGTGGCACCAGCCAAAGCATGCGGGAGGATCTATGAAAATGAAGTGTGTCCAGGGTAATCACAAATTTTGAGGCGGTAACAGGTGGTACGGCCTGCACCTTTCTTAGCTGCGCTTTATTGATCGCCCCCAAAAAGGCCACGGTGATATGCAAATTCTCCACGGCCACGGCACGGCCCCCAGAAATCTGAACGATATTTTTCGTCGAACAGACAAGATTTTTGCGGACAGATTGATCCGGCCAAAGGCCGAAAAAAAAACGTCGGAGGGGTCTAGTCTCCTTGGCTACCTGGATATCCACTGACCACCCTAAGCAAGAGCCTTATGGCATGAGCAACGCTCTCGCGCCGGATATTTTCGCGGTCGCCCTCGAAATGACAGCACTCTGCATGAAAGCCATCCGGGCCGGTCCAGCCGAACCAGACTGTCCCGACCGGCTTCTCCTTTGAGCCCCCTTCAGGTCCTGCAATACCAGTCACAGCCACGGCAAGCTGTGCTTGGGTTGCATCTCGGGCACCTTCAGCCATGGAGCGGGCTGTTTCACGACTTACGGCACCGTAATGATCGAGCACTTCTTTAGGTACATGTAACATTTTTTCTTTCGCATCGTCGGCATAGGTAACAAAACCCCAACCAAACCACCGTGAGCATCCAGGGACATCTGTCAGTACCTTGGCAATCCATCCCCCAGTACAAGACTCCGCCGTAGCCACACTCCAGCCCTTGGTCAGCAAAGCTTCGCCCAGCTCGCAGCCTAGTCGGTTCAGGTCCTTGTCAGATAATACGATCACAGACGACCCTCAGATACAGAACCATAAACCTCTAGATGACTTTTCGTCATCTTTGAAATTGAAAATTTTTCCTCAACATGAGAACGCCCAGCATTACCAAGGCGATTCCGTAATTCAGAGTCACCAAGCAGGCGTTTTAATGCCCCAATCAGGGCAGGAGGATCATCAGGCTCAATAAGTATTCCTTGGACCCCGTCTTGAATTACATCAGCGATACCACCTACATTCGATGCCACCACGGGCACCCCGGCGCTCATTCCCTGAAGCACTGCTACACCCATGCCTTCCCGCCGAGCCGGATGGACAAGCAAATCTAGCCCCGATAACAAGCGGGGTAAGTCATCTCTAAATCCCAACATTTTCACGTATTCATTTAAATTGAGTTTCCTGATTCGGCGTTGAAGCTTGCCCGCCTCACTTCCTTGACCAAAAAACAGCACCCTCAGTTGCGGACAATGATCTATCAGAGCCGGCAAAATACCTAATAATACGTCGTGACCTTTGCGTGGAATAAGTTGAGCGACGACTCCGACCAGATTGACGTCACCGGGCAATTTCATAGCTGTAAGCAGCCGATCTCGGCTCTCGTCTGGATAAAACCGTTCTGTGTCTACGGCACTTTCTATCCGCCTGACTCTGGACTGGGATAATCCAACTCCTTTCACTAATAAGATTTCGATCGCCCTTGAAATCGCAATTACTGTGCGGTAAGAGCAGTATTTAACCCGCGCCGCAAACGCTACCTCTGGGTTATCCACTCGTCGGGTCAATACGGCCGGTATGTTGCATTTGGCTGCGGCGAAACCTCCAAACCAATCTGCTCCTCGCCTAGAATGCACGTGAAGAAGGTCAGGTGAAATGGAATGGAGCAACACTTTTAACCGATGATATAGAAAAAAGTCCAAATCACCCCTGGACCGGATCTCTACCACATCGTTGGCTGCCGTGGCTTGAGCAATCGCACTACCCTCGGCACAAACTAAGATATTCTCTACACCGCAATTGCTAAGACCTTGGATCAGGCAACGGACTTGTTCGCCCCCTCCATACAGGTGCATGCCGGTTTCAAGATGTATGACGCGCATTTATCAGTTAGTCAGGCTATCCAAAGGTTCGCGAAAAAAGGATCCAAAACGCAAAAAATGTAGCACTTGATTCGCAGCTGTCCTAGACACTAAAACAGAGAAATGAGATACATGAAGTACTATGTGGTCTTTGATGCCCTGCAGCTCGGTTTCTTTTACAGCTATAGTGCCATCGTTCGGATACGGGACATCACCAACGAAACGACCCAGCCCTAATGGAAGATCTCCTGCAATAACACCAACCCGCTGATGAGCTGAACAGGGCACGACTCCCTTTTCACGAACAAAATAGGCCACACTACTACCAAATAAATAGTTGCCAACAAAAGAAAAGGCTAGGGCCCGAGCTGCAATACTTCCCTTTAAAGGAGGAGCGAGACAAACCGCACGCCCTACCCGAACAGACTGATAGCGCTCCAACAAGTTAAGTATAAGTACCCCGCCTAGACTATGTCCCACCAGGTGGATACGATCCCCAGGCACGTTTTTAAGAAAAGCGGCAAGGCGCTCACAATTTTTGTCTAGGCTCTCTGTCCTAGACCGATAAGAAAATTGGAAGGTCCGAAAGCCTACCGCTGTCAGGCGCTTGCGGAGCAGATACAACTCTACACCTGTCATCCATAGGCCGTGGGTAATAACTACAGTGTCCAACCCGCCATTACCCGAATTACCGCCAACCGACTCTACTGATTTTAACTGGCATCACTATTTCGTAGCCTTTCGAACGCCTCCCGATTAGTCCACGAAGATACGCTAAGGATCGCATCTTCCAGCCCAAGCCAACGATATGCGCTATGTTCTTTTGAGTTTAAAGTAATAGGACACACTTCTGGCACCTCCATATACCAAAGATGCTCCAAATTTTCCTGCACATCAGTCCCATAGCGAACACGCCAAGCCGGCAAAATAGGAAACTTTTTTTTGAGGCCTGAATCTACAAGGGTAGTGGGAGTCAAGCCTGTCTCCTCCATCACCTCTCGAGCAGCAGCAGCGGCTGAACTCTCCCCCCACAAGAGCGTACCAGTCACTGATTGCCAAAAACCGGATGGATCTACTCTCTCCAGCAACAAACAGTGACAATCCTGTGTATAAACCACCACTAGAACAGACTCCGGGCGATGAAACTCAGAATCTTCCATCGGTCACCTAAATAACGATTAGCTAGAAGTAGACCGTAGCCGAATACCTACTTCCCTGAGTTGTTTAGCGCTTGCTTCGGTAGGCGCTTCGGTAAGCAGGTCGGTAGCCATTTGGGTCTTGGGAAATGCGATGACTTCCCGAATGTTTTCTGTGTTGGCCATGTGCATCACTAAACGGTCTAGGCCAAACGCGATGCCACCATGAGGAGGGGCGCCATAGTCCATGGCGGTCAACAAAAATCCAAACTTAGTTTCGGCCTCCTCAGAATCGATACCTAATACCTCAAAGATTGCTGACTGCATTTCCCGGCTATGGATACGAATTGAGCCGCCGCCAAGCTCCGTGCCGTTCAGAACCATGTCGTATGACTTAGCCATCGCCTCGCCCGGGTTTTCAAGCAAGGCCTTTGGGGAGTCCACTTGGGGCGCAGTAAACGGATGGTGCTCGGATGTCCAACCTCCCTTACCATCAGCTGCAAATGCGGGAAAGTCTACTATCCAAAGAATACGCCACTCATCCTCCAGCAAGCCACGGTCTCGCCCAAGCTTGTCGCGAAGTGCCCCTAAGGCATCGTTAACCACCGAAGCCTTATCAGCACCAAAGAAAATCAAATCACCACTTTCAGTATTGAGGCGCTCAAGTACCGATTCAACTACATCATCAGGCAGAAATTTGAGAATTGGCGACTGTAGGCCCGCGGTGCTTGCCCCGCGATCCCCTACTTTTATGTAGGCAAGCCCTTTTGCCCCGTAACCACCAACAAAAGCTGTGTACTCATCGATTTCCTTTCGGGTTAGAGCGCTTCCGCCAGGCACCTTGAGAGCCGCAACGCGACTTTCCATATCCGAGGCCGGGCCAGCAAAAACCTTAAATTCCACCCCCTGAAATAGATCAGCGACCTCGACAAGCTCCAGCGGATTGCGCAAGTCAGGATGATCCATACCAAAGCGTTCCATGGCCTCGGCATAGGTCAAACGAAGAAATGGATCGGGCAAATTAACTCCCAATACTTCTTGAAAGGTGCCCCGGATCAAAGACTCCATTTGCGCCATAATTGCTTCCTGATCTAGGAATGCTGTCTCAATATCAAGCTGCGTGAACTCCGGTTGACGATCTGCCCGAAGGTCCTCGTCCCTGAAACATCTGACAATCTGATAATAACGATCAAAACCGGACATCATCAGTAACTGCTTCATGAGCTGGGGCGACTGAGGCAGTGCATAAAATTTGCCCGAATGCATACGACTCGGAACTAAATAATCCCTGGCACCCTCTGGAGTTGTCTTGGACAGAATGGGGGTTTCCATTTCGAGAAAACCCATTTCATTAAGTAACCTTCGCAAAGTAATTGTTACTTTATGGCGCAACCGAAGATTTTTCTGCATTTTCAGCCTGCGCAAATCAAGATAACGGTAACGCAGTCTGAGTTCTTCACTTGCATGCTCATCATGATGAAAGGGTGGTGTTTTTGACTGGTTGAGAACGGTAAGTTGCTTTGCCAGCAACTCCACCTCACCCGTGAACATCTCAGGATTTACAGTACCCTCTGGGCGTTCACGTAATTGCCCCGTTACCGTGAGCACAAACTCACCTCGAATCCGCTCTGCCTCGGCAAAAATCTTAGTATCCTCAGGATCAAATACGACCTGCAGAAGGGTCTCTCCATCACGCAGATCAACGAAAATGACGCCACCGTGGTCTCGGCGCCGATGCACCCAGCCCGCCACGGTAATCTCTTTACCTATCAGAGAGCGATCTACCTGCCCGCAGTGATGGCTGCGCATTGGGTTAACCTCTTGAAAGAAAAGGCCTCAAACGGAGAAGCTGGATGTTACGAGGAACCCCTGGGTGGTGCAACATCATTAGAAGGATGAACAGGGTGCCATTTAGGAACTACGACGCCCAGGGAAATGATCATTTTCACCGCGTCCTCCACGGCCATATCCAGTTCCGTAACCTGAGTTCTTGGCACAAATAACATGAAGCCCGAGGTTGGATTAGGGGTGGTTGGCAAAAAAACAGTAACAATGGACTCTCCCGTGCGAGACCGAACCTCCTCAGGTTCCTCTGAAGTCTGAAAAGCCAGACAATAGAGGCCTTTTCGTGGGTACTCGATCAGCAATGTTTTTTTGAAGGAAGAATTCGAATCACTGAAAACTACCTCGACAAAATGTTTTACGCCCCCATAAACAGTGCTGACCAACGGAATTCGGGCCAGAAACGATTCATACAGATTAACCAAACGCCGACCCAACAAATTTGCGGCTGCAACTCCTGTGATCAATATCACCAGAACTACAAGCACGGTCGCAATAATTGGTTCCAATCCTGGTATGGGTAGGTTAATTAATGTCTCTGGGCGATAAGACTGGGGTAAAAAGAAAAGAAGCCGTCCCATAAAGCCAAACAATAATCTGAATACCAAAATAAGCGCGCCAATTGGCACCCAAACCAAGAGACCAGCAACTAGATAACGGCGAAGACGCGTAACGGCCCTCAACTTGTCATACCCGCCTTATCATTGACTGCTGGCTTAGAATTCGAAGTCTTTCCAGCATCCGATGATTTTTTGTCCGCACTTTTTTCTGTACTCACCTTTTTATCTTGCTTAGCTTTTTCATCTTTGCTTGACTTACTACGCTCGGCCAAATTGCGCTTTTTTTCCTTGTCCGACTTGAAATCTGTCTCATACCAACCACTGCCCTTGAGCCTAAAAGAAGGCGCGGAAATCAATCGTCTGAGATCGCGAGCTTTACATTGTGGACAATCCTTAAGTGGATTGTCATCTACCTTCTGTAATGCATCCAAGGTATGCCCACAACTCTCACAACGGTATTCATAGATAGGCATAGTGCTGTCTCATCAAAAAAAATTTTTATTTTCCAGATTTCGCATTCTTACTCCAACTTCAGGAAGCTAGATTGAGTCCTATTCAGTCATATTCTATCGCGGTAAGTAGCCTTGATGAACTTTTGCTGCTGACATAGCTCCCCGACAAAAACAGACGCAACAACTTCATACCTAAACGGTAGTTTAGTTTATTTAGCTTCCTCCTTTGAGAAATGAAGACGATCATTGGAAGCGCTTATTTCGATAGTATCCCCTGGCTCAAAATCGCCATTCAAAATGCTCTCAGCTAAAGGATTTTCAAGTTGTTGCTGAATAGCGCGCTTAAGTGGCCTGGCTCCATACACAGGATCATACCCAGCTTCTGCAAGTCGATCACCTGCTTCGTCAGACAGCATCAGCTTCAATTCCTGTTCACCCAAGCGCTGGCGCAAGTATTGAAGCTGAATATCAACTATCTTTCTGATGTTTTCTGGTTCCAACGGATGAAACACCACCAAATCATCGATCCGATTAATAAATTCCGGCCTAAAATGCTGCGTAACGACTTCTATTACTTCAGCTTTCATCTTTTCATAGTTTTCTTCTCCAGCCAGTTCCTGGATTCTCTGGCTGCCAAGATTAGACGTCATGACAACGACGGTATTTTGAAAGTCCACAGTACGGCCATGTCCATCCGTTAAACGACCCTCATCTAGTACCTGAAGCAAAACATTGAAGACATCCGAATGTGCCTTCTCAATCTCATCGAATAACACCACCGAATAAGGCTTACGCCTTATCTTTTCTGTGAGATAACCACCTTCTTCGTACCCCACATAGCCGGGTGGCGCGCCAATAAGCCTTGCGACTGAATGCTTTTCCATAAATTCAGACATATCGATGCGGATTACCGAGTCTCCGCTGTCGAAAAGAAACTCGGCAAGCGCCTTGGTTAACTCAGTCTTACCAACTCCTGTCGGGCCCAAAAAAAGAAATGACCCATTAGGTCGATTTGCCTGAGCAATACCGGCCCGGGCACGGCGAACAGCATTGGATACGGCTTGAAGCGCTTCTTTTTGCCCGACGACTCGCGTCTCAAGAAAGGTCTCCATTTTGAGAAGCTTTTCTTTTTCGCCCAATAACATCTTGGCAACAGGAATCCCAGTCCACTTCGAAACAACCTCCGCCACTTCCTCCTCCGTAACGCGGTTGCGCACTAATTTGTATTCCTCTTGCTGAACTTCCAATGCATCAGAAAGCTCTTGCTCGAGTTCTGGGATACGCCCATACTGAAGCTCCGACATGCGCGCCAAATCGTGGGCCCGATGAGCCGTTTGAAGCTCCATTTTTGCTCGTTCTAGTGTCTCTTTGATCTGCGTCGCACCCTGCATGCGCGCTTTTTCTGACTTCCACACGTCCTCGAGATCAGCGTATTCAGCCTCTAGTTTCTTGATCTGGGCTTCCAGGTCTTCAAGTCTGCGCTTCGAAGCCTCGTCTGATTCCTTCTTCAGCGCTTCCCGCTCGATTTTGAGCTGAATCAGGCGCCGCTCGAGTCGATCAATCTCCTCAGGCTTAGAATCAATTTCCATCCGAATGCGCGATGCGGACTCATCTATCAAATCAATGGCCTTGTCTGGTAGTTGACGGTCACTGATGTAACGATGAGCAAGTACAGCAGCTGACACAATACCTGGGTCTGTGATTTCGACCCCATGGTGAACTTCGTATCGCTCCTTAAGGCCTCGCAGGATCGCAATGGTATCTTCCACGTTTGGCTCATCTACTACCACTTTTTGAAAGCGCCGTTCGAATGCCGCATCCTTTTCTACGTGCTGGCGGTACTCATCAAGTGTCGTAGCCCCTACGCAGTGAAGCTCGCCACGGGCAAGTGCAGGCTTCAACATGTTACCTGCATCCATGGCACCTTCTGCCTTTCCCGCGCCAACCATGGTGTGCATCTCATCGACGAAAAGAATGACTTGTCCCTCTTGGCTAGCTAGATCATTGAGTACAGCCTTCAAGCGTTCCTCAAATTCTCCTCGGAATTTAGCGCCCGCAATTAACGCACCTAAGTCTAGCGCGAGAATACGTTTTGATTTTAGGCCTTCCGGAACCTCTTCATTAACAATGCGCTGTGCAAGACCTTCTATAATGGCAGTCTTGCCCACACCGGGTTCCCCGATTAGTACTGGATTGTTCTTTGTGCGACGCTGCAGCACCTGAATAGTTCTTCGGATTTCTTCATCTCGCCCGATAACCGGATCTAGCTTGCCCTGTTCTGCTCTTGAAGTTAGATCAATGGTGTATCTTTCTAAGGCTTGGCGATTATCTTCCGCATTGGGCTCATCTACAGAAATACCCCCCCTCACTTCCTCGATAGCTGTATCCACTTCTCCCTGAGTAACGCCTGCCCCCTTCAGAATACGGCCTAAGTCCCCTTTATCCTGGAGCGCGGCAAGCATAAAAAGTTCGCTGGAGACATAAGAGTCTCCCCTGTCTTGGGACAACTTATCGGTGACGTTAAAGAGCTTGGATAGGTTGTTAGAGAGATGGACTTCACCTGCCGAACCCTGAACAGTAGGGAGCTGATCTATGGCACCCCCGAGCTGAGACTGGAGCTGGTTCACATTGGCACCAACCTTGTGGAGAAGGCCGCGTACAGTACCGCCATCCTGTGCGAGAAGGGCGGACATTAAATGAACCGGTTCAATGAACTGATGATTTCGTCCCACTGCTAATGACTGAGCGTCAGCCAAAGCTAACTGAAGCTTGCTCGTGAATTTATCCATGCGCATCAAGATGCACCCTCTAGTCTCATATAACTTCTAAATGGGGGTGCCAGGCAAACATATCAACACCTTTGCCATATCAGTTAATGAAAATTTTCGTTTGCCATCTGAAGCGAGCATCAATAGCAATACCTTGCAAATTTATAAATGTGGTAGCACCGACTAATTCCGACATTCTCGGAGTTTGTAAGGTCTGTGAAAAATTAAACTTCAAGTCTCAGGATTGGCATCTTTTCTCAGGATTTCTAGCAGCATGCGAATGTCATCCGGCAGCGGGCTATGATAACTGACTGACTGTCCATCCCCTGGATGATGAAACGCAAGCTGAGTAGCATGCAATGCCTGGCGAGGAAATTCTTGCAGGAGACGGCGAATTTCATCCCCAGGCTTAGGCGGGAAACGGGGACGTCCGCCATAAACCGGATCCCCCACTAGTGGCATTCGGATGTGAGCTAGATGGACCCTGATCTGGTGAGTCCGGCCCGTATTGAGTGTTAAAGCAAGATGAGTATGGGCCCTGAATTTTTCCATCACTCGGTAATGTGTTAGCGCAGGGCGACCTCCAGTCAAAACGGCCATTTTAAGTCGGTCTTTAGGGTGCCGGCTGATCGGTGCGTCCACTTTGCCACCCCCAGTAGCAATACCCTGACACACGCCTTCATATCGGCGCTGAATTTCCCTACGCTCTAGCTCGGCAACAAGCCGATTACGAACACCCATGGTCCGAGCTACCAAAAGCAATCCACTGGTGTCTTTATCGAGACGATGGACGATGCCAGCCCTTGGTAAGGCAGCAAGGCTCGCATCCAAATGCAGCAGTGCATTTTGGAGCGTACCAGACGGATTGCCTGCTCCTGGATGAACTACTAAACCTGGGGGCTTATCGATTACCAAAATTGATTTATCTTCGTGTACTACAGTCAGGGGAATATCTTCACCCTCAACGGGAATCACGGAATCGAGCTGTGCATCCAGGATTAACTCTTCGCCGCCGCCCAGACGGGCTTTAGGTTCAACCTTCATGCCCCCTAATGTTAAAGCACCGCTTTCTATCCATATTTTGAGTCTACTCCTAGAAAAATCCGGAAAAAGCGCTGCGGCAGCTTTATCCAAGCGACTTCCTTTAAAATCTGAAGGTACCAATAAACGTTTAAAAATCCGGTCCATTTTTCAAAGACTCCAAGAAACTACAAATTTTTAGATATAATTCTGCTCAATGGTTAACCGATATCTGCTCTTAGAGAGTAGCAAACAAAAAAACTTATTGAATGACTGATTGGACTAAATTCTTGCTGCTTTGGATTGGGATCTGCACGCTAGCAGCCTGCGGTGGCCGTGACAATGTAGTTGAAGAGTTTGGTCCAGAGGCCCTATATGAAACGGGCTCCGAAGCCCTACTCGCGGGTAATTATCCTAACGCGATCTCGTACTTCCAGGCACTGGCAGCAAGGTTTCCATTCAGTAACGTGACTCGGCAAGCCCAACTAGACATGATTTATGCGTACTACAAAGGGGCTCAATTCGAATCAGCAATCGATGCCGCAAATGAATTTGAGGCAGAAAACCCTACCCATCCTAGGGTCGATTACTGCCTTTATATGAAGGGGCTAATTCATTTTGACAAAGCACCGAATTGGCTTGAAAAACTATTCCGAGTGGACCTTACTGAACGACCACCCAGGGAAACTCTGCTGGCGTTCTCTGATTTCCAAGAGTTGATTCGACGTTTTCCCAACAGTGAATATGTGCCTGATGCGCGAAATCGGATGATTTTTCTTCGCAATCGGCTGGCTACTTATGAAAACCATGTTGCTCGCTATTACATAGAGCGCGAAGCGTTTGTGGCTGCGATCAATCGAGCCAAATATGCAATAGAACATTATCCGGGGGCGCCCGCTTTAGAGGAGTCTCTGAGTCTGTTGGCTGAAGCTTATGACCACCTGGGGATTACTGATCTCGCCGAAGACGCACGGCGTGTGCAAGAAACCACCTTTGGTGAAAATTTGTGATGACGAATAATCAATAGCCACTCGTGATCGGATAACGCCAATCTCGCCCGAAGGCGCGACTACTTACGCGTACCCCCGGCGGCGCCTGGCGGCGCTTGTACTCATTACGCTTAACCAATCCTAAAATGTGCCCAACCGTCTTATGCTCGTAACCCAGTTCAGTAATTTGATCAACCGAATGATCTTTTTCGATGAATGCTTCCAGAATCGGGTCCAGTAAATCATAAGCTGGCAGTGAATCCGTATCCTTTTGGTCCACTCTAAGCTCTGCCGATGGCTCACGCGAGATAACACGCTTGGGAATAAAATCCTCTGTCGAGTTGCGGTATCCAGCCAACGCATACACTAATGACTTGCTGCAATCCTTGAGAGGAGCAAAACCCCCGGCCATATCACCGTATAGGGTTGCGTAGCCGACGGCCATTTCACTCTTGTTACCTGTGGTTAGCAACATACAATTGAGCTTATTAGAAACAGCCATTAACAATAAACCACGGCAACGGGCTTGAATGTTCTCTTCAGTTGTATTCTCCGGAAGGCCTTTAAAAACATCGGCAAGCACACTCCGTACTGACTCAAAAATTGGCTCAATAGACAAAACATCGTGCTGAACGCCCATTTTTTCCGCTTGCGCAGCAGAGTCTTCCAAGCTCATCTTAGAGGTATAACGGGAGGGCATCATCACAGTCCGTACCCGGTCTGAGCCTAACGCATCCACGGCCACACATAGGGTAAGGGCTGAATCTATTCCACCAGAAAGACCAAGAACCACACTTTTAAACCCATTCTTGTTTACATAGTCACGCGTACCCAAAACTAATGCTTTATAAACAGCCTCCTCAGTACTGAGGACTGGCGCCAGCTCCTGCTCCCTGAGGCAGATTTCATTGGATCTACGCTCGACTTCAATAAGATAAATACCTTCTTCAAACCCTGGCGCTCTCATTGATGTTCTGCCCTCAGCATCTATGACCACGGAACCACCATCAAAAACAAGTTCATCTTGACCTCCGACCATGTTCACGTAGACGAGTGGTAACCCAATCTCCTTAGCTCGATCCCCAAGCATAGCTTCTCGCATAGACTGCTTGTGCATGTGATAGGGGGATCCATTAATCACCAGAAGTATTTCAGCACCAGCATCTGCGGCTGCGTGGCATGGCTCAGACTCCCATGCATCTTCGCAAATCGTTAATGCAAAATGAATCCCGCCAAGCTCTACTACGGTGGAGTCTGTACCCGCTTCAAAATACCGCTTTTCATCAAAAACAGCATAGTTGGGCAAGATCCACTTGCGATGGTTTGCCAAAACTTGGCCATCTCTAAGAATGATGCCAGAATTAAAAAGATTCTTATCTTCATATTCAGGATAGCCCAGACAAAGTGTAATACCCATAATGTCGCGCCGGACTACTTCCAGAGCTTCAATTACGCGCTTCCGCATGCCTTTGTGTAGAAGCAGATCCTCTGGTGGGTATCCGCTCAAGGTGAGCTCTGGGTAAACAATTAAATCACAGCCCAGCTCGTCTCGGGCTTGGCGAGCACTAGTTAAAATCTTATCGGTGTTGGTTTCAATAGCACCAACATGCATGTTGAGCTGCGCGAGCCCAATCTTCACTCGAGTGCCCTGGCCATAGTTACACCAAGCTCAGCAGGAGAGCGAACAGTAACAACTCCAGCTCGTTCAAATGCCAAGTATTTGTGCTCAGCTGTCCCTTTTCCACCCGAAATAATGGCACCCGCATGACCCATGCGCTTACCAGGCGGAGCAGTAACACCCGCAACATAGGCTACTACAGGTTTTTTTACATGGCTCACTATGTACTCTGCTGCTGCTTCCTCATCTGTGCCACCAATTTCCCCCACAAGGATAATTCCGCGTGTCTCTGGATCAGCCTCCAAAAGCTCCAGGACGTCTATAAAACTCATACCACGTATTGGATCTCCGCCAATGCCAATGCAAGTCGTCTGGCCAAGCCCCTCACTTGTGGTTTGTAAAACAGCTTCATAGGTCAAAGTGCCAGACCGAGAAATAATGCCAACGCTGCCTGGCTGATGGATAGATCCCGGCATGATACCGAGCTTGGCTTCACCTGGAGTTATAACGCCAGGACAGTTGGGCCCAACAAGTCTGCAAGGATAGTTATCAAGCTCTGCTTTTACCCGAACCATGTCCAACACGGGGATCCCTTCCGTGATACAAACAATTAGCTCAACACCGGCCTCAGCAGCTTCAAGTATAGCCGCTGCCGCAAAACGGGCAGGCACATAGCTCATACTTACGTTAGCCTGAGTTTCCTTTACAGCTTCCAAAACTGTATCGTAAACGGGGATACCGAGATGAGATTCACCGCCACGACCAGGCGTAACACCAGCCACTATCTGGGTGCCGTAATCCAAGCATTGTTTCGTGTGAAAACTGCCCTGTCGCCCTGTTAAACCCTGGCAAACTACCCGGCTGTTTGAATCAATAAGAATGCTCATAGACTAGTTCCACCCACTGAGGTAATAGCCTTACAGGCAGCATCAGTGAGATTCTCGGCAGCAATAATGTCAAGACCACTACTCGCTAGAAGCATGCGGCCTTTCTCAACATTTGTACCCTCCAGCCGGACTATCACTGGAATCCTCATTTTCACTTCACGTACGGCATCAATGATGCCTTCGGCAATCAGGTCACATCTGACAATGCCGCCGAAAATGTTGACTAAAATCGCCTCAACATTTTTATTAGCCAAAATAATCTTCAGTGCTTCTGTAACACGACTAGCCGTCGCATCTCCTCCAACGTCAAGAAAATTCGCTGGCTCACCACCATGAAGCTTTATTAAATCCATTGTAGCCATGGCAAGACCGGCCCCATTAACCATGCAGGCAATATTGCCCTCTAAAGACACATAGTTAAGCTGATGTTCCCGTGCTACTCGTTCTTTTTCGTCCTCTTGATTTGGGTCCCGCAAAGCTTCAAGCTTTGTTTGCCTGAAAAGGGCACTATCCTCCACGTTAACCTTTGCGTCCAAGGCAAGCACATGACCAGAGCTCGTTAAAATCAGCGGATTAATCTCCACCACACTAGCATCACACTCGTAAAAAAGTTTGACGAGCTTAGTTAAAATATCAATGAACTCGCTTCTCTGATTCCCACGCAAACCGAGCCCCTCCGCTAGATAAAGGGCTTCCTTTTCCTCCAATCCACCCGTGGGTGAAACTTCACCATAAATAATTTTTTCTGGAGAAGTTTCTGCAACCTCCTCAATATCAACCCCGCCAGCCGCTGAAACCATAACCATGACGCGCTCGCGAAGTCGGTCCACGAGCACCCCTAAATAAAATTCCTGTTCTATGGTCGAGCCCTGCTCAATGTAGACACAATCGACTGGTAGCCCATTTTCCGCACTCTGGTGGGTAACAAGAAATGTGCCGAGCATTGCCTTAGCGTAGTCGCCTACTTCGTCGATCGTTCGCGCTACACGCACACCACCAACCTTACCGCGCCCTCCAGCGTGCACCTGGGCCTTCACAACCCACACTTCGCCCCCCAATCTAACTGCAACGCTTTTAGCATCCTGTTCACTATGGGCTACAAAACCTTGGGGCACAGGAATGCCATACTCTGAAAAAAGCACTTTAGACTGGTATTCGTGAAGATTCATAGCTCGCCGCACATAGGAAAACTCGGTATTGTGCGGCAAACAACTGTCTAAGGAAACAGCGCTGGAAATTTAAAAAAATGTCCTTCAGTGAGAGCCTATGTTTCTCAGGTCGTAATTCATTCTTTTAATGACTTATGTTGTGACAGAAGATTAATAAAAGAATCAAAATGCCCACCACCTAAAATGTCTGGTAGAGTGCCAGTATGAGCTGAAAAAAAATGAACAACACAACCAAAAAGGTATGGATTTTAAAAAGCTCCCGCAAGTCAGAATTTTCGGCTGTTTGTCGAATATTTCAATCACCAATATGTTTTTTTAGATTTTTTTGAAAAGTGGAATTCTTTGAACACCAACCCTTGACGTTATTCATAGCAACAGGCGTGGTGGGATTGATCATAGGCAGCTTTCTCAACGTGGTCGCCTTTCGGGTTCCCATCATAATGGGACGTATTTGGCGTAAAGAATGCGCTGATTTAAAAAATCAAAAATTTTTATTTCTACCAAGTGCCAAAGATGACCCATTTAATCTGTGGAGCCCGGGATCGTGTTGCCCGCATTGCAGCTCGGCAATCCCAATTCACCACAATATTCCTTTGATTAGCTATTTTTGGCTAAAAGGTCTTTGTGCCTTCTGCAGTAAAAAAATTTCGCTACGGTACCCTATGATGGAAATAGCGGCGGCACTGGCAAGCCTCGGGGTGGTGTGGGTTTTTGGTCCTACTTGGCAAACTCTGTCGGCCTTATTTTTTACTTGGGCACTTCTAGCACTCGCAGTAATTGATATTGAGAACCAGTTGCTACCAGATTCCATTACATTGCCGCTGCTGTGGACAGGCATACTGGTAAGTCTTTCCCAGCCTTATGGGTGGGTATTTTTCACAGATCTGCGTTCCAGTGTAATCGGCAGTGTTGCAGGTTATCTTAGCTTGTGGAGCGTGTCCCAATTGTTCAAATTGGCAACCGGAAGGGAAGGAATGGGGCATGGGGATTTTAAATTACTGGCCGCGATAGGAGCCTGGCTAGGCTGGCAAGTATTGCCACTTGTAATCCTGATGGCTACCTTTGCGGGTACGATTGTTGGCATCACCATGATGGTTATTTCTGACTGGTCCCGCACAACACGAATTTCTTTTGGGCCTTATCTAGCAGGGTCCGGCTGGATCTCGCTGCTTTTTGGTGATCAGTTAATGGACATGTACTTAAGGACCCTAGGATAAAAAAACAGGAGAGCTACTCGATGTTTCGGATCGGAGTTACCGGGGGTATCGCAAGCGGGAAAACAATGATTACGGACATGTTTTCCAAGTTAGGCGCTGGCGTGGTTGATACCGATCTCATTGCTCGAGATGTCGTTGCACCAGGCGAGGAAGGACTAAAAGCCGTTATCGAAGCATTTGGGGACAAAATATTGAACGCGTCGGGAGAACTTGATCGAGCTTTACTAAGAAATATTATTTTTAATAATGCAAAAGAAAGAGACCGACTTGAGAAAATTCTACATCCCCTTATTAGAGTGCAGTGCCTATCACAAGTGAACTCTCTTCAAGCACCATATGCTCTAGTAATAGTACCCCTATTAGTCGAGACAAACTTCGCTGAATTTGTTCATCGGGTTTTGGTGGTAGATTGTTTGGCTGATCTACAAATTCAACGCTTAATGAAACGCGACCAGCTCAAACAGCCTGATGCCCAAGCTATGTTGGATGCTCAGGTCAACCGAGAAACACGCCTAAAAATGGCCAATGATGTGCTGGATAATAATGGAAGTCCCGATCAGGCCCGCGTAAAGGTGAAAAAATTACATTTAAAATATATTGAATTGGCCAAAGTTTGCCCAGAAGAACAAGGTCAGCCAAAATAACACCATGCCTGAAAATACTACTGATCTCGCTAGTGATTCGTCCCGAGAGGATTTCGTGGCTTTCGAACAACCCCTCACTGAGCGGTTGCGCACTTTCCTCCGAATAGAGTTACTCTACAGGCAGGCCTTGTTCCACTCTCGTGCCCCTACGGACTTAAGTGCAAGGGCAGCGGTCTCCAGCCTCCTTGAAATTATGATCATTCTTGGGCGAGGCGATACCCGGGCAGAGGTGTTAAATGAACTAGAACACCAAAATGACACCTTGGCTAGCTATCAAAAACAAAGAGAAGTTAACCTAGAACAGCTGAAAGAACTTCTGGGTAGAATCGAAACACTCAGAGCAAAACTGACTGACGCTGGCACAACTTTTATGAACCCACTCAAGTACAGCGACTTCCTTAATGCCATAAAACACCGGAGTGCTATTCCAGGGGGTACCTGTATATTCGATCTGCCCGATTATGGCTTCTGGTTGCGCCTACCCTATGAAGAACGGGCAAGACAATTTCATGCCTGGACTGATACGCTGGCGCCCGTTTGCGACGCGGTCGCCGAAGTACTCTGGCTCACACGAGAAACAACGGAGCCGGAAAAGAAAACTGCCGAAGGAGGTCTATACCAACACAGGTTCGGACAAAATAAGGGGAAAAAACTCGTACGTGTTTTTCTACCTGGTAGCGCGCGTGTGTATCCGGAAATCAGCGCTGGCAAACATAACTTTGCGGTGCGCTTTGTTGAGTGGAAGGGTATTGATTCACCACGAGTGGAAATCTCTGACGACATAATATTTTTGCTAGCACTGTGTTAGTCAAAAATTACTTTAACTATTAGTGCCCTTCTTTCTTGCCTATATGGAAGTTATTCTCATCCGGGATATCCATCCCAATTAATCAAAGCTTCAATAATTGGCTTGTCCGCTGGCAAAAATTTTATATTCTTCAGGTCCTGCGGCAAAATCCACGCGATCGGCTGACTCTCGAAAGACGCAGGCTGACCCTCATATGTTTGGACCAAAAAAACATCAAGGCAAACACAACGATCTGGGTAGTCATGCTTTAAAGCCATTAGAGGTCGTACTTCAAGCACTTGAATGCCTAGCTCCTCTTTGAGTTCTCTCTTCAACGCCTCTTGCCTACCCTCTAGAGCTCTGCGTTTCCCTCCCGGAAACTCCCAAAAGCCCCTCATATGAGTTCCTTTCACCCTCTGACTGACAAGAACGCGTCCCTGCCCATCCAAGATGAGGCCGATTACCACATTTAAGTTAAACGCAGCCACAGAGGCTGCAGATTGATCACTCAACTCAGACGCCCATGACAATGCTTGTACTTCTTCCCTGACTGGCAAGGACATGGGTCATTCCGCCCAACCTTGGGTTGCTGGCGAATATAAGGCGTAGCGGGCTTTCCAGGCAAAGCTTGAGGGCGGGGAGCCCCCCCGACTGGAGAGATAGAACCAGGTGACAGGGACTTTTCAGTACCACGCGGTAATTCAGGTGACGCCGCTGCAAGCGAGGGTGCCGCAGCATGCTGAAACCTCATAGCGCTAGTTTGTGCTGCGCCCGAACCCAAGGTTTGGGCATCCTCTGGCCGCCTTATATGAACCTTTGAAAGAAAAACAATTGTGTCGTATTTAACCCTATCAAGCATTTGACTGAACATTTCAAATGCTTCTCGTTTGTATTCCTGAGCAGGCTTGCGCTGCGCGTACGCACGCAAATGTATCCATTGACGTAGATAGTCTAGTGCCCCTATGTGGTCCTTCCAATGCGTATCGAGTTGACGAAGCATCATTCCTCGTTCTAGTTCCCTCATTAATTCAGTGCCATGCTCGGCAACCTTCGCCTCATAATCAGCAGAGACCTGCTCTACGAGTTCTTCACGTAAATCCATCTCGTTCGCTGTATCATTTTTCTCTAAAAATTTTTCGACGTCGATGCGTATACCAAATTCGCGCTCAAAGCTTTTGGTTAAGCCAGCTATATCCCACGTTTCCTCAACACTCTTAGGTTGAACATACTCATCTATTGCTAAATTAACGACCTCCTCACGGACACCAACAATAACATCCCCAATGTCATCGGCCCCCATTAAATCAGCGCGCTGCTCATAAACAACCTTACGCTGATCGTTAGCTACATCATCATATTCAAGTAGCTGTTTTCTTATATCAAAATTGTGAGCCTCGACCTTGCGTTGAGCGCGCTCTATCTGACGGGAAAGTAACTTACTCTCGATCGCCTCACCCTGCTGCATACCAGCCCGGGACAACAAGCGTTTTGTACGCTCTGGATCACCAAAGATGCGCATCAAATTATCTTCCATTGAGAGATAAAAACGGCTAGATCCAGGATCCCCTTGACGTCCAGATCGACCACGCAACTGATTGTCAATTCTCCTTGATTCATGACGCTCCGTGCCCACAATATGAAGCCCACCCGAGCCGATAACTTTCTCATGAAGGGCTTGCCATTCCTTACGAGACTTTTTGATCACTGACTCTTCAGTTACATCTTGGCGTTTAAGCTCTGCTTCTATATTCCCGCCAAGTACAATGTCCGTTCCGCGGCCCGCCATATTGGTGGCTATAGTTACAGTACCAGGTCTTCCAGCCTGAATGATGATCTCGGCTTCTCGTTCATGGTACTTGGCGTTGAGTACTTGGTGGGGAATCTGTTTCTTGCCCAAAAGCCCAGAAAGATATTCCGAGGTTTCAATAGATGTTGTACCAACCAATACTGGCTGACCACGTTCATGGCAATCCTCAATATCTTCAATGATGGCGCCAAATTTATCATTCTGGGTCAGATAGACGAGATCAGCACCGTCATCTCGAATCATAGGCATATGGGTCGGAATGACCGCTACCTCAAGATTATAGATCTGCTGAAACTCATACGCTTCCGTGTCTGCTGTTCCAGTCATGCCAGCTAATTTTCCATACAGACGAAAATAATTTTGGAACGTGATCGAAGCGATAGTTTGATTTTCCTCCTTTACCCGGACACCTTCTTTTGCTTCAATGGCCTGATGTAAACCGTCGGACCACCGTCGTCCCGGCATAGTTCGTCCGGTAAATTCATCAACGATTACGACCTCTCCTTCTTGAACGATATAATCCACCTCGCGCCTGAATAAAGCGTGCGCCCGAAGCGCAGCTGTTAAATGATGCATCAGGCGGATGTTGGCTGCATCATATAGACTGTCTCCGCTCTCCAGTACTCCCGCTTCACCCAACAGCTTTTCGACACGATCGTGGCCCTCTTCAGTAAGATGTGCCTGCTTAGCCTTCTCGTCCACCAAAAAATCCCCCGGAATAATTAGCTGGCATTTTGCAGGCTTAGCCTTCGCGTCGACTTCCACTAGGTGTTGACCGTTTTGTCGAGCATGGTCGAGCGCATCCTGCAAAACCATCTCTCCTCTATCTTCGCCATTAACATCTATTAATTGCACCCTTGCTGCCTCTATCTCTTCGTTCGCAGCGCCGGCAGGGGGAGAATGGGGTCTTAACTTGGGGACTAGATGGTTAACCTTGACATATAACTCTGTACTTTCCTCGGAACGCCCAGAAATGATCAGCGGTGTCCTAGCTTCATCGATAAGGATAGAGTCCACTTCATCAACGATTGCGAACGCGAGTTCTCGTTGAGCCCTATCTTCTTTTCTAAGAGCAAGGTTATCCCTCAAATAATCAAATCCAAATTCGTTATTGGTGCCATAGGTAATATCTGCTTCGTAAGCGCGACGCTTGTCATCGGGCGTTTGTCCACTCTTAACCACGCCCACCTCCATTCCTAAGAAACGATAGATAGGTCCCATCCAGTCTGCATCGCGTTGGGCTAGGTAGTCGTTGACAGTAACGATGTGAACACCGCGACCAGTAAGCGCATTCAAATATGCGGGCAGTGTGGCTGCCAGAGTTTTTCCCTCTCCGGTTCGCATTTCTGCGATCTTTCCCACGTGCAAAACAATACCCCCAATAAGCTGGACATCAAAATGTCTCAGTCCCAAGGTTCTTCGCGAAGCCTCACGCACTGCTGCAAACGCTTGCGGCAAAAGTGTCTCTAAATCACCATCAGTCACATACTGACTCTTCAGTTCAGCTGTAATAGAGTTAAGGTCTGCATCGCTGAAATCCTTAAATTCTGATTCCAAAGCATTAATAGCCTTTACAAGCCTGCCGTAGCCTTTCAGCAAACGCTGATTCCGGCTACCAAAGATGCCACGAAAAGAATTTAAAGTAGCTTTAATCAAGAAAAATACCCACCATCGTTAAGAACCAGTTATTTTACGGTCAGAATAGTCCTTTTAGGACTTTTCATCAGATGTTATCCCAAGTGACTTACCAAGGAATCAACGAATTGTTCATCAAATAGCATTACAAAATAAAGATCTGAACTTTTGGCACACTTAATTAATGGCTTTACATAGGAAGCCTCAACCATCTCAACAAAGTTTCTGTGGCTCAAAAGTAAGAGTATTATTGAAGTTCAGTCAACCAAATAAGGACCCCTGTTCGTAAAAGAGGAAGATTTGAGCACATTGAGCTTGTATCACGTAATATAGTTTCAGAAAAAAATTATTACTTATATTTCCTAATATTGAGCATTACCCCAAAACCATGAGCCTCGGATCACCCCGTTGTCTAGCCGATCTACTCGCTGATGGACAGTTGGGAATCCTCGCTCGTGAAGCTAAAAACCGTCGCAAAATAACGGAAAAAATTCGGCCACTATTGCCCATTGATCAAGCGAAGCATTTAATTTCTGCAAGCGTAAATAATAGTGGGGACTTGGTACTTCTAATGGACTCTTCCGTTTGGGCTGCGCGGGCACGATATTCAGCCAGACAACTAGGTGTAAATAGACTCAAAGTAAAAGTCTTGCCCAATCTTAATCAATCAGATAACCCTGGCACTAACTGATAAGAAATGGGTGCTTGATGAGCTTCCTCAAAAACCACCTCTTCATAACACTGCGGCTGATCCAAAAGACTTCTCAACAGAGCATTATTGAGATTGTGTCCTGATTTAAAACCACTAAATTCACCTAATAAACATGCCCCCAGCAAATAAAGATCACCGATGGCATCAAGCATTTTATGGCGAACAAACTCATCCCTGAACCGCAATCCGTCTTCGTTGAGCACACGATATTCATCCATGACGACGGCATTCTCCAGGCTGCCACCGAGAGTCAGGTCTCGAGCTCTAAGGGTTTCAAGGTCCGTCAGAAAACCGAAAGTCCGGGCCCTGCTGATTTCTTTTAAGAAAGAAGTGGTAGAAAAATCAAGGCTCGCACTCTGGCGGTGCCTGCGTAATACGGGGTGATCAAAATCGATCTCAAAATTGACTCTAAAACCATTATACGGCTTTAGTCTGGCCCACTTGTCACCATCTCTAACCTCAACAGATTTTCGAATCCGAATAAATTTTTTAGGGGCCCGTTGTTCCTCAATACCTGCCGATTGGAGCAGAAAAACAAACGGGGCAGCACTGCCATCCATTATAGGCACCTCAGCCGCTGTAACATCTACAAATGCATTGTCAATTCCTAAGCCAGCCATAGCAGAAAGGAGATGCTCTACGGTCGCTACTTTAACTTGGTCCTGCTGAATTGTCGTACCGAGAGTCGTCTGAGTGACCCTAGTTGCTTTTGCAGGGACATCGACAGGGGTATTGAGGTCGACACGGCGAAAAATAATGCCTGAATTGGGTGGGGCGGGCCGCAAAGTCATGTAGACCTTGACGCCACTGTGAAGGCCTATGCCGGTAGCACGGATGGAATCTTTTAGTGTGCGCTGCTTCAAGAAGCGTTCAACCTATCCCCTTAAACGCAGAGAACACTAGCACAGCGCTCAGTGGCGCGGCAAATTCCCTAAATTGTGTAGTTACATCCGGCACTCTCCACAAAATTTCAAAAAAACTAATCAGCTTGGCGACGCAGAAAAGCAGGAACATCCAACAGTTCCTCCGCTCCTGGCGTAAAAACTTCTGGGCTATCTTCTGCTGCACGCTTACGCGCAACCGCTGGCTTGTCAAGGTCCGTATAATTTGTTTCAGCTGAGCTAAGAGGCGTCACGGACCTCACTGGCTGGTGAGTAAAGGCAGGGGATTGGCCGAGCCCAGTAGCCACGACCGTGACCTTGATCCCCTCAGACATCTCTGGATCGATACAAGTACCTAAAACGACCGTCGCGTCCTCGGAGGCAATTTCTTTAAAGGCCTCTCCAACCTCTTGGAACTCCCCGATCGAAAGGTCACTACCCGCCGTTACATTTACAAGGATGCCATTAGCATTAGTAAGATTAATATCTTCCAGCAGCGGGCTCGATATTGCATCCTGTGCAGCCTGACTAGCGCGCCCATCACCGCTTGCCTCTCCAGAGCCCATCATTGCCATGCCCATCTCCGACATCACCGTACGAACATCCGCAAAATCAACATTGATCAGGCCGGGCCGCGTAATAAGGTCAGCGATACCTTGCACAGCACCCTGCAGCACCTTATTGGCATTGGCGAATGCTTCTAATAACGATACGTCTTTACCATATACGCTGAGCAACTTTTCATTGGGAATCGTGATCAGAGAATCTACATGCCGACCAAGCTCTACGATGCCTTGCTCCGCAATGCGCATTCGTTTGTCACCTTCCATACCAAAAGGCTTGGTCACTACCGCGACGGTCAAAATCCCGAGCTCTTTGGCAAGTGACGCCACAACCGGTGCTGCGCCGGTGCCTGTGCCACCGCCCAAACCTACGGTAATAAACAGCATGTCAGCCCCTTCAATCACCTCTTGAATCCGATCTCGGTCTTCCATGGCCGCCTGACGGCCGATTTCCGGGTCGGCGCCAGCACCTAGTCCTTTTGTGATGTTGCAACCAATTTGCAGCCCTAACTTGACACGCGCACTCTTCAGGGCCTGAGCGTCAGTATTGGCACAAATCAACTCTACCCCTTCCATGCCTGAAGAAAGCATTTTTGCCACTGCATTACCCCCACCCCCGCCAATACCAATCACCTTGATGATTGCACTTTCACTATAGCCGTCCATCAGTTCAAACATGTTTATTCTCCTCACCAAAATTCTCAAAAATTGCCTTGAAACCAAGATTGCATTCGCTCGAAAACACTAGGGAAACCGGGGCCAAGACCCGAACTTGGGGCACGAGCCTGAATCGCCTCCTTCCCGTATAAAAGTAACCCCACGCCTGTTGCATGGATGGGATTGCGCACTACGTCTGCTAAGCCTTCCACATATTGAGGAACCCCCAGACGCACCTGTGTATGAAAAACCTCTTCAGCCAGATCTACGGCTCCTTCCATCTTCGAGCTACCACCAGTCAGAACCACCCCAGCCGCAGTTAATTCTAGGAAACCGGAACGACGAAGCTCATCACGTACCAACGCGAAAAGTTCCTCATAGCGAGGCTCCACCACTTCCGCGAGTGTCTGGCGAGCGAGTCGCCGAGGAGGACGATCACCAACACTTGGCACCTCAATAGTTTCCTCAGTATTGGCGAGCTTGGACAACGCACACGCATACTTGATCTTGATTTCTTCTGCATACTGGGTTGGTGTACGCAAAGACACGGCGATATCGTTTGTCACTTGATCACCTGCTATTGGGATAACAGCCGTGTGCTGGATAGCACCATCAGAAAAAACAGCGATGTCGGTAGTGCCGCCGCCTATATCTACAAGACAGATACCTAAATCTCTCTCATCATCAGTAAGAACCGAGTAATTTGATGCAAGCTGCTCAAGAACTATATCGTCCACGTTCAGTCCACAACGTTGCACACATTTGACAATATTCTGAGCAGCACTTACGGCACCAGTAACAAGATGAACTTTTGCTTCCAGCCGAACGCCGGCCATCCCTATGGGCTCACGAATACCCTCTTGTGCGTCGATCAGAAACTCTTGTGGTATCACATGTAAAACCTGCTGATCAGCCGGAATCGCAACTGCGCGTGCTGCATCAATCACCCGATCCACATCGTTTGCGCTTACCTCTTTCTCCCTGATCGCAACAATGCCATGAGAATTCAGGCTACGGACATGACTACCTGCGATTCCTGTGTAGACGGTATTGATCTCACAGCCTGACATCAGTTCAGCTTCTTCAACAGCGCGCTGAATAGATTGGACCGTCGATTCTATATTCACAATCACACCACGCTTTAGTCCGCGCGAATTGTGTGAACCTACACCAATAATCTCCAGCCCACCTTCGGAAGAAAGCTCACCTACAATCGCCACGACTTTTGATGTGCCAATATCAAGGCCCACAAGTAATTTACGCTCTTCTCGTTTAGCCACTATCAGCCACCGCTTGGGTCTGTGCTACCTGGGACGTAACAACCCCTGGGAGCCACCCCACAGCAAAACCGTTGATGTAGCGCAAATCAACATAACGGACTCGTGCAAACTCGCTCACCAGTGTCGGTGCAACAATCGTAAGGAAACGGTCCAGACGCTCCATCACCCCATTCTGACCAAGTCGAATTTCCTGGCCATCTTCTAAAAACAGCCTTATTGCCCCTCGATCATCCATGGAAAGTCTTTGTATTTGCAGGTTGGCTTGAGCAAGGGGACCACGCACGCTTAGATAATAATTTGCAACTTCCTTCTCCCTGCCGTCGGGCCCTGTCAGCTGGGGAAGCTCTGGAAATGTATGGCGTATATTCTCCGTGAAAAGTTCTCCATGAACATTCAATAAGCCGCCCTTCCCCCAGCGGGCCACTGCCTGATGCTCCGTCAATTCAATCTTCAACGCATCTGGCCAAATGCGTCTGATTTCTGCCTTATCTATCCAGTCTAGGCTTTCAATCTGCCAACGCATTCCCGCAATGTCGGCAGAAAGAAATCCATGATTGAAGTCAGATCCAAGGGCAGCTTCTATTTGAATCGAAGGTACCCGCTGGAAACTTCCCTGCAGGATCAACATACGAATCGGATTGTCGAACAATATTTTTAAGCCAAAAAAAGCCCCGCCTATAACCACGATAACTGACAGGGAAACAATCAAGGATCGAAGTGGAATTCTCGGTAACGCTGGCAAACGTCGTGTGTGTTTTACAGCTTTTCGCCTATTTGACTTTAATATTTTCATTGCCCACTCACTTCATGTTCACCGACAACTTGTACTTCCATCTCGAGCGTGACGCCGTGAAACTCCTCAACCGCCTCACGTACTTGCAAAATCAGATTCTCTATGTCTGCGGCCGTTGCCTTCCCAGTATTGATTATGAAATTGGCATGCTTTTCTGATACAACAGCACCGCCAACACATCTCGCCTTTAGACCTGCTTCTTCAATGAGTTGCGCCGCAAAACCATTGGGTGGATTCTTGAATACCGAACCACAGCTGGGCTGGCCTACGGGTTGTGTCTCCGCCCGAAGTTTAGTTATGCCTCGGATATCGCTCATACTTGTTTCTTCATCCGGCCCAAAACAAAAAACAGCCGAAAGAAACCATTCGTCAGAAGCTCCATGGACCGTTCGATAGCTTAAATCGAAGTCCGACGGTAAGCGTTTGTGCCGCTCACCCCCTCGGTCTACCATTTCGACGCTTTCTATTTGATCCCAGGTTTCCCCGCCGAAAGCACCTGCATTCATAGCTAAAGCACCCCCTATCGTTCCTGGAATTCCTGCAAAAAATGCAGCCGGGCCAAGCTTCCACCGGACACACTGACGAGCTAACAGTGCACATGGCAATCCAGCACTTACACGTACCCTAATGGCATCCAAGCGTTCAATTTCTCGCTTCAGTCCGCCAGTGCATATAACTGCTCCCCGAATGCCCCCATCACGGACTAAAAGGTTGGAACCCAAGCCAACCCAAACCAAAGGCGTTCCCGAGGGTAGCTCCATCAGAAAGTGCTGAAGGTTTTCAATATTGTCTGGCCTTAAGAAAATGTCAGCTGGCCCACCAACGCGCCAAGAAGTATGCGCGCTCATCGCTTCGCAAAGCTTGAGCCCTGGATTTGAAATAGTGCCGTTAATTAATGCGCTCACTGTTTCAACCCAACCGGCACCTTCACGGCCAATTCTGAAGGTAAGGATTGCGCAACCGCACCAATGCTACCCGCACCAAGCGTCAGAACTACATCATCTCCTTGAATGAGGTCTGCTAAAACCGAAGACAAATGATCGACTTGTCCGACAAATATTGGATCGACTACACGACGAGCTCTGACCGTACGTACTAGGGCACGGCCATCAGCGCCCGCGATAGGTTTCTCGCCAGCACCATACACATCCATCAATACCAGTACATCAGCGGAGGACAGGACACGTGCGAAATCGTCCATAAGTTCCTGGGTACGAGAGTACCGGTGGGGTTCGAATGCCACCACTAAGCGACGCTCTGGCCAAGCTTCTCGGGCCGCACAAAGAGTTGCGTCAATCTCTGTGGGATGGTGGGCATAATCATCAACGAACGTAACTCGACCAACCGGGGTAGTAATAGTTCCGAGCATCTGAAACCGCCTATCAATCCCTGAAAACTTAGCCAGTGCTCGTTGCATAGAGAGCTCGTCAATTTCAAGCTCCGTTGAAACAGCTATTGCGGCTAGTGTATTTTGCACATTGTGAAGTCCGGGCAAATTTAACCGGATGTCCAACGGTACCCGCCCCTTGCGATGCACCTTGAAATGGGTCTGCAAACCAACTTGCTTGATCTCGTCGGCACGCACATCGGCATGACCTGAAAGACCATAACTGATAACCCTTCTACCCAAATTAGGAATAAGTTCACGGGTTGCCTTGTCATCAAAACACATCACGCTCAATCCATAAAAAGGTAAATTATGGAGAAAATCCTCGAAGGCTTGGCATAAACGACTTAGCTGGCCCTCGTAACTTAATAGGTGGTCAGCATCAATATTGGTGACAACTGCAATCATGGGCTGCAGATGAAGAAACGAAGTATCACTTTCATCAGCTTCCGCAACGAGATATTTTCCAGCACCAAGTTTCGCGTTTGCATTCACGCTTGTGAGTCGCCCACCAATAACAAACGTTGGGTCAAGACCGGCCTCGGCCAGAATCGATGCAATCAGGCTGGTCGTGGTGGTCTTTCCATGGGTTCCAGCGACAGCAATTCCGTACCTGAAACGCATTAGCTCAGCAAGCATTTCTGCCCGCTGAACCACAGGTATACGCCTACGATGAGCTTCAACGATTTCGGGATTGCTCTCAGCAATAGCACTAGACACAACAACCGCATCGGCCGCTCCTAAGTTTGTGTCAGCGTGGCCCTCATAAATTTCAGCTCCCAAAGATGCCAACCTCTCCGTGGCAGAACCCAAGATACGATCAGAGCCCTGAACTTGATAGCCAAGATTAATGAGCACTTCGGCAATCCCGGCCATTCCGGAACCAGCAATTCCCACTAGATGAATGCATCGGATGGGACCCATTTCATTGCTCATGGTATGCCCCCCCAAACTCAAGACACGCGTCAGCAAGTCGCTTTGCTGCATGAAGTGCAGATTGATCCCAAGCATTCTCAGCCAGTTCAACCAACCGTTCACGGTCACTTAAAAGCAACTCAAGCTCTTTTTCCAGGCGCCCATTGCACAACTCCGATTCTGGAACAACAACACCAGCACCGCGCGCAATGAAATGATCGGCATTTTTCACTTGGTGATTATCAACCGCGCGAGCATACGGAATTAGCAATGCTCCAACTCCAACAACCGAAAGTTCGGAAATCGTCAAAGCCCCGGCACGACAAACCACGAGGTCGGCCCAACCGTAAGCCCTTGCAATATCATTTATAAAGCCTTCCACTTTTGCCTCAATGCTAACTTCAGCATAGGCCGCCTCAACTTCATTGAAGCCCTTCCCAGCCTGATGCCAAACCTCGGGCCGGATGTCAGAAGGCAGGCGGGAGAAAGCAATAGGCAAAGTCTTATTCAATACGTGCGCCCCTTGGCTTCCACCTAAAACCAATACGCGCGAGCGGGACTGCCGCTTGCTCAAACGCTCGCGCGGCGAAGGTAATTCCGCTATGGAACGACGTACCGGGTTACCCACTAATTCAGTTTCTATACCATCGGGAAAACTGTTCGGAAACGCTTCAAATACCTTGCTTGCGAATCGGGAAAGTAAACGATTAGCAGTGCCAGCAACAGCATTCTGCTCATGAATCAACAGCGGCCTGCCGATGAGCCACGCTGCCAGGCCACCGGGAGCTGAAACAAAACCACCCAACCCCAAGACCGCTACTGGCTTGCTCTTTAACAGAACCCTCAGTGCCTGACAAACTGTAAAACAAACCAAAAAAGGTGCTAACAACCAGGCGGTCAACCCACGACCACGAAGGCCCGCGATAGAAATCCACTCCATATCGATGCCGGCCTTAGGAACGATTTGAGCTTCTATACCTCGATGGGTTCCCATCCAAATAACTAGAGCCGTCCGCTCTTGCAGCACCTCGGCTACAGCCAAACCAGGAAAAACGTGACCGCCTGTTCCGCCTGCCATAATCAGAATTGGGCCTGCGCTCAAACCTTGATCCTCCCTGACTGTCGGGTTTTTCGATGTTGTGTGGCCTCATTCACTTCGTGCTGAATTCTGGCTAACAAGCCCAGAGACATCAGCGTTACAACCATGCTCGTACGCCCGTAACTGAGAAGTGGCAGGGTTAAGCCCTTGGTCGGCAACAGTCCGATGTTAACTCCTATATTAATGAATGCTTGAACACCTAAGGTGATACCTAGGCCAACGGTCACCAGTGCGTGGAATGACAGTCCACACCTTGCCGCCTTAGGCCCCAGGGAAAGGGCTCTGTAGACGACCAGAGAAAGTAATACAATTACTGCAGTAGCGCCCACGAGGCCGAGTTCCTCGCTGAGAACCGCAAAGACAAAGTCTGTATGCGCCTCAGGCAAATAGAAAAGTTTCTGCACACTCCCGCCGAGGCCAACCCCAAACAAATCACCCCTACCGACTGCTATTAGGGACTGGACCAATTGATATCCGCTGTCGCCTACGTCGGCCCATGGATCTAGAAAAGCTGTAATACGCTCCATTCTCTCTTCAGACCGTAAAATAAGTACGATCAAAAAAAAGCCTGCCAGAATAGCAATTGCGAAAAAATCACGGAGCCTTGCTCCACCGAAAAACAAAATACCAAAGCTAACAAGAGTAAGCACGACCGTAGCGCCAAAATCGGGTTCCTGCATCAACAATGCGGACGCGAGTCCAATGATCAACATAGGTTTGATGAAGCCCAAAAATGTAGTGGTCAATTCTTCATGATGACGAATAACATAACCCGATATGTACAGCAGCAAAAAAAGCCGAGCGATCTCAGAAGCCTGAAACGTAATCGGACCTAGATGTAGCCACCGTGTACTGTTGTTTATCTCTGGTGCCAAACTCGGCACCAAAACCGCTCCTAACAACAACAACGCAAAAAACAAAAGAAACCAGTTCATTCGAAACCAGATCTCGGTAGGAGTTACAAACGCAACCAGTGCCGAGCAACAACCGATTGCAATAGCGCCCAAGTGCCGATACAAAAAATACAGTGGTTGGCCCATGTCTTTATCCGCAAGAGAAATGGATGCCGAACTCACCATGATAATTCCGAACACCAACAACCCAATCACCGCAGACAGCAAAATCGGGTCCAGGGTTAACGAACGAAAATGCCAGACACGATTCATGACAATAGCACCTGAATTTCCTTGATAAACGCATCCCCGCGAACCTGATAATCTAAAAACATATCTTGACTGGCACAGGCAGGTGAAAACAGTATCGTGTCCCCGGCGCTTGCCATAAAAAGAGCGTAACTAACCGCATCATCTATCCCGCCCGCTAACTCTGTCGGGCACACGTCCGCCAACACTGAACGAAGCGTTTCCGCGGATTCACCAATCAAAATCGCCCCTTTTAGTTTTTCGCGAGCAAGCTCACCCATCGGCGTAAAATCAGCCCCCTTGGCTCGGCCGCCCGCTATAAGAACTACTGATCCAGAAATGCCGCTGAGCGCTGCTAGTGTTGCGCTCACATTGGTAGCTTTAGAATCATTGATAAAAGCAACACCATCTTTCTCGCCTATCCACTGGCACCGATGAGGTAAACCATGGAAACTTTGTAGCGCTTCGAGCAATGGTTCGTGATCAGTGCTAACAATTTCAGCTAAAGCCAAAGCAGCAAGAGCATTTGCTTCATTGTGAGCACCTCCTACCATGAGCGACGAAACTGGTATCAGGGGCTTCTGGTTCCTTGCAAGCCAACGCTCACCCTGCGAGAGACACACACTGTAGCCTTGCTCTAGCGGCTCACAAACCGAATAAGGCACCGACTTCGGATGAGCCATTCCCATCCGACGGACTATCGGGTCATCCCAGTTGAAAATAGCTGTATCTGAGCTAGTTAATAACTTCTCCTTCAGTGTCGCATATCGTTCTAGGGTTTTATGTCTATCAAGATGGTCAGCAGAAACATTAAGAACAGCCGCTGCCAATGGACTAAGGCTTTCAGTTGTCTCGAGCTGGAAACTAGAAATCTCTAATAAATAGGTTGAAATATTTTTCTTTCCAAGCAAGCTCAAGGCCGGAGGGCCTAGATTGCCACCGGCCATTACATTTATTTCACCAGCTTGAAGCATAGCTTCCAGCATCGTCACGACGGTGCTTTTCCCATTTGATCCGGTAACAGCAAGCACTGCCGCATTAAGAGGGGCCATTTCGCGTGCAAAAAGCTCAATATCGCTAACCACAGAAATTCCCCTTCTGCGGGCTTCTGCAACAAGCTGAATGTCAGCAGCAAGGCCCGGCGATAGAACGACCTCATCAATCCCAAAAAGCCAGCGTGGCGACAACGTTTCGAGTACCACTGGAACTTCGGGACAACATTGCTGTAAACGCTCAAGACCAGGCGGATTCACGCGGGAATCAATAGCCAACACGGCCTGGCCGCAAGACCTGAGGTGACGAACCGTCGCGACTCCAGTTTCGCCTAGGCCGACCACTAAAGTTCGATTATTTAGACTTTGAGCGATTACTTGCTCCTCTTGCCATTCCATGCTTAAACACTGAGCGAAACTCATCTATCTCAACGAATCTTCAAGCTTGCCAAGCCAATTAGGACTAAGACCACTGTGACAATCCAGAAACGCACGATCACCTTCGGTTCAGCCCAGCCCTTAAGTTCGAAGTGGTGATGCAAAGGTGCCATACGAAAAATGCGCCGGCCCATCGTCTTGTAAGAGGCAACCTGGATAATCACTGAAATAGTTTCTATCACGAACACTCCGCCCATAATGAATAGCACTAGCTCTTGCCTAACAACCACAGCTACTAGGCCAAGAGCGGCGCCAAGAGCCAAGGCCCCCATGTCACCCATAAAAACCTGAGCGGGATAGGTGTTAAACCACAAAAAGCCCAAGCCGGCGCCAGTCAAGGCTGCGCAAAAAACAAGCATTTCACCAGCCCCTGCCACGTAAGGGATACCCAGATAGCCCGAAAAGTTTAAATTTCCAGTCACGTAAGAGAAAATTCCAAGTGCGCCACAAACAAGTACGGCCGGCATGATTGCTAGCCCGTCCAAGCCATCGGTAAGATTAACGCCATTTGAGCTACCTACGATTACTAGATACGTAAACAAAACGTAGACTGCGCCACTCAAAGGAATCATCATGTTTGGGATGTACGGTACAAGGAGAGCGTGTTCCACAGCCGGGTTCTCAGCCGTAAAGTACAATGCCAGCACGCCAGCCAGAGCAGCGATAGATTGCAATATGAATTTAATATAGGGCTCTAAGCCTTTAGAATCTCCAACAATCAATTTCCTGTAGTCATCAATAAAGCCAATCACACCGAAAGCCAAAGTAACTCCCAAGACAATCCATACGAAGCGATTACTGAGGTTCGCCCAAAGCAACGTGCTGATTAGTATGCTAAACAAAATAAGGCCACCGCCCATTGTTGGAGTACCACTTTTCGGGAAATGACTTTCGGGACCCAAGTCCCTAATTGGCTGATTAATGCGTCTTCTGGAAAGCCTATTGATTACGTAGGGGCCCATGGAGAAAGACAAAGCCAGCGCTGTCAACGCACCTAAAATTGCGCGCATTGTTAAATAACCAAAAACATTAAAACCAGAGTGGAAAGCAATCAAATAGTCTGTGACATATATCATCATGACCCCACCTCGTTTTTTCTGTTTTCCTCCACAAGTTTATTCACTAAAACCTCAAGGCCCATAACCCTAGAACCCTTAACAACAATAGTGACATCAGGAGCTAGTGCATTAGAAAGCTGATCTTCGGCTGCGTTAATGTCAATGCACGTGTGGGCACCATTGCCGAAAGCCCGAGCAGCGAATTCGCTAAATTTACCAATAGTGATCAGTACATCACATCGATCCTTGGCGTACTCGCCCACTTCGCTATGAAATTTCCCTGCATCCAAACCAAGCTCAGCCATATCACCCAAAACAAAGATGCGCTTACCTGCCTTGCCAGACAAATAGTCCAAGGCTGCCTTTGCTGAAGCCGGATTGGCGTTATAGCTATCATCTACGATGGTCGAACCCAGCTTTCCGCGAAGCAAGGTCATGCGTCCATCCACCGCGTGGGTACTACCTAAACCATTAATAATGTCTTCTGGGAGTGCGCCTAAGGCAAAAGTTGCTGCTGCTGCTGCCATTGCGTTAAAGATATTGTGGCGCCCTGGGAGCGGAAGATGAACCTCCAATGATTCCGCTCCTGGCAAACGTATGGTGAAACTTGAACTGCTAGGCCCATAGGAGGGTTCACCACTCACACAACAGTCAGCCCCGTCGCTAAACCCGAATGTAATAACTGTCTCGGCCCGACTACGGAGGCGCCAGTCACCACAGTAATTATCATCGGCATTCAGTACAGCTACACCAGTTGGGGGAAGATGTTCCAGAAGTTCGCCCTTAGCGGCCACCACTCCTTCCAGTGAACCAAAACCTTCCAGGTGCGTACAATTAGCATTTGTGATAACGCCAACTGTTGGACATATCAGCTCACTCAAATAGGCAATTTCTCCGGCATGATTAGCGCCCATTTCTACGATTAATACTCGATGCTTCTCGTTTAAGCACATTAAGGTCAGCGGTACCCCCAAATCGTTATTTAAGTTTCCCTGAGTTACGCAAAGCTGACCTCGAACACGCAGTATGTTTGCAATCAATTCCCTTACCGTAGTTTTTCCGTTGCTACCCGTGACAGCTACTACCGGTAACGAAAAATTATCCCGCCAAGCATGCGCCATTAGCCCAAAAGCTTCGCGTGTGTCATTTACCCGCACCTGAGGTAGGGGAACAGCAGCCGGACTTGATACAAGCGCGCCGGCAGCACCAAGCGAGTGAGCCTCGGCGATAAAATCATTGCCGTCGAAACGATCACCACGAATGGCAACGAAAAGAGCTCCCGGGCCTAGGTTCCGCGTATCTATACTAACAACATCAAAACCTGTATCTCTTCCAATAAGTTCTCCATTAACTTCCTGTGCAACTGCAGCTAGAGTCCGCGCCACCACTAGTACCCCTCCATGGCCGCTTTAACAACGGCTCTGTCACTAAAAGGGTTCCTTTGTTGCCCTATTTCCTGTAAGACCTCGTGCCCCTTTCCAGCGATTAAAACAGCATCGCCCGGCGACGCCGCTCCGATAGCATTAACAATAGCTCTCTTACGATCATGCTCCACAATAACATCAGGATGACCGGTAATTGCAGAATGAATCTGTGCAATAATTTCACTAGGATCCTCATCGCGAGGATTGTCATTAGTAAGAACAACATGATCAGCTAATTTAGCTGCTACAGCACCCATAAGTGGGCGTTTTCCAGGGTCACGCCCTCCTCCACAACCAAACACACACCAAATTTCAGCGGCGGAATAGTGATTAAGGCAAGTTAGAACATTCTCGAGTGCCGTCGGACTGTGGGCATAATCAACAATGACCCACGGTGCATTAACCGATCCCCTGAAAACTTCCATACGTCCAGGCGGAGTCTGGCAGAATGAAAGTATCTCGCATGCATCAGCTATAGTGACGTCCCAAGTAAAAAGCACGCCTAGGGCCAATAACAAATTCTCACCGTTGAAATCCCCCACCAACTTTGACCTGATTAGTCCTGTCCCGCAGGGGCCAGAGATTTGGACCGTGATGCCATCCAAATCTGCCCGAAGCACCTGCCCAAAAAGATCTGCCGAGGAATCGCGGGTGCTAACACTGATTTTAGTAACGTCGTCTGACAGCCCACGTAGCAAGGTACTGGCGAAAAGGTCATCCACATTCAAAACAGCCTGCGACAGACCCGATCGTTGAAATAACTTCGCCTTTTCGCGTCTGTAGCTTGCTAGGTCACCATGATAATCTAGATGATCTCGACTCAAGTTAGTGAAGACGGCGGTGGATATGTTGAGCCCACTAATACGATCTTGAGCTAGCGCATGCGAAGAAACCTCAACTGCCACATAGGGGGACCGAAGATCCCTGACCTCACGATGCAACGTTAGACAATCGGGCGTCGTTAGTCCGTGCTCCTTAAGATCTGGAGGCATACCATAACCAAGGGTACCCACGTAGCCACATGCTGCTCCTGTGGAGCTCATAGCCTGAGCAATCAAATAGGCGACGGTACTCTTACCATTAGTTCCCGTTACACCAGCAACCGCTTGGGGAGAAAGATCGCACCAGAAAAATTTGCGTGCCAACTCGCCGAGCCGATCACTAAGACCCTCTATCGGAATACTAAATTCCGGTATTGAGCTGAAAACCGATGTCGGCTCATAAATGATGATGGCAGCCCCACGCCTTAGAGCATCTTCGGCATGGGAAAGGCCATGCTCCTGAGTGCCTGGTATAGCAACAAAGGCTGAGCCTGGTGTTACTTGACGACTATCGAGAACCAGATCAGTTATCTCTACTGAACCGTGAACCCCTGCACTTGAACCGAGCAAATCCCCAAGTGTCATAACTGTTGTCGCGAGCGCAACCATCATAGGTTGGCCTCAGCAAGTGCTGCGGTGTGTAATGCAGGCTCCTGCAGATTGTCGGGCGGTACTCCTAAAAGTCTCAACGCACCAGAAACAACATTTGCAAAAACCGGTGCCGCAACCTCGCCGCCATAGTAAACGCCTGTGCGAGGCTCATCGATCACCACAACCACAACCAATTCAGGCTTAGTTACAGGAGCGATACCTGCAAAAATCGAAATATATTTGTCTTCAGAGTACCCCCCTACACCCGATTTCTTCGCTGTGCCAGTTTTTCCTGCCACCCTAAATCCTGGTACGGAGGCAAGGCTTCCAGAGCCTGCCGGCGACACAACTACCTCAAGCATGCCCAACAATGCGTCGGAGGTAGCGCTGGAAATTACGCGCTCAACCGGTAACGGATCCCGTACTACGCGTACCGAAACAGGCCGAAAAATACCGCCTGCGGCAACCGCCGCGTATGCACGAGCAAGCTGTAACGCAGTAACTGAAACCCCGTAACCGTAGGATAATGTGGCCTGACCCACCGGACGCCAGTGTTGAAAATCGGTTAGAACACCCGATGACTCCCCAGGAAAACCAGATGTGGTTGAACGACCGATTCCGAAATCTGAAAGTACAGTCCATAAATCCTGCTGCCCAAGTTCGAGAGCAATCTTAGTCATCCCAACATTTGAGGATTTGGCTAACACAGTGGTTACATCAATCTCGCCAAGATTATTAGGATCCTCGATAACTACGCTGCCTGACACCGCTACGAAACCGGGCGAGGTGTTAATCAATGAATCTGCTTGATAGCGCCCACTTTCTAAAGCCGCGGCAACAACAAAAGGCTTAAAGCTCGATCCAGGCTCAAAAATATCGGTGACTGCCCGATTTCGAATAGGGCCCGGTTTCCGCTGAGCTCCGTTGTTCGGGTTGTATGATGGCTGGTTAACCATGGCAAGCACTTCGCCAGTCTCTACATCTAAAATTACAACAGAACCAGAATTTGCCCCATTATCTTGAACTGCTTGCTTCAACTCACGGTAGGCCAAGTACTGAAGCCTGAGATCTAAACTGGTTACCAATGTGCGGCCCGGCTGGGCCGGATCTATTAACTCAACATCCTGAATGGTTCGGCGAAAACGGTCTCTTAGCACACGCTTGGAACCTTCTTTGCCTTCCAGGTGGTGATTAAAGGCTAATTCCAATCCTTCCTGGCCCCAGTCATCGATGTTGGTAAAACCAATGACGTGGCTGGTTACTTCTCCTGATGGATAATAACGGCGATATTCCCTCCGTGTCTCAATACCGGGTATCCCGAGCTGCATAACCCGAGCAGCCGAGTCGGGACGTAGATGTCGTTCCAACCAGATGAACTGACGGTCAAGGCTTGACGTAATTTTTCGCGTTAACGAACCCTCATCTGTATCTAGTGCCAGAGCGAGCTCTGCCAGCCTATTCATTGCTGACCTTATTTTTTGGGGATTTACCCCAATGCTATCGACCGGCGTACTAATGGCCAGCATCTCCCCATGTCGATCAGTAATTGGGCCGCGGTGAGCCGAGATATTGACGTTGACCAAATGACGGCTATCACCTTGCGCTGATAGAAATTCTTTGTCGACGGCCTGCAGATAAAGCAAGCGGCCCTCTAAAGCAATCGCCATCAGGGCAAAACCCATCATTAAGGTGATACCTCGCCACCGTCTTCCACCTAGGACAACAGTACTTGGATTAAGCTTCTTCACTGAGCGGGCTCCATGACAATTAGTACTTGCTCATTACTCGGAAGACCAAGATTTAAGTGCTGCCGAGCAAGCAATTCGATGCGCGAATGAGTAGCCCAAGTACTCTGCTCGATCTGTAGTCTTCCCCAGTCAACCTGAAGGCGATCGCTTTCCCGATTCAATGCTACTAGCTCAATAAACAACTGTCTTGCCTGATGCTTTGCTGCAACAACCCAGATCCCGGAGACAGCAACTGCCATGGACAAAAGCAGAGCAAACCAAAATTGTGATGTCTGGGATTTCAAGTAGCTTCCCCTGGCAACCGCTCGGCAACTCTCAAGCGCGCGCTGCGAGCTCTAGGGTTAGAAGCAACCTCCTTCTTCGAAGGCCTGATTAATCGGCCAACTAGTTTTAATGAAGGGCGCGCATCTAATGGAACATCAGGCAAACCAGCGTAAACAGGGTTGCCTCGTGCTTGGCCGCTCATGAACCGCTTAACGATGCGATCCTCCAGTGAGTGAAAGCTGATCACACAAAGCCTTCCACCTGCCCCCAAAAGCTCAACACACTGGCTAAGTACACTCTCCAGTGCTTGAAGTTCATTGTTTATTTGAATCCGCAATGCCTGAAAAATGCGTGTAGCCGGATGGATCCGCCGTGAACCAACTCTTGGGAGGCTTTCCACTAACCGGGCTAGCTCGCCTGTGGTGAGAATCGCCTTACGGGCTCGTCTGCCTAAAATAGCCCTGGCGATCTGTCGCGCTCGTGGTTCCTCACCGAAACGCCAAAAAACCGATGTAAGCGAATCCTCGTCTGCTTCGCTTAACCATTCCGCTGCCGTTATACCGTTCGTAGGGTTCATTCGCATGTCCAATGGGCCATCTATGGAAAAACTGAATCCCCTAGCCGCTGTTTCAAGCTGTGGAGATGAAATACCCAAATCCAGAAGAACACCCATCAAGCAATCATCCTTGAGCCATGGATGAACGTGATCTCGAAGCGATTCGAAATCGGCGTGGCGCACGGTAAATCGATGATCGTTGGCGAAACGGTGCATTGCATGTTCCGTAGCTTCAGGGTCCTTGTCCAAGGCCAATAGCCGGCCTTTTCGTCCCAGTTTGTTGAGAATTTCAGCACTATGCCCTCCGCGTCCGTAGGTTGCATCGACGTAACAACCACTGCTAACTAATGCCAGTTCTCCTACCGCCTCGGTCACCAGCACCGGCCGATGATCAGATATAGCACTCAACTGCTACGCTGCTCAGAGGGACAGTGTTTCAAGTTCTGCAGGCAAATCTGTTGTCCCGCTATCCTCTGTAAGCCACTCATCCCTACGTGCACCCCAGTTTTCCTCGTCCCATAATTCAAACTTGTTGCCCTGGCCAATAAGCATTGCTCGCCGGACAAGACCTGCAAATTCCCGAAGTTCACGAGGAAGCAGGATGCGGCCATGGCCATCCATTTCGAGTTCCGCAGCATGTCCCACCATGAGGCGCTGCAGCCGGCGCGATTGCATATTGAGGGAAGATAGATTCATAAGCTTTCGCTCGATCTTCTCCCAATCAGGTAACGGATAAATAAGTAGGCAGTAATCCCGGTCCACGGTGACAACTAAGTTCCCCTCGGATCGGTTCTCGAGCCGCTCCCGATATCGGCTGGGGATTGCCAGCCGTCCCTTTGCATCCAAGGTAACTTTGGAAACTCCTCGAAACATATTCGGACCCCTCGGCCCATTTATTCCCACTTTTTCCCACTCTTGAAGCACTATAGGTACCAGTAGCCACAACTGTCAACCAGAAAAGTGAAATATTTTCTTATTTGCCAATAGCTTAGGGGGCTTACGGCCATCCAAAAGAAGGGATCAAAAGACTGTTTATCAGGCGGTTAGGGCAGGTTTTTAGAGTGTTTATTCAGGATTACACGGCAATAGATGGGAGTCGGCCTATAAGCCGGGTTCTGTCTAGAACAGCCATTCATCTTGGATGCGTGTCACCACACACCTCCAGCGACCTACCCGGGAACTCGTGTGGGCACACTGATACGTCCCCCTATTCGGTCTTGCTCTGGGTGGGGTTTACCCTGCCACAGGCGTCACCACCTGTGCGGTGCGCTCTTACCGCACCATTTCACCCTTACCAGCTAAATAACTGGCGGTATATTTTCTGTGGCACTTTCCGTGGACTCACGCCCCCCAGGTGTTACCTGGCACCCTGCCCAAAGAGCCCGGACTTTCCTCTAGGATTTCTCCCAGCGACTGCTTAGCCGACTCCCAAAGACCTAGGTTACGCGGTTCCATCCGTCAAGCAACTACTTTCAAAAAAGTTGATGCCCTGCAATAATTTTGTTTTTTGTTTAGCCCCTCAAATCCGGGTGATGCGGTAGACCTCGTTACGAGAAAGGCCGGTGATGGATGCAGTGAGCTCGACCGCGGTCGAAGCTGAAACCTGTTGCACGAGAATACGAAAAATCTTCTCCACATCCGCCTCCTCAGCCGAATACTTTTGATCCGCACCAGCCACAATAATCACGAACTCTCCCTTAAGAGGAATGCTCTTATCTAAACGTCCACACAAGTCGGCAAGATTTCCCCTGTAAAGACACTCGTGGATCTTTGTTAGCTCGCGTACTAGCACCGCCGGACGAAGGCCGCCGAACACACGAGCAAGTGCTTCTAGGGTTGGCTGCAGGCGGTGTACCGACTCATAGAACACCATGGTCCTCGACTCTAAGCGAAGCGTTTCTAGCAGACTCTGGCGCGGACCCTGCTGCCGAGGTAAAAATCCCTCAAAAATAAAACGGTTAGTAGCCAGCCCAGAGATGCTAAGAGCGGCAATGGCTGCATTCGGGCCCGGAACAGTTCTAACTGGAATCTGGCGTGCTAGAGCATTTCTAACTAACTCCAGCCCGGGATCACTAATCAAAGGTGTCCCAGCATCACATACTAATGCGACTGATTTTCCCTGTTCCAAATACCTTATTAGCTTCGGAGTTACCTTGGCCTCATTATGCTCATGGTACGCGGTTAGGCTTGCATTGGCTGCCATACTGGATAGCAATCCACGAGTGCGGCGAGTATCCTCACAAGCAATGAGTTCCACGGTCATCAGCACCTCCCGCGCCCTCGAGCTAAGATCGCCTAAATTTCCAATAGGGGTCCCTACCACATGTAATATGCCCACCGAGCGCTCCATGGCCCCATGCTGCCCTGTAGGTAACAAACTGCGCAAGCTAATTACGTTAACCCTAGGCCGATTTCTATTCGTGACAGCCATCTTCACCTTAGCGGCCTGCAGCTCTACTTTGCTAAATAGGGTGCCAAATGAGGGTGCTAATCAAGATGGGGGCCGCAGTCCTACAGGAAACCTGATCACCGAGGCCCAACCGAGACAAGAAATTTATCCCGACCAAATTGCATTGCTGCTTCCCCTAAGCTCCCAGCAGAGAATCTCTGCGCAAGCCGTTTTGGACGGTTTCCTCGCAGCACATCTCGGCAACCCAAATGCAACTGAAGCACAGATAAAAATCTACGACACAGGACTCATTGGTGCAGAACAAGCTTACACACAAAGCGTGGCGGACGGGGCTGATTTTATTGTTGGGCCATTGCTAAAACCAAGCGTAGAGACAATTGAAAAAAAAGCCGGCTTTTTACCGATTCTTGCACTTAACTTCACGCAGAGTAGCCAATCTCCCCCAGCAGGATTCTTTCAATTTACTCTTGCTCCTGAAGATGAAGCCGCTGAAATTGCTAGGCATGCAATCAAAAAAGGCGCGGCTACCGCGATTGCAATAGTGCCCGCTGACGATTGGGGTATTCGTTTGTTAAACAGCTTCCAAAACGAGTTCGAGGAGCTTGGCGGCAAACTACTCCAATTTAGAACCTATGAAACGGAAACAAAGGATTTTTCCGCAAACATAACGGCACTTTTAAACCTCACTAACAGCAACCAGCGCTACCAGAGATTGGCGGCAAATCTACGCGTCCCAGTTGAGTTCGAACCACGTCGCAGACAAGACGTGGATACTATTTTTGTGGCGGCACTCCCCAGCGCCGGACGAATGCTGGCTCCACAACTTCGATTTCATTTCGCTGGAGACATCCCTACTTATGCAACATCTGACGTCTATGTGCCTGGAAACAATGTGGAAAACAATGATTTGAACGGTGTTTTGGTTACTGAAACCCCGTGGATTCTTATTCCCCACCCAGATACAGAAAAACTAAAAGCAGAGCTGGAATATTACTGGCCGAATCAAGCACCTTCTCTTGCTCGTTTGCACGGTTTAGGCTTCGATGCCCATCGCCTTATACCGTTGCTTTACAAACAAAATGAAAAATTTGCATCCATTTCTGGGCTATCGGGCAACCTGACACTAGGAGCGGACGGACGTATACGTCGCAGACTTCCCATAGGTCAATTTCGTAATGGTGACTTAGTGTCCCTCAGTACAGAAGCCTTTCCCTAAGACAGCGAATAGACAGACCTAACAGCACCAGAATAAAGTTTAATTTAGCGAGTTAAAAGAAAAAATCTGCGCCTATTTATTTGAATGATCCCGATCCGGAGACTACAGAGCCTGTTTTTTATTCGCGCTCTACTCCACAACTCTTAGTCTAGGCCGCTCGACAGACGCGCCTTTATCCGAATGGGCCTGGTTCGAGGGTAGGTGTTCGTTTTCAAAGCCAATACCCTCGCGAGTCTCACGAGCATAAATGCCCAGCACGGCTGAAATTGGAATTTTCACTATCTGAGGAATGCATGCAAAACGTGTCTTGAAACTTACTAACTGGTTGGTAATTATTAATTCTTTAGTCGCTGATTGGCTCACGTTAAGAATTATTTTTCCATCTGACACATGCTCTTCAGGCACCACCAACCCATCCACATCCGCGTTGACAACTATGTGGGGGGTATGCCCGTTATCTGACATCCATTCGTGCATGGCACGAAGCAAATACGGTCTCCATTCAGTTTGATTTGTTTTTTTCACAACTACTACTGGCACATCTCCTGTTCCAGCTCCGTAAGACTTTCTTGAAATGGAGATCTCTCAAAAACCTCTTGCATGTATCTGTGAATAGGTCTCACACGCCCAGGAAGCTCGATACCAAATGATGGCAAACGCCAAAGGATAGGTGCAATAGTAGAATCCACGAGCGAAAAATCATCACCAAGAAAAAAGCGCTTAGCAGCAAAAACTTCTGCACTAGATAATATGCTCTCCTTTAGTTCCTTCCGGGCTCGGTTTAGTGCCCTGCGGTCATCTAGCACGACAATTTTCTCGGCTATTGGATACCAGTCCCGCTCGATTCGAAAAAGCACAAGACGAAAATGTGCCCTAGTTACCGGGTCTACAGGCATCAGAGGTGGGTGAGGAAACCTTTCATCCAGATATTCAATTATGACCCTAGAGTCATAAAGAACAAGATCCCGATCCACAAGGGTGGGAACAGTGTTATACGGATTTATATCCAAAAGATCCTCAGGTCGAGACCCGTCGGTTACATTTACTATATCGATATTTATGCCCTTCTCCGCCAACACCACACGTGTTCGATGGCTCCAAATATCTGTAGGTCCGGAGAAAAGCGTCATAGCCGACCGACGGTTAGCGATTACCGCCATAGGGACCCCCTTTAATTACATTACGCAGGATGAATAGCCCAGTAGAATACCATGGAACCTAGGCACTTCGTTTAGACAGGCAAACGGCGGATACGCGCACCAAGTTGGGCCAGCTTCTCTTCGATACATTCGTAACCGCGATCTATGTGATAGATACGATCAACCACGGTGGTACCGGCGGCAGCTAAACCGGCCAAAACAAGCGAGGCGGACGCACGTAGATCGGTAGCCATAACGGGAGCACCCTTCAAACAATCTACTCCTTTACTAACCACAGTGTTCCCCTTGATGCCAATGTTTGCCCCCATTCTTTGCAATTCTAGCGTATGTTGAAATCGACTCTCGAATACGGTTTCCACAATTTTCCCCGTCCCAGAGGCAATCGAGTTAAGAGCACAAAACTGCGCCTGTATGTCGGTCGGAAACCCTGGGTATGGAGCCGTACTCAGATTTACTGCCCTAGGACGTTCCCCTGCCATATCCAAGTCTATCCAGTTTGACCCACGCTCGATTCGGGCACCGGCCTGCTCCAATTTCCGCAGCACCGCATCCAAGTTACTAGGACGGGCCTGTTTTACCCTTACATGCCCCCCCGTAATTGCGCCCGCTAGCAAATGTGTTCCAGCCTCAATCCGGTCAGGAAGTATGGTATATGACGCACCCTGAAGGCTATCTACGCCCTGAATATGAATAATTTCTGTACCTGCTCCTTCAATTTTAGCGCCCATCTGCACTAGAAAAGTGGCTAGGTCCAACACTTCCGGCTCCAAAGCTGCATTCTCGATCACAGTTTCACCCTTAGCTAAAACAGCCGCCATCATAAGATTCTCGGTGCCGGTTACGGTCACGCTATCCAGGACTAAACGGGTACCGCGCAACTGCTTTGTTTGGGCGCGAATGTATCCCCCCTCGATAGATATCTCTGCGCCTAAAGATTTTAGTCCAGCTACGTGAAGGTTCACTGGACGAGCGCCTATTGCGCAACCGCCGGGAAGAGATACATCTGCTCTACCATAACGCCCTAAGAGGGGCCCCAACACTAATACCGATGCTCGCATGGTTTTTACAAGCTCATAAGGTGCAACATACTTGGTCGTGGTTCTGGGATCTATTTCAAGCTTCCAACCATCATGAAGGGTAATTTCGGCCCCCATGCTACGAAGTAGCTTAATCGTGGTCATAACATCATTCAGAGACGGTACGTTCTCCAACAGAACTGGACTCTCCGATAAAAGAGTTGCCGCTAAAATAGGTAGTGCTGCATTCTTTGCACCTGAGATGAGCACCTCGCCCTCAAGTGGGACTCCGCCAGTTATTTCAAGCCTATCCAAGGAACCGCACTTTGATTAATTAGATTTGGATTGCCATTCTTCGGGCGTATAGGTTCGCAGAGCAAGTGCGTGAATTTCCGAGCCGACTAGTGCTCCCAGTGTGCCATAAACCATCTGATGACGCGCAATGCTGCGCTTACCCTGGAACTGCTCCGTTACGACCAAAGCCTCATAGTGCCCCTGGCCATCCGTCTTAACTTCGGCTTGGCATCCTGGTAGCCCCTGCTCGATAAGTTGGGTAATTGCGTCTGGATCCATCATTCTTGCACACTCCGTCTCTCCTTAGTCTAAGCTAGGACTCAGACTTTTTCATGCAGCTGGTAGAATTCTCCTCATTTTCAACGTTTACAATTTTGCATAATTAAAAATGTTACTGATAACTCTTACCACTTTTATAGTCGGGCTGGTACTACTTGCTTTGGGTGGCGACCGCTTTGTTCTTGGATCAGAAGCCATAGCAAAAAATCTTAGGCTACCTCCAATCGTCATTGGCCTGACTGTTGCCGGCTTCGCCACGTCCGCACCGGAAATGCTAATTTCCGCGGTTGCTTCTGCGGGGGGCAACCCAAGCCTAGCTCTAGGAAATGCAGTAGGTTCAAACGTTGCGAACATCGGCCTAGTGCTCGGAACGGCTGCCCTAATTCAGCCGCTGGCCCTCCGTTCAGCGACCATACGTCAACAGTTGCTTGCGCTTTTTCTTATCACAATATTAGCAGTACCGCTGTTTTTCGATGGCTTTCTTAGTCGTAACGACGGCTACATCCTTCTGGCAAGTTTATTCCCTCTGACCGCGTTGCTGGTTGTGTTGAGTCTAAGGTCAAAACAACCCGACTCAGCACATACGGCTATAGCTACAAGCAATTCAGGCGATATGAGCACGCTTAAAGCAATCATGTGGCTAACAATTGGGCTCGCTTTAATGCTATTTGGAGCAGATCTACTGGTCGATGGCGCGGAAACCCTAGCCCGTGCGATTGGGATCAGTGATCTTGTAATTGGTTTGACGATAGTGGCTGTCGGCACGAGCCTGCCTGAGCTGGCGGTGGCTATCGCTGGCGTCCTTAAACACAAATATGATCTGGTAATAGGCAACATTATAGGCTCAAACATCTTCAATTTACTGGCCGTCATTGGTATAGCTGGTGCGATTGAACCCCACGAGCTAGACGGCCGAGTTCTGGAGCTAGACTACCCTGTCATGGCAGGATTTACGCTGGTTCTTTTTATGCTCGTATACAATCAGCGCAAGAAACGGGTAATCGGTCGCCTCGTTGGCGGCGTACTATTAGGCGCTTTCTTTGTTTACCACGGCTCCATGGCGTGGAATATATTCAGCACATAAATAACCGAATGCGGCCAAACCAGCTAAAATCAAACATTAATAGGGCGTTAGGTACGAGCGTACTAACCAAGAATATATAAGTGGTCATATAAAAATTTGAAGCACAACAGAAAAAAATATTTTGGATGGGCATCTCTTGCGTTAACAGCTATGGGAAGCTGGTACTTAACACGTGTGGACGTAACAGATGATATAGCGAGCATACGGGGATCTGGTCTTTCTCTTGGTTACTACATTAACGATGCCAAACTGTTTGGAGTGGATGAGAAAGGTCAATCTTTATATCAAATCACCGCAAAAAGACTTGAAACGAGTGGACAAAACAATCGCCTATTGCTTGAGGATGTCCGAATAGAATATTGGCCCCGCTTGGAAATACCATGGCTTTTGACTGCTGCTAGCGGCGAAGTACCCCAAAATGAGACGTACCTAGAGCTACAGGGTAGAGTAGAACTTGCGCAACAGACGGAAGATGGAACAAGTGGCACAATCATTCAAGCGGAACACCTAAGGCTTCAACCAGAGACCTTCTATGCGGTCACCGATGAGGTCGTTCGAATCAACTTGGGCCAGGACCAAATAGACGCTACAGGCATTAGAGCTTACTTGAAAGACAACAGGCTCGAATTAGAGTCCAACGTACATGGTCAATTTAGCCCATAAAATTAACCTCGCTTTGTTGTGCACTTCGTGTCTTGGCGGGCATCTCGCAACTGCTCAGGAAGTGTCTAGTGAGCCTCTACCTATTTCCCTTGACGCAGATTCATCTTCCTTTAGTCGGGAGACAGGCACAATGATATTTCGTGGGCTACAAATTAGCCAAGGAAGTATGAAAATAGAGGCAGATGAGGCTATAGCAACAGGGCTCGATTTTGAAAAAAGCGAATGGAATTTTAATGGCAATGTAAACATTACTATAGATTCAGCGAGAATCAACTCAGACAGAGCCGAAGTCAGATTTATTTCCCATGAACTGTCAGCGGCCGAGCTGGAAGGCACCCCAGCAATGTTCGAGGATGAAAGTTCCATGGATGAGAATACCGTCCGTGGAAGTGCAGGCCTTCTCCACTATGACAACGTGTCGCAAACACTCAGGATGTCAGATAGTGCGTGGCTCAGTGAAGGCACAACTCGGTTCACGGGGTGCGATCTGATCTATGATCTCAACCAGCGAAGAATAACATCGGGATCATCGGATTGCGGCGAGGATCTGCAAATTATTTTCGTACCGCCACCAGAAGAAATCGAACCTGAGCCTGATACCACACTATGAGCAGACTCGAAGCCGTCAATATCACTAAACGCTACCGCGTACGCGAGGTAGTAAGTCAATTGTCGATTTCTATAAAAAGCGGCGAGATTGTGGGTCTTCTTGGGCCAAATGGGGCAGGCAAAACAACCGCGTTCTACATGATCGTCGGACTTATAAGTTGTGACCATGGACAAATTATCATTAATGGGAAGGACATTACACACTTTCCGGTACACCGAAGAGCACGCCTAGGACTAGGCTACCTACCCCAAGAAGCCTCAGTATTCCGTAAACTAAGTGTGGCAGATAATGTTCGCGCAATACTCCAAACTCGCGAGGACCTCGACCGGGCATCTCGCCAATCAACCCTGGAGGAGCTACTAGAAGAGCTTCACATTACCCATGTTCGTGACAGCATGGGCATCAGCTTATCTGGGGGAGAGAGGCGCCGGGTTGAAATTGCACGAGCGCTGGCAGCCAAACCTAAATTCATACTTTTAGACGAACCTTTTGCAGGAGTGGATCCGATCTCCGTTCTCGACATTCAGCGGATCATTCGCCATCTGTCTAGCCGGGGCATAGGAGTTCTGATTACGGACCACAATGTAAGAGAAACTCTCGGAATATGTGGGCACGCCTACATCTTGAATAATGGAGCACTAATGGCCTCCGGTAC
>CAYXIJ010000015.1:0-53666 GCA_964465375.1 uncultured Gammaproteobacteria bacterium | reverse complement strand
CTCGTTTTTAACTTCCATATAGATGCGGGTGTGGGGATTTTCAAACCAGAATTCCGTGACAGTGCCCTCAATGGTGGCAGGTTTTTCTCGGTTGTAGTCTGCGGTGAACGAGTGGTGTGCATGGCTTGGAATCGTTGCCATGGATATCACCCCAAGAATCAAAATGGTCATAAGATTTTTCATTTCAGAATTTCCTTTTGGGTTTTGTGTCGACCTTGGGATGAACTATATGCCCCTTGCTTACTGTGATTCCGGCGCAAGATGTTCACGGACAATGCATCGATACTCCAGAATCTCTGCAGCAGGACTGTAGGTCCAAGTGACACTCCATGGTTCCTGATAATAGTTTGGGTCTGCGACAGTGAATTCTATTTGAAGCTGTTTTCCTCCGGAAAGGGAAGAGTACCTCTCGGTGATCCGAGCTGAATCGGAGTAGGGCAATGCTCCTGAGGGACGGAAATAGCTACCCTCTAGGCCAATTGTCTCTATAACCAAAGTACTATTTTCCCAATAACCAATCGAATGTCCCATTAAAGTTGGATAAAGATCATCTGGGTGATCTCTCCCATCCATGTATATCCGGCGTATCTGGTGATCGTACTCATAGAGGATTGTTGCCCGGTCTCCATCAATTAGTAATTCCATAGGAAACGGTGCAGAGACAATTCTCCCAAAACCGATGATGCATCCTAGCATTGGGTCTTCATCCTGAACCCAGCTGTCAGCCACTTTCTGCCCTGCCGGTGTGATTGGTACCTCTGCTGTCGATGGCCAATTTCTAGTGGCACCGGGGTCGTTATACCAGAGACCGGACAATTCAGAATGATTATCTACGAGGTTGTCATTTGAGAGGCCTTTTTCTGCATTTTCGACAATGCTTTCTTCCGAAGATTCGCAGGCAACAATGGATAGGGCGACAAAAGCTAATGATAAATAGACTAATCGATTACCGGTCATATAAGTTTCTCCTAATCACTACCATCTAGCTTGTTGTTCAATTAGTAATTTTAAAGAATTAAAAAAGTTTCCCGTTTTTGGGCTGTCGATTCGCCCCAAATAAAAGTTATAGTAGTAATTGCCTGATGCTCATGTTAACCAAAAAAAGAGAAAAAGAATGAAAAAATATAACTGTTCGATCACCGGACTGATCAGCGTGTTTGGTCTTCTGCTTGGTAGTAGCTGGGTTTTAGCCCAGTCAATTCCTCTTCAGGGCATTCCTGCTAGTGATTCATTGAGTGCGGAGGATATTTGGCAGAATCCTACCTTTGTGGGTAGTGTGGTTAATGGGGGACCTACTGCGCACAGTGAATGGTGAAACAGTGTTTCGGCGCTGGACAGCGCCAATAATCGTCTCTTTGTAAGTTCTCATGGAAGCCGACTTTCCGTTTATCCGCTAAACGAGGACGGCACCCTAGCCAGTCGGACAGCGGACTACGTCATTGGTGAGCCATCTCTATACGGGCGCAGAAACTCACCTGGCATCGTCACGCGCTCGGAGGGTTCCCTTATAGGCGCTACTGCCTACGACAGCGTAAATCATCGGATTTTTTCAGCTGATGGTGCAGTTATTGCCTGGGGCGCTAATCCCAGAATTCTCGTTTTTGATGCGCACCCTGATCGTATGACCAATGGACCAGAGGCTCTGGCAGTTCTTGGACAACCTGATTTTACGACCCGTGAGTTAGGCGCCATTGGCGCAAACAGACTTGGCTCTCGCGGCTCGACGGTGCTGGATGAAAGACACCAGAGGCTTTTTGTTGCGGATGGCCTTAATAGGCGAATCATGGTGTGGGATGTCCACCCGGATCGCCTAACTGAAACACCTGATGCTATGGCTGTCATTGGGCAAGATGATTTTTTTAGTAAAGAGCAAGAGTCTGGGCAGGCTCGTATCGGCAACCCAAGCAGTCTTCATTACGATATCGGTACCGACCGTCTATTTGTCAGTGACGCCGTGAATAACCGAATTCTAATATTCGACGTTTCACCAGAGAGCCTTAGGACAGGGATGAATGCTTCCTTGGTGATTGGGCAGCCGGACTTTGATGAAAGAGACCCCGGTATCGGTCCCGACCGTCTCAATCGTCCCGGGAGCCTGCGCTATGATCATACGAATCAGCGTTTATTTGTTACTGACGTTGGCAATAAGCGTGTTTTAATTTTTGATGTCGACGAAGGTAGGCTTCAGTCAGGTACAAGTGCCACTCACGTTTTGGGTCAAAACGATTTTTTTTCCAGACAGGACCGATCGGATCTTAAGAAGTTGATTCCTGGGGCCACGATTCTGGATGTTAAGGAGCAGCGTTTGTTGGTGAGCGAAGGCAGTGTGTTAAATCGTATGCTGGTCTTCGATGTGCATCCTGAGCGGATTGAGAGTAATCCAGATGCGTTTGCTGTACTTTTTCAGGAGGACTTTGGTCCCCCTAAGCGCGCAACAAGCGATGTTTTTGAGAATTCTCCTCGACCTTTTCTAGATGAGGAAACTAATACGCTTTATGTGGCCTCTGGGTATCCAGGAGGGAATCGTGTGCTTTTATATGATTTTTCTCCAGAAAATGTGCACACGGGCATGCGCGCATTTGATGTTCTGGGGCATTATGATCAAGAGGGCAACCCTGATTTTGATGCGCGGGCTGCTTATGGCCGCATCAATGCACGCTACGTTTACCCGAGGGCAGTGGCTCTTGATCCATTTGATCACCGATTGTTTGTAAATGACCAATACAACAATCGGGTAGTCATGTATGAGCTTGATGCAGAGAACAGGATTGTTGATCGGGCAGCCAAGGTTATTTTGGGCCAACCCGATGAACACTCGGGACGGTTACGTGATATTGCTGCCAATACAATGCAAATTCCCCTCGCACTTGCCTACGATGTAAGCAACAAGCAACTTTTTGTTGGTGACGGATGGCACAATCGAGTCCTCGTGTTTGATGCACATCCGGATCGGCTTTCTACTTTTGATGATGCTATTGCCGTTTTAGGTCAGCCTAATTTTCAGTCCGAGGGGCCTGGGCTGGGGTCAGATCGTATGAATTTTGGTGTCGCCTGGGGCCGTGGAATTCAGTCCACAGCACCGACACCACTGGCTTTGGAGGTTGATAGTAAAAACCAGCGTCTTTTTGTTTCTGATGGTATCAATCACCGGGTACTGGCATTTGATATAAGCCCGGGCATGGTCAGAAATGGGGCTTCTGCAGTTGGTGTCTTGGGTCAAGAGGACTTTGTTTCTAATGAGCCTACGCCAAGTGGGAGCGCTCGCAGGAACGACAGTCCTGGAAATACTTTGGGTGCAAGGATTGTGAGCGGCCGGGGACCTGCAAACAATCGGGGGTTTGATACACCCAGTGGCCTTGTGTACGACACCGAGCATGATCGCTTGTTCGTGGTGGATGGAAATAATTCCCGTGTGATGGCTTTTAATGCTAGTCCTGAACAATGGGAAGACGGCGCACCGGCGTTTGCCATTTTGGGGCAGACGAATGACGTTCTGACCGACGAGCTTCGCCTTGATGTAGTGGAAGTGAGCGATGATGTGGGGCGTCGTCGGTTCCGTATGGCAAGCGGAATCACCTATGACTCGGCAAACAAACGTTTATTAGTAAACGATAAAGGTAATGACCGGATACTTTTTTTTGATGCTCGTCCCGAAGTGCTTGAAACTGGGATGCCGGCAATTGGTGTGATTGGGCAGGATGATTTTGTCAGCCGCAATCCGGGTAATGGAGAGCAGGAGCAATTGCTTGACCCCAGAGAAATCACATTCGACTCCCAGCACCAGAGGATTTATGCGACCGATTCCTTCTGGGGTCGATTGATGGTTTTTGATTTGCCTCGCGCAGAAAGATTGGTAAGGGTACCGGCTCGCACGATGTTGAGCTATGGCACTTTGGATGCGTGGAATGGGCGGGAGGATAAGCCTGGGCGCGATGTTCGGGAGGCTTGGCGCGGGAGCTTTCAAGGGAGCCCAGCTTTGGGTGGAATTCTCGTTTACAGCTCTACGAGGCAAGAGCTTGATGTGCTGGCCAAGCGGCGTGGACGTGTATTGCTTAGCGAAACTAGTGTCGCTGCCTCCACTTCACAAGAGAAAACGTTGCTTTACTTTGATGGGCGCAACAAGAGAGCAAACACTTTGTTAGTCAGCAATCCAGATTCTAGAGAAAATCCAATTGATCTACGGTTGTCTTTGGGCGGTGAAACACATTTTTCGCAGGCCATCGTACCTGGAGGTGGGAGATTTGAGGCAAGCATAGACGAACTTTTCGGAATTTCCCTAGAAGAGGTTGAGGCTGGGCTGGAGATAGATGCCCAATGGCCGGTCGCTACTGTAATGCTGGGACGCCGGCCCACCATTCGAGGGGATAGCCTAGTGTTGGCTTCCGCGGGCTCAAGCGGATGGGATGGCAAGAGAGACCCACTGGTGCTGCCTGGTTTGAAGATTGGGGGAGGCTATCGATCAGAATTTGTATTACTTAACCCAAGTACGTCGGTTATCGAGGGCCAGATTGCCCTCTCTGGTCGTGATGGTGCTGCTGTTACTCAATCTCAGCCAGGCGTAATGGGTTATCGGATAGAGCCTGGCGAGGCCTTCAGTTGGGATCTTGGGTCATCGTTAGGGGTTGAGGATACAGCCTATGCAGTGATTACTCCGACGACGGGTGTAGCACCTTCAGCTACAGTTCGGTTGAGCTCATGGAAGGGAGCGCTGTTGCTGAATGAGACGGAAATTCCCGCAAAGGTGACTGCCGCAAGTGCGTGGGTGCCGGTGGATACCATGTCATCAATTATTCGTCACGGGGAAACGCATATGAATTTTTCGTTTGCCAATGCCAGCCGCACCCCCGCGACGGTCCGCCTGACACTTTTTGACAAAATGGGGAATGAGAGTGGCCGATGGGAGCAAATTTTGCCAGCTTATGCCCAACGGGACTGGTCCCTAGCTGATCTGTTCAATATTCGTAGTTATCGGGGGGCTTTACGGTTCTGGAGCGATGTGCCGCTAGCTTTGAGTGCTCGTCGGATTACGAGAAATATGCGTGGTGATCTGATTGAAAATGAAATCAGCTATGTCAATTTAACAAATTCTGGGAGCGGGCTATTGGAATTTCCGGATATCTCTGAGGGGCGGGGTTTAGCTACAGAAATTCTTTTAGTCAATCCTTCGGGAGAGACAGCGGAAGGGCAGCTCAGGTTTGTTGGCGCGGCGGGTGATGCTAAGGAAATTATTTTAAGATAGGACAATGAAGGCGACTAAGGTATATGTTTTTTGCTTCGGCATTTTGACCCAAGGCAGGCAATGAAGAAGAGAATATTTTGCCATGCAATGATCGTTCTGTTTTGGTTGGGCGGCTGCCAGTCCGATGACAGAAGCCAAGAAGCCGACACGCCTGAGGTACGGTCTACGCCTGATTTTCGGGGTGTATTGGTGCCCATTTTAGAGCCGGAGGATCGTCTTTATCGATTCGATGGACCGGAGCTGGGTGATTTTTCTGGACTGCCGCTCAACGAAGCAGGGTTAGCCAAGGCGCGTGAGTACACACCTGACACCCAGTATCTACCAGAGAACCAATGCAAGCCCCATTCGCCTCCTTATATTATGCGCAGTGCGCTTCGCTGGGAGATTGTGCAGGAACCTGACACGGTCACTTTCAATATGGAATCTTTCGAGCAGGTTCGTACTGTTTTTTTAGATGGCCGCGCACATCCGCCTCCGGACGCAAGGCGGACTCCCATGGGTCATTCAATCGGGCACTGGGAAGGACAAACTCTGGTGGTTGACACAAGTCATTTTGAGGAAGGGTATATCCGCAGAAATGGTGCTCCACACAGTGAACAGGCTCACCTGACTGAACGATTCATCCGGGACGGCGACTACCTGATTATCATGATTACGCTAGAGGACCCTGTCTATTTACTTGCGCCTTTCACTAGAGTCATAGCCCATCGCTACGCTCCGGATCTTGAAATTCGGCCTTATCCCTGTGAAGTGCGCCCACCCATCGGAGGGTAGAGGTATGTATTTAACGCTCATCCCTGGCTTGTTGTTGATTGCGCTACTTAACCCCGAAGAGACAGCCAATGCACATCATTCCTGGCCCGCGAACTATCATGTGGATCAAGAGGTTCATTTAGAAGGAATTGTGCTTAGGTACTTATGGCGTAATCCTCATGTCTTTATTTATCTTGAGGTCGCAAATGAGGAAGGGGAAGTTGAGAGGTGGGAACTGGAATGGGGTAACACAAATGTGATGACGGAGCGCGGTTTCTCAGAAGATACAATACGCGAAGGTGATCGTGTTATTGTCAGTGGCTGGCCTGGAAGGGGCGCTACGAAGCGGGTGAATTTACAGAAACTTGAACGGCCTGCCGATGGGTTAACATATTCGGGCCTTCGTTAGTCAGGTTACAGTTTTTCTAGTAATAATCCAGAAAAGTTTCCCAGGCTATTCTCTGTAATATTTCTCTTGTTTTTTTATCTAAACCGTATTTGTAAGGGTTCCCAGCGGGTGATGATTGAAAGACGGAGACATAGATTGTTGCTGCGGCTAAGTAGGTCCCCTCTGGACTCGGGTGCCGATTATCTGAATATAGTTCTATTTCAGGATATTCCTGAATTGTTCTTGAGAATGCTAGCCCGGCCGGAATAACCAGAAGATTATTTTCATTTCCAACAGTGGTGTACTCTGTTGAAATAGCCTCGATCATTGACGGCTCATTTTTGTAAGCCCAGGTCATCATCAAGGCAGGTTCAATGCTGTAATTCCGCAGTGTTTTCGAGTGTTCCTTCACATATTTTCGAAAATCTGAGGAGAGCTCGGGATGAATGGGGCACAGGCTACAGTCTTGCATAATTGCAATGTCATAACTTCTATCTGCATAGGGCACGATTTTATCTTCATTGTTGAACCTAAAAGCGCCAATGTTTTCGTTGGTTACATAAGATTCTACGTCATGCCAGCTTAGCGATGATCCATTAATGTAAAACACTCTTGTTTTAATATTTTCTTCATGGATCGAATTATGTATGCCCAACAGGGGACGATGCATACTGTTGTTGTAATACATGAAACTATTACCGATCAGCAACAGTGATTTAGGCTCATCTGAAAATGGTTTCTTTACGATAGGAACTGCCTGAGCTAGAGCATCTAATGCCATGCCCAGAAAAAAAATAGCAAAAATTATTTTTGAAATTCTCAGGGGTTTATTCTTAATAAGAACTGTCAATGGAATTCGCTAGAGTATATCCAGAGCCACAAGCTAAAGTCCACCCAAAGAATCCATGCCCCGTGTTCATATACAAACCCTTAATTTTAGTAGGCCCAATTATTGGCACACTGTTGGGAGTTAATGGCCTCAGGCCGGACCAAGTATCAATCTGCTCAGATTCATAATCTGCAAGATGCGGGGCAATTTCCTGAGCAGTTTTTCTTAATGTATCAATTCTGGACTGGATATATTTTTCTTTGAAGCCAACAAAGTCAGCAAAACCAGTGATTCGAATTTTATTTTCAAGTCGAGAAAAAAGTATTCTTTTCTCAGTTAACGTCATGCTGGTTAAAAAAGTTTCTTTACCCAAAGGTAACGTTAAGCTGTAACCTCGGACGGGTTCAATCGGGATATTTGTCGTTATCAAGCTCCCAGTATCAGCTCCCAAGCATGCCACTACGTTTTCAGCCTCTAGAGTCCCGTTATTAGTTTCAATAGACAAAATTTTATTGGCTTTAGGGTTGATTTTCTTGGCGGTTGTTTTGAGCAGAAATTTTGTCTCACTCCTCCTTAACCATTCATGTAGACGCTTGCAAAAAATATGGGCATTTCCAACGGCATCGGTTTTAGAAAAAATGGCTCCCTTGAAAGTAGATTCTATATGCCTTACCCCAGGTTCAATGTTTATTGCTTCATCAAGTGAGCACTTCTCTATATGTATTCCCAGATCATTTTTTATATCGGATCTCGATAAGGCAAGATCTAAGTCCTTTTCGTTTTCATACAGGACAAGCTTTCCTGATTTTAGGTAAGAAAAATCAAAGGAAAGCTCTGTCATCAGCTTATCCATTAGTTTTTCTGAAAGAGCAGAAAGCTTCAGTAAATTAAGAGAGTTTTCGAGATATTTTTGCTTTGAGCTATGAGTATAAAACTGAAAAATCCACTTGAAGGTTTGGGGCCGAAGGTGTGGGTTGATGGTAATACCTTTGTCTTTACCGAATAAAAATGAGGGTAGGCCCTCAATTAGGCTGGGTCTATTGATTGGATCGGTAAAACTATACGATAGCTGTCCACCATTACTATGACTGGCACCGCATGCTACGGCATCGGCTTTATCAACAACTGTTACCGAATGACCTTTCTTTACTAAATAGTAGGCAGTCGTTAAGCCAACGATTCCTGCCCCTAAAACTACAACCTTCATGCATAAATTCTACATTGAAAGTTGATTTTGCATTCATACAGAAGTGTACGAATGTCATAACCCTTAGTTATGCTTTAGGAGGGAATTCACAAATTTCTTTGCTATTACCGTGAGCGGCTTGGACCTTAAATGCATCAGTGCGACATTAAAGGTTAGCGATGGCGTTAGTTCCCAGATCTTAATTTTATCTACCGAGGTATTTTTTGCAGTGATTTCATCGACAATGGTAATCCCCATGCCTTTGGATACAAGTGTTTTAGCTATTTGGTGGGTGTCAGACGTAGAAACGAAATTTAAATTGTATTCATTATCGATAAAATACTGCTCCAGTTTCTCCCCGAGAGGGCCTTTGGGGTTCAGTTTGATAAATGGCACATTTTTAATTTCACCGCGGCCTACCTTCGATTTTTTAAAGTTATAGTTGGTTGGGGTGATTACAACAAACTTACAATGCATCATTCTCTTTTGTCGTATTTCCTCGTCGTATTTCGGGTCCAGCGCAATACCAATGTCTATGGTCATTTCCTTGATAGCGTGACTAATTTGATCATGATGCAGAGTTACTACTTCAAATTTTGTGTTCGGATGATTTTTGCTGAAATTAACTATTGCGCTAGGAATTAAATCGACTCCAAGAGAGGGAGTGCAAGCTACTCTGATGGTACTCAGGGGCGTGGTTGCAAGGTTTGTAGCCATTTGGCTGATATCGACAATGATTTGTTCCATTTTTTCTGAGTGAGAAAAAAGAACATGGGCCTCTGGAGTCGGAATCAGTCGACGGTTGATTCTCTCAAATAGTAAATAGCCTAGCTGCTGTTCGGCGTGAGCTAGCACTTTGCTGACCGAGGGTTGGGAGACGTTTAGAATTTTGGCCGCTCGTGTTACTGAGCCACTACTATAGACTGCATTAAAGACTTCTATTTGTCGTGGACGCATGATTCAGTTTGCTTGATGGTTTGTGAGTTTGGGTATTTTTATTTTTAAATCATAGAGTTATGTGAAAAGTAGAACATAACCTCAGTCTATAATAATACTATAAAACTTGGATATGAAAACAATCAGATTAATTTACAATATAGTTAGTTATTCACTTTCTACGAGATTAAAGAGGATATAGATCATGCCTGTTATTAATCCAAGGTTATTCGGTAAGCTAGTCATACTTAGCTTGTCTTGCACTACCTTTTTGACGACGCATGCACAAACGGATGCGGTCAGCGAATCTAACTCTGCGCTGGAGGAGGTCGTAGTTACCGGAAGCCAAATCAGGGGTGCCAGAATCACCGGTGCATTGCCGGTTTCAGTTCTGGATTTCAATGACATAGATACCCTTGGAATAGATAGCGGGGACGAACTACTTGAGAACGTCGTTGAAAACGGTATGAACCTGTTTAATGAGACTGAGAATGCCTCCGGGGGAGTGAACTCTGCGAGAGGAGATATGGGTGCTTACAACCTGAGAAATATGGGCACTGGTAACACTCTAACTTTGTTAAACGGAAGGAGATTAGTTAGCTCACCAGGCTATCAGACTGAACTGATTGGTGGAGACTATGTTCCTGCAATGACCGTGAATTCCAACCTGATCCCCGTATACGGAATTGAGAGGATGGAAATACTAAGGGATGGTGCATCAGCTATCTATGGCGCAGATGCAGTGGCCGGGGTGGTTAATAACGTTTTACAACAGGATTACGAGGGCTTTGTTTTTAGGGTCAAGCAAAGCTCTTATGATCACTTTGATGCTAACGATACGACTTTTACGGCTAAGTTTGGTAAAGACTTCAACGGGGGTGCCACCAACATCAGTGTCATGGTGAATTACTATGACAGAGACAGGATTATGGGTTCTGAGGATCCGAGGTGGAGCGACTCAGATCACAGGAAGTGGACTACCTGTAATTTACCCGCAGGAGTAGAAGCTGAGGGACGTTGTTTGCCGGCAGACAGTCCTTGGGCCAACAATTCAAACTTTAGAAACACCAGCGCCCACGCTCTGTACGGTCAATTTGATATGAGGTCTAGTTCGGAACTTAAAGGTAATGCACTGAATCATGTTTTTACAGATAGTGACGGTGAGTTTGAAATATTTCCTTTAGGTGACCCGAAGTGCATCAATAATGGTGGTGGAAAATCGAAGGGAACGCAGGCTACTAAAGCTGGTGAAACAACTAATCCCTTATTTGATACCGGTTACGGAACCTGTATTGCTCCAGATGGAAATGGTGCACTACGGTTCAACCTCTGGGGGGGTACGGACTACAGATCGGCACTAAAAAGGCACAATGTTTTTGTTTTCATCAACCATGAGCTTGAAAGCGGTCTTGAGACATTTACCGAGATTGGGTTATACGGTTCTGATTCAAATTTAACCCGGCACCCCTCGTACGCTTTCTCCTCTTCCAAGCACAGAGTGGGTCCTGATAACTACTATCTCAATCAAATGACTTACGAAGGAGAAGCGCTTTTCGCGGGCAAGGAGCTATACATTGATAACTACCGTTATGCGGAACGCTTCAGGAAGGTTGATGTCGAGAAGCGTACCTACAGATTTTTACAGGGTATCAGGGGTTCTACCGAGAATTGGGACTGGGAGGCAGCTTTTGTGCAATCAAAAGCGACTGCTGATGATGTTACTCATAATAGGTTGTCAAATAATCTTGTGAAAAAAGCGCTCTGGGATTCTACTACAGCTGCTTACAATCCTTTTTCCGCTGGCGTAAATACAAATATCGACCAAGCAATTATTGATGTCTATAGAAAAGGTACCAGCGAACTCACGATGTTCGATTTTAAGCTTTCAAATAACGAAATCGCACAATTGCCTGCTGGCCCTGTGGGTCTTTTGGTGGGCGCTGAAATCAGATCTGAAGAGGTCACGGATGATAGAGACCCCAGGCTGGATGGAACCATCACTTACACCGATTATGATGTTAAATCAGAGGCAGGGCTTTGTAATGTAGCCGGCGGTGGTGATACATATCCATGTGTATCGGATGTTTTGAACTCAAGCCCAACGGGGGATGTTTTTGGGGAGCACGATGTAACCTCTTTTTTTGCTGAGCTACAAATTCCTATAGCAGAAAGAGTTGATGCTCAGCTGGCCGTAAGACATGAAAACTCAACCGACGTAGAGAGTGCTACGGTTGGAAAGTTTGCTTTTGGATGGCAAGCAGCCGACTGGTTACTATTCAGAGGTTCAGCCTCAACAGCCTTTAGGCCCCCAAACCTGATTCAAATCAATGAAAAAATAGTTGTAAGAAGTGGAACCAGGAATGACTATAGCTTCTATCGACTCGTAAATGACCATTCTAAAAGGTATTTAGATGCTGGTGGCGATCCAAAGAAAAATCCATACACCCACAACAAGTCTGGTGATTGGGATGATCGTTACACAATGCAAAGACAAGCAACGGGAGCTAAAAATCTTGAGTCTGAAGAATCAACAAACTCATCCATTGGATTTGTTCTAACCCCGGCTGATGGTCTTGTAATCACGGCAGATTTTTGGAGCATTGAAAAAGAAAATACCATCGGATTGTTTGGCAGGGGCAATCACACAGTCAAAGATATGGTGCTTAGATGGAAGAATGGCCTGAACAATTGCGATACTTTTGTTGGCAATCCACGGGTTGTCAGAGAAGCACCTGATACTGATATTACAGATTTATTTGCTACCACTGGTGTCTGCCCGTTTGGGGATATTACGTATGTTGCCGATGAGTACATGAATCTGGCCACAAGGACCATTGAGGGCCACGACATCGGGATTTACTATGATGTAGACACTGATTTTGGGGATTTTGGAGTTAGGTATATTGGGAGCTTCATAGACAAATTTGAACAGACACCCGCTGCAGAATTTGCTGAATTGGCTGAACAACAAGCAGCTGGCTTAATTCCGCAGGATATAGAGCTTAGCGGGTTTGGTGACTTACTCGGGATGGATGGTAATTACGACAACAAGCACAGACTCAGGGTCTCATGGAACAGGGACTCATGGGGCGCTGCGCTCACTGCTTTGAGAAAAGGTTCTTTTTATCAAAATAGCCTAACGCTTGCTGATGGTACTCGTTTCGTGATTCCTTCCATGACAACCATGGACCTTACCGTAGATTATCGTTTTGATATCAGGGGTAACGCAACAAGAGTAAGATTGGCTGTTAAGAACCTTCAGGATGAGAGGGCACCTCTTGCGGACAGGTATTACGGGTATTACGCGGATGCTCACTCAGATTTGGGAAGAAACTTCTACCTAGACTTAAGGATGTCTTTTTAAGTCACTTAGAAATAAAACGAAGGGGGGCTCGGCCCCCCTTTTTTTTATGGTATAACCGTACCCGGTTCGATGGCTTTAGAAGCAGTTCATTTATAAAGTAGAGAATAAAGGCGTCTTATACTTATAACCTGTTTTTCGGAAGAAGCTGATGCTCCCTAGATTGTTATTTGTTCTTTTTATTTCTTCCAACGCTTGGGCTCAATACTCATATATTGATTATGCCTCACCATATCATCCCACCATCAACCAAAGAGGCATGGTGGTCTCCCAGAATATAGATTCTTCAAAAATTGGCGTAGCAATCCTTGGCATGGGGGGTAATGCAATCGATGCAGCGGTCGCCGTGGGTTTTTCTTTGGCCGTAACTCTTCCCAGGGCGGGCAATCTAGGGGGGGGTGGATTTATGTTGGTCTACCTTAAAGAGAGAAATGAAATCATCGCCTTGGATTATCTTGGTTTGTCTCCTGAAAATTCTAATCTCCAAGATTTATTTGGCGTGAAGCTTCCAGAGGATTACGAAAAAGCAGATAGAGATATCGTTCGCTATGGCTACAAGGCTTCCACCGTTCCCGGGACCGTGGCAGGTTTGCTTGAAGTTCATTCTAACTTTGGCAGATTGCCCTTGAGTGAAGTCCTCGAGCCGGCCATCGAGCAAGCCAGAAATGGTATTGAGGTTTCGTATGACTTGTATATGGCCTTGGAGAGCTCTCCACACCTTAAAGAGAATCCAGAATCCAGAAGAATATTCTTTGATAACGGCTCTGCAGTTAAAGAAAGCACGATTTTAAAAAGACCATATTTAGCCGAGACTCTGGAGAAAATAGCTGAGGAAGGAACGCGAGGTTTTTACGAGGGTGACACTGCTCAAAAAATTGTTGAGGCCATGGAAAATAATGGGGGATTTGTTTCATTAGAAGACTTGAAGAACTATAGGCCAAGATTTTCAGAGCCTATCCTGACGGTATATAGGGGCTATCGTGTTTATGCGCCACGTCCGCCTTCGGGGGGCGCGATAGTGGTGCTAGATTCATTAAATATTCTCGAAAATTTTGATCTAGGTAAATACAAACCGAACTCATCCGCAACCTATCATCTTTTGGCGGAAGCTCTGAGAAGAGGGCATATGGATCGCTCGAGATATATTGGTGATCCCAGTTTCTATGATGTTCCTGTCGGAAGCATCATTTCCAAAAAAAGAGCCAGAGAATTAGCAAAAACCATCAGCTTTAGATCAGCCTCTTCAAATCAGTCAATGTCTCCAGACTCTTTTTTAGAGGAGAGTAACGACACCACGCACTTTTCAATTATTGATGAAAATGGGAATGCAGTATCCAATACGTATACCCTGGGATACTCCTTTGGGTCAGGTGTGTCGATTCCGGGCACGGGCATACTGATGAATAATCATATGAACAACTTCGCTTATCGGTACGGGGACGAGTCTATACGGGGAAGGGCTGCCAGTCCGGCAAACAAGTTTGATTCCGGCAAAAGACCGACGTCTACCATGAGTCCTGTCATGCTTTTCAATCAGGAAGGGGAATTGCAATTAGTCACAGGGTCTCCCGGGGGTGCCAGAATTCCTGCGGCCGTGCTTAGGGTGATTACCGGGATCATTGATTTTGACCTGAATATAGGTGAAGCCACAATGCTTCCAAGAATCAATAAGGATTGGCCATTCGAGGGTTTGGATTACGAATCTACTGCGAGCTCAGATGTAATATCCATTTTAGAAAATCTTGGTCACAAAACGCAGTTATCCAGAACCATGGGTAGCACTCAAAGTATCCACATTAAAAATGGTTTAAATCACGGTTATTCGGATCTAAGAAGACCGAATGCAGGGGTTGCCATCCAGGCTTTGAGTCCACTTGAAAGTAGTGTGGTAAATTAGGATTTTGCCGCACATAGCGAATCTTAAAAGTCGACTTAGGTGCTGAGTAGAGCGTAGGAATTTCCTGATGCAGAAGATAATGGTAGCGCTAAAGAGAGTGCTGGACTACAACGTTCGTGTCCGAATCAAATCTGACGGGACCGGCATTATCACGGATGGGGCTAAGATGAGTATCAACCCTTTCGATGAAATTGCTTTGGAAGAAGCGTTGCGTATCAAGGAGCATGGAAAGGGAATTGAGGTACTAACCATCTCAATTGGAGACCTTGCTTGTCAGCAACAACTGCGCACTAGTTTGGCAATGGGCGCGGATCGTGCTGTCTTGGTGCAGACCGATCAAATTCTTGAGCCGCTCGCGGTAGCTAAAGCCCTTAAGGCTCTTGTCGATCAGGAATCGCCGGAACTGGTCATACTGGGTAAGCAAGCCATTGACGGTGACAATAACCAAACCGGCCAAATGCTCGCGGCACTTTGGGGTCGCCCCCAGGCAACCTTTGCATCGGAACTTTTGCTAAAGGGAGGGCAAGCCCTTGTGACTCGGGAAGTGGACGCTGGCTTGGAAACAATCGAGGTGGATTTGCCAGCTGTGGTTACTGCCGATTTACGTCTAAATGAGCCGCGCTATGTAAGGTTGCCCGAGATTATGAAAGCAAAAAAGAAACCTCTGGATGTGATTTCATTGGGCGAGTTGGGCGTAGAGGCGATTTCCCAGTTTCAGGTGGTATTGACCGAATCCCCTCCCGAGCGTCAGAAAGGGGTGATTGTGAAGGATATTGAGGAGCTTTTGGGTTTGCTTAGAAAAAAAGGGTTGGTCTGATGGCGCGAGTGTTAATAGTTGCCGAGCACAATGGCGTGACCTTGAATGTAAGCACCGCCAAGTGTGTGAGCTGTGCCGCGAGCTTCAAAAATGATGGAATAGATGTAGTTATTTTTGCCGAATCTGATGAGATGGTGGTTCAGCAGGCAGCCCGATTAGCTGGTGTTTCTAGGGTCTTATGGGTCGAAAATCCATCCCTAGAAATGGGGCTTGCTTCCATATTGGCGCCACAGATTGCGATACTTTCAGAGGGCTACACCCATTTACTGGGTGGTTCCACAACCTTTGGCAAGGATGTTATGCCACGGGTAGCGGCATTGCTAGGGGTGGGGCAATTGAGTGACATTATGAAGGCTGAATCGGCCTACCGATTCAAGCGACCCATCTATGCGGGTAATGCAATTATCACGGTTGAAGCTTCTGAGGAATATATGTTGGTCGCTACCGTGCGAACGGCTTCTTACCCAGCTGCTGAATCCTTTAAAGAGGCAGGCGCCATTATTGAGCGCTGCAAATCTGGGGTTTCGTTACCTCTCCATACTCGGTTTGTGGCACTGAAAAGCGAAAGAAGTGATCGTCCTGACCTTCAAACTGCCCGACGAGTGGTTTCTGGGGGGCGCGGATTAGGTAGTGCCGAGAATTTTCAAATTGTCTATGAGTTAGCTGATAGCTTAGGTGCCGCCGTTGGCGCATCGAGAGCTGCAGTGGATTCAGGTTATGTTACGAATGATCTGCAAGTCGGCCAGACAGGGAAGATTATTGCACCAGACTTGTATATAGCGGTAGGTATCTCGGGGGCTATACAGCACCTTACGGGCATCAAGGACGCAGGTACTGTTGTTGCGATCAATAAAGACGCAGACGCACCAATTTTTGAAGCTGCGGATATTGGTTATGTGACAGATCTTTTCGAGGCGGTTCCTCGGCTCAGTGCCGCATTAAAATCCTAGAAAAGCGATACCATTTGATTCAGCTGGATCTTAGGGGCTGAATATTTTTATGAAGGGGGTAAGCAAAGTTATGGCTAATGAAGAACAACACGTTGACCGACGCGAGTTTATTCATATTGGAGCCGCAGCCAGCCTGGCTGCTATCAGTGGTACGTTGGGCAACTCCGTTCATGCCCAGGAAACCAGTACGACCCTGCAAGTCAGGCGGGTTGTCACCGGACACGATGAAAATGGGCGTTCCCAGGTGGATATTGATGAAGTGCTGGACGTGAGTTCTGGTCGAGAGGGCCTGGAAAGGGGGCCTGTTTGGTCAACAGGGCCGTTTCCGGTGAACAACTCCGGTTCCGGTCAGGGGACGGGAGATGCCCGGGCTTCGGCTGCTCCCGATGCAAACAGTACAGTTTTTAGGGTGGTGCAATACGCGCCTGGTGTTGCGCCGCGTGTGCACCGAACCCAAACCATTGATTACGCGGTTGTCATTTCCGGGGAAATCGATATGGAGTTAGACCATGGTGAAGTTCGTCTGCGCCAGGGAGATGTGCTGGTACAAAGAGGAACGATCCATAATTGGATCAATCGGGGTACGGAGCCATGTGTGATTGCATTTATTTTGATTGCAGCCCAGCCCGTGGAGTCTGGCGGCATGACACTGCAGGCAACGGGTTAGGCAAAAAAATATGGTGCTGCATATTCGCTTTTCTAAAGATCAATGAAGCTGAGGGAGACAAGGATGCATCAAATCACAGGCCTTTTGGTTGCGCTGGGTATTTTTATAATTTGCCAACCAGTATTTGCACAAAATGAATTCATCTCGATGCATAAAGAGCCCCGCCACCGACTTGTGCTGGAGCATGACATGGTCAATTTGGTTGATCTCGTTGTTCCTGTCGGTGATACCTCCCTCTATCATATCCATGATATGCCGACATTCTGGGTTGTACTGAATGATGCGCGCATTGAGTCCCAAACATTGGGCAGGCAATGGGAGCGGCAACCAGAAGAGCGCCCGCTTCGAGTGACCGGGACGCTGCTTAGCGTTGACAACGTTACCCGCCCCCCTCACCGTATCAGGAACATCGGTAAGACCGCATTGCGGTTATTTGCTGTTGCACATAAGGGGCCTGGTAGAGATGGTGTTACAGAGGGCGCTCTACCGGAGGGCACCGAAGTTGATAACCGTTGGTTTCGGGCAAGACGATTCAGGCTTGTGGGCTCTTCAAGCTCACCGATATTACGCAGTGATGGCCCTTCCGTTGTTGTTCAGGCAACGCCCGGCCGGACTGATGTGCCTGTTGGTGAGCATTCTACAGGTATAAAAACCGTTGTTGGCGGTTGGTCGTGGCATGAGGGAGGGCGTCCTTTTAGATTGAGGAACCTTGGGCAGAATGAGGTGGAATTGATCCTTATCGAGGTCAAGATTTAGTGCGTCGCAGGAACCCCCTGTCGCCACTGGGTGGCTGGTAGTAGGCGTTATATTATTTACCGTCCCATAGTACGCAGTCAGAGGTATACACTTCCCGTCCCGGTGTCCAGATCCAGTCAGTTTTCACCGTGACTGGTTCGGTAAACGTGACCGGATCAGTGCCCGTCAACGTATACTGCATGCGAGTCTCATCTGTGCTCATTTCGAATCTTTCGACGAATTCCATCTGATCGGATTGTGGTGTTCCGCGGCGGTCAAAGTAGGGCCAGTCCACGTGGGTGGTTTCGACCACAAGCGCATCGCCGTCCCATGAACCCCTCGAGTACCCAAGCCGGGTAGGCCCGGTCCCGGCAGGGACATGTTCGCTTTCTAGGTGGATAACCCGCTCTCCACCCCACCAGATGGATTTAATCGAAATTTGCTCACCACCATCCAAGAACTCAATAGGGCCGGCCAACATGCGTGCCGGCATACCTCTCGGCACACATTCCAAAACAGGGTGCTTGACTGGATCCCAGGCAGCTAGGGCTTGTTGCCCCACAGGCGTTAGTAAGTGATCGAAATTATGTGCCGCATCCACTTGGGTAGGTAACTTGGTGCTGCTCCATACCCGAAAAAAGCCCTTGGCAGTCTGTTTCGCCGCTTCTACCTCGGACGGGTCGTATTCTTGTTGAATGGTTTGTACTCGTTCGCTGGACCATAGCAATGCCCGTCCGTTTGGTGCAAATTCCTGCCCGTTGGGTAGGAGCAGATGGAGAAGCCCCAGGGAACGGTCATCGCGCAAGGCAATGTGTCCAGCCGCTTTGATGTGATCACCTATTTGGAAAAAATCGGTTGTAATGCCCTGGCCCTCAAGCACATTCGGGATACCCCACTCCAGCTCCCAGATGGTTTCTTCAGTACCGTTAGTTGGGACGCTCAGGCCAAATCGGACATGCGGGAATCGCCAAAATATGTCGATGAGTTCACCTTCCAGTATCACCAGGTCGTCCGCTTTATATAGAATTGGAGCGCCGACTCGTCCATGGTGCCCGAAGGTCTTAGACCAAAATAATGGGATAGTGAAAAATAACGCAGCTATCACGAATTTCATTATTGTGCCCTCGACCAGATTAGAGTTCTTCCATTGAATTTTTTTTGGGTGATATTTCAGCAAAGGGAAGGGGATTTGATTTCCACGCATAAAAAAACGCCCCATGGTTAGATGGGGCGTTCTAATGGGCACCTACACTTTACACATGCGGTACCCCCCACTCAGCGTTGTCCGGGAAATCCCTTTTATTAGAATCCCCAGTTAAAGCCAACTCTATACATACGTCCCCTCGGATCCCAGGTACCACTCAAGTTGGTTCCCAAGGTTGTACCGTCACGTGGGGTTTCTTCGTCCGTTGCATTGATGATTGCAACGTTGAAGTTACCCGCACCATCACCAATGGAGAGGTTATAAAGTAGGTCGTAGGTGTTGTAGTCGAACGAGGTCGTGTCCTTCTCGGTTGGAGAATCCTCCTTAACCTCACCGACATGGCGGGATGTGAGCCTCAGATAATGGGCTCCATTGCGCCAATCCAGGGTCAGCCTGCCCATCAATTCTGGCATGGCTATACCGAGGTTGGAGTGATTCATATAACCCACACCTTCGAATACCGCGCCTTCAGTACTCATTTCGTAACTCAGGGTTTTCGTGCCAGAAAAATTGACTCCGAAGTCGTTCGCCCCGGCAGAGAATCGATAGTCGAAGTTAAAATCCAACCCATCGGTATTCTGGAAGTCCTGGTTGATATAAGCGAACTCAAAGCCCGCGATATCCGAGGCAACCATCTCTGAGACTTTATTAGGGGCGCCGGCGCGCAGTATGATCCTCGGGTCATTGATGTAACCATCCTTGAGATCATTGTTCCAGACAATATCGGCGTCTTCGGCGACCACTAGGTTCGTGAACTCAATCTTCCAGTAGTTGAGATCAAGACTGAAATTGTCCGTCACGTCCCAGGTTACCCCGAACGTGAGGTTATCGGACTCTTCGGGATTGAGGTTCGGGTTACCGACTCTTCGGGCGCCCGCATCCACGAGCTCTCCACCCAGTTCTCCACCTACCGGACCACGACTCACACTTTGGCCGAAGGTTTGCAGCTCACCCGGGACCCGGAATGCGGAGCCGGCTGTAGCGCGGACGAAGACACCTTCTGCAGGTGTCCACAATAGGCCGATCTTTGGGTTGACCGAGTCAACAGTCCCGTAATCTTCTTTTCTGGCAGCAAGCTGCACCTCAAAGGTGTCTGACGGGAACATGACCATTTCGGCATAGATCGAGTCCGCCGTACGCGTTCCGGAGTAATCCGGGACAGCCAAAGGCCTAAATGCGTAGTAACCGTCATTTTGCAGGGGATCGAAATCCAGCCCGAACGTCTGTTCCCTGGTTTGTAGCCCGACCGCCAGACCCGTGGGTCCGCCAGCCATTTCGCCGATTTCGCCCGAGACGAGGAAATCCAACGTGGTCAACTCGGCGGTTCCGTCCGTGTTCTTGTCCACGAGAATCCAGTCACGTAGCGCCGGATCGTTCCAGTTTGCATCACCTTTGCTGGCCAGGTAAGCGTTGGCCCAGGGGTTCCAGTACTGATTGTCAGCTGGACCACCCTTACCGTTTAAAGCTGCCTCAAAGCGATCTGGCAGGACGTCCCTGCCCCACATGGTGGCATCACTTTGCGAGAAAGTTCCCGCGACCTGCCAACCCCAATTCTGGTTGATTTCGCCGTTCAAAACACCGGCCAGACGGATGGTGTCCTGTTCTGTTCGATAGGACTGTGGGCCACCTGGATCAGCGGGGCTCATCATCCGGTAGTTAAGGTTGTAGTCTTGAAGCGTTACCCCGGAACGCGCATTTTCAGCGATCGTACCCGGATTGGTTTTTGGTACAATCGGGAGACCCGTAAGGGCCCCATTCCAGAGGATGGGTAACCCGAAACCGAAATTGGTCTCGAAGCGGGTTCGAGCAAAGCCCATATCCACTTTTGCCTCGAGGCCATCCCCGAAAGCGTGGTCAATCACAACGAGACCCACCAAGCGCTCAGTTTCTGCTACCTGGTTACGGCCAAGACTCAGTTGCAGGCCGCAGTAACCACCTGAACCACCGCGCCCCATGCTTCTCTTGATGCCAGCTGCTAAGGCAGTGTCAGCTACACCCCTGCCCAGTGAGGCATCGCCGCAAAGCGGATCTGCGATGCGCTTCTTTGAACTTTGGCCAACCGGAGTAAAGCTGCCCGGGTTACCGGAACTGGACACGACCGAGATACTCAAACGGTCATCGTCAAACAGCATGTCGGTGTTGACCAGGTCGCGCTCCGTGTACTCAAAGCCTGCCACAATGCTGGTATCTTCTGAAACGGAAGTACCAAAAATTGCGCCGATGATGGATTCGCCCGTACCGGTTCTATCGAGCTCCATGCCACGCACCGAGACTTCTGCGCCTTCAAAATTTCTGCGGGTGATCAGGTTAACCACGCCGGCCACCGCGTCACTTCCGTACAGGGCAGATGCCCCGTCGGTCAGGACCTCGACTCGTTCTAACATGATGGATGGAGCCAAGTTGTTGATATCAACGGCAGCAGACCCGCCGGCGATTGCCCCGTCCACGGTCTGTCTTCGTCCGTCGAGCAGAACCAGCGTGGCTCTGGCACCCACACCCCGAAGGTTCACGTAGGAGGTTGGTGAGGTGGGACCTGAGTTCAGTGCGCTGCCGCCTTGACTGATGCTCATATCCATAAAGATTTCACCCAGATTCGCGCGCTGCTCATTCGATATATCTTCGGCCCCTAGCACGGTAATCGGTTGGGGTCGGTCGGCAGGTCTCGCAATTAGGGAGCCCGTCACAATAACTTCCTCTAGCTCATCTTGCCCGAGGGCGGGCAGAGTCCAAGCAACAAATAACGCAGCAAGTAAATACCAATACCCGCCGCCAGTCTTATTTGGAACCATCATACTCAATCCTCCAAGGTTCATTAAACTCTCAAATTTAGTGGCTTACACCATCATTGTTCGCGCATTACTGGCAAAAAAACAACTTGGCCAGTATGGCCCGTTTGCAGAGGTTACCTTAAAAACTAGCGAGGTCCTAGGTACGATAATCGGACGTAGAGTATACTTCGACTACTGAAGAGGTTTTTTGAACCTAATTTGCCACAAACCTTGGATACAGGGGGGGAGATTTTGATGTCCGCTGACCGTACTATCGCTGAATCAGCCAAGCAGGGCATGCTTTTTCGTAGTGGTGATCCTGATTTTATGACTTCTTTGGCGCGTGGACTTGCGGTTATTCGTGTTTTTGATGACATAGGTCACCGTAGGCTCACTATTGCCGACGTGGGGCGTTTAACTGGATTGTCCCGGGGTGTAGCGCGCCGATGTCTCCACACACTGCAACAACTCGGCTACGTTGCTTCCGAGGGGCGCCTTTTTTTTCTTCCGCCAAAAGTACTCACCCTGGGTTACGCCTATGCAAAAACAGGATCCTTTCCGTTAGCTGCCCAGCCAATATTGGACCTAATCAGTTCCAGGCTGCGCCAAACATCGGTCTTGGCGGTGCTCGACGGGGATGAGGTGGTAAGCATTGCAAGTGCCATTGCGCCAGATGATCGCGTGGTGTCTATAAAGCTGAGTGTAGGCAATCGCCTGCCGATTTTTTGCACGGCACTGGGTCGTGTGTTTATGGCTTCCTGGCCGGAATCAGATCTAGAATCCTATATTGATCGAGTCAATTTTATCCGGAGAACCGAATACACACTGATCACACGGGGAGATGTGCGTGGTGAGCTGAGCAGAGTCCGAAATAACGGTTATTCAATCGTTGATCAGGAATTTGAGTTGAGAGTTGGTTCCATTGCAGTGCCCGTGAAGGATCTACTGGGGCATGTGATTGCTTCCCTGTGTGTGGTTTTTCAAATTAATGACATTTCAAAGAGGGAGCTCCTCAATCATTTTCTTCCAGCACTAAAAGAGGGGGCGTTGCGATTAAAGAGTCAGCTAGCTGAGATTACTTAGTATTAAGTACGAGGCAATCTTTTGCTTTTAGCGTGCCTTAAGAGGGGCACGACTGAACTGATAAAATTGAAACGGCGTTTATGGTACAAAGAAAGCCGAGCTATACAGATCATGAGGGGTTCCTGATGCCCATGGGGTTTCCCCTAGAGGCCTTCGGGTCCGCTCTTCAATACACCGCCTGCCCGAGCGATATTTTTATCTGCGCATACCCAAAGTGCGGCACTACTTGGTTGCAATACATTGTCTATTTGATTTTGCACAAGGGTAGAGCCTTGCCAGCTAGTGGTAATATGACTAAAGAAATTCCGCATCTGGAGGAGGTTGGTAGGGTGGCAGTTGAGGCCCTGAATTCTCCTCGCTGCATAAAAAGCCACTTGCCTTTTTATATGATGCCCTATCATTCTGAGGCATCATATCTCTATATTGCGCGCAATCCCTTCGATTGTGCGGTGTCGTTCTATCATCACACTCGGGGTTTTGTGCAACATTATGATTTTGTTAATGGCAGTTTCGATGAGTTTTTCGAATGCTTTTTGTCGGGCGAGGTAGATTTTGGTGACTACTTCGCAAATCTTGTGTCTTGGTATGAAAATAGGGACCAAGGCAATATTTTGTTTTTAACTTATGAGCAAATGAAAGCTCGGCCCCTTGAAGCTATTCGTTCCATAGGTTCATTTCTTGGCCCAGAGGCAGCTGCTGTGGTTCGTGATCAGAAGGTGCTTAAAGACGTTATCCGGAACTCAAGCTACGATAGTATGAGTAGAAACCAGCAGCGTTGGTCTAGTCAGCGTCCTGATGACATGCCGGCCTTTGTTCGCAAAGGGCAGGTAGGGGATTGGCTAAACTATTTTTCGCCGGATCAGGCGTGCAGATTGGCTGATAAGTTTGATGAAATAGCGCATGGTACGGACCTAAAAACTCTTTGGCCAGAGGTTTTAAAGATGGCCCGCGCCTAGCTGTTCAAAGTGCGCTCAATGTAGGATGGGCGCTCTGTTTCGGAGATTTAATGGTGCCTTTGGTTACTACAGGACAGGCTATTACTGATTCCCTCATATCTAATGGGGTAGATACGTTGTTCGGCATTCCGGGGGCGCACATCTATGATTTTTTTGATGCCCTCTATGACAAGCGAGATAAGTTGCATGTGATTAATACTCGCCATGAGCAAGGTGCTGGTTATATGGCTTACGGGTACGCTAGATCATCAGGTAGGGTTGGTGCCTATTCGGTAGTGCCAGGACCAGGGGTGTTGAATAGTGGTGCAGCTCTTGCGACTGCCTATGGCGCTAACGAACCCGTACTGTGCATTACAGGCGAGATTTTTTCTGATGAAATTGGTCATGGACACGGCATTTTGCATGAGTTGCCCGATCAACTTGGCACACTGAAGTTGCTGACCAAATGGGCAGCCCGTATTAGCAACCCTGAAGAAGCATCCGCTGTGATGACAGAGGCCTTTAGGCAGCTTAGGAGTGGCAGAATTCGTCCGGTGGCAATAGAAACACCTTGGGATATTTTCGGGCGCACCGCAGAACTTGAGCCAGTAGCTCATGTTGAGCCCATGGCGCCTCCGGAACCTGATCCTGAAAGTATTGCCCAGGCGGTTGACCTGCTTAGGAAAGCTCGTAATCCGATGATTATGGTTGGGTCAGGTGCGCGGGAGGCAGGGGAAGAGATTTTAGAGTTAGCCAAGATTTTACAAGCACCCGTGGTAGCGCACCGCGGTGGCAGAGGGGTCATTAGTGAGCATTTGCCATATGGTTTTTCTTGCGCGGCAGGATATCGACACTGGCTTTCAACCGATCTTCTAATAGGCATAGGTACCCGTATGGAATTAGCCTATATTCGTTGGCAGTCAGGTCCGGAATCCTTCAAGGTTGTTCGTATAGATATAGATCCTAGCGAAATGGCCCGTCGGCAATCTGACGCGGCAATTGTGACTGACGCAAAGCTTGGTGTTCGCCTACTAGTAAATGCTTTGAATAAGGTGATTCAAGCAAGGCTGTCTCGGGAAGACGAGTTTAAGGCTACGAAGGCAAAACTGTGGCGCGATATTCAGGCAGTTCAACCGCAGATGGACTACCTTAGTGCAATCAGGCAGGTACTTCCCAAAGATGGATTTTTTGTGGAAGAGATTGCTCAAATCGGCTTTACGGCTCGGTATGGTTTTCCGGTTTATGAGCCCCGTACCTATGTAAACGCTGGTTATCAGGATTGCTTGGGTTTTGGCTACAACACAGCGTTAGGAGTAAAGGTCGCTAATCCAGAAAAGCCGGTTGTGTCTGTAAATGGTGATGGTGGCTTCATGTTTGGCGTTCAGGAGCTTGCCACTGCGGTGCATCATAAGATTAACGTAGTGGCAGTGGTGTTCAATAACAGGGGGTTTGGCAATGTGTTGAGGGACCAGGAGACGCGGTTTCATGGCAGGCTTATAGGTCAGGACCTGACAAACCCAAGTTTCACCAAGCTTGCGGAGAGTTTTGGGGTGGCGGCCTATCTCGCGAAGACACCTGAAATGTTGAGAAAGGTACTTGAGCAGGCAATTACTGAGGATGCTCCTTCGCTCATAGAGGTTCCAATCGAACCGGGGACTGAGTCTTCCCCGTGGCCCTTTCTGATGCCCGAAGGCCACAGCATTAATAGCTTGGATTCATGAACAGGGAGAGATTGTGTATGGAACGGCAGGAACAAACGGAGCTTGAGGCAGCAGTATTTCGCAGACTTATTAGACATCTAGACACACAGAAACACCTCCAAAATATTGAACTAATGACCCTGGCAGGTTTTTGCCGCAATTGCCTTAGTAAATGGATGGTTGAAGAGGCTGGGGAGCGAGGTCTAGATCTCGACCTTGAGGATGCGCGCCTTCAGGTATACGGGATGACCTATTCTAATTGGAAAAGGCGCTACCAGAAGCCAGCAACTGAAGAGCAGCTCGCAGCTTTCAAAGAGCACCAAGCCCAAGAGGATGAAAGCTAGGATGTTTTAAGCGGGAAATTTTCTAGGATAGATAGCACTTTAGTTTTCTACAGAAAGAACCAAATTATTGTTTTGTCAAATTATTCGTGGGCTCTGTGCGTAGTTGCAATCAATAGCGTCGTGTTATGGCAAAGTGTGTGAGATTCTTGAGTGCTTTTTTATATTTTGATTCAGGGAGTAGATCGAGAGCCACAGCAGCAGCACGAGCTTCATCCTGGGCCCTCTCTGCCGTGTAATCAAATCCGCCGGAAGATTCTATTGCTAGTTTAATAGAAGTTAAGTTCTGTGTGTCACCTGCTTCAATCGCTTTCCGGATCATGTGTTGTTCAGCTCGGGTGCCATGATCCATAGCATAGATCAAGGGAAGTGTGGGCTTTCCGTCTGCCAGGTCATCCCCAATGTTTTTGCCTAATTCTTCGGTTGAGGAACCATAATCTAGGGCGTCGTCCACCAATTGGAAGGCGAGACCGAGATGGCGACCAAAAGCTACTAGAGCTTCTTCTGTATCCTCGTTTTGTTTACTCAATATTGCGCCAATGCGGGCACCGGCTTCAAAAAGCTTGGCTGTTTTTCTGTAAATTACTTCCATGTAGTCTGAGGCAGTTGTATCGGGGTTCTTGCAGTTCATTAGTTGAAGTACTTCACCCTCCGCAATGGTGTTAGTCGCATTAGCCATAACTTCAAGTACTCTTGGTTCGTCAAGTTCCACCATCATCTGAAAGGCCCGAGAATAGAGGAAATCCCCGACTAGAACGCTAGCCTGATTGCCGAAGACGGCATTTGCTGTTTCTTGCCCTCTTCTCAATCCGGAGTCGTCCACGACATCATCGTGTAACAGCGTTGCGGTATGGATAAATTCTACGATGACAGCAGCCATAGCATGGTTAGTGCCATGATAGCCGCAAGCCCTGGCTGCTAGCAGTACAGTCAGGGGTCTCAACCGTTTTCCACCTCCACGAATAATGTGATGGGCGACTTGGTTTACCAGCGCAATGTCACTTCCCAGGCGTTTAGAAATGGTTCGGTTGACAGCTTTCCAGCTTTCGCCGACTAATGCCCTAAGTTCTTCCAAAAAATTAGAATTAGGTTGAAATTTTGTTTCGGTTACCCGCATAAGGCCATAATGCCCGATAGTCTGATGCTTGGCGAGATTGGTTTTTTGACGTATGAATTAATTAAAGCATCAATACCTTTCGTTTGCTGAGGCTAACTCATTGACCGAATTGGCTTAAATCACTAAACTCCGGCGCCTTATCTTCGATTGAAATGCAGCCGAGCCTGCGGGAGAGTTTCTCTGATGTACGCGGTTTTCAAGACCGGCGGTAAGCAGTACCGCGCTGCCAAAGGTGAGCGTTTGCGCATCGAGCGATTGGAGATGCAAGAAGGTGCCACGGTAGAGTTTGAGCAAGTTCTGTTAGTGGGTGAAGGCTCCAAGATTGACATTGGTACCCCCTTCATTGCTGGAAGCAAGGTACAGGCAAAGATTACCCTGCAGGGAAGGGCAAAGAAAATTGATGTAGTTAAGTTCAAAAGACGAAAAAATTATAGGCGACTAAGGGGGCATAGGCAGCCCTTTACCGAGGTAGAGATCGTTTCGATTATTAGTTCAGCGGAAAAGCTAGAAAAAAAGACTGCAACGAAGAAAAAGACTGCAACGAAGAAAAAGGCTGCAACGAAGAAAAAGGCTGCAACGAAGAAAAAGGCTGACGCCAAAAAGGCGGATATAGAAACCTAGGAATTACTGGTTGAGAGATTGAAATCTGGAGACTCTAGAAATGGCACACAAAAAAGCAGGTGGTAGCTCCAAGAACGGTCGCGATTCTGAATCTAAACGTTTAGGTATCAAGCATTATGGTGGCGAAAGCGTTCTACCCGGAAATATCATCGTCCGACAGAGAGGCACCAGCTTTCATCCTGGAGCGAATGTTGGTCTGGGCCGTGATCACACTTTATACGCAACGGCCGCTGGCAGGGTAGTTTTTCAGACGAAGGGCCCCAAGAGCCGCAGGGTTGTGAGTGTAGTGCTACCGGAATAGGCTGACCATAATGTAATTCTACGTTATGGCGTGATGAGTGGAATGCTAGATTGTGCTGATCAGGTATGCACGCAGACGCTGACTTGGTGATCGCTGGGTCCCGATACCAATACCATGAAATTTATCGACGAGGCAGATATTCACGTCCAGGCCGGCAAGGGCGGGGATGGCTGCGTTAGCTTTCGACGCGAGAAATACATTCCTCGAGGTGGCCCCGACGGAGGGTCGGGTGGATGGGGTGGCAGCGTTTATCTTGTTGTTCGGGAGGGGATGGGTAGCTTGGTGGATTTCCGTGTTCGCCGGCGCTTTAAAGCCCGAAGTGGCCGAGGGGGGTCTGGGCGTAATATGACGGGGGTCTCTGGGTCTGATCTATACGTAGAGGTACCGAAAGGTACTGTAGTAGCAGATAGAGATACCGAGGAGATTCTTGGCGATCTTACTCAAAATGGCGAACAATTAATGGTTGCACGTGGCGGTCGTGGTGGTCTCGGAAACAGCCATTTTAAAAGCAGCACAAATCGTGCCCCGCGCCAGTCTACGCAGGGTGAACTTGGTGAATCACGACATTTAGACCTGGAGCTCAAGGTACTAGCCGACGTGGGTCTCTTGGGAGCGCCGAATGCTGGCAAATCGACACTAATTCGGGCAATTTCCTCGGCTCGACCCAAGGTAGCTGATTATCCATTTACGACTCGCTATCCTGTGCTGGGTGTGGTGCAGCTTGAGGTGGATCGTAATTTTGTGGTGGCAGATATTCCCGGGCTGATAAGGGGAGCAGCGGACGGCAGTGGATTAGGGGTCGAGTTTTTAAAGCATCTACAACGCACGCGTTTGCTGTTGCACATCATTGACGCGTGCCCTCAAGATGGCGCAGACCCAACAGAGGATATATATACAATTGAAGCAGAATTAGGTCGGTATTCAGAAGAAATAGCTCGGCAGCCTCGCTGGCTTGTCTTCAACAAGCTAGATCTTGTCCCGCAAAATGAGCGACAGCACAGAGTCGATGCCTTGGTAGAGAAACTTGAATGGAAGCAACCGGTATATGGGATTAGTGGACTGAGCGGAGAGGGTACAAAAGAACTATCTTCGGCAGTAATGCGCCATCTGGAGAGTTTAGACTGAGAGGGTGGAGGGGCGATCAGTGGCGCTATTTCATTAACTTAATTTTTCCGTTCAGTTGACTTTTGTAGCGGGCTGCACGGCTTTTTGGGATTGTGTTTTTGTTAGTCATCCGGTCAATTTCTGGGATTGCTACCTTAAAGCTTTCCTGGGCAGCTTGCTGGTCTCCAGATTCAATTGCTTTCAATACTTTTCTAACAGCAGTCCGCACCCTAGAGCGCAGTGCTGCGTTATGCAGACGTCTTCTCACGTTTTGGCGCGCTCTTTTTTTAGCTGATTGGATATTAGCCACGTCCTTACCTACGATACCGTTCTTTCAAGAATTCTCACGGGGGGCTGTATTATTTGGAGGGTTAGCCATTTAGTCAAGATGGTGTGGTAGTAAAGGACTGTATGAGTACATCCAAAAAATCGGCGAAAGGAAAGCCAAGGGGTCTTCTTAGGGCAGTTTCTGTTGTAGGAAGCATGACCCTATTGTCCCGAATTACTGGGCTAGCTCGGGACGTTGCCTTTTCTCACTGGTTTGGGGCTGGAGCTACCATGGATGCCTTTTTTGTGGCATTCAAGATCCCGAATTTGCTGAGACGTTTTTTTGCAGAAGGCGCCTTTTCTCAGGCATTTGTGCCAGTAATATCCGAGTATCGCACTACTCGATCCCCTCAAGAGATACGTGAACTTGTTGATCGCGTGAGTGGTACGCTGGCGCTTATCCTTTTCGTCGTCACGGTGTTGGGTGTCGTTTCCGCCCCAATCTTGATTATGATTTTTGCACCAGGCTTTCTTGACGAGGGGCCGCGCTACGGTCTTGCGCGGGACATGCTCCGTTTTACCTTTCCCTACATCTTTTTTATCTCCTTAACTGCGCTTTGTGGTGCCATCTTAAATTCGTATCAAAAATTTGCGGTACCGGCCTTTACACCGGTACTTCTTAACCTAGTGTTAATTGGTTTTGCTGGGTGGGTAGCGCCAGATATGGCCCGCCCAGCTATAGGTCTTGCTGCTGGGGTTTTTGTAGCTGGCGTCATTCAGCTTATGTTTCAGGCTGTATTTCTTGTGCGCCTAAAATTGTTGCCCCGACCTCGCTGGGGCTGGGCTCACGATGGTGTCCGGAAAATTTTAAAACTTATGGGACCGGTTATTTTTGGTTCCTCAGTGGCACAGATAAATATACTTTTTGATACGTTAGTCGCATCTTTTCTGATTGCCGGCAGTGTCAGCTGGCTTTATTACTCCGACCGACTCATGGAGTTTCCACTTGGGATGTTTGGTGTAGCCTTAGCGACGGTTATTCTACCTAGCCTCTCTCAGCAACATACCAGAGGTTCAGGGGAGGCTTTCTCTGGCGTCTTGGACTGGGCCCTTCGCTTAGTTTTGGTTATAGGACTACCAGCAACTCTCGGGCTGATGGCGTTAGCTGGGCCGCTGCTGACCACGATATTTTTTAGTGGCGCCTTTACTGAGCGAGATGTGACTATGGCAAGCGCAAGTCTAATTGCGTATGCCTTCGGCCTAATTGCCTTCATCTTGGTTAAAGTACTTTCAGCAGGCTTTTTCGCTCGTCAGGATACCCGTACGCCGGTTCGTATTGCGGTTATGGCTCTTGTTCTTAATATGTTCTTTAATGTGATTTTGGTAGTTACTATGGTTCGGTCAGGTTTTTTTGCGCCACACGCCGGCTTAGCTGCGGCGACTACCCTATCTGCCTTTTTGAATGCATGGCTATTATTGCGGGCATTACGGGCAAAAGACGTTTATTTGCCTAGGCTCGGGTGGGGTCGCCTGTTCTTCCGTGTAATAATCTCCTGCGCACTTATGACAATGTCTATTGTGTGGTTACGTGAGCAGGTAGGTGTTTGGATAGAGCTCAGCCTTCTTGGTCGAGTACAAGCCCTTGCAGCTTGTGTGCTAGTAGGCATGGTGGTCTATTTTTTCTTTTGCTATTTACTGGGAGTGAGGCCTAAGCATCTCAGGCTGAGAGATCAAGGCCCGTCTACATAGTTCATTAATTTGCGGAAATTTGCCTAATGCGGCTTTACAGAAACCTAAGGGCCCTGAAACATCTTGACTCCCAGCGACGAGTTGTCACTGTGGGTGCCTACGATGGGGTGCATTTAGGACACCAGGAAATAGTTCGCCAACTTAAAGTAAAAGCGAGCGAGTATGGATGCCTATCCCTGGTTTTGTGTTTTGAGCCTATACCCCGAGAGTTTTTTTCGCCAACCAATCCGCCGTCACGACTCACCTGTTTTCGCGAGCGGTTTGAGTTGCTGGATAAGCTCGGAGTTGATGAAATGTTCTGCGCCCGCTTTTCGGGATTACAGGATCTTACCCCGGAGAACTTTATCCGCCATCTTCTGGTTGAAGCTTTAAATGTGTCACATGTTGTTGTCGGGCATGACTTTCGGTTTGCTTACAATAGGCTAGGTACGCCAGATGATTTGAGCTCTGCAGGCAAACAATACGGTTTCGGGGTTACTGTAGTCCCTGCAGTCTATTGGGAGGGCTGCCGGGTGAGCAGCACCGGCATTCGGGAAGCCTTGCAGGCTGGGGTAATGGAACAGGCCAGCGGGATGCTTGGCCGAGAGTACTCTATATCAGGCCGGGTTATCCGCGGTCTGGGCCTAGGTCGGAAGCTTGGCTTTCCTACTGCAAATGTCAATCTAAACCGTCAGCAGACACCTATAGATGGTATTTTTGCAGCTCGGGTTACTGGCGTGGACAAAAATGCTCTTGATGCGGTGGCAAGTGTGGGGGTGCGTCCTACCGTGGGAGGAGGCAAGCCGTTGCTAGAGGTTTTTATTTTTGATTTCGATCACGATATCTATGGAGATTATATCACCGTGCAGTTTGTTCGCCGATTACGTGAAGAGCGCATGTTCTCGAATCTTGATGCTATGAAAAGACAGATGCAAAAAGATGCTACAGAGGCGAGAGAAGCATTAGCTGCCTAAAGGCGCGAACGTATACTTATCACCTGAGTCTTATGCCATGACTGATTATAAGGATACCCTTAATCTGCCTAAAACTGATTTTCCCATGAGGGCAAATCTAGCACAGCGCGAAATAGGCATACTTACGTGCTGGGAAGAGCAGGATCTTTATGGCCAAATTCGTAGAGAATTTGCTGGACGACCTCGTTATGTTTTGCACGATGGCCCTCCTTATGCCAATGGGAATATACATCTGGGGCACGCTCTCAATCACGTGCTGAAGGATATCGTTATAAAGTCGAGGTCCCTGTCCGGTTTTGACGCACCCTACGTTCCAGGTTGGGACTGCCACGGATTGCCGATCGAGCATCAGGTCGAGCGTAAGCTGGGCAAGGCGGGTGAAAAATTAGATGCCAATGAGTTTCGCAATGCGTGCCGCGATTTTGCCCTCGCTCAAGTCAAGGGGCAGCGCGCGGATCTTAAGCGTTTAGGGGCCCTTGCAGATTGGGAGAACCCTTATCTCACAATGGATCCACGCTATGAAGCAGAACAGCTTAGAGCCTTTGCAAAGCTTTTTGGTAAAGGCAGTGTTTACCGAGGCTTGAAGCCGGTACATTGGTGTACGGATTGCTGCTCGGCTCTGGCTGAGGCAGAAGTCGAGTATGAAGAAAAAGATTCCCCAGCGATCGATGTTCGTTTTGAGGTGCCGGGAAAGGAGGTGTTCTTAGAGCACATGGGTTTGGATCCAGAGCTTTCTGGTGAAGACCGACTATCCGTGCCTATCTGGACCACTACACCTTGGACCTTACCCGGCAACCAAGCAGTCGCTTTGAATGAGTCGCTGAGCTACAGCCTAGTGCGCACAGATGTCGGTGAAGGTAATGAGTGCTTATTAATTGCCTCAAAAATGCTCAATGACGTCTTAGCTCGGTTCGGCGCAAAAAAATGGCAGGTACTTGGGACTGCCAAAGGGAACGCGCTGGAAGGATTGAGGCTTCGCCATCCATTTTATGAGCGCGATGTTCCTATCGTGCTTGGTGAGCATGTGACCACTGAAGCCGGTACCGGTGCTGTGCATACTGCTCCGGGGCACGGTCACGAGGATTTTGCGCTAGGCCTAAAATATGAGTTGCCTGCAGAGAGTCCGGTAAACGGAGAGGGTAAATACGTTGCTGGCACACCACTTGTAGAAGGTCTCCATGTTGGGTCCGTGACGGATCACATTGTTGGCTTATTAAAAGGACAGCGTGCGCTTATATGTACAGAGATCCTAAGGCATAGCTATCCTCACTGCTGGCGGCACAGAACCCCGGTAATTTTTCGTGCAACTGCTCAGTGGTTTATAGGCCTGGAATTGGGGGACCTGCGAAAGCGATCGTTAGGGGCGGTTGAGGCGGTGCAGTGGATCCCAAATTGGGGGGAGGACCGTATTCGGGGCATGCTAAGTGATAGGCCTGACTGGTGTATCTCTAGGCAGAGAACATGGGGAGTACCAATTACGCTTTTCATACAAAAGGAAACTGGCGAGCCACACCCAGATACGCCTGCATTGGCACTAAAAATTGCAGAGCGCGTTGAAAAAAAGGGAATCGACGCCTGGTTCGATTTAAATCCTGTTGATTTGCTCGGTGAGGAGGCCGCCCAATACAAAAAGACCACGGATGTCATGGATGTTTGGTTGGATTCAGGCTTCAGTCACCATGTGGTTAGCACTTTGCGAGATGAGGTTTCCATGCCCGCGGACCTGTACCTAGAAGGCTCTGATCAACATAGGGGTTGGTTTCAATCGAGCCTTGTTACATCAGTAGGCATGTACGGCCGCGCACCATACAAGGAAGTTTTGACGCACGGATTCACCGTAGATGAACAGGGCCATAAAATGTCGAAATCGCTTGGTAACGTAATTGAGCCTCAGAAAATTTATAAAACTTTAGGGGCAGATATTCTGAGACTTTGGGTTGCAGCAACAGATTATCGGACCGAGATGAGTGTTTCTCAGGAAATCCTAAAGCGTATTTCCGACGCCTACCGGCGTATGCGTAATACGCAGCGCTTTTTGCTTGGCAATTTGCATGATTTTGAGCCACGCACCAGTGATGTGTCGTTAGAGGAAATGGTATCCCTGGATCGGTGGGTATTGGGTGAAGTGAGCGCCCTTCAAAAGACAGTACTGGAGGCCTACGAAAATTTTGATTTTCATCATATTTATCACAAAGTGTACAACTTTTGTGTTGTCGAGATGGGTGGCTTTTATCTCGATGTTATTAAAGATCGTCTTTACACTACACCCCCCAACAGTGTTGCGAGGCGATCTGCTCAGACGGCCATGTATTACACCGCTGAGGCAATGGTTAGATGGTTAGCGCCAATTTTGAGTTTTACTGCTGAGGAAATATGGCACGAACTTCCCGGTAAGAGGGGCAACTCTGTTTTTCTTTCGACTTGGGCAGAGGTACCTACGTTTTCTGGTCGGGAGCCCGTTGATTGGTCAGAGTTACTGGAAGTTCGGCAGGGTGTTTCGAAGGAAATTGAAATTTTACGAATGGCAGGTGAGATTGGCTCGTCCCTAGATGCCGAAGTTAGTCTCTATTGCCCGAAGCCTCTGAAAGACACACTTTTGATGCTAAATGAGGAATTACGTTTTATTTTTATTACCTCTGAGGTAAGTGTGTATTCCGATAATGAGCGACCCGAAAATGCTGTATCAGTGGGAGAGCCAGATGCAGTGCATTTCTGGCTAAAGGTGAGTCCCAGTCAAGCCAAGAAATGTGTACGTTGTTGGCATCGGCGCATTGATGTAGGCCACAATACTGATCACCCAGAACTTTGCCAGCGGTGCGTAGGTAATGTAGAGGGACAAGATGAGAGGCGAGTTTACGCATGAGTAATCTTCTAGGTCCGTCCTATCTGTACAAAGGTGGCTCTAGGTGGTTGTTATTAGCCGGAGCGGTTATTGCACTGGACCAGTGGACCAAGAGCATGATTACTGCGCGTCTGGATGAATTTGAGTCCGTTGTACTTCTGCCGGTACTGGATTTTATGCGGCTACACAATGAGGGAGCTGCATTTAGTTTGTTGAGTGATGCCTCCGGTTGGCAACGGTGGTTTTTTATCCTCGTTGGATTTGCGGTTAGCGCCGGTATTTTTTTTTGGATAAGGAGCCTTCCCTCAAAAGGGCAATATTTGCTCGCGGCAGCTCTCTCTTTGGTGATGGGGGGCGCCCTTGGTAATGTAATTGATAGGATTCTATTAGGCCACGTAGTAGATTTTATTCGCGTTCACTACAGGGGGTCATATTTTCCTGCCTTTAATGTAGCTGATTCTGCGATCACAATTGGAGCTGGTTTGCTCATGCTCGATTCTTTGCTGCAGAGTTATCCGAAAGCCAGAGGGTCTGAAAACTCTAAGGCTTATACGGCTAGTAAAAGTAAAAGTTTAAGCAAAAAAAAGGTCCAAAAAAAACCAAGGACCAAGAGCAAAAAGGTTAAGACTAAGAAAAATGTAAGCAAAAAAAAGGTCCCAAAAAAACCAAGGACCGAAAAAGTCGCAACCAAGAAGAATGCGACCAAAAAGAAAAAAGGTAGTCGTTAACGATAAGAAATAAAAAATCCGGGCTGTAAGGTGCGGAGAATTCATTTGATTTCGGCCCAGAGATTGGGAGTAGGCTTACTTTAGTGAGACCGTAATTGATACAGCCATTGAGAGTAGTTGGTGGAATATTAGCGATCATCTTTTTAAGAAGATAGATATTTTTTTCTTTGTCTTTTATGCAAATGTAGTGGGGGGTAATTCGATGCTTAGGCTTGCAACACTTATCTTTTTGATTTCTGGATTATTCGGTCCTATTGGAGATTCGGCAGCACAAGAACAAAAGCATTCAGACAAGTTTCGGCAGCTGGATGAGATCTGGCCGACTCCTTCGCAGGAGCGCCGAGCAAGTGGTGCGCCGGGCAGTCAATATTGGCAGCAGCGGGCTGATTACGAAATTAGAGCACGACTAGACGAATCAGCACGAGAAATTACCGCCTCGGAAACCCTGACTTACCACAACAATTCTCCGGACGAACTTGGGTATCTCTGGTTGCAGTTAGATCAAAATCAATTTGACAGCCATTCCGACTTCAATCTAACAAGAACAACAGGCAGCCTTACCGAGACAAGCATGAGACGCTTTCGCGCCGAATATGAAGCTTATAATTTTGACGGTGGATTAAATATAAAATCGGTGCGAGATCACGCTGGAAATGATCTTCCGTTTACTGTTATCAAGACTATGATGCGGATAGATTTACCGGAACCTTTGATTTCAAATGCCCGTTTTGTACTGAATATTGATTGGTCATTTAGGATAACTAGTGTTGCAACCGGGAGTCGCAATGGTTACGAGTATTTTCCAGATGATGATAATGATTTATATCAGATTACTCAGTGGTATCCGCGCATGGCAGCCTATACGGATGCCCATGGCTGGCTCAACAAGCAGTTTATAGGGGCAGGAGAATTTACGCTGGAGTTCGGAGATTTTTATGTCGAGTTGACGGTTCCCGCGGATCATGTGGTAGCGGCAACTGGTGAGCTCCAGAATCCTCAGGATGTCTTGACAGCCACCCAGCAAGCGCGTCTCCAGAGGGCAAGAGTAGCCAATGAGCCCGTGATGATTATTACCCCGGACGAGGCACTGGATAATGAAAGTAGCAAGGACGACGAGTACCGTACGTGGAAATATTCCGCAAGCCAGGTAAGGGATTTCGCCTTTGCCAGCTCTAGAAAATTTATCTGGGACGCCATGGGAGTGACCCAAAAAGGAATGAATGGACAAGACCATACCATTATGGCTATGTCCTATTACCCAAAAGAGGCCAATCCATTGTGGGGTACTTATTCGACTCAGTCTGTTGTCCATACGCTGCATACCTATAGTCGTTTTACATTTCCCTATCCCTACCCGGTTGCACTTTCAGTAAATGGAGCGACCGGTGGCATGGAATACCCCATGATCGCCTTTACGCATACACGTCCAACTAAAAATGATGATGGTGAGCAGACCTACACTAGACAATTAAAGTATGCAGTTATTGGTGTGATTATTCATGAAGTAGGGCATAACTATTTTCCGATGATCATTAATACTGACGAAAGGCACTGGAGCTGGATGGACGAAGGCATGAACACCTTTATCGGTTATCTGGCGCTGGAGGAATGGGAGGAGGATTATCCGTCCGGAAGAGGGGGACCGCGGGCTGCAATTTCTCAAATGACTAGTCCGCGCCAAATGCCGATCATGACCAGTGCTGACTCGCTCATCAACAGAGGCGGTAATGCCTATACAAAAACCTCGGCAGCATTGGTGGTTTTACGCGAAACTATTTTAGGAAGGGAATTATTTGATCGCGCATTCAAGGAATACGCCAGGCGCTGGATGTTTAAACGGCCGATGCCAACAGATTTTTTTCGCACCATGGAAGATGTGTCTGGTATAGATTTGGACTGGTTCTGGAATGGTTGGTTTTATAGTACTGACCATGTCGATATAGCGTTGGACAAAGTGACCCGTCTGCGCATCGACACCAAGGATCCAGAGATTGAAAAGGCATGGCAGGCAAAGGAAAAAATGCGCGAACCACTATCACGAGTACGTGCTAATAATGGTGATATTGAGTTCATGCTTGGCCGACATCCAGAGTTAGAGGATTTTTATAATGAGTACGATGCATTTACCGTCACTAATAAGGACCGGAATCAGTACAACAATATGTTAGATAATTTAGAAGACTACGAGCGGGAACTACTGGAGGTAAATGATTATATCTATCAATTGGATTTTACTAATAAGGGAGGCCTAGTGATGCCAATCATCTTGAGTATTGAATATCTTGATGGTCAAAAAGAGGCCCTGACGTTGCCGGCAGAAATCTGGGCAAGGAATACCAACAAAATTAGCTCGAGAATAATCCGTGATAAGGAGATTGCATCGGTGGAGATTGATCCATTCTGGGAAACTGGAGATGTGGAGCGACACGATAATCACTATCCACGGGTTATCGAAACCTCTACGCTGGAACTTACGATTCCAACAGAGCGGCCCAGTTTGATGGAAGACATCAAAGTCGAGTTAAAGGATTCCAATTCAGAGTAGAGGCCTTAAGTGACCGACTGACCCTAAAAGACAGGTTTCTGCTAGGACTAGCTAAGGTTGCCGCACCAACTGGGTGGTTGGTGGTACTATCCACGGACACCTCAGGGTATACTCTGCAAGGGCCTGATTTAAAAGGTTTACCTTTGTGACGCGAGATGAGATTGGACAATTTTTGGGCCGGCATGGCGTGATACCCACCTCTCAGCGCTTGGATGTTGGAGAGGTGATTTTCTCTAAACCCCAGCATCTATCGGCCGAGCAAGTTATTACAGCTACTCGTACCGCTGGATCTCGTATATCGAAGGCTACCGTTTATAATACGCTGAACCTTTTTTGCGAGAAAGGATTGGTTCGGACGGTTAACGTGGATCCAGAGCGACGGTTTTATGACCCAACTATCCTGCCTCACCATCATTTTTTTAATGTAGACACAGGGGAGTTGACTGATATCCCAATGGAAGGATTGTCATTGGATGTTAAGAGGGAGCTGCCACCTGGAACGGAACAGATTGGCATTGAGGTTGTGATTCAGGTGCGTGACCAGTCACCTGGGTAGAGTCTTTTAATTAATTGTCGGCCATTAGGCCTTTCGGTAGCCACTGAAGAATGGCCCTACTATAACTGGGGCGTTTCTGAATTATTTTTTTCCACCTATTTACATTTTTATAATCGTTAAATGGAAAGCCGGCACTGTTGAGGGTGACATACAGTGGAACCCATGCGATGTCAGCAAGCGAAAACGTTTTTCCGGTTATCCATTTTTGCCCACCAAGGGCGTTATCTAGCTTCTGAAAGCAATCGCATATTACTTTTTCTGCTGTAAACAAAGACTTTCTGGATAATCCTTTTGGAGACGAGTTCTGTTCGTGAAAGGCTAGCAGTTCTCGGTTTTTCTGCAGCTTCCGGTATTGAGCGAGACTAAGTTTTCCTTTTCGATATTTGGTACCAACTAGGTTACCGAACATATAGGTTTTGACAAACATGTGATTGTTTGCAGCTCGCTCAAGCCACTGAAAGACCTTTGCTCTTTCCTTGCTATCGTTCGGTTTTAGAGGGGGGTCTTGGAAGGTTTCATCTAGGTAGTGGATTATGTCAGTTGACTCTATGATGACAGTACCATTATGTATTAGTGTAGGTACGAGTCCTTTGGGGTGAATTGCGAAGTACTCTGGGGTGATATTTTCTTCGCGCAGTAAATCAAGGTGATGGCTCGTCCACTTGACTCCCTTTTCGTGCAGGGTCATGCGAACCCTCATGGAGCAATTGGACATACCTGCATGATAGAGATGGACACCCTCTAGTTGCGAAACCTCCTGATCGTTTGGCGTAATTATGCCCATGCTCAAGAGGCCATTGAATAAAAAGGACTTCTTCTATTCGAGCAAAAATTGTTTAGATAGTTCCGGGTCACAGTTGTATCTAAATAACTCAAGGTCCGGCCGGTAATTCCATTCAACGACTCCAGTGAAAGGTTCAGCCAAGTACTCGGCATCTTCTAGAAAAATATTGATAATTAACCGTTTGCCACCTTCGCCCAATGCATATCGCTCAATAACATGTTTCTGGGCGCCAGAAGGAACACCAGGCCCGTTACCCGAAGGGTGGTCCTCAAAGTGAGTAGTATCCACAACAAGTGTGCTTTCCTCCCACCAGCCAATGGAATGACCTTGATTTGTTCGCTCTCCATCTTCCGGATGTTCGCGTCCATCCATAAACACAGTTCTTTCTGCATCAAAGAATTCATTTTTGATGACAGCGCTGTTTTCGTGGAGCTCGATTTCAGTGAGGTAGACTACGCTGGCAGTGACTATTCTTGGTGAGGGAACCGCTATGCATTCAGCCTCTGGGCTGTCCCTCAGTGGGTCGTATTGGGCTTTGGCAGTAGCGCCTTTTTCAGTTAATGGATGTTTGCTGAGATTTCGCCCGAAGATTGCGGCTGGGGTACTAAGGCCCTTCCACACACCTGACACATCTGAAGTGCTGAAAGTACTTTCCACGTCATCTCCCTCCACCTGCGCAAGGGTTTCTCCGTTACTTCTCTCAAGTGATAGCAGTAGCGCATGGTTGCGGCCAGAGTCCCTTTCGGGGTGAGCTCTAATAAATACTTCATCGCCCGGCACTAAGGAATCTCGCGTCCAGCCGCTTCTTCTCATAATGGGCGTGGAACCAGTTTCGATGGCCCACTCGATTGTCTGGCCTATCTCATTTGTAGTTTCAACGAAAATAGCGACGTGCGGGTTTCTCCAAACGAATCGATTTACTGTGCCTTGGAAGGCAACCAGGCTTTCATGGTCGTAACCAGAGTCACTGTGATGCGCTAATGTGGGCATCACAAGAACAAGTGTTGTTATACCGAGCGCGACCTTAACCATTTGCATTATGAACCTCCAGAAACGGTGCCGGCAGAGGGATTCGAACCCCCGACTTCATCATTACGAATGATGCGCTCTACCAACTGAGCTATGCCGGCCCCAAAAAAAGGGCGACTGATTCTATCAGATCATTCCAGCCCTCGGCTCGGCCTACCATTATTCCCAATCGGCCTACCGTTATTCTCAAAATGAAGAGCATCTTGTAACCCTTTACAGTTGCGAAGCATCTTAAAGAAAAAAAGGGGGTTTTTTTCTTAAATTTCCGTAATTTTGCACCGTAATGACTATTGCATACTGGTAGGCGTATTTTTAGAATACGTTCGGCACAAGGGAGAGCGTCAGGCGGATAGACAAGAGAGTCACCGATCAAAATTTAGGGCAGTGTGCGCCACCAAGGAATTTTCAGTAAATCCTATGACTGCCTTTTCGTGAGAGGGATCCCGGGGTAGGAGGGTCTATAGGCCTAGACTTTCCCTGAGAGTAGTATTTTGAAGGAATTGGAGAGGAATTTTGCTAAGGATTATTAGGGTGCTTGGGTTGTGGGTAGTCATGTCCGGGCCGTGGGCGACGGGTCTGGTCTTTTCTCAGGGATCCCTGCAGATTCCTTTAGTGGAGCGCCCGCCTACTTTGGAAGACTTTAGCGGCATGAAGCCAAGCGAAGAGATTCGGGGCATGATGACCAGGATCGATGGGTTCGTGCAAAGAGAGCCTGATGATGGAGAGCCTTCAGCTCAGAGGACAGAGGCTTACGTTGCCTATGACCAGCTCAATTTTTATGTTGTTTTTCTAGCATTCGATGACGAACCCCATAACGTGCGAGCAAATCTGTCACCACGTGAAATTATTTGGGATGACGATAAAATTGGTGTCACCATTGATACCTTCAATGATCAACGAACAGCCTATATGTTCCGCGCCAATCCATTTGGAGTGCAACAGGATGCCCGATGGAGGGAGGGTGGTCGCATGGATACTTCCTATGAGTCCGTTTGGTACAGCGAGGGTAGGTTGACGAATCAGGGTTTCATGGTCCGGTTTGAGATTCCCTTTCGCTCTCTTCGTTTTAGTGAATCGGATGAGCAGGTATGGGGGATTCAGGTTGAGCGCGAAATTGTCCGATTAAGCGAAAATAGTTTTTGGCCTGCGTATTCACGGTCTATTGAGGGTCGACTTAACCAAGTTGCGACTTTGGTTGGCATGGATGGTGTTTCGCCGGGGCGTAATATTCAGCTAGTCCCGTTTGCGTTTGTGCGAGATTTTGAGGTACTGGACCCTAAGGCTAAAGATGGCCCAGGTTTCACAAAGGATACCGAAGACAATTTCGGGTTGGATGCCAAATTTGTGTTCGGTGACAGCATGGTGTTGGATGCAACGATCAATCCGGACTTCAGCCAGGTGGAGTCTGACCAACCGCAAGTTACAGTCAACGAGCGCTTCGAGGTACGCTTTCCGGAGCGTCGCCCATTCTTCTTGGAAAACTCTGATTATTTTTCTACAGAAAGGAGGCTAGTTTTTACGCGTCGCATCAAAGACCCGCAGGCAGGAGTAAGGTTCACCGGTAAGCAAGGCCCGTGGGGATTTGGGGCTATGTTGATGGACGATGAGGCGCCCGGCCAGAACCGTCCTCTTGGAGACCCACTGGGTGGACAATCAGCGGATGTACGTATCATGCGGGTGTATCGGGATATTGGCGAGCAGTCCAGTGTTGGTGCTCTACTGACTAACAGGAAATTCGGGAATGCCTCCAACACAGCTATAAGTTTAGATAGTCGTTTCAAGCTGACCCCGAATTGGACAAGTCAGGTGCAACTTATTAATACTGATACACAGCTCCAGAACGGCACAGAGCTCGATGGAACAATGTCCAGTGTTCGTTTTGACCGCTCCGGCCGTAGTTTTAACGTTCACGCTCACCGGTTAGATACCAGCGAGGACTTCAAGGCTGAGCTAGGATATTTTTCTCGAGACGACTCACCAGATTCGCAATCAACCCATGCCCGTCTTTCATACGATTTTTGGCCTAGGGCTATGCGGCTAAATAAATGGGGGCCGACTTTATTTGTGAATCGTATTGAGGACCAAAGCGGTACCCGGATATTTTCGCAGGTTACCCCATCCTTCAGTTGGGAGTGGGCTGCGGATACCGAGTTTGAAATCGAATACGACCAGACTCGAGAGAGACTCCGGCCGCAGGATTTTTCTGGCCTTATAGGGAGCCGCGATTATGCCCAGGATAGATGGTCTTTGGGATTTGAAACAGAAATGTTTGCAAAGGTAAGCTTTAGCGCTGAGTTTGAGTCTGGAACAACAATCAATTTGAGGCCAATATCGGGCACCGACCCCACTCTTGCAAATACTGCCAATACTGAGATCGAAGTGAATTGGAAGCCATCAGATAGTTTCCGCATTGATACAACTTATTTACTTACTGAGCTCACGGATCGAAATGGAGCAGGAAGCATTTTTTCTAACCGGATTGTTAGGACCCGATGGAACTACCAATTCACAAAAGAATTTTCTTTACGTTTTATTGCTCAACATGAGAAAACCGACCCTACTGCTTTGACTTCTTTAAAGCGAGAGGAAAATATGAACTTTGATGTATTGTTTCGTTATGTAATAAACCCATGGTCAGCGCTCTATTTGGGCTACAACTCTAACTCCAGTAACTTTCAGCTAATCGACACAGAGAATGGAAAGGAGGTTATTCGTACTACTGACTTGGACCGAGATGGCGAGCAATTATTTTTAAAATTTTCCTATCTTTTGCAGCCCTAGAATACTTTTAGCTGAATTCTAAATACTAGAAACTGAAGCTGTAAGTACCCAATTTTTCAACATTGCATTCTATGAGTGACTAGCAGATCATTCATTGCATGAGCCGTTTAACCTCATTTGTAGCATTGTTTTTTGTTGTAGCGTTTCTATTGAGTAGCGCGCGTGCGGACTGGCCGGAGCGACCCATCAATATGGTTGTCATGTATGCGCCTGGTGGTGGCACAGATACTGTGCTTCGGGCGCTGGCTACGGAAATGTCACGGTCTACGGGGTGGACTATCAATGTCACAAACCGTACGGGTGCCTCCGGAGCCCTAGCCACACGGTATGTACTAAACAAAAGGCCAGACGGTTATACGATACTTGGTGCCTCAAATTTTAATAAATATGCACGGATTGTAGGTGGCGTTGATACCCGACCTTGGGCCGACTGGTATTTTATGCAGGCAGCTTACGGTATTGGTAGCTGGTCTGTTCGACCGGATTCGCCTTTCCAAAGTTTTCAGGACCTGGTGGAGGCGGCTAGACAAGAATTGAATGAATTGACCATCTCTACTTCAGGAGCGGGTGGGCAGGTGCATGAAATGGCGGCAATTATTGCCCAGGCAGCCGGCCTGAATTTGAAGTATGTACCATACGCAGGAGGTCAAGTTGCCACCTTGGCGGGCTTGAATGGTGAGGTTGATATTGCCGGAGGCGGCGTGCACGAACATATCCACCTTATCGATTCGGGTAATCTTGTTCCGCTCATACAGACTGGTACCACTGACATTGTGACTGCAACGGGCAAAGTCATTCCTACCGTCGGCAATTTTATACCGCAGATTAGAGATCGGTTGCCCCTAAATGGGCCCTACACCATCGGGGTTCGCCGCGATACACCGATAGAGGTCATTCGGACAATAGAAGAAGCCTTTTTTTCGGCTGTAGAGTCATCAACGTTTGAGGAAGTTGTGCGGCAGAGAAATATCTTTGTTGATGTCATGGTGGGAGAGAGAGCAGATCGCAGGGCAGCAGAATTAGAGGTGATTACTGCAACGATCTTTGAGGAACTCGGGGTTCCTGGCGCCAGAACAACTACGGAATTGGGCCTCCCTGAGACTAAAGATTTTGATCTCTGGTGGCCCCCGTCAGACTATACGCCTCTTACCCATAATCCGTAGCTTGTTTTCAGTGGGGCCCGTGGACGATCACTCAAAGAGAAAAGCCGAGACAGGAAAGGACTTTGTCAGCGCTGTAGTGGTAGGTGCTCTCGCGATAACTTTCATGTTCTTGTCCCTGCGCTTGGAGGTGCCGGGTAGTATTTACACAGCACCCGGTATGCTCCCGTTCATAGTTAGCCTGACACTGTTTTTCATGGCGGTAGGTCTGGGCATTAAGGCGTTACGACAAGGTAGTTTTAGGGATAGTTTGGGAGGGCTGGCCCGCCATTTGAAAAATTACGCCGTAAATCAGGAGGGGCATCGCACTTTGATCTTAGTAGGCATGGTTTTTCTGTATGTTTTTTTAGTTGCTGTCTTGAGCTTTGACTTCAGGGTCCCTGTTTTTTTCTTTGATTTTGAGATTACGAGCTATGAAATTATCTCTATTCTCGTTGTCAGTATGACCCTGTGGATTTTCTGGAAGAAATCGCTAGTTCGGTGCGGTTTTGTTTCTCTGATCATGATCGAGGCTCTTGTCTCAGTTTTTCGGTATGGCTTTGGGATGATTATGCCCGAGGCATTCTAGCGTTATGTCAGCGGCAATCTTGGGGCAGATTTTAGAGCAATTAGCCTTTATTGCACAGACGCCCTGGTTGTGGGTGGTTTGTCTGCTGGGTGTAACGCTTGGTATTTTTTGGGGGGCTATGCCGGGTCTTTCCACGACTATGGCCATGACGTTACTGGTAGGTTTAACGGTCGGAATGACTCAGGCCGTGGCAATCATGTTTATGCTGGGAGTTTATACGGGCAGTGTTTTTGGAGGGGCCATTTCGGCTGTTCTAATTAATATACCGGGCACACCAGATTCAGTTCCAACCATGATCGAGGGCCACGCCCTTGCAAGAAAGGGGGAGGGCGGGCTCGCACTGGGGACTGCGCTTGCCGCATCCTTCATAGGGAACTGGGTCGGGATTATTCTTCTCATTGCATTCATACCCGCGGTTTTATTTTTTGCGCTTCAATTTCGATCCTGGGAGATGTTTCTTTTATCACTTTGGGGTATCGCGGTCTGTGGCTCCATGTCTTCTACGGATATGCCTATAAAGGGATGGATTTCGGGTTGGGTCGGACTTTTGGTTGCATTTGTCGGTCTTGACCCTATCCATGGTGTTTCGAGATTTACATTTGGATCATTTGCCCTTGGTGATGGCATTAACTTTATACCGGTGCTCATCGGATTATTTGGCCTGGCAGAGATTCTTCGCGTTCTTCCTCAGAAGAGCCCAGCCACAATTCCTTCGGAGGTCGGGAGGGTGTTGCCGTCAATTAGAACATTACGCCGGTATGCGCGGGTGAGCTTGAGGTCGGGACTGATTGGAACTGCTATCGGTGCCATTCCGGGGGCAGGCGCTAATATTGCTTCGTTTTTCTCCTATGACGTCGGTCGTCGCAGGGCGAGCCAGAAAGAGAAGGCAAAGTGGGGAAAGGGCAGTTACGAGGCGATCATATCTGCAGAGGTAGCTAATAATGCTAACGTGGGCGGCTCAATGTTGCCTACGCTCGCCTTGGGCATTCCTGGTAATGCAGCTGCAGCAGCAGTACTTGCCGCGTTGGAGCTTAAAAATGTAGTAGTCGGCCCATTGATTCAAACGGAAAATCCAGGCCTAATTTTTTATATCTACATAGGATTGATTATTGCAAATTTTTTCATGTACGGAATGGCGGTTTTGTTGATCAAGCCCTGCGTTAAACTTTTTAGTCTTCCGAGGGCTCTGCTAATGCCATTAATTTTACCGATTTGTGTTATTGGGTCTTTCGCCGTCAACCTTAATTATTTTGATGTCTACGTGATGCTATTTTCCGGTATCTTCGGCTATATCCTGCACCGTTTTGGTTTTCCGCTTGCACCGTTGGTGCTGGCCGTGATTCTAGGTCCTCTGGCAGATGAGAATCTCCGTAGAGCATTGTTAGTTTTTGAGGATGTGGGGATTTTAAATGTGCTTTGGGATAGGAAGTTAGGGACAATTTTGTTACTGGTCGTGCTCTATACTTTTTATGACGGCATTTTCAAGAGGAACGACCATAATTCAAATGGGGGAGTACATGGCTAGTACCATTGAGAATATTCGTCTTGCCATAATTGGTTGCGGGACCACGGGCCGCATTAGGGCAAATTTTGCAAGGCAGTATCCTGGCATTGAGTGGCTTGGACTGTGCGATCTCAACAGCACACTTGGAAAGCAGCTTGCAGAGGAGACTTCCGCAGATTTTTTTACCACTGATTTTGAGGAGCTCCTTGATAGATCTGAGGTTAATGCTGTAATGGTACTGACGGATGAGAATCGGCATACCGCTCCAGCATTGAAGGCCGCAGATAGTGGGCATAAGCTTTTTATTGAAAAGCCCCTTGCGGCCGATGCATTGGAATCCAGACAGATTCTCAAGGCAGTCGAGGAGGCTGGCATTGATGCGTGTGTAGGCTACACTCAGCGGTTCCGGCGTCGTTTTTTAACTATTAAAGAGAGAGTCACAAATGGCCAATTAGGAGAGATACATTCGGTTATAACAAGAGCCATGATGAATCGAATGGTGCCACTGGCTACACTCGCTAAAACAACGAAAAGGAAGGGACTGACCCCGATGGTGGTTTCGGGTACCCACAGTTTGGATATGTCTTTGTGGCTGATGGGGGGGAAAGTGCCGGTTTCAGTTTATGCGCGATCCACTGAAAGGGTGCTGGCTGAATTAGGAACCAAAGACTCCACCTTCGGACTCTTCACGATGGACGACGGCACTATTTTCTCTATGAATATAAGCTGGTGTTTGCCCACTGTGTGGCCAGGCTCTGTGTATGGTCTTGAGATTGCTATTGTGGGTACAAAGGGTGTTATCGATGTGGAAGATACCCACAGAGACCTAGTACTTGCAACGGAGGATTCTTTGCCGGCCGGATATACTACCGATAGCTATGAGCCTCCGATGGAGCGACATGTAGACTTTCTTACGAGTTACCCCCCAGGAGACATTTGGAATCATCAATTATGGGGTCCAATGAGGGAAGAAACCATGTCTTGGTTTAGTCGCATCATGATGGGAGCTGAAACGCCGCACGCTTCGGCAGAGGATGGGCACCGGAACCTTTTGTTAACTATGGCGATGGATCGCTCGGCTGAGCTTCGTCAGGAAGTCGAGTTGCCTATAGATCCTGAAGTTTTTTCATCTTAGGAGGTCTGGCCGGGGTTTCCATAGGCTGCCAGAATGATTGCGTAGATAGCGATGGCGTCCCAAACATTTGCCAGCCGAACATTTTCATTTTCTGCGTGCTGGTTATTATCGTGATTAGCTAAGGGAAGGATAATTATGGGGGTTGTAAGTCGTGTACCAAATTCGTACAAGGGCAAGCTTCCACCCATAGTTGGGGTTAACAGAAGATCTGGTGCCACAATCGTTAGTATATTTTTCAAACGCTGAGCTACCGGGTGATTTATTGCTGTGCGATGTGCCGGATATCCCCCACGCCAGTCCAGTTTGACAATTTTTTCCCGAGCTCTTAGTAGCTCAGGAGTTGGTTCTTCGTAGACAATAAAAAAACCTTGGTCGACGATATGGGACTCGACGAGCGAGCGCACTTGTTTGGGGTTTTGTTTCGGAACCAAGCGCAAATCCAGTGATACGGTAGCAGTTGATACAATGATATTTCTACCCTTCTCGGCAACACCACCTGCAATAAACCCCCTGGCGTTAATTGCGGGAAGCGTAATGAGCTCCTCTAAGCGTATACCGTCCCCTTCCGGGGTATGAACTGAGAGTTCATGCTTAAGGTTTTCGTCCAAAATAGGCATTTCAAGAATTGCGGCGCGCTCTAGATTACTCAAGGGAGTCACATCATCGTAGTATCCATCGATCGAGATACGGCCTGCCTCGTCTCGCATGGTGGTCAGCAAGTAGCTAAGTTGCATTATGGGGTTGGGCGCCCAGTTGCCGTAGTGTCCTGAATGTAATGGCCGCGTTGCGCCATAGGCCGTAATATCCACACCGGTGTTGCCGCGTACACCGAAGACAAGTTGAAGGCGCCGCGATTGATGCATTGGCCCATCGCAGAATAGCAACAGGTCGGAGCCAAACAAGTCGCTGTGGTTTTGCAGTATTTTCCCAACCGTGGGAGAGCCTTTTTCTTCTTCCCCATCTAGAAGCAACTTTAAGTTAACACTTAAGGGGATCCCATTTGCATTTAATGCGTCGAGTGTGTGCATAAGTGCAATGATGGGCATCTTGTCATCGCTTGCCGAGCGCCCGTACAGGCGCCACTCAGGGTCTATGGTTTGGTCATCTGATTGCCAGTCAACGGGCTTTCCGCCGCTACCCAAAGCGGCATCAAGTACCGTGGGAGTGAACGGTGGATATTTCCAGTTTTCTTCAATAACAGGCTGGCCATCATAGTGTGCATAGATCAGGATTGTTTCATTGTTTTTATTGCTCTGAAGTTCCGCAAAAATATAAGGTGCACCTCCTGCTGTGAGGCGTTTCGTGCTGAATCCACGGCTCTCCAGAAGCTGGATAATGTGATCAGCATTTTTGTCGATATTTGATAGATTATCCGCAACGTTTGGCAGAGAGAGCAGCTCAACAAAATCTTTAATTATTTTTCTTTCATTGAGCGCTCGGTAGGCATGTACAGAATCATGCACATCTTCGACGCTTATAATTTTTTGGGCCTGGACGTTCGTATAACTTAAGCCCCCCAAAAGAAGCAGAAAAAGATTTATGAATTTTTTCATTTTTCTCACCATATTCAACGAATAGTTTTTTCTAATGGATCGTGGGTGGCATACTAAAAGTTGATTTTTCAATTAATACTAAGAATGCAATGTTAGGCTACAATATCAGTGATAGGTATAGATAAGCCAGCCATGAATATGAAGAATGACAACATGCCAGATCAAGGTAATCGCGAAGCTAAAAGTGCCCATAGACGCTACTGGAGAAAGAACTTACAGATTGTGACTGCTCTTCTCATTGTTTGGGCCTGCGCCTCGCTCGGCTGCGGTGTTCTTTTTGCGGATTGGCTGAATCAGTTTCGTCTTCCTTTTACGGGGTTTCCCTTAGGATTTTGGTTTGCACAGCAAGGCAGCATTATTATTTTTGTGCTGTGTATACTCGCTTATTGTCTATTGATGAACGCGTTGGATCGAAAATATCAAGCGGAATTGCAAGCGCTTCGAAACCATAGCGGTTACTAATAGTGACCACCCAAGCCTGGACCTTTGTCTTCATCGGCGGCACTTTCGCCGTTTATCTTACTATTGCCTGGCTGGCTCGTGTCCAAGATACCCAGGGCTTTTATGTAGCCGGTCGTGGTGTTCCTGCCTTAGCAAATGGTATGGCAACAGCTTCGGACTGGATGAGCGCAGCCTCTTTTATTTCCATGGCAGGCTTGATTTCAATCATGGGATTCTCCGGCGGCGTTTACCTGATGGGCTGGACAGGCGGATACGTTTTGCTAGCATTTCTGATAGCGCCATACCTGCGGAAGTTTGGTCATTTTACTGTTCCCGATTTTGTTGGAAGTAGATTTGATTCCAATCTGGCACGCGTGGTTGCGGTAATTTGTGCAATTTTTATCAGTTTTACCTATGTAGCTGGTCAGATGCGCGGGGTAGGGGTGGTTTTTAGTCGATTTCTAGAGGTGGATATAAATGTTGGTGTCACTATTGGAATGGCCATTGTCTTTGTTTATGCGACATTAGGCGGTATGAAGGGGATCACCTGGACCCAGGTTGCCCAGTATTGGGTGCTGATCACATCATTCCTTATCGCTGCTATTGCTATCAGTATTAAGTTGACCGGGATACCTGTGCCACAGGTTGGTTTAGGTGCGTCACTACAGCCTGAATTCTCTGATGGTCAGCTGGTGTATTTTCTTGACAGACTGAACGAAATTCAAACCGATCTCGGGTTTAATCGGTACACGCAGGCCTTTGTGGGGGTTTGGGACAAGGCAAACGTTTTTTTGGTAACGCTAGCGCTTATGGTCGGAACTGCCGGGTTACCTCATGTCCTTGTCCGTTTCTACACAGTACGTAACGTACGGGCCGCCCGTTGGAGTGCATTCTGGGCACTCTTTTTTATTGCCTTGTTATACATGACAGCGCCGGCAACAGCAGCATTTGCTCGTTATTTTATGATCCAAAGCCTTAATGGCGAGACCGAGGAAACTTTGCCAGCTTGGTTCGAGAACTGGGAAAATACCGGTTTAATTCTATGGTTCGATGACGGTGACGGTGAGGTACTTTACTCAGGAACCGATGACAACGAGATCTTTCGCAACGGTTCCTTGAGTCAAGCAGAATTAGATGAAGTCCAAAGCCAGCACCAGCAGTGGTTAGATACCGACGGTTTATCAGGTGAAGACGGGCGTGAAATTCTCCGCGCTATGGGGCTGTCAGGACCGGATGGCGATATCATCGTATTGGCTACCCCGGAGATGGCAGAGCTTGCCACTTGGATTATTGCCCTGCTTGCTGCTGGCGGACTAGCGGCAGCCCTTTCAACTGCAAGCGGGCTGCTGCTGGTGATCTCATCCAGTGTTGCCCATGATATTTATTTTCGCTTGATTAATCCTGCCGCTAACGAGAAACAGCGGTTACTAATGGGTCGCCTGGTTATCGGTGTTGCGGTGATAATTGCGGGCTTTTTTGGGATTTATCCGCCCGGTTTCGTTAGTCAGGTAGTTGCTTTTGCCTTTGGTCTTGCCGCCGCAAGTTTTTTCCCGGCCATCGTTTTGGGTATTTTTAGTAAACGCGTCGGTACGGTACCGGCGGTTGCGGGTATGGTGGTGGGCATCGGTTTTACCGCCTTCTATATTATTGCTTCCGTGTATGGCGGCATGAGTCCATGGACATTCGGTGTATTTAAAAACGGAATCAGTCCCCAGGGTATTGGTACACTTGGAATGCTGCTAAATTTTGGCGTTGCCCTATCTTTGACGCCTTTTTGTAAACCGCCGAGCCCTGCTTCCCGCGAGATGGTCGATTCTGTTCGTGAGCCTGAGGTCTCTGAATCTGCGATTGCGGCCTGATGTTGTAGCTACCAACTGCTTTTCAATTTGGTTCTCGATTGTAGGGCGACTTTGATCGCAAAAAATTAGTTTTCGCCTGGGTACTTCTAACCACTAATTGGGAGGGGGTATTCGGGTCACTAGTGTCTCGATAGACAATCCAATCGCAAGTAATTTTCGGTCGCTAAAGGGTGGTCCATCCAGAGCGATTCCGACCGGAAGCCCTTCTGATGTCAGGCCGATGGGGATAGTGAGGCCAGGCAGCCCAGCGATAGTGGCAGGTGCCGTGTTGCGGACGTAGGTGGGAAACGTTGGAACCGCTCTCCCGTTTAGCATAAGCTCCCTGGTCTCTGAGAACGAACGGGCTGGGAGTGGCGTAGTCGGAAAAATCAAGGCATCCAGTTCATAGTTAACAAACGCTGCACGATAAGCGCCTTGTAGGGCTGGGCGCTGAACCTCCATCATTTCCCGATATGCTTCGGCATAAACGGGATCTTCCCCAGATAGCCTTACTCCGAGGAAAGAGCGCACATCCGGGCTTGCAATCTGATCAGCAAGGTCTGCAAGGCTTACGCTGGTATTGAACTTTTGTAAGTAGCGAGCTAACTCTCTTTTTGCCTCGTAGGCTACGGATTCCGTTGCATTTGCCGCAATTTTTACGAGGCCTTCTATAGGTACTATGGTAATTTCGGCACCGGCTGCTCGCAGTTTTTCCAGGAGGCTTTCCGTCATCAGCCGCGTTTCTATTTCCAGGTCACTCCAGAATAGCTCGCTAGGCAACCCGAGACGAACTGATGCAAGCTCGTACCCTTTAATAGATTGATCGTAGCCGGTAATAACGTTATCCAATAATATGAGATCGCCTACCGTACGGGCCATGGGTCCAGCAGTATCCCGAGTCGATGAGATCGGGACGATACCAGCGCTAGGGTAGCTGCCAATGGTTGGGCGCAACCCAGCAATTCCATTGAGGGCTGATGGAATGCGCACGGAGCCGCCAGTATCGGAGCCCAATCCGCCCAAGACCAGGCGAGCACCAATGGCCGTACCCGTACCTCCGCTTGATCCACCTGAAAAACGGTCGGGGTTATAGGCATTGGCAACTCGCCCAAAATGAGCGTTGTCGCTGGTGATACCCATAGCAAGTTCGTGCATATTAGTTTTAGCAATAATGATTGCACCGGCATCCACTAAGCGTTGTACGACAGGCGCATGGGTTGATGCCTGAAAATTTTCGAGTGCTGGGGTGCCGGCCGTAGTGGGGAGGTTGGCGGTGTTGATATTATCTTTGATCACAAGGGGCACGCCAGCCAGGGGCCCTAACGGCAAGCCGCTCTCACGTGCCTCATCCACCGCGTGCGCTGCTACTAGAGAGCCCTCTCGATCAATGCTGATGAATGCATTCAGATGCTCGTACTTATCGATCCGCGCCAATGTATTTTCTACCAACTCTACTGCCGTGAATTGACCGTCGTGGAGCGCTTTTATGGTTTCTGTAACCGTAAGTTCGTGGAGTTGTGCGAGCGTTACACCCTGAACGGCCATGGCCAGTATCACACCCAAAATTTTTCCAGAGTATCGGCGGTTAATTTTTTGTTTCAAGCCTGTTTTTCCATTTAGTAGTCCAATTACCCATACAATAATGAAACCCCTAGGAGGTAATCAAATTTTCTCTTTGGGTATTGCAACACCAGATTTCGCTAGGTACGGTGCCGGGGCCTAGATGAAATGAATGGTCTGTATCGCCCCCTGCTCTTCCTTATTGGAGTCATGTTATCAGTAAGCCAGAAGAAAAAAGCCGCGCAAAACCCGGAATTCTTATAGCTATTGGGCCAGGGTTGTTATTGGCAGCAACGGGTGTCGGTGGTGGCGATCTTGCGACGGGAAGTTTTGTCGGGAGCCTACTAGGTACGGTAGTACTTTGGGCGGTAGTGGTTGGTGCATTCCTAAAGTTTGTCGTCACAGAGGGAATTGCGCGCTGGCAGTTAGCGACTGGACAGACATTACTTGAAGGAGTTGTTAGTAACATGGGTAGTGGTGTCCTCGTCCTTTTTCTGCCCTATCTTGTCTTGTGGTCGTTTTTTGTAGGTTCTGCACAGATGAGCGCCTGTGGCGTGGCCTTGCATGCAATTTTTCCTGTATTTGAGCCTGAACAGGGCAAGATCATTTTCGGCATGTTAACCAGCGTAATAGGCGTCGCTCTTGTGTTTAAGGGTGGTTACAGGCTCTTTGAGAGAATCATGAGAGTGTGCGTAGGAATCATGTTTTTCACTGTCTTACTGACTGCTGTTTTATTGTGGC
>CAYXIJ010000014.1:0-65689 GCA_964465375.1 uncultured Gammaproteobacteria bacterium | reverse complement strand
CAAGAAGGCCAAGAAGAAGGCTACTCGCAAGAAAGCTACTCGCAAGAAAGCTACTCGCAAGAAAGCTACTCGCAAGAAGGCCAAGAAGAAGGCTACTCGTAAGAAAAAGTAAGTCTTTAATTTTTGAGCTTGTGATGAATAAAATGCCCGCAACCTTGTTGTGGGCATTTTTTTTGGGGCATTAAAGTGGACCAGCAAAAAGAAAAAAAACGCCTCGCAGCTCAAGCAGCCCTGTCTTATCTGAAAGAAGGAATGAGTCTCGGGGTCGGTACAGGTAGTACTGTAGATTTTTTTATCGATGCTCTGCCGGAGCATTCTCATCATCTCGCAGCAATTGTTTCAAGTTCCGAAGCATCTACTAAAAAATTAAAAAATCTGAAGATAGAGGTTACAGACCTAAACAGAGTTGGCGACATCGATGTGTATGTAGATGGAGCAGATGAAGCAACCAAGCATCTAGACCTAGTAAAAGGCGGCGGCGGCGCTCTTACAAGGGAGAAAATCCTTGCGGGAGCGTCTAGACACTTTATCTGTATTGTAGACGACGGCAAAATTGTAGACGTACTAGGAAAATTTCCAATACCTATAGAAGTCATCCCAATGGCACAATCCTATGTTGCCCGACAGATTGTTAAGGTAGGCGGACAACCCATCCGACGGGAAGGGTTTGTAAGCGACAACGGTAATCAAATTCTCGATATTCACAATTTAACCGTCACTGATCCCGTGAAATTAGAGATTGAGTTAAACCAAATTCCTGGTGTAGTTACAGTGGGTATATTTGCGCGCCGCAAAGCAGATATATTACTGGTTGGCGGAAAAAACAGTGTGATGACCCTTGACTAAGGGTATGACTGGGGGACCCGGATTCGAACCGGGACTGTCGGAGTCAGAGTCCGATGTCCTACCGTTAGACGATCCCCCAAATCTTGGGGCGAGTCTAGCGCTTCGAGTACTGGGTAGCCTTACGAGCCTTTCGCAACCCTACCTTCTTGCGCTCAACTTCTCGAGCATCGCGAGTTACAAAACCGGCCTTTCGTAAAGATCTTCGGAGCGTTTCATCATACCTCATCAACGCTCGAGTAATGCCATGCCTAATGGCCCCGGCTTGCCCAGTAATTCCGCCACCCTGCACCTTCACATGTATATCAAACTTACCCTCGAGTTCTGTTAACTCCAAAGGCTGTCGCACTATCATGCGTGCAGTTTGTCGTCCGAAAAACACATCTAGAGGCCGATTGTTAATCTGAATATCGCCTTTGCCTGGCCTTAAAAATACGCGCGCAGTAGAAGTTTTTCGGCGGCCCGTTCCAGAGTAAATTTCCTTAGACATCTATAGCTCCAAAAGAACCGGTTGCTGTGCCCGATGAGGATGCTCAGTACCAGAAAAGACTCTTAGTTTCTTAAACATTTGCCTACCCATAGGATTTCTCGGAAGCATGCCTTTGACAGCCCTTTCTAAAGCCTTCTCGGGAGCTCTCTGCATTAAATGCTCAAGTGACTCTTCCTTGAGGTTACCAATATACCCAGTGTGCTTGTAGTAAATTTTATCTTTGAGTTTGTTCCCAGTGACACGAATTTTTTCTGCATTGACCACGACAATATAATCGCCAGTATCCACGTGGGGCGTGTACTCAGGCTTATGTTTGCCCCTGAGGCGGCTCGCAATTTGAGATGCTAGGCGTCCCAACGTTTGCCCCTCAGCATTAACCAAATACCAGCTGGACTGAACCTCTTGTGGTTTGGCAGAGAATGTCTTCATATTGTGCTTCTAACCCCGAGCTCCAACCAGAGAGCCAATGAGGGAAGAGCATACTACTGGCCAGACAAAGGTCGCGCAAGATCAAATATCGTAGGCAGCGCAAATATCTGCGTACTTTAAGAATCCAGGCCATAGGCTATTGGTATTAATCACAACCTTTTCTGCCGGGTAGGATTTAGAGCTACATACCTAGAACAATCCAGAAACATAGAACGATCAAATTACTGTTCTACGGGTTCCTAAAAACCATACTCGAGGGAAATGGCTGAAAATGTATCAGTCTTTTTGCTACTCTTAGGGACATCGGAGTTGGTCTTGACGGTAAATGAAACAATAAGAGATATGTTGTCAAAGACCTGCGCCTTAAGGGCCGACACAGACTCAACGTAAGTGTTTTTCGAACCATTTTCAACAATAAGATCTTGGGTAAATTCAGACGTCTGACTAACAATCCATTTGTAGTCCGCAGACCCGCGTAAAATAGACTCATCTCGGCTCACGCCTCCTCGCAAATTAGCCTGACGAGCACCTATGCCAAACTCAACATTCAGCAGATGGCGCTCGCCGGTGATTAACTGGCGTCCGTAACCAAAGGACTCCGAAATTTGATGCTCATAACCCGAAAATCGATCCTTATTCCAATCTAAGACTCCAAAGAGATAATTTTCTCCATTGAGATCCCTCTTTGTTTTAAGGCTTGAAGAATAAGCTTCTGCGGTAGTCTCATCCTCCATACTGGCACCTACGGCAGATAGATCGAATTCGAAATCCCAGATACGATATTCATAAAGTAGGCTTAGGGCTGCGTTCGAGCTATTACTATCCGTATTGCCGCTCGTCGCTATATAACCGAATGACGCACTACCTGACTCAAAGACAACTCCTTGTCCAAACGCAATTGGACAAATAATGATGAGAATGAATATTGTTGTCGTTTTCCACATTTCTAATGCTCTCGCAAATTACTGACTTAAAAAATCGGCCGAGTATAATCAGCTTATGAATCGACGAATAGGTTTACAGGACCAGCTTGTCTCGGAATTAGATCGGGCGATTCGAATGCTGCTTACCCCACCTACGCCTAATCGCCTGTCCCCCGCTGAAAAACTTCCCAATCCAAATCTAAAACCTAATGATCGGCTAAAAAGTATAGCGTTAATGCGAGTTAACCATGCGGGAGAAATTTCTGCTCAAGCTCTTTATAGCGGGCAAGCTATTATGGCACGCTCAAAAGAAACTCGCGCCCAACTTCTAGGGGCAGCAGCAGAAGAACAGGACCATCTCGCTTGGTGCGCCGAACGCCTTGCGCAACTAGAAGGAAAATCAAGTCTTCTTGACCCCCTCTGGTACCTCGGTAGCTTTTGCGTAGGCATTCTAGCTGGGGCTCCAGGCGACTCAGTGAGCCTAGGATTTGTTGTAGAAACAGAAAAACAAGTCGAGGCGCATATTGAGGATCACCTCGAGCGCTTACCCAAAACTGACACAAAAAGCGCAGCTATTTTGAAGCGTATGGCAAGCGATGAAGCGCATCACGGAACAACAGCACAACTTGCTGGCGGAACAAAATTGCCTGCTCCGGTCCGCTTTGCAATGGCCTGTGGAGGCAATATTTTGCGCCGCATTGCGCTCTGGATATAAACTTTTTACTACATTCAATACTCAATCATTTCTTTCCTTTCGAGCTATGAGAAAATCACTAAGCTAGAAAAATCAAAAATCTGATTGTTATTTAATATTTCTCTTCCTCTTTATATGCTCATATGCAGCACGAATCTCCTGAGTTTTCTTCTCGGCCACTTCAGTCATTGACTTTGGTAAACCGCGTGCAACAAGTTTATCCGGATGATGCTGATTCATTAGCCGTCGATAAGCAGTCTTAATTTCTCTATCAGTAGCGCTGGAAAGAACTCCCAACACATGATATGCCTCTTCAAGACTAACTCTGTCTGACTGCCCTGAGGCACGATTAAATTGGGAGCGCACTAAAACTTCAATCTGCGCCAACTCAATACTTCCAATACCAAGCCCCCCAGCAATCTCAGAAAGTAGCTCTCTTTGATTTTTCCGGACTGAGCCGGCAGCAATGAGAGCCCGAACTTGAATCTCTACGAAAGCTCGGGCCAAAACCCGTTGATTTCCGATAATGGCGTGAAGATCTTGGATTCGCTCTTTAATGGGGTAAGCTTTCTGTTTGCCTGCTGTAAAATACTTGATGGCTTCACCCACCTGTTCTGAGGTCAATCGCATCGCACTCATAATTCTGCGGGCCGCACGCACTTCTTCTTCAGAAACCCGCCCATCTACTTTCGCAATGCGTCCCATTGTCGCAAAAGAAATTTCAAAAAAAAGCTGTTGGGTTTTCTGTGAACGAAAGTTAGGACGAGTGCCGGTCACAAGCCGGTGAAAAATACCCAAATCAAATTGGTGTCCGACAAAAATCCCTAATAGGGATCCGACGGGACCAGCAGCAGCGTAGCCCAACACACCTCCGATAGCTTTTCCCATCCACTGCATATGACAGTTGCCAAACAACCAGTTTTGGCGGCATGATTGCCACCATCCCCAAAAATTAGTTCAACTGATATGGTACCTATCACTGAAGCCTTGTTCGAATCTAACTTGAGTGGCTTAAAACTTCTAGCTAGAGGGAAAGTCCGTGATATCTATGGCTTGGACAAAAAACGCCTTCTGATTGTTACTAGTGATCGTCTTTCCGCATTTGACGTGGTGCTTCCAGATCCTATACCGGGCAAGGGAGAGGTACTAACGGCTATCTCCAATTTTTGGTTTAACCTTTTGGAGCCTATTATTCCTAATCATTTAACACACACTGACCCAGCAGAGCATTTAGAGAATGCTGAAGATCGAATTAGAATGCAAAATCGCGCTGTAGTCGTTAAGCGCCTGCGTCCACTTCCCGTAGAAGCGGTAGTCCGAGGTTATTTGATTGGCTCAGGTTGGAAAGATTATTGCGCCAACGGCAGCGTTAGTGGAGTTAAACTTCCAGAGGGACTAGAACTTGCTGAGCAACTCCGTGAGCCAATTTTTACACCCAGCACAAAGGCTGCTCCTGGCGCCCATGATGAAAATATTTCCATGAAAACTGTTAATAAATTGATAGGCAATGAACTGGCTCAAAAAGTAGAGGCTATATCCCTTGAGCTGTATAAACAGGCTACCGAATATGCCTATGACCGAGGTATTATCATCGCTGATACCAAGTTTGAATTCGGCCTTGAGCCCGATGGGAAGCTAGTATTGATTGACGAGCTTTTCACTCCAGATTCCTCACGCTTCTGGCCGGTTGAAAGCTACAAACCTGGGGCATCGCCCCAAAGTTTCGACAAGCAATACGTTAGAGATTACTTAGAAACGCTAGATTGGAATAAGCTCGCGCCTGGTCCAAATTTACCCCAAATCGTAGTGAAACATACTCAAGCCAAATACTACGAAGCACTGGATCTTTTAACCGCCAACTGACCTAGTGATGGATCTCAAGCCGGTTACTTTCCAGCTACCGTAAGTCCCTCCACTAACACTGAGCCGCAGCGAACGGTCCCACGGAAATCGATGTCAGCGCCAATAGCCTGAATCCCCTGAAACAATTCCCGAAGATTTCCTGCGATTGTAACTTCGTTCACAGGATACTGAATCTCACCATCTTTCATCCAGAATCCTGCTGCACCGCGCGAATAATCCCCAGTTACGATATTCACGCCTTGACCCAATAATTCACGGACAACAAAAACCTTACCAACACCAGTTACTAGATCATTAATTTTATTAATTGTCGGGCTCACAACTAAATTGTGCACCCCTCCCGCATTAGCTGTAGTTGGTTCTCCCAAACGACGTGCTGAATAGCTGGAAAGTACATATCCCCTAAGAATACCCCTTTCTACAAGCATCCTTCGGTTGGTGCCTACCCCCTCGGTATCAAATGCAGCGCTAGCCAATCCCCTAGGAATTAGCGGATCTTCCTCAATATCCACAAATTCTGGAAAAAGCTGCTCACCCCTCGCATTTAACAAGAAAGAGGCTCGTTGATATTGAGCGCTTCCACGAATAGCAGCAATTAGGTGACCAAACAAACCCCTAGCTAATTCCGCAGGAAAAAGTACTGGTACGACTTGAGTAGTCAGTTGGCGGGCTCCCAGACGGCCCAAGGCGCGCTCTGCGGCCCTTTCTCCGACCTGCTCCGGTGTATCCAGCCCATCAGGAAAACGCGACACTGTGTACCAGTAGTCGCGTTCTAGAGAATCATTGTTATCGGCAACCACACTACAGCTGAGCGAGTGAGAAGTTGTGGCGTAACCGTTGCAGAACCCATGACTATTCGCATACATGCGAAATCCCCCCTCAGTTGAAATAGTTGCTCCTTCAGAGTTCTTAATACGCGCATCCAAACCCCGAGCAGCATTCTCTGATCGTAGTGCCAAGGTTTCAGCAGCCTCTACACCAAGATCCCATGGATGGTATAGATCAAGATCGCTGGGTGTTGTTGCCATCAAGTTAGCCTCTGCCAGGCCAGAAAACTCATCTTGGCTTGTAAACCGAGAGATGCTGGCTGCCCTTGTCACTACTTCTTGGACAGCTTTAGACGAAAAATCTGAGGTGCTTGCGCTCCCTTTTCGCCCATCGGTGTAAACCGTTACTCCTAGCCCTCGGTCACGCTGACGCTCGACGGACTCAAGTTCGCCCAGCCGTACTGTCACCGACAAACCCTCGTTGTAACTTACACTGGCCTCTGCTTGATCAGCACCTAGACTGCGGGCCAACTCGACCGCGTAGGAAGCCGTGTCTTGCAATGAGCTCGACATAACAGTAATTTTCATAACCAACGCCCCCCCAGAATGAGAGACTTATTCTACCTACTGTACAATAGCGATATGAAACCTCTAGTTGGCATCATTATGGGCTCAGCCTCGGACTGGGAAACAGTACGTCGCGCTGCGCAAACCCTAGAAACTCTAAACATAACTCATGAGATACGTGTCATTTCAGCACACCGCACGCCGGATCAGCTCGTGGAATACACGGAAACAGCCTCAAAACGCGGTCTTGAAGTATTGATTGGAGCAGCGGGCGGTGCTGCAGCCTTGCCAGGCGCTATCGCTGCCAAAACTTGCTTACCAGTACTGGGCATCCCAATACAATCGCGTGCGCTAAATGGAATGGATTCACTACTCTCGATGGTACAAATGCCTGCAGGAGTCCCCGTGGGGACGCTGGCAATTGGAAACGCAGGTGCCACAAACGCTGCGCTTTTGGCTGCCTCCATTTTGAGTTTAAAATACCCCAAGATTTTAGACGCACTAAAAGCCTACCGAAACGAACAAACAAATAAAGTCCTACAGCAACCAGATCCCCGCGAAATGGAATAGCTGCCCTGTGGTCTTTGATTAATTTTTGGCCAAACGCAAACAGAATTTCAAAAAACCGGACTGTAGTCAGTCTGTCGTTGTGCCGCCTACAGTAAGAGAATCTACCTTTATGGTTGGCTGACCCACACCAACTGGTACTGATTGCCCATCTTTGCCACACACACCAACGCCGGGATCAAGATCAAAGTCACAGCCTACCATTGAGACTTGCTGCAACACCTCGGGCCCACTACCAATCAACATGGCACCTTTAACGGGTCCGGCAATCTTGCCTCCCTCAATGAGGTAAGCTTCGCTCGCGGAGAACACAAATTTGCCTGAGGTAATGTCAACCTGCCCGCCACCAAAATTTGGCGCATAAAGCCCTTTGCTTACCGAAGCAATGATCTCCTGCGGATCAAATTTTCCAGGCAACATGTAAGTGTTTGTCATGCGGGGCATAGGTGGGTGGGCAAATGATTCCCTACGACCGTTTCCGGTGGATGCGGTATTCATCAGGCTCGCATTAAGCTTGTCATGCAAATAACCACGCAATACTCCACTCTCAATCAATGTGTTGCATCTAGTAGGCGTTCCCTCGTCATCAATGTTCAAGGAACCTCGACGACCTTCCAATGTTCCGTTGTCAACTACAGTGCACTGATCAGTAGCGACCCTGTCACCAATTCGCCCGCTAAATGCAGAGGTGCCCTTTCTGTTGAAATCCCCTTCCAAACCATGGCCAATTGCTTCGTGCAGTAGTATTCCCGGCCAACCTGGACCCAACACGACCGGCATATTTCCAGCTGGTGCAGGAGCTGCCTCTAAGTTAACAGATGCCTGACGTACTGCTTCTTGACCTATACGTGTGCCCGCTCCATCCGAGACAAAAGCTGAAAAATCTCCGCGTCCACCTCCACCCCCAGAGCCCCGCTCACGACGCCCGCTTTGCTCCATAATTACAGATACACTTAAACGAAAAAGAGGCCGCACATCCGCACCTTGGGTACCATCGGAGCCTAATACGAAAATTATTTCATGGGCGCTCGAAAGACTGGCAATCACCTGCACAATGCGCTCATCCATTGCACGAATTTCCTTATCGATACCAGTTAAAAGTGCTACTTTCTGGTCATCTTCTAGGCGAGCAAGAGGATTTAATGACGAATACAGTTTGCCCTCTGGTGCTAGCCTAGGAGCCTTAACCTTTCCCTTCCCCGAGGCTCTAGCGATTGCACGACCAGCAACAACCGCATCCATTAAAGCTGCTTCGTCCAATTGATCAGAATAGGCAAAACCAGTCTTCTCACCCGAAATGGCCCGAACGCCTACCCCCTGATCCACGCTATGGGTACCATCTTTGACAATTGAATCTTCTAGCGTCCATGTCTCGTATTGTGTGCACTGGAAGTAGAGGTCCCCATAGTCAAGTCGCTGCGACATAAGGGAACTCAATGCATGATCAAGATACTTAAAACTAAGGCCAGCGGGCTCAAGTAGTTGGCGCTTTACTATGCCGAAAGCATCCGGCGCGGTGCCTGTAGATTTTGAAGTGTTTTTCATGACAGACACCGCATTAGGGACTTGCAATGTTGAACCCACCAGGAGGGGCGCCTGCACACTGTCGTCCTTCCTCCAAATCTTCAGGCAATAACTGCTGTACCGCTGGCTCGTCCCACGTACCAGTTAAGCAATAAGATGCACGGCCAATCCCCTTCAATGGTTCCTTAAAGATTTGAGTAAAGATAAGAAGGGCTGCACCCAGGCCACTACCACCAAGTATTGCGCCAACAGTGGGAAGCATATTGCCCGGCTCCGCTGTAACTACAGCCAGCTGCTGCCAATCCCGGTCTCTTAAACCAGTTCGGCCAACTACTCCGATTTCGGCAGCTGGTCCCGTTAGCTTAAAATTATCTGTGTAAGCGTCCCCATCGATAATGACAAAATCGCCTGTCAACTCATCAAATACCAGCCCTCTATTGAAAACATCACGAAAGTCGAGGGCTAAACGTCTAGGTAGCGCCGTAATACTCATGAGTCCAACCATACGTCCAGCACCGGGCTCAAGGTCCAAAACGCTTCCTTCCTTCATGTATAAAGTCAGACCGCCGTTCAGGTGCTCACTCCAGTCAGTCGAAGGAGGTCCAGACCAGAAAATATCGGCCACAAGATCAGCTTGTTGACCCTCAACCACAGGATCAAAACCTAGCGCCGTAAGGGTACCAGCAACATCGCTGCTATTGAGAGTGAATGTAAGGTGTGTGTCAGATTCAGAAGTGCCTTTAAACCAGCTGCCCTCACCCCCCAATGCAAAGCTCTCGTGAGTTGCCTTAAGTGAGTGCACGCGAAGACCAAGGGGGTCTGCTTTAATGTCAGCATCCAATTGCCCGAAGTGTCGGTTACCGATAGAAAACTGCCCAGATTGAATCAGGAACCCCGGCAGATCGCGTGGATCTGTCTTTTCCATACCAGCACTATCCCTAGGAGAAAGGTGCAGCCGCGACATATTCGCCAAAACTTGCTCTCGACTATTAAGATCGGGGGGTAAAACCAATTTACCTGCCACCGTTTCGCTTTCAATATCTACAAACCATTGTCTCCTTACCCGACTAACGCTGAGATCAGTATTACCTAGACGCTGACCAAAGACGCTAAATTCCATGACTGCAAGATTGGCATCAAGCACCCCGACTCCAGGCCAAATACTTGAAGGAGCACTTTGAAAAATATCAAGCCAATCATCTAAGCGCAACAGTGGTAAATGACCTTGAAGTAGCAGGCCCCGCTCGAGGGGAAACAATAAATCTGAGCCGCCAAAACTAACTCCGCCACGGTCAAATACCAAGCCATCGTTCATATTGTGAAAATCAAACGCAAAGCGTTGTTCAAGCCCTAGCGCCCCTTGCACTTTCAGCTGATTGGGAGGGAACAAAAATTCGGCGCTGAAATTCGTCTGCTCGCTAGCTGCTTTAAACATTGGATCGGGAAGCCTGAATGCTAAACCTGATAGGTCCGATGCCAAATTAATCTTCAACGGTACTTCAAACTCATCTGAATGCGCCGGCAGAAATAAGCCACCGTGCCATTGAGTCCGCCCATCAAGATAATCAAGGAAGGGCAGATCAAAAGCAGCTCCCAAATCTTCTGCATCGACTTCCCCACCAAAATCTAGTCGCACACGATAACCAAGTTCATTGGTAGGTACCACGCGGGCTAAAAAAGGTTCGTCTAGAAAGTTTGCCTCTATTCTATCTCCAGTGACGACCCCCTGATGCAAACTAAACATGCCATTGATTTCCGTTACCCGAGGACTAAAACCTCCCACAAAAAGCTCTCCATCAAAAATTTTCAGGCTAGCCTCCAAATCATAAGTGCCAGGATTTCTCAACGGTAAACTCAAATCCACCGACACCTCGGAACGACCAGACCCAGAATCTAAACGTCCAAGATCAGGCCCTAAGTAACCAACAATCATTGGAACATCTTTCATAAAAGTTACGAAATCTTCTAACGATCCGTCAGAAACTGTTTTTATAGTGATAGTACCCTCTCGAAAATCCTCAAAAACTACCGAGAGATCAGATGTTCGGTGCCCTGAAATACGCCCACTTCCGTAACTTTTGAAGCTAGAATTAAAAAATTCCATTGTTCCATTTAGGTCTTGAGCGGATGGCCAGCCCTCCATGAATTGGACAATGCCATCTTCTATTCTAGCAACGCCTCGAAGCTCCCCCTGCGCCCCATCAAAAGGAAAATCGCTGGGAGAGCCGGCAAAACTTAGCCACCCCTCTTTGATCTGCCCTGCCACAATTGCATGGTCTAACCAATCCACCACTTTTAGTGGCATTCTGTGGGCTGGAATATACCGCTTTAGGGAAGCTGCACTAAACCTTGCAATATCTGACTCAATCTCAAGATACGGTGAACCATTATCAGTTGGTATTGTTAGTTCCAAGTCTAAATTAATAGAGCCATCTTGATTCTCTAGAATCAAGTCGTCGCTAACCAGTCGGACATTAGATTGACCACGCCGCCATAAAAAAATTCCTGAAAAAAGGTCCATCTCCAGCGGTTCACGAAAATATGTTGACCAGTCAAACTTTAAATCTTCGGTAAAAATGTTAAATCGGCCGCTACGCTCGTCGGTGCGCAAATCCCCAGTTAGCCCGGAGAAACCCGGCAACTCGTTTACAGACTGAACACCAACATCACGAAGGCCTGCTGCAAACTGATATTCCCACCTCTCCCCAGTCGTATGAACAAGATCAAGAGCAACATCCACAAGATCACCTTGCGGCGCTAATTCCGCCCATGGATAGCTCTTGAAACCTTTGGGCAGTAGATTTATGAACGGACCAACATCCTCCAACCTTAAAAAGTTTGCTCGCAAGCCAAGTAAGTCGAACCCTTCAGGCCCTACGCCAACCTTTAGGTCGACGTGACTATCATCCGGCCAGACCCTACCATTACGAACCACGGTTACATTGCTAAGCGCAAGCTGCCATCCCCTATCGGCCCGGCTCCACTCAGCTGTCAGATCTACGTTCTCGTAGGAAAAATCTTGCTGCCCCAATTCACTTGTTCCCGCTAGAACTAGGTTACTGGCTACCAATTGTGCAGTTGCCTCCAAAAGTTCTCCCTCTTGCCAGTACAGCCAAAGAGAAAAATCTCCTATCCCTGTCTCCGGTAATGTACCGTTACTATTTGGTAACAATTGGACCAGCTCTGCTAAGTCAACCTGACGAAGATCAAAAAATAAACGCCAACGTTCATTACCAGAAGTATCAGAAGTTTGTAGCTCCCCTTCTGCGGAAAGTTCGATGCGACTACCAAGATCGTGTGGTGCATCTACGCGAGCCTCTAGGAGAATTCGCTCATCATCCCGATCAAGGGCCATGGTCACACTATCAAATTGCCAAAGGGACTCACCACGCGTTTGGTCAACATAGAGAACGCTGCTATTACGCACGGCTACTCGAACAGGCGGAATATCTTTTAGGTCTATCTCAGCTTGCGCATCACTTTCTGTAGCAACACCCTGAAGGCGTAGGCCTTCGGAAGTTTGTTCGACCGTAATATGGGTTCCCTGAAGAATTAATTCGTCTACAACCAACTGGCGCCGAACAAGCAATTTAATTGCATTAAGATCAATGATCGCCTCCCCAACACTAAGCCCTCCATCACCAATACTGGCTTGATAGAAAGTCAACTCTGGGCCACTCAAGGTCCAACTGGCATCCAAGTGGGAAAAACGCAATGTTAAGCCAAACGTATCCCGAGCCCAGGCTTGAATTTCACTTTCGTAATTTGGAAGTTGGGTGAGTAGAAACCGAAATGTGCCTAGCCCCATGAAAACGAATACTGCAGCAACTGCCAACACAGCGGCCAAAAATTTTGCCATCTTATTAAACAATACCCACACGGTTCTTCACTTTTTCATGATCACATCGTCTACTTGATTAAAACGAGTACAGTCACCTCACCACTATAAGTCGCACAATAGTACGCCCCTCAGCGAGGGACTATAAGAGCTACATGCGACTAATTAAATCTCTCTCTCCAAACAGTGAGCAATTCAAGAGCGGTGGTATGGATGATGCTGGAGAATACTCCAAGCCCTATAAAGAGCTTCAGCTAACACAACACGCACCAAGCCGTGGGGTAATGTGAGATTAGAGAGGGACCAACGCTCCTTAGCACGCCCTAGGCAAGCCTCGGGTAGACCTTCTGGCCCCCCCACTAGGAAACACAGTGGCTGCCCCAACTGCATCCATACTTCCAATCGTCCCTTGAGTTCGTAGGTACTCCAAGGTTGTCCATCCTGCTCAAGCGCTACCACATGAGCACCATCTGGAACTGCTCTAAGCATACGCTGCCCTTCTTTTTCAAACGACTTCCTATTCTGTGTTACACCACTGCGCTTAGCTAAGGGAATTTCCTGAAACTCAAGTACAAAACCTGCCTTAAATCTCTTAGCATATTCTTGGTACGCTTTGTAAACCCAAACAGGCTGACGATTGCTGGCGCCCAAAATTAATATGCGCATTACGGCTTTCCTAGAACAAAGTTACAGTCCAATTCTTTTCCTTTCCTTGTTCTACTAACTTTCCCGCAGGTCCCAGAGTGCCTCGAGGTTATAAAACTCCCTAGCCTTAGGAAGCATTATATGTATTACCACATTCACGAGATCGACTAATACCCATTCACCAGCGCCCCCCCCTTCCACACCAATTGGTCGGTAGCCAGCAGCGTTACAGCGCTGAACCACAGCATCCGAAAGAGAATTTACATGGCGGCTGGAACGACCGCTCGCAATAATCATGACATCAGTCAATGCCGTAAGATGCCCAACATTTAGACTCTTAACCGATTCTGCTTTTAGATCACTAAGAATCATAACCACCAAAGCGGCAAGCTCATCGCTGTTAAGTTGCTTACGCTTATGTGTCTCCGACATAACACCTTGTTTCAGTAATGATGTCTCTTACAGCATCAGGAACTAGATACTTAGGATCATCCCCAGCTTTAATTAAAGAGCGAATCTCAGTCGAGGAAATTTCCAACTGAGTAACCGAACGTACATGAATGCATCCGGACCTTCTCTCATGAAGGTCTTCAACATGATGAGTGCTTCTTTTGCTCACCAACTCTTCTAGACTCCCCGCCACAGGAATCTTCCATCCTGGCCGGCGAGCAACAACAATGTGGCCAAGCTCGAGAATCTCCGACCATTGATGCCATTCCTGAAAATTGAGGAAAGAATCCATCCCAACAAGAAGACAAAGGGATCGATCTTGATAGTCAGATTTTAGGCTACGCAAAGTGTCTACAGAATAGGACGACGCATCTTTCTTCAATTCCCGATTATCTACCAGAAAACGCTCATATCCCTTTATTGCTGCCGCTGCCATACACAGCCGAAGGTCACTAGATGCAGTTGGACTCAAACGATGAGGTGGATCTCCGCAAGGCACGAAGAGAATTTCTGACAAATCCAAAGCTTGTAGTAACTCTAATGCGGTCCGGAGATGACCGTAGTGAATCGGGTCAAAAGTTCCACCGAAAATCCCAATTGGACGCATCACGAAACCTAACACTAACAACTAGACAAGAGACTGTGTCTTATGGCGACTCGCCTCAAAAAAAGCTAAAACCAGTTGAGTTAGGGCATCCCAAGGTCGCCCCTTGTTTACACCTTTAATGACGCGATCAACTTCGGCTGCTTGGTACAGCAATACCGTTAAAGACCCTTCGCTGTAGCTCTCCAATGCTCTTTTTATGATTGGCTGGCGCCGATGCCAAACTTTAAATTTGTTCAATATCTGAACCAAGTCTCCACCTTGCCGGAGTGTAATTTTTATGCGCGCCAACAGCGTAAGCTCTCGAATAAGCGCCCATGATATCAAAACTGGTGCCACACCTTCGGCCTTGAGTCCATCGAGAATCTCAAACGCCCGTCGAGCCCGCCCCCCTATTAAGGCATCGGTAAGATTAAAAACATCGAATCTAGCGTTCATGGCCACGCTTTTTGCCATCACCTCCGCATTGAGCTTTCCTTCGCCGCGCACAAGAGCTAATTTTACAAGCTCTTGGTCTGCAGCTAACAGGTTGCCCTCTACTTTGTCCGCAAGAAACTCCGCAGCATCACTTGTAAGTTCGAGCTTTGAACGTGTCGCCCTATTCTGAATCCAGCTAACTAAATGCCTGCGCTCAACAGGCCATACCTGAACCAAAACACCGTTGGTTTCAATCGCTTTTGCCCAGGCACTTTTTACAGCCTCACCCAGTTTGCTGGTAACTACTAACAACAATCGGTCCGGATTTGAGCATTCAGCTAAAGCACGAATACTACGCCCACCTAGGACGCCAGGCTTAGGTGTAGGAAGGCGTAATTCCAAAATACGACGGCTAGCAAATAAGGATAAATTTTCTGCGGCTGCCTCAAGCTCTGTCCACTGAAATCCCTGTTCCACTATGTTCAGGTCACGGTGTTGAAAGCCGTGTCTAGCTGCCGCTTCTCGAATTGAATCAGCAGCTTCCATAACCAGCAATGGCTCATCACCCGAAACCAGATAAGCCCCCGCCAAATCCTTATTCAGATGTCTCGACAGATGGTTACCACTGATTTTCAATATTCTTCTTCTAATTGTGAAAGTAAAATACCCCTTTCCTCTATCAAGATAGGTATCCCGTCAATTATTGGGTAGGCAAGCTTACTATCCTTAGTGACAAGCGCTCCGCTGAGCTTTTCCTCAAGAAAAGAGTCATCGAAAGCCTTAATCTTGGATTGCTCGATTAAATCATTGAGCCTATCCAGCTGAGCTTGACCCATCAACTCCAGTGGTAGGTGGGTCACCGGACAGCAGATAATATCTAGCAATACTTTATCGAAACCCATGGTAACAGCTTAACTCGATACCTTATGAACCGGTACTGGGTCATAACCGCCCTCTTGCCACGGGTGACAGCGTACAATTCTTCTGGAGGCTAAATACGCACCCTTGAGTGGACCAAATCTCTCAATTGCCTCTATTGCATAATGTGAGCAACTTGGGAGGTAACGACAACTATCACCCAACCAAGGTGATATCCAATATTGATAACCCCTGATCAAACTTATTAGCATCATTACACACCAGTTAGACATGCCTTTCATTTCCTCAATTCACCCTGCGCCAACGTACTCCCTGAGGACTATCTTCTATCATGACACCGAGCTCAAAGAGTTGTTCCCTTATTCTGTCTGCTTCAGCATAATTTCGAGCGCTGCGAGCCACTTCCCGCTCCTTAACCATAGCAATAATTACAGCCTCGTCAGGCCCGCCAAATCTATTGCTAGCGCCAAACCAGGACCTAAAATCACGTTGACCAATGCCCAGTAGCCAAGCTCCTGCCCGCAATAATTCCGCCTTCCGTCTACGTTGTTCGGGATTTGTGGTCCGGTTTGCGTCCCTCGTAATGGCCAAAAGTTCAGTAAGGGCTAGCGGTGTGTTTACATCATCTTCTAACGCACGTACGACTTCCTCGGGAGGCTCTAGCTTAGGGGAAGGCTGCTTACTGTCAGTCACTCCCGATTCTCGCAATACGCCATATATTCGGTCCAACTTTTTTCGGGCTTCCTTTAAGACGTCTATCGTCCAGTCCAGTGGCTGACGATAATGAGTTGCAAGCAATCCTAATCGAATCACTTCTCCCAATTCTTCCCTTAGTAAATCCTTAACTAACAATACGTTGCCGATGGACTTGGCCATTTTCTGGCTATTCACATGAATGAGCCCATTATGAACCCAGTATCTAGCAAATGTTTCGCCGCGGTGAGCGCAAGTTGATTGGGCATTCTCATTTTCATGATGAGGAAACACTAAATCTATTCCTCCCCCATGGATGTCAATCGTACGACCCAGATGAGCCTCAACCATAGCAGAACACTCCATGTGCCAGCCTGGCCGCCCTCGACCCCAAGGACTATCCCAGCCGACCACATCAGATTCCGAGGGTTTCCAAAGCACAAAATCATTCGGGTGCTGCTTGTAAGATGCAACCTCAACGCGTGCTCCGGCAACCAATTCTGCTGGATTCCGTCCTGATAGTTTTCCGTATGCCGGGTAACTCTCTACTGAAAAAACTACATGATCTTCGGCATGGTAAGCATGACCAGAGTCAATGAGTCTAATAATCAAGTCTATTATTTGGGGTATATGCTCGGTTACTCTAGGCTCAATATCCGGCGACAGCACACCAAGTGACGCCATGTCCTCCTGATAGGCAGTTATGTATTTAGATGTCAGTAGGTTTATATCAATCCCCTGCTCTTTGGCCGCCATATTTATCTTATCGTCCACGTCTGTGATATTTCGTACATAGACAAGCCTGTACTTGCGGCGTAGTAATCTAGCAAGAACATCAAATACCACCGCCGGCCGAGCATTTCCAATATGAGCAAAGCTATACACTGTTGGGCCACAGACATACATGGTTACTCGCTCAGGGTCGGCTGGCTCAAATTTCTCTCTCGAACCAGTAAAGCTATTATGTAAATAGAGTGCCATTTCAAAGAAATTCCACTGTCATAAAAAAGTCAGTACCCTATGATAACAAGTGCAGAGGAGTGACCTATAATTTAGGCTTTAAGAGAAAGGACGCCAAGGAAATGTCCGAAAAATTTTTTCCCCGTCGCAGTGTAGAGCAAGTAGAAGAGGGGGCCCAACTAGCCCCAAAATTTGATGGTGATGGCCTGATACCGGCAATTACAACGGACTATGAAACCGGCGAGGTTCTCATGCATGGATACATGAATGCGGAAGCCCTGGAGAAAACGATCAAAACTGGCGAGGCATATTATTTCAGCCGTAGCAGGAACCAATTGTGGCACAAAGGAGCAACCAGCGGCTTAATGCAGACAGTCAAGGAACTGATGATCGATGACGATCAAGATTGTGTGTTGCTAAAAGTAAACATTGCAGGAGGGGCAAGTTGTCATGTGGGCTATCGATCTTGTTTCTATCGCCGCGTATCGCTGCATGATGATTCATCCCGCCTGAAACTTGAATTTACCGACAGCGAGAAAGTGTTCGACCCAAAAGTTGTCTATGGGGATAATCCAAGTCCAACGAAACTTTAAAGTCAGTAAAATCCTTCAGCCTCAGAATCTTTGTGATCAACCCGAAGGCGCACGGGGCCGGCTCGCCTGAATTCTACGTAATACCTGTCTTACCAAGTCATCTGCGAGCGCCCGTCGCAAATCCCGCTCCTCAGCACTTTTGCCGAGCACTCGAGTCTCATCGTACGTGTAGCTTCGAGTAACAATTAGCGACTCGGAGGATATCAAAGACTGAACGCCAACTTGCAAAGAAAAAGTGATAGCATAAAAAACCTCATACTCGCGAGGCGTATTAAGAGCTGAGACCGATAAAACCCTTTGCCCCGTACTATCATCTAGAATCTTTAATATAGCGCCAGCCTCCCCTGGAGAACCGACTAGACTGGAACCATTGATCCTTAGGGCATTCTGCATACTAATATAGAAATCAGTATAGGACTTATCGCTCTCAAGATAGGTTAGTGCCATAGCGTTCGGAAGGGTTCCAAGTCCCTCCAGATGAAATCCGCACCCACCAAGCATAAGAACAACTGCCCCTATGAATCCAAAGTGCGGTGCGCTACGCCATAACAAAATAAAAATCATACTTACTTGATTCTGGTGGAATTTATGAAGATCATGCAACACCATCATGGTAGGTTATCCCTATAAAGAAATCGAGACCAAGTGGCAGGACTACTGGTACACCAACAAAACTTTTCGGGTTCCGGACAAAATAGATCAAAGTCGACCGAAATTCTACGCCCTAGATATGTTCCCCTACCCAAGTGGAGACGGTCTACACGTAGGACACCCAGAAGGTTATACCGCCTCTGATATTGTTGCGCGTTATAAAAGAATGAAGGGCTTTAACGTACTACATCCTATTGGCTGGGATGCTTTTGGTCTACCAACGGAACAGTTTGCCCTTAGGACGGGAACTCATCCAAAAATCACTACTGAAAGGAATATTAACCGCTTCAGGAAGCAGCTGAAATCACTAGGTTTTTCGTATGACTGGGACCGCGAAATTAACACCACCGATCCTCATTATTATAAATGGACCCAGTGGATCTTTAAGAAACTCTTTGAGCGCGGCCTAGCCTATCAGGAAGAGATGCCCGTCTGGTGGTGTGAGGAATTAGGTACAACCTTAGCTAATGAAGAAGTCATCGACGGTAAATCCGAAGTGGGGGGGTTTCCATGTACGCGTCGACCCCTGCGCCAATGGGTCCTAAAAATAACCGAGTATGCCGACAAGCTATTGGATGGTCTTGACAAACTTGACTGGCCTGAAAGTACTAAAGAAATGCAGCGTAACTGGATCGGCCGTAGCGAAGGAGCACAGATTGACTTCAGTATTGCGGAAAGCCCTGAAACCATTCGGGTTTTCACTACGCGCCCCGACACATTGTTTGGTGCTACATACATAGTAATAGCCCCAGAACACCCTATCGTAAGCAACCTGACGAAGGGCGCACAACACAAACAAGTTCAAAAGTATTGCATACAAGCCACACGCAAGAGTGAACTTGAACGATCAGATCTTCAAAAGTCCAAAACAGGGATATTCACAGGATCATATGCAATCAATCCAGCTAACAAAAAACGAATTCCTATCTGGATCGCAGATTACGTTCTAGGCAACTACGGCACGGGAGCTATTATGGCAGTTCCAGGGGAGGATCAGAGAGATTGGGAATTCGCTAAAGTGCATGGACTCCCAATTATTCGTACTGTCGCGCCCCCAGAAAATTTTGAAGGTGAAGCCTATACAGGACAAGGTCCCTCAATTAATAGTGATTTTCTTGACGGTTTAAGTGTGGAAGAAGCAAAAAAAAGAATAATTATTTGGCTTAAAGAAAAAAATGTAGGAAATCCCATAGTCAACTACAAACTTAGGAATTGGTTGTTTTCAAGACAGCGTTACTGGGGCGAGCCTTTTCCTATTGTGTTCGTGGACGGAATACCATTTGCTGTTCCTGATGAAGAGCTCCCGGTAGAGCTCCCCGAAATTAAGAAATTTAAACCAAGTGGTACGCTCGAGGGTCCATTGGTCGCTGCTGAAAAATGGCTAAACACCATGGTGCAGAAAACTGGAAAGGATGCCAAGCGGGAAACCAATACGATGCCACAATGGGCAGGATCCTGTTGGTATTACTTACGCTACCTAGACCCAAAAAATCATGCGGAAATAGTATCGGCAGATAAAGAAAATTACTGGATGCCGGTGGATCTCTATGTAGGGGGCCAAGAGCACGCAGTGCTGCATCTTTTATATGCTCGTTTTTGGCACAAGGTGCTACATGATGCAGGAATTGTGTCTACATCAGAACCTTTTGCAAAACTAGTGCACCAAGGAATGATTCTGGGAGAGCTCGAGCACAAAAAGTATGTTAATGAAGCCGGCACAGCAATCTCAGCAGAACACGTTCATGATCAGCATGACACCCGTTCTGGAAAAAAACTTGAGAGTGTTTCCGTCAGCGGGCAGGAAATAATAAAAAAAGATGACCATTTCGTTCTCGCTGATAACCCAGATATAAAGGTCCATTCCAAGGCCCATAAGATGAGCAAAAGCCGTGGTAATGTGGTCAATCCGGATAAAATAATCAAATCTTATGGCGCGGATGCGTTCCGATTATATGAAATGTTTATGGGCCCCCTGGAACAGGTGAAACCCTGGAATACTAGTGGTGTTGAAGGCACAAAACGGTTTCTTAACCGAGCGTGGCGCCTCATTGTAGATGACAAAAAAGGCGATATAAAGCCAAGCATCAAGAACCAGGAACCATCGGCCGATCAGCTGCAGGTCCTCCATGAAACCATAAGGGTCGTAACGGAAGATATAGAATCGATGCGTTTTAATACAGCCATAGCTGCATTGATGGAGTTTGTAAACACCGCCAACAAATGGGCAACCCTACCGCACAGCGTAGCAAAATCATTCGCACTAATCCTGGCACCTCTAGCACCCCATATTGCTGAGGAACTCTGGGCTAGACTAGGTAACAAGGAATCCCTTGCCTACGAAGCCTGGCCACAAACCAATCCAGCCTATCTAAAAAAAGAAAGCTTAGAAATCCCGGTTCAGATCAACGGAAAAATGCGCGGACGAATAACTATTCCATTTAACGCGCAAGAAGACGAGGTACTCGCATTAGCCCGAGAAGATGAGAACGTTTCTCGATATTTGATCGGCAAAGATGTGAAACGGGCTATCTATGTTCAAGAGCGCATCGTAAATTTCGTCATTGGAACGAAGTGAAGCAACAAGGTAAATAGAGCTCCAAGAACAATTGGATAATTTCCCCATCGAGCATATGGCGTAAATCCCAGAAAGCCCCGCACGCTTCCTTTAAGCAAATCTGGTACAAACTGAGGAGACCTTGCAATAACACGTCCCCGCGGATCGATAATTGCCGATACCCCCGTGTTTGTAGCTCGAAGCAAGTAGCGGCCAACTTCTGCTGCTCTAAATCGAGCAATCTGAAGATGCTGATGCGGCGCTATGGAGTTTCCAAACCATGCATCATTGCTTATATTCACAAGCAAAGATGCATTATCAAAAAAACCCAGTTGCTCTGCCCCAAAGACATCTTCATAACAAATGGTTATGGCAATACGCTCACCAGCAATTTCGAGTGGTAGCTGATTATTCGAACCAGCTACCGCATCTGTATACGGCAAGCTAGTAAGCCTCATCCAGTTACGAACAAATTCAGGTACGGGGAAATACTCTCCGAACGGCACAAGATGTCTCTTCACATAAAAAAGAGGTGGATCAGTAAGTGCAACAAGTGTGTTCTGGAATGTACCACCCTCAGGATCATCCCTTAGGATTCCCAACATCACCGTTGCCTTCTGTCTTGCCGCCTCCCCGCGTATTTCTTCCAGGTAGTCCGTTACTTGTCCATACAAGGCCGGTATTGCTGCTTCGGGCCAGATGATTAATTCGCTTCCATCTGCCTGCTCAGTAAGTTTTTGATACAAATCAAGCGTTGGCGCTAACTGCTCAGGGCGCCATTTGAGGTTTTGGTTAACTGCCCCCTGTACGAGAGCAACACTTAAGCTGTTTTCACGCGGATCTGTCCAACGATAGTTGCCAGAAATCAATCCGGACCCCCACAGAATCATAATAAATGTAAGTGTCTGGATTCTCTGTCGATTTGTCGCATCGATCAAAACAAGCATGGCTCCTGCAGAAATTAAAACTATCCAGCTAATTCCGTACAACCCAACTACAGGAACATGACCCATGAGCCACGAATCCGTCTGACTATAACCGGCTGATAGCCAGCCAAACCCACTAAGAAGCCAACCTCGACACCATTCTAAAAATACCCAGAGTGCTGGAAAAATCCCAAGCAAAGCCCATGGACCAGTAGTTGAAAACCATCGTGCTGCAATCCATCCAACCAACCCTATATAGCAAGCCAAAAAGGCAACTAGTACCGCGGTAAGAATGAGGGAGAGAGAAATAGGAGCTTCACCATAATCGTGAATACTTATGTAAACCCAATGAACTCCAGAAAAAAAACTTGCAACCCCAAACGCGAAACCAAATTGAAAAGCATTAGCTGGAGATGCGCCACCCCATACTCGAAAAAGCGCTGCATAGCAAAATGGAGCTAACCAGAAAAATTCGAATGGAGCAAAAGACAGAGGCAAAATGGCACCAGCCAATAATGCAGTAAGCAGCTTCCAATGATCAAGGCTTACCATGACCAATTCTATGACCTGCCTATAAAAAAATTATTGCAAAGAATTGCCTTGAAGAGGTGACACTTCCACGCTGTGGATGCGCCTCCGGTCAGCTCGCAACGTCTTGAACTGGAACTTCTCAAATTCTAACACCTCCCCTCGGCGCGGCAAACGACCTAACTCGTGCATGATTAAACCGCCGATGGTGTCATATTCTTCATCACTCATACTAACCTCGAAGAATTCATTAAAATCCTCGATTCTTGTCAATGCAAGAACCAGGAAACACCCATTTTTCTGATCTTGAATATATTCAAGTTCCTCTGCATCATGCTCGTCATCTATGTCGCCAACAATTTGCTCCAAAACATCCTCGATAGTTGCTAGGCCCGCTACCCCGCCGTACTCATCTACTACGATGGCCATATGGTTCTGGCTTTCTCGAAACTCTGTCAGAAGCATGTTGAGACGCTTGCTCTCTGGAATGAAAACTGGTGGGCGAAGCATTGTATAAATATCAAACTGCTTCTCGCTGCCATGCTCCTTAAAATAACGCAGAAGATCCTTAGCAAGCAATATTCCCACCACTTCATCCCTATCTTCACCTATTACTGGAAAGCGGGAATGACCAGAATCAACGATTATTTTAAGCAAAGTGTCCGGCGAATCTTCCTGATCCAATACGACCATGTGAGAACGAGGCACCATGATGTCTCGCACGTGGGTTTCAGAAACTTCCAAAACACCCTGGAGCATGGCATGTTCATCGCCAGCCAATAAATTCCTACGGCAACACTCCGCCAGAAAACTAATAATTTCCTCTCTACCCTTGGCTTCGTAAACGCGGTCTTGAAATAAACGGGTCCACCAGCTAGATTTTCCGCCGGTGTCCTTGTTGGTGGAAGTTTTATCTTCTGACATCTAAGAACCACACCTGAGGATACATCTTGCAACCCCAGCGCTCCCCATGCAAGAAAAACACTTAAGTTTCATAAAACAAACTTGTGAAACCAAGCCCCCTCAGAAGCTCTTTTTCTCGAGCCTCCATAATTGCCGTATCTTCCGATGTTTGATGATCGAAGCCCATCAAGTGAAGAACACCATGAATCACCATATGTGCCCAGTAGGCATCTAATTCAATTCCTTGAAAATTAGCTTCTCGTTCTATAACTGGCGCGCAGACCACTATATCTCCCAAGGGAACTGCATCTGCCACTAAGTCAGGAGTAGCAAACTCGGCCGGAAAGGCCAACACATTCGTCGGGCCCACACCGTGACGATAAACTTCATTCAGATGACTGCCTTCAGCTTCGGTAACAACACGCACAGTGATTTCCCCTAGGACCCCCCTTGATAAGGCATGGATTACCCAGTTTTTTATGCGTCCATGCTCAGGCACTGATTGACTGCCCGACGCATCCTGCACATCAACTGCTAAACCAGCACTTGTCATCCAGCCCCCCTGCGATCTTCCTCTTCCTCTTCCTCTTCCCTTTCCTCTTGAGCATAGGCCTCAACTATCTGCTGAACTAAGGAATGACGAACAACATCCCTTGGCCCGAAATGAATGAAGGCAACTCCCGACAAATACCTGAGCACGCGGGTTACGTGTCTAAGTCCCGACTCACGACCTTTTGGTAGGTCGGTCTGAGTCACATCTCCGGTAACTACTGTACGAGAACCAAAACCAATCCGAGTCAAAAACATTTTCATTTGTTCGACGGTGGTATTCTGAGCTTCATCCAATATAATGAAACACTCGTTCAACGTCCGACCGCGCATAAAAGCTAGAGGTGCAATTTCAATTATATTCTGCTCAATAAGTCGACTAACCCGCTCAAAACCCATCATTTCGTAAAGTGCGTCATACATGGGCTTCAAATACGGATCAACTTTCTGTGACATGTCACCAGGAAGAAACCCGAGTCGCTCACCAGCCTCTACAGCCGGCCGAACTAAGACAATTCTGCGGACTTGATCAGTCTCTAGAGCTTCAACACTGGCCGCTACCGCTAAATAAGTCTTACCAGTACCAGCAGGACCTATACCAAACGTAAGATCCTCGGCCCTGATGGAGCGTACATAGGCCATTTGGTTTGATCCTCTGGCACGTATACCTTTTCTTCGGGTCTTAATAATTTCGTCTTTTTCTTCAGGCTTTCCTTCCGGTCTAGAATGTTCTTGCAAAGACATGTGTACCCGCTCGGGATCTATATTTACTTTCTTAGTCGCTGCGAATAGATCCTTTAAAACCTGGCGTCCTACTTCTGCGGAATCCTCCGGCCCCTTGAGCTGAAACCGGTTGCCACGATTCTTTATTTTAATGTTGAGGCCTTTCTCAATCTGACGCAAATGCTCGTCTAGGTGACCAGAAAGATTCGCCATGCGCCGATGATCATTAGGCTCTAAAACTAGCTCTAAACGAATGAAAGAGGACTCCGGAATTTTATGCAACAAATTTATGGCCCGTATGAATGCGGCCTCTTAGGCTATTTGGCAGTGCATCCGTAATGACAGTATCTACAAATTGGCCAATTAAAGTTGGATCACCAAAAAAATTCACCCATCTATTATTCTCAGTACGACCAGCGAGTTCGTTCTGTGAGCGCTTTGAAAATTTTTCCACCAAAATGCGCTGAACGGAGCCGATCATTCGATAACTAATAGCCTGCGCCTGCCTGTTCACCAATGCTTGAAGCTCCGTCAGCCGGGCCTGCTTAGCTGTGCGTGGGGTAGGATCTTTCATGCTCGCTGCTGGCGTCCCTGGCCTCCCGCTATAGATAAAACTGAAAGACTGATCAAACCCAACCTTTCGAATAAGCTCCATAGTTGCTCGGAAATCCTCCTCCTCCTCACCTGGAAACCCAACAATAAAATCAGAGGACACCGATATATCAGGCCTAATACTGCGGAGTTTATCTATTTTCTGTATGTATTGCGTAGCGGTATAGCCACGCTTCATTCGCCTAAGGATGCGATCCGATCCACTCTGAACAGGAAGGTGTAAAAAGTTGACAAGCTTCGGTACATCAGCATAAGCCTCTATTAGGGAATCGCTAAACTCAACCGGATGAGATGTAGTAAAACGAATTCGCTGGATCTTATCAATCTTTGCTACTTGTCGGATTAGCGCTGCCAAATCAGATATCTCACCAGCAATACCACGCCCCCTGTAAGCATTCACATTCTGCCCGAGAAGTGTAATCTCACTTACACCCAAGCCCGCTAGCTGCTTAATCTCTTCCATGATGTCACTCAGCGGACGGCTAATTTCCTCACCGCGAGTATACGGTACAACACAAAATGTGCAGTACTTACTACAACCTTCCATAATGGAAACAAAAGACGAAGCAGTAGAAAATTGCGGGGCTGGTAGACGATCAAATTTTTCTATTTCAGGAAAACTTATATCCAACATGCGAGGCTGCCCCGAGCGGATGGCAGCTATCATTTCCGGGAGCCTGTGCAACGTCTGTGGACCAAAAACTAAATCTACATAGGGTGCCCTACGAAAAATTGCATCGCCCTCCTGGCTAGCAACGCAACCACCTACACCGATAATCGTATTTGGTTTTTGAGCCTTGTAAGCCCGCCACCTCCCAAGCAGGGAAAAAACCTTTTCCTGAGCTTTTTCTCGGACGGAGCAGGTATTCAGCAAAAGAATGTCCGCATTCTGTGGATGCTCTACCTTGCTCGTGCCAAAGGCTTCTTTGAGTACATCGGCCATTTTTGCTGAATCATACTCATTCATCTGACAACCAAAAGTTTTAATGAATAGTCGTTCTGTCATTATTTTTTTTGGTATCTTATAAAAGACGAAAAGATAATCTACCTAAACCCAGCCTGAGTAGAACCAATCTTGTAGGACAAAATCCTAGGCAAATTAAAATGGAATATCGTCGTCAAAATCTCCAGCTGAGGCCGACTCATTGGTTGCGGCCGGCTCCTTTGCTGGACTATCTACTGAGCGATTAGCCCCTCCACTTTCTGATCGTCCACCAAGCATTTGCATTTCGTTGGCAACAATCTCCGTTGTGTAACGATCATTTCCATCACGATCTTGCCATTTATTCGTCCGGATCCGGCCTTCAATATAAACCTGAGAGCCTTTTCTCAGGTACTCAGCTGTAATCTCTGCCAACCTCTTAAAAAAGACAACTCGGTGCCATTCTGTTCGTTCCTTTTGCTCCCCACTATCCTTGTCCTTCCAAGACTCACTCGTGGCTATTCGAATGTTTGTTACCGCATCTCCACTTGGCATATATCGAGTTTCTGGGTCTGCGCCCAACCTTCCAATAAGTACGACTTTGTTAACGCCCCTCGATGCCATGGAGAAACTCCTTATTGTCAAACTTTTGGGCTAGATACAAAGCCCCGTCTCAATTTACGTATTGTACGCTGACCCTTAAGTAAAAACATCTGACTCTTCAATATCCTATGTGAAACGCTCACGCTTTCCTCAAATAGACTAACGATGAAGATGGGTATCCAATTCTTGTGGAAACAGGCGAAAATATTACCCATCCTAATAATCTTTTGCGCTGCTAAATCAAAGCATCGTATAGTTGGATGTTTGACTCGTTTTCTCAGCTATGTCAATTAATCGCATTCAAATCAGGGGCGCACGCACCCATAACTTAAAAAATGTTGACCTGGATTTGCCCAGGAATCGCCTTACTGTGCTAACGGGACTTTCAGGTTCAGGAAAGTCATCACTCGCATTTGACACAATTTATGCTGAGGGCCAGCGCCGCTATGTTGAGTCTCTATCCTCTTACGCACGCCAATTCCTCTCCATTATGGAAAAACCAGACGTGGATCATATTGAGGGCCTCTCACCAGCCATCTCGATCGAACAACGGTCTATTTCTCACAGCCCTCGTTCAACTGTTGGCACGGTCACAGAGATTTATGACTATCTACGCTTGCTATTTGCCCGTGCTGGAACTCCCTACTGCCCCGTTCACCAGATTCCACTGAATGCTCAAAGCGTCTCACAAATGGTTGACCAGGTCCTTACACTGAAGAAAGATACCCGTTTGATGCTGTTAGCCCCTATAGTCACTGGGCGGAAAGGTGAGCACAACAAGGTACTGGATAATCTCAGAGACCAGGGTTTTGTGCGTGCGAGAATTGATGGCACTGTCCATGATCTCAGCCACCCTCCCAAATTAGACTATAAGCGCAAGCATGAGATTCAGGTGGTGGTAGACCGCGTTCGAGTTAGATATGAATCTCGATTGAGGTTGACGGAATCTTTTGAGACCGCACTGAATATCAGTGGCGGCGTAGCCCAGATCATTTCTATGGATGTTGAGAACGCTGAGGCTATGATTTTTTCAGATAAGTTTGCCTGCTCTATTTGTAGCTACAGCGTAGCTGAGCTTTCACCCAGATTTTTCTCATTCAATAACCCTGCCGGCGCATGCACCAAATGCGATGGGCTTGGAGTACATCAATTTTTCGATCCTCACAAGGTGGTTGGGTGCCCCAATATCTCTCTGGCAGGGGGCGCAATAAGGGGCTGGGATCGACGCAATCCTTACTATTTTCAATTAATCCAATCGCTAGCTACACACTATAATTTTGATATAGAAATGCCTTTCGAATCTTTAAGCAATAAGATACGAAATGTAATCCTATATGGTAGCGACACTAATCAAATAAAGTTTCAGTATACAAAAACAAATGGCGAAAAAAACGAATGGTGTCATACATTTGAGGGGATCATTCCGAACATGCAAAGACGGTACGAGGAAACAGAATCAAACGCAGTTCGTGAGCAACTCAACAAATATCAAAGTATTCAGCCATGCAACGACTGTAACGGTGAAAGACTGAATGAATCCGCGCGCAACGTTTTCATTGAAAAAAATGCTTTGCCGACAATTACAAACAAGAACATAACAGAAGCATTACAATTTTTTACCAACCTCAAATTAACTGGCTGGCGCGGAGAGGTTGCTGACAAAATTATCAAAGAAATTCAAAATCGTCTTCAATTTCTAGTCAACGTAGGACTTGAGTATCTAACTTTGGATCGCAGCGCTCAAACATTATCTGGTGGTGAAGCGCAGCGCATCCGACTCGCAAGTCAAGTTGGATCTGGGCTTGTTGGGGTTATGTACATCCTTGATGAGCCATCTATAGGCCTACACCAAAGAGACCACAAGAAGTTGCTGAAAACTCTCCGTGGACTTCGAAACTTAGGCAATACTGTTTTGGTTGTTGAGCATGATACAGAGACCATACTTGCGGCAGACCACTTGATTGATTTGGGCCCAGGAGCGGGTATTCACGGAGGCCATATTATTGCAGAAGGAACCGTAGACGCCATCAAAAGAAACCCGGCGTCCATAACGGGTCAATACCTCGCTGGCCATCGTAAGATTCCCCTACCACCCGAACGACGCTACTTTAACCCCAAGGCTGTTCTAAGCATTACAGGGGCATGCGGCAATAATCTCAAAAAAATCAATGTTGAAATCCCGATTGGTCTGATCACTTGCGTGACTGGCGTATCAGGCTCTGGCAAAAGCACACTCATAAATGACACGCTTTATCGGATAATGGCAAAACACTTAAACAACACCGTAGTTGAGCCCGCCCCCTTTGAGAGCGCCTCTGGATTAGACCACATTAATCGCGTAATCGATATTAACCAAAGACCGATAGGACGCACACCGAGATCAAACCCCGCTACCTATGTTGGGCTCTTTACGCCCATTAGAGAATTATTCGCCTCTACACAAGAGGCGCGCTCACGCGGATACAAGCCTGGCCGATTCAGCTTTAACGTTAAAGGAGGTCGATGTGAAACCTGCCGAGGAGACGGAGTCATAAAGGTGGAAATGCATTTCTTACCTGATATTTACGTTCCGTGCGATCTCTGCGGCGGAAAACGATATAACCGTGAAACATTGGAAGTCCGCTATAAAAGCAAAAACATTTACGAAGTCCTTCAGCTCACTGTGGAAGAGGCAGTAGAATTCTTCCGCAACATTCCACAGATTGCTCGAAGACTTGAAACACTCATGGCAGTCGGTCTTTCGTATCTTCAGTTGGGCCAAAATGCAACTAAATTATCCGGGGGCGAGGCTCAGCGCATAAAACTTTCGAAGGAACTTTCCAAACGAAATACTGGCTCAACCCTATATGTATTAGATGAGCCAACGACGGGCCTACATTTCTACGATATTGCACGACTCCTAGAAGTACTCTACCGTCTTCGCGACCAAGGTAACACCATCGTGATCATCGAACACAACCTAGAGGTAATTAAAACTGCTGACTGGATTATTGACCTCGGCCCTGAGGGTGGAGATGGAGGCGGAGAGATTGTAACGACAGGAACCCCGGAGATGACTGCATCCCATTTTCAATCGCATACAGGAAAATGCCTTAAGAAGGTGCTAGCTGCGGACCAGACCCTAGAATCCAACACAATGAAAGGTTAACTGAGAGCCTTAAGCCCCACGTTACTGCGAATTTGATCCATAAATGGACCACTGACTGCACGAGCCTTGTCCGCGCCTTTACGCAGAACATCTTCTACATAATCTGGGGCCGCAACCAAGCGATTATATTCCCCGCGGGTCGCCTTCAAATGATCATTGAGATACTGAAAAACACAGTCCTTCATCTCACCCCAGCCTATACCGTCAACATAGCGTTGTCGCATAGCTTCCGTTTCTGGTCCAGTAGCAAATGCACGATATATCGAAAATAACGAACTGCTTTCTGGGTCTTTTGGTTCGCCTGGTTCTTGCGAATTGGTTTTTATTTTCATAATTGATTTGCGCAAATTTTTCTCTGGCGTAAAAAGAGAAATAGTATTCCTGTAACTTTTGGACATCTTGCGGCCATCTAGACCCGGCAACATTGAAGTATTATCGCTAATGAGGGGCTCGGGAAGGACAAATGTCTGCCCGAACTGGTGATTGAAGCTACCGGCTATGTCTCGCGCCATCTCTACATGCTGCTTCTGATCGCTGCCTACGGGTACCTTGTTGGCATTAAACATAAGGATGTCAGCCGCCATTAGGATGGGATAACAAAAAAGTCCCATGGTAATACCTTTTTCTGGATCTTTATCCTGTGATTTTTCATTAGCGGCTACTGCAGCCTTATACGCATGCGCCCTATTCATTAAGCCTTTGGATGTCAAGCAAGTGAGCAACCAGGTCAGCTCTAAGATCTCTGGAATATCAGACTGACGGTATAAAATTACTCGATCTGGATCCAATCCAGCTGCCAACCAGCTCGATGCAATCTCAAGCGTTGACGTCGCTATTTGTGCTGGGTCCTTGTTTTTGATCAAAGAATGATAGTCTGCAAGAAAGAAAAAAAACTTGGCATCGACCACTTCACTCGCAACAACAGATGGCCTAATTGCTCCCACATAATTTCCAATATGAGGAGTGCCCGAGGTAGTAATTCCCGTTAAAACTGTTTCTCCTGGCAAGACCATTTCCATGCGCTTCACCCAAAATCCTCAATAACCTGCCGCATGACCATCTTTCCTCGATTCTGAAGCACCTAGATAAACACCTTGATCTTTTTCCCGAAGAATTGCCTGATAGCCACCAAAGGCACTCTCACCATCCTCATTGTGCCCCTTGCGATGGCCGTACCCCTCCAACGTATCAAGCACATCCGGTTTAAATCCGGATTCGAATAGAACCGTTCCACTATCGCTCATGACATCCCCCGTTGGGCTTGAGGACCCATTGTGACGAATACGCGGCGCATCCCCAGCTTCTTGGAGGTTCATTTCAAAGTCAATCAAGTTGACCAATATTTGTACCTGACCTTGGGGCTGCATATCAGCACCCATAACACCAAAAGTTAGCAATGATCCGTCGTCTCTCGTGACAAAAGCTGGAATAATTGTATGAAATGGCCTTTTCCCGGGCGCATACACATTAGGGTGGCCAGTCTCGAGACTGAATAATTCGCCACGACTTTGCAAGCCAAAGCCTAGGTTGGCGATGGTCATCCCCGATCCCATGCCTCGATAGTTGCTTTGAATTAGTGACACCATATTCCCTGCGCTATCTGCCACTGTAAGATAGACAGTGTCACCGTGCGCCAGCATTTCAGGGTCTCCATAAGATAGCTCATGAGAGGCTCGTTCAGTATTGATTAACGCGCGCCTGCTAGCTGCATACTGCTTAGATATCAGTTTATCTACGGGTATTTCGCTAAACTCTGGGTCCGCGTAATAGCGAGCGCGGTCCTCAAAAACAAGCTTCTTAGCCTCTATCAAAAGATGAAGGTACTGTGAACTGCCAAATCCCATCTTTTTTAAGTCATATGCTTCAAGTATGTTCAACATCTGCAATACAGCAATGCCCTGGCCACTTGGCGGCAATTCCCAAACCTCATGGCCTCGATAGTTTGTCGACACAGGCTTAACCCAATCAGATTGATGGCTAGTAAAATCTTCATAGCTAAGATATCCCCCGTTAGTATGCATGTAATCATGAATCCCTCGGGCTATGTCTCCACTATAAAAGGCATCACGCCCATCACTCGCCAGGATACTATACGTCTCTCCAAGCCGTGGATTTTTGAAAATCTCACCGGCAGCAGGAGGGCGTCCTCCCGGCATAAAAAGCTCTGAAAATCCCGGAAAAGAATGAAGGTCACCAGCGCTCTCTGACCATTCACCCGCAATCACCTCGGTTACTGGAAACCCTTTTTTAGCGTACTCAATCGCGGGTGCCAGAATCTCTTCCATGGACAGTCGACCAAATCGTTTGTGCAATGCAAACCATCCATCCACTGCACCAGGAACACTAACTGAAAGCGGCCCATATTCTGGAATCGCATCGATACAAAGTTCCCTGAGGCGCTCTAACTGCAAGCTTTTCGGTGCCCTACCGCTAGCATTCAAGCCATGCAATTTCCCTTCACTCGCATCCCAGACAATCGCGAATAAATCGCCACCAATTCCAGCGCCTGTAGGCTCCATTAATCCCAACGCAGCGTTGGCAGATATAGCAGCATCAATAGCAGTACCTCCCTTTTTCAAAATCTCTACGGCAATCTCTGTAGCAAGAGGCTGGCTTGTGGCCGCCATGCCATTGTTCGCCATAACGACTGGGCGGGTTGAAAAATATTTGCTAAAGGACCTATCCATTGGACTTGGTACACATTGATAGACCGTCTATTATTCCTGAGATTGAGCAGTGTGTTAACCAAAATACGGATGTACTTAAAAAATTAGCCTTCAAATGCCAACAAAACACCCAGAGTCAGCTTCCTTCTCAACATTATTTTCTCATCATTTAGACGTGCTGAATGGACGCCTAGAAAATGCGCTGGAAACGACTGGCTACGATAGTATGGTGATTTTAGCTGGAAACCATCAACAGATCGGCAGAAGCGGCCTCAGCTATCCCTATTCGGTCGAGCCCCATTTTAATGCTTGGGTTCCTCTAACCCAAAGCCCTGGCTGCGTCTTAAGACTTACGCCTGCCGAAAGGCCGCTACTCGTTTACGTGCAACCCAAGAATTACTGGCAGGAAACCGTCCCGGATCCCGAGGGTCACTGGGTGCAATATTTTAATATTCAAATTGCCGAAACATCAGATGATGCGTTGAAAATGGTAATGCCCACAAAAATGAAAAAAGCGTTTATTGGGCCCGACGCTGATAACACTGGTGATTCCGCCGTCTTTAATGATCCTAGACTACTAAACGAATTAAACTATTTCCGAGCATTTAAAACCGACTACGAAATTAAGTGCATAGAATATGCTAACCAGATTGCAGCCCAAGGACACATTGCTGCAAAAAATACTTTTCCATTAGAGGTATCAGAATTTCACATCAATCACGCCTACTGTGCTGCTACCAATCAGCGCGAAACAGAACTTCCTTACCCAAATGTTGTTGCTCTTAACGAACATGCTTCCATTCTCCACTACCAAAATCTAAACCAAAGATCTCCGGCAGAAATTCATTCTCTTCTACTGGACGCTGGTGCTCAATTCAATGGTTACGCATCAGACATCACGCGCACTTGCTGTGCCCAAAATCGAAGATTTCAGAAATTGATAGCTGACATGGATTCCATGCAACAATTCTTGTGTTCTCAAGCAGTAAAAGGAACCGACTTCGTCGAGCTAAACGATCAAGCCCACAGATTGGTAGCAGAAATTCTCTCAAAACATAAATTGGTGTTTTGCAGTGCAGCTCAAGCCTATGAAGCGGGCATCACGCGTACCTTTTTTCCTCACGGTCTGGGTCATTTATTAGGCCTCCAAGTTCATGATGCCGGGGGTCATCAAAAAACACCGAACGGGGCTCTACTGCCCCCGCCAGCTGAACATCCCCACCTACGCCTAACTCGGGTTCTCGAACCTGGATTCGTTTTAACGATTGAGCCTGGGATTTATTTTATTCCAATGCTATTAAAAAAACTTTCTGTGTCCACTCACAAAAAGCATATCAATTGGGACCTAATAGAGGAATTCATACCCTTTGGAGGTGTTAGAATCGAAGATAACATTGTTGTTACTACCTCAAAAACTCGTAATTTAACAAGACAATTTTTGCCTTCTATGAGCTCTATGAGTGCAGTAAGTATTTTTTAACAGAGACAAGGAATCCTAATGTCGCATCGTACGCAAGATTTGCCACCGCTTCATGGTTTCCCCTATATACTTAGAGAGCTACGCTATCACGAAACTTCCCGACAATTTCTAGCAATACTGTTAATTATTTTTTTTACCTCTATTGCACAACCAACTCTATTTTTGTTTTTAGCGAGTGTGCCACTTATGTTAGCTGGAACAATGTTGCGACTATTTGCGAGTGGGTACATTGTGAAAAATATGGAACTTGCGACAACAGGTCCTTATGCTCTCGTTCGGCATCCTTTGTATTCTGGTAACATACTAATTATATTGGGTTTTTCAATTTCTTCTGGAAACTTTTGGTCCGTCCCTATAGCACTACTTTTTTTCTTTTTTTACTATCCAGCAGCTATTGAATACGAAGATAGGAAATTATATAAATTATTTGGCCCCCTATGGAAAAGTTGGTCCGAGAGGGTACCAGCACTAATACCAAAGCTTACTAAAATTAAGTTGTCTAGCTCTGGGAGATGGTCCTTCATAAAAAGCTTAAAGAATAATGGGGAACCTGTAATCACTTTATTTATCTTATATTGCCTTATATTGATTTCACGGAAACTTTATTGACTAACTGTGACATCAAAGAATTTAGAACAACTCAGATCTTGGCTTCGTACTGAACTTGATTCTTCAGGAAAGCCATTGGGTAAGGGATACCAAGCTTCAATTGATCTCTATAAGAGCCCCTTTGGAGATTTTGCCCTAAAGCGTGTCCATGGAAACTTTCTTTTGAGAAGTTTTCGAGAAGCTACAATTCGCAGAGAATTTTCAGTATATCAATACTTACTTGATGTTCCTGGAATTCCTAAATGTCTTGGACTCATTGACAAAAAATATTTACTCCTAGAGCATCTTCCAGGACAAACGTTTCGCAAATACGAAACCAAGCTTCAAGATCGGGATAAATTCTTTAAGGATCTTCTCGCTATTGTGAAAGCAATGCATCAAGCAGGTGTTGCCCATGGCGACCTAAAAAGAAAGGATAATATTCTCGTGACTCAGGACGAACAACCCTACGTAATCGACTTTGGAACTGCTTATCTTAGAAAAGACCGATATAGTTGGTGGAATTGGTGGGTTTTTAAAAGAATAGCGCAAGCAGATTATAATGCATGGATTAAACTTAAATACCAACGGCGCTTTGAAAATCTTTCGCCTGCTGATGCTAAAATATATAACCCACTTCCTGAAGAACGCATTGCCCGGTTGATTAGAATTGTATGGCAAAAGATCACTTTGCGGAGATTACGAGTACGCTTACGCTTGCGAAAAAAATCTAATACTCTGCAAGCCTAACCCTCAAAAAGGGAGCCCCTCAGCCTGACAACCAGAAAGATTATTGGTTAAGTAGCCAGAGGAAAATGTGCAATCAACTGGATTCCATATCAGGCTGATCAAGTAGTTGAACAAGAGCCATAGGCGCTGCATCACCTGGTCGACGCCCAATTTTCAGTATTCTCAAATACCCCCCTGGGCGATCCTTAAACCGTGGGCCAAGCTCATTAAAAAGCTTGCCCACTGCTACTTCATCGCGTAATCGGGAAAATGCAAGTCTCCGCTTCGATACATGGTCATCCTTCGCCAAAGTAATCAGTGGCTCTACCACCCGACGCAATTCCTTCGCCTTGGGCAAAGTTGTCCTGATTGTCTCATGTCTCATTAGGGAAGCTGCCATATTTCGATACATTGCCTTGCGATGGGCGGAATTCCTTCCAAGTCTTCGCCCAGATTTTCGATGCCTCATTCTGAGTTCTCCAAGACGATCAGAGAACTTCCGACAGCAGTTCCTGCTCTTTTTGCAGGGCCGCTGGTGGCCAATTCTCAAGACGAGTACCAAGCACTAGATCGTGTGACTCAAGTACCTCTTTAATCTCTGTCAGGGACTTCTTACCAAGGTTGGGCGTACGCAACAACTCCACCTCAGTTCGCTGAACAAGATCCCCTATATAGTTGATATCCTCCGACTTTAAGCAATTCGCCGAACGAACCGTGAGTTCCAGTTCATCCACAGGGCGCAATAAAATTGCATCTACTTGAACTTCGGCTAATCCAAGCCCCATATCATCTTCACCCTGTAAATCTACAAATACTTCTAGCTGATTTTTAAGGATTTCACCTGCATATCGGATGGCTTCTTCTGGATCGATTGTTCCATTGGTTTCTATTTCAATTATTAGTTTATCGAGGTCCGTGCGCTGCTCAACTCTCGCGCTTTCCACATTATAGGTAACACGACGAACTGGGCTAAATGACGCATCCAACTGTAATTTTCCAATAGGTCGTGTCGGCTCTTCAAATGTAGCTTGATTTGCAGCTGGCTGGTAGCCGCGTCCTTTAGCGACCTTCAGAAAAACTCTAATTTCCCCAGCGTCAGTTAAATTCGCAAGTACTAAATCAGGATTAACAATTTCGATGTCATGATCACAAATAATGTCACCGGCCGTAGCAGGTCCAGGCCCTGTCTTAGAAAGAGAAAGTTCAGCCTCATTTCTATTATGCATCTTTATAGCTACTTCCTTTAGATTTAATAATATATCGACCACATCCTCTTGAATGCCCTGAATGCTTGTATATTCATGCAACACTCCTTCAATTTCTGCCTCTATGACGGCTGCTCCTGGCATCGAAGATAATAAAACTCGCCTCAAAGCATTACCCAAAGTATGACCGAATCCCCTCTCAAAAGGCTCTACGGTTATTCTCGCTCGATTAGCACTAAGGGACTGAATTTTGACTCCCCTGGGCCTCAAAAATTCTGATATAACTTCCTGTTGCATCTAGATTAACCTCACATTACTTTGAGTAGAGCTCTACCACTAAATTCTCGTTAATGTCATGGAGAATTTCGTCCCGCTCTGGCAGAGCTTTCAGTAATCCCTCCATTTTTTTGTCGTCAACATCAACCCACTCTGGAAAACCAACCTGCGTAGCGATATCTAATGCGGACCTAATCCTCGTCTGCTCTTTCGCACGATTGCGGATCTCCACTTTATCGCCTACCTTCAGCTGATAAGAAGGTATATTCACAGTTCTTTCGTTTACTGAAATTCCCTTGTGGTTTACGAGTTGACGTGCCTCTGCTCGTGTTGACGCAAAACCCATTCGATAAACCACATTATCCAAACGGGACTCCAGCATTCGAAGGAGATTTTCTCCCGTGGAGCCCTTACCCTTCGCAGCTTTTTTATAGTAGTTGCGAAATTGACGTTCTAGCACCCCGTACATTCGGCGGAGCTTCTGTTTTTCCCGAAGCTGCAATCCATAATCCGATAAGCGTGTACGCCTCTGACCTGGGCCACCCGGAGGCACCTCTAATTTGCACTTCGACTCAAGTGGCTTAACGCCACTCTTAAGAAACAAATCAGTACCCTCTCGGCGGGCAAGTTTGCATGTTGGACCTATATATCTTGCCATAATAAATTCCAATTACACCCGGCGCCGCTTTGGAGGGCGGCACCCATTATGTGGTATTGGGGTCACGTCTTCGATTTGCGTGATCCTAAAACCGACTGAATTTAGTGCGCGCACAGCGGACTCTCTGCCTGGGCCAGGGCCCTTTACGCGTACCTCTAGATTCTTCACGCCATAATCCATTGCCGCCGTACCTGCACGTTCAGCAGCCACTTGTGCAGCAAAAGGAGTACTTTTTCGAGAACCACGAAATCCACAACCACCGGCTGTTGCCCAACTAAGAGCATTACCCTGTCTATCTGTTATCGTGATAATGGTATTGTTGAATGACGCGTGAATGTGCGCTATAGCATCAAGAATTTGACGCTTTACCTTCCGTCTTGTACGAGTCGGCTGGGCCATAATTTTCTTTTAGACTCCTATTTTCTCATGGGCCGCTTAGGACCCTTTCGACAACGTGCATTAGTACGCGTTCGCTGACCACGAGTCGGTAAACCACGCCTATGTCGTATACCTCTATACGAACCAAGATCCATAAGCCGCTTAATATTCATTGCGGTCTCTCGCCGTAAATCACCTTCTATATTAAATTCGCTGATCACATCTCGCAGCTTGACGACCTCTGGCTCACTCAAGTCCTTAACCTTAGTAGCGGGATCCACGTCAGCAGCGTGACACGCTTGTCGAGCAAGACTACGTCCAACGCCATAAATGTGAGTCAATGCAATGCCCACATCCTTGGTATCAGGAACATTTATTCCAGCTATGCGTGCCATAAAATATTCTCCCCGCCTTTAGCCCTGTCGCTGCTTATGGCGCGGGTTCGAGCAGAGAACCCTAACTACGCCATTACGCCGAACTATTTTACAATTCCGACAGATTTTCTTTACAGATGCTCTAACTTTCATAACTTAATTCCGCGCGCCGTACTTTAGCTCGCCCGTCCATATCCTCCACGAAGATTTGCCTTTTTCAAAAGACCTTCATATTGATGGCTCATCATATGAGCCTGCATTTGTGACATGAAATCCATGGATACAACCACAATAATTAATAGTGATGTACCACCAAAGTAAAAAGGCACGCGAAAATTTAAAATCATAAACTCTGGTAACAAACACACTACAGTGATGTACATCGCGCCCCAAAAAGTCAGGCGCGTGAGAACTTTGTCTATATATTCTGCGGTCTGCTGACCCGGCCGAATGCCGGGGATAAAAGCGCCCGAACGTTTAAGGTTATCCGCTGTCTCGCGCGAATTAAAAACGAGTGCCGTATAGAAAAAACAGAAAAAGATTATCAATGATGCGTATATGAGTATGTAAATGGGCTGTCCAGGAGAAAGACTGGCCGCGACTCGTTGCAGCCAAGAAACTGCTTGACTAGTTCCAAACCAACTTGCCACTGTTGCAGGAAATAAGATCAAACTAGAAGCAAAAATAGGCGGAATAACACCTGCCATATTTATTTTAAAAGGCAGATGACTGGTCTGACCAGCATACATACGGCGCCCCTGTTGACGCTTCGCGTAGTTAACCGTTATACGTCGCTGTGCCCGCTCCATAAAGACCACTGCCCAAACCACCAACAGAACTAAAATAATCAGAATTAGTGCCAGTGCACCTGACATTTCACCCGTATTTACCAGCTCTAGAGTACCGCCAATAGCCGAAGGTAAACCCGATATTATGCTAGCTAGAATAATCATAGAAATGCCATTACCCACACCACGCTCGGTAATTTGCTCTCCCAACCACATCAAAAACATAGTTCCTGTAACCAACGTTATGGCAGCAGTTAGTACAAAGTTTGGCCCAGGATTAATCACGATGCCCTGATTTTGTAATGCAGTGGCGGCGGCCGTAGACTGAAAAGTACAAAGTATCACCGTACCGTATCTTGTGTACTGAGTAATTTTGCGTCTTCCCGCTTCACCTTCCTTTCGCAACTGACCTAATGTTGGTACCACATGGGTCGCCATCTGCATAATAATGGACGCAGAAATGTACGGCATGATTCCCAAAGCGAATATTGACAAACGTTCTAGTGCGCCACCGGAAAACATGTTAAACATGCTAAGAATCGTTCCGGATTGTTGCTCAAAAAATTGATCTAATGCAATTGGATCAATTCCCGGAACAGGTATGAATGTGCCGATGCGATATACCACCAACGCTCCAATCAAAAATAATAAACGTTGGCGTACATCCCCAAAGCGGGTTGCTTCACCTATAACAGATGCCGGATTCGCTGCACCTAGCTTAGCCACTCATGTTCCCCTTCACTCCACGCTACCGCCAGCAGCCTCAATAGCTTGACGAGCGCCCGCTGTTACAGCAATTCCCTTGACCGTGATCGCCTTGCTTAAGGTACCGGAGGCAATAATTTTAGCTCGCTCAGTTCTTTTTGGTATGAGCCGCGCCCTTTTCAGGGTTTCAAGACTTGCCATATCTCCCTCCACCAGAGCAAGCTCATGAAGACGAACTTCCACCCTCAGATGACCGCGCATCGAGTGGAATCCAATCTTAGGGAGCCGCCTCTGAAGAGGCATCTGACCCCCTTCAAAACCAACCTTATGGTAGCCGCCAGAACGCGAATGCTGGCCTTTCATGCCTCGGCCACAGGTCTTTCCATTTCCGGCAGCTGCTCCACGTCCCACACGCTTTGCATTTCGCCTACTGCCTGGGGCTGGTTTAAGAGAATTCAAGCGCATCTGTTATTCCTCAATCTTCAGAAGATAGGCAACTTTGTTAATCATGCCCCGATTCTCTGGAGTATCAACTACTTCAACCGACTGATTAAGCCGCCTTAGTCCCAACCCTAACAAACATTGCTTATGTCCAGGCCTTCGTCCGTATTTGCTCTTCATAAGCGTAATGGTCAATGTTTTCTTTTCCATGCCAACTTTAACCAAAAATTTCTTCCACACTCTTGCCCCTTTTAGCAGCAACTTGTTCTGGGGAATTCATAGCAACAAGCGCTTCCACCGTGGCTCTTACCACGTTGATTGGATTTCTGGAACCATAACTTTTCGCCAGCACGTTGCGAATACCAGTGCATTCAAATACCGCGCGCATAGCTCCACCAGCAATGATACCCGTACCCTCCGAGGCGGGCTGCATTAAAACCCTAGTAGCTCCATGCCTTCCTTTGAGTTCGTACTGCAGCGTCTCATTTTTAAGAGAAACTGTATGGAGGCTTTTCCGTGCAACCTGCATAGCCTTTTGAATGGCCAGCGGAAGCTCACGGGCCTTGCCATACCCATAACCGACACGCCCATTACCATCGCCCACCACGGTCAATGCTGTAAAACCGAATTGGCGGCCGCCTTTTACAACCTTTGCAACGCGGTTTACAGCAACAAGTTTTTCTTGAAGTTCTTCGACTGTTTCCATCTCAATTCTTCCGAGTTAAAAACTCAGACCTCCCTCTCGAGCTGCATCAGCCAACGCTTTAATGCGGCCGTGAAACTTAAAACCCGAACGATCAAAGGCCACGCGCTCAACACCTTTTTCTTTTGCGCGCTTGGCTATTAGTTGTCCAACGGCCACCGCTGCAGCAACGTTTCCTGCCGACTGAATTCCAATACCAAGTTCCTTGGTCAGAGTAGACGCACTCACGACCACATCACCCTTCTCCGATGCAATTATCTGAGCATAGATATGTCTCGGCGTACGATGAACGCAAAGCCGATGTAAACCAATCGATTTAATCTTATTTCTACCCTTTCTTGCTCTTCTGTGGCGCTCTATCTTCTTATTCATCGAACACTCTATTGTTGTTTCTTGGCTTCCTTTAATACAATTCGCTCGTCTGAATACCGAATACCCTTTCCTTTGTATGGTTCCGGGGGACGAAAATTCCTTATCTCAGCGGCAACCTGACCTACACGTTGTCGATCCATCCCTTTCACAATAATTTCGGTCTGAGTAGGTGTTTCAACTGATATGCCCTCAGGAACCTTATATTCAACTGGATGCGAAAAACCTAAACTTAAAGTCACTGCATTTCCTGCAGCCCGAGCTCTAAAACCCACGCCGACTAATTCAAGCTTACGCTCAAAACCGTTGGTAACCCCCGTGGCCATATTATTAATTAACGCACGAGTTGTGCCTGCCATTGCTCTCGCAAACCGACTGCCTGATCGAGTACTCACTAGTAAATTCGATTCATCATGACTAACCTGAATCTCCTTATTAAGAAGTAAACTCAGACTGCCATTCGGACCCTTCAAGGTTATAGTGTCAGCCTTCAAATCAACCTCTATGCCTTTGGATAGCGTGATTGGACGTCTTGCAACTCTAGTCATTTTGAGGCTAACCCCACCGTATCAAGAAACGAAACAGAGGATTTCTCCTCCAAGTCCTTTAGATCGGGCTTCACGATCGGTCATCACCCCGTTGGACGTAGAAATAATGGCTATACCAAGTCCACCCTGCACGCTTGGTAAGTTTCTAGAGCGTGCATAAACTCTTAAGCCTGGTCGAGAAGCACGATCTATGCGCTCAATCACTGGTCTGCCGTCAAATTGCTTAAGATCCACCGTAATCAATAGTTTTCCTTCACGACTTTCTGTAGAAACACCCAGAACATATCCCTCTGCTTCTAGTACTTTTGCCACTGCGAGTTTAAGTTTGGACGCTGGTATCGACACAGAAACCTTATTTGCTTTCTGGCCATTCCTAATGCGAGTCAATAAATCAGCAATGGGATCAGTCATCATAATTAAATACCCTCAGTTACCAACTTGCCTTTGATAAACCAGGAATTTCACCTCGCATGGTCGCTTCCCTCAACTTATTTCTAGAAAGTCCAAACTTTCTATAAAAACCATGGGGACGTCCAGAAATCGCGCAACGATTTCTTAAGCGGACCGGACTTGCGTCCCTTGGAAGCGCTTGCAGCTTCAACTGAGCAATCTGACGTTCATCTTCAGATGATTTCGGATCACGAATAACTTTACGATATTTCGCGCGTTTTGCTGCGTATTTTTTTACCGTAGCAACTCGCTTCAACTCACGTTCAATCATTGATTTTTTTGCCATTCTTACCTCTTTCTATGCACGGAGCGGAAAACTGAATGCCTCCAACAACGCCCGCCCTTCCTCATTATTTTTTGCCGTTGTAGTAATTGTGATATCTAAACCACGAATAGTATCGATCTGATCATAGTCAATCTCAGGAAAAATAATTTGTTCGCTAACGCCCATACTAAAATTTCCTCGGCCATCAAATGAACGCCCACTGAGACCGCGAAAATCACGAATACGCGGAATAGCTACGCTAATTAATCGATCAAGAAATTCATACATACGTTCCCTTCTTAGTGTTACCTTACATCCAATTGGAACGCCTGCTCGAACCTTAAATGTAGCTACCGATTTTCTTGCGTTACACACAACCGGCTTCTGTCCTGCAATGCGTGACATATCTGACACCGCATGCTCCAAAATTTTACGGTCTGTCAGCGCGGCGCCCACTCCCATATTCAATGTAATTTTTCTAATGCGCGGAACAGCCATAGGATTTGTAAGCTTCAGCCGTTTCATAAGCTGAGGAATTATTTCCTTTATATAATAGTCTTGTAATCTACTCACGTCAGGCATCCAACACTTCTTGGTTTGATTTGAAAAAACGCACTTTAGTGCCATCCTCCAGTCTTTTTAGGCCGATCCGATCTCCTTTTTGTGCCACCGAGTTATAGACCATTACATTAGAAATATCGAAGGGCATTTCCTTATCAATGATTCCCCCAGCAACTCCAGCATTAGGATTTGGTTTTTGATGTTTACGGCAAATATTAATTCCTTCCACCAAAACCCGGTCATCCTTAAAGACACGCAATACTGTCCCTCGCCGACCCCTATCTTTTCCGGCAATTACAATAACCTCATCACCCTGTCGTATACGTTTCAATCTAACTCCATTACAAAACTTCCGGAGCCAAAGAAATAATTTTCATAAAACGACTCGTACGCAATTCTCGAGTTACTGGTCCGAAAATACGCGTCCCAATAGGCTCCAATCGATTGTCTAAAAGCACTGCGGCGTTACTGTCGAACCGAATCGCTGAGCCATCAGACCGACGAATTCCCTTGCTCGTGCGCACCACCACCGCGCTATAAACTTCCCCTTTTTTCACGCGACCACGTGGAATTGCATCTTTTATAGTCACCTTAATGACATCTCCTATGCGCGCGTAACGGCGCTTTGAGCCGCCAAGCACCTTTATGCACATCATCCGGCGAGCTCCGCTGTTGTCTGCCGCCATTAGTATTGTCTGTGACTGGATCATTCCCTAATTTCCACATTGACTCAGCAACTCAAGAGTCCGCTGACTTCTGAACAATTTCAACAACCTTCCAAGATTTTCGCTTTGAAATCGGACGGCACTCAGCAATCGCTACCTTATCTCCTTCTTTGCAACTATTAGATTCATCATGGGCTAACAGTTTATTACTACGGCGAATGTATTTACCGTAAACCGGATGCTGTACTAATCTCTCTACAACCACAGCTACACTTTTTTCCATATTAGTACTCACCACCTGACCAACAAGCGTACGAACCCTTTGCTTCTTTGTAGAATGTTGCTCTGTAATTTGTTCTTCTGTGCTCATTAAGCCTTCCCTTATAATTTATTAGGTATCAGATCGTTCCCGCAGTAAGGTCTTAATGCGAGCTATATCTTTCCGCATCTTTCCCTTCTGATCCGGGCGACCACCCTGACCACTCGCACTCTGCATAAGCAAGTTAAATTGCTCGCGGCGAATTTTCAGTAGCTCCTCACCGAGGGCTGCATCAGGCATATCTCTTAATTTCTTGATCTTCATCTTGTTTTTATCGTGATACGAATATGGTCTGAACTGGGAGCTTTGCTGAAGCACGCTTAAAAGCTTCGCGTGCAACATCTTCACTCACGCCCGACATCTCGTATAGCAAATGGCCAGGCTGTACCAACGCAGCCCAGTATTCCACATTACCTTTTCCTTTCCCTTGTCTAACTTCTAGGGGTTTTTTGGTAATCGGCTTATCCGGAAAAACCCGTATCCATATTTTTCCGTGCCGCTTTACGTATCTTGTCATAGCTCGCCGAGCAGCCTCGATCTGTCGTGCAGTCAAAGCACCCCGACTAATTGATTTTAAGCCATATTCTCCAAAATTAACGGTATTGGCGCGTTGCGCCAATCCCCGGTTTCGACCTTTGTGCTGTTTACGGAATTTAGTTCTTTTAGGTTGTAGCATTTGTGATAGTACCTATTATCGTCCCGCCGTATCAGCCGCTTCTTGTGACCCATCAGCAGACTCAAAGACTTCACCTCGATATATCCACACCTTAACCCCGATTACTCCATACGTTGTGTGGGCTTCGGCTAACCCATAATCAATATCAGCGCGTAATGTGTGCAGAGGTACACTACCTTCCCTGTAGGTTTCAGATCGGGCAATTTCTGCGCCATTGAGGCGTCCGGCGACCTTAACCTTGATGCCTTCAGCACCTATTCTCATGGTATTAGTTATGGCTCTACGCATTGCCCGACGGAACATAACCCGCCGCTCAAGCTGCTGCGCTATTCCCTCTGCTACTAATTGAGCGTCCAACTCCGGCTTTCGAATCTCAGAAATATTTAGACGAACATCGTGAATGACCATTTTGAGCATCTGGGCCACTTCGATTCTCAGCTTCTCTATGTCCTCTCCCTTCTTACCAATTACAATACCTGGACGCGCTGTGTGGATCGTTATATTGGCTTTCTTAGCTGGGCGTTCAATTTGAATACGGCTAACCGAGGCATCCTTTAGTTTCTCTTTAAGAAAGACACGGACTTCATGGTCTTGCTGAACATATGCTGAAAAAGACTGGGAATCAGCATACCACTTGGAGACCCACTCCTTAGTAATACCTAAACGTATCCCAATTGGATGAACTTTTTGTCCCATAATTACTCGTCAGCTACTTCAATTACAATGTGACTGTTGCGCTTAATAATCTGATTAGCACGCCCTTTAGCTCTCGGACGATACCGTGAAAATGTAGGTGCCCCACTTATTTCTACAGCCGATACTCTCAACTCATCTATATTGGCACTGTGGTTGTGCTCAGCATTTGCAATCGCCGAATCCAATACCTTCCTCAGTATGCGCGCTACTCCCTTAGAACTAAAATTAAGTATCCTGAGTGCCTGCTCAACTGACTGTCCCCTGATTTGATCAGCCACTAGCCGACACTTCTGAGGCGAGACACGCACATGTCTAAGTTTTGCCGTTACTTCCATTAATACCACCCAAACAATACTCAGCTAGTAGACTTCCGGTCCCCAGAATGCGCCCTAAAAGTTCTTGTCATAGCAAATTCTCCAAGCTTATGACCAACCATGTTCTCCGAAACAAGGATAGGCACATGTTGTCTACCATTGTGAACTGCAATCGTTAACCCGACCATCTCCGGAACAATCATCGAGCGCCGAGACCAAGTTTTAATTGGCCTACGATCATTTGTCTGAGCGGCTCGACTAATCTTCTTACTAAGATGTGTATCGACAAATGGACCTTTCTTAATCGACCTAGGCATGAGTAATCCCTATTTCTGTTTGCGCCGACGGACAATCATATTATTCGTCCGCTTATTGTTCCGCGTCTTAAAACCTTTGGTGGGCACGCCCCACGGAGTTACCGGGTGGCGTCCGCCAGAACTTCGTCCCTCACCCCCGCCGTGAGGATGATCCACTGGATTCATGACAACACCCCTTACCGTCGGACGCACACCACGCCAACGTTTTGCCCCTGCTTTGCCAAGCTTGCGAAGATTATGTTCATAGTTACCAACCTCGCCGATCGTAGCTCGGCAATCCACGTGTATCCTTCGCACTTCACCTGAGCGCAACCTGAGTGTCGCGTATTGCCCGTCTCTCGCCATTATCTGCACAGAAGCTCCGGCACTACGAGCCAGCTGACCGCCTTTGCCAGACTTCATCTCAACACAATGCACTAAAGTACCCAAAGGAATATTTTTCAAAGGTAACGAGTTACCTGGCTTAATCGGAGCATCTGAGCCTGACTGTATTGGGTCACCAACTTTAGCCCGCCTCGGTGCCAAAATGTAGCGCCGCTCTCCATCTGCATAAAGCACCAAAGCAAGATGAGCACTTCTATTCGGATCGTATTCAATGCGCTCAACATGCCCAGCAATTCCATCCTTAGTCCTCTTAAAATCGACGATCCGATAATGACGCTTATGTCCACCACCACGATGTCTGGTCGTGATTCGGCCTTGGCTATTACGACCACCACTCGAGGATTTAGACACTAATAAAGGTTCGTAGGACTTACCTTTATGAAGGTCCTCCCGCACTACACGAACGACGAAGCGACGTCCCGCTGAGGTTGGTTTTGCTTTGCGTACAGACACTATGCCACCCGATTAATCACTCAGAGCCCAAAAAATTAATGTCGTGTCCTGGCGCCAATCGCACATAGGCCTTTTTCCATGATGAACGCCTCCCAATAGTTCTTCCGTATTTCCTAATTTTCCCCGGCATATGAACCACTGTAACCTTATCCACCTCTACCTCGAACAGTGTCTGCACTGCCCGACAAATCTCTTGTTTGGTTGCATCTCTTCGAACCTTAAATACCACTTGATTGCTTTCATCGGATCGTGCTGAGGCTTTCTCCGAAATATGAGGTCCCAACAAAATAGTCATTAAACGCTCTTGACTCCCATTAAGGCTCATTGCAAGCGCTCCTCCAGTAACTTGACTGCAGCAACAGTCATTAACACATGGTCATGATTTGCAACACTAGCGGGATCAACAGCCTGAACCTCTTGAACATGGACCCATGACAAATTTCTTGCGGCCAAAAATAAATTTGCATCAAATGCTTCTATTACGATGAGAACATTCTCAAGGCCCAGTTCCTTAAGCTTGCTCTTTAATTCTTTGGTCTTGGGTGCACTTACACCAAATTCTTCAGCAATTATTAGCCGATCCTGGCGAATAAGTTCTGAAAATATGGATTTCATCGCACCACGGTACATTTTTCGATTTACTTTTTGACTAAAACTTCTTGGCTGCGCAGCAAATGCTCTACCTCCTCCCACCCACACAGGGTTCCGTGACGAGCCAACCCGCGCCCGTCCAGTGCCTTTTTGTCTCCAAGGCTTGGCGCCACCACCCCGAACCTGGGCCCGGGTTTTCTGGGCCTTTGTTCCACGTCGGCGACCAGACAAATAAGCAGTAACTACTTGGTGCACCAAGGCTTCATTGAAATCCACAGCAAAAAAAGAGTCGTTAAGCTCCACACTCATTTCCCCGCCATGTAATTTTAATTTCACAAAAAACCCTATGAATCCTTTTCAACGCTTTTTATAGCAGGGCGCACGATAACCCTACCTCCTGCTGACCCCGGAATGGCACCCTTGACCAATATCAAATTTCGCTTAGCATCCACTCGAACGACCTGAAGATTAGATGATGTACGACGTACATTTCCCATCTGACCTGCCATCTTCTTACCCTTAAAGACCCTTCCGGGGGTTTGATTCTGTCCGATGGATCCCGGAGCCCGGTGAGCTAATGAATTACCATGGGTAGCATCTTGAGTGCTGAAATTGTGGCGCTTAACAGCGCCCGCAAAACCTTTACCCTTTGAGGTGCCGATCACATCGACTAGCTGACCGTCCTGAAAAAGATCCACCTTGAGTTCCTTTCCAAGTGCAAGTTCATCCCCCTCAGCATCCGCCAATCGAAACTCCCAGAGACCGTTGCCTGGCTCAACCTTAGCCGCCTCAAAATGCCCTGCTTGTGGTTTGGCAACACTACGTTTCCGAGTTCCCACGGTTACCTGAATTGCGCGGTAACCATCTCTATCCTCATTCTTTACCTGAGCAACGCGATTGGGCAACGCTTCGATCACCGTGACCGGTATCGACTCACCTATTTCCGTGAATATGCGGGTCATACCGCACTTACGGCCAACTAGCCCGATTGGCATCTGTCAGATCCTCTATATCCGCGCTACCCAACGGGTCAGCGCTTCAGCCAGCACAAAAAACTCGATACTGGCAGCCAAAGGGCCTGGCTATTATCTGCTCTAGCCGGGCCTCAAAAACGATAGTTGCCGGAAGAAATTACCGGCGAACCCCCTTAGCCGTAATGCGGCTCGGAGGCGGCAGCGCCTATCCGAACCAACGGAGCCGGTTATTGTACACTAGGGAGCACCCATTGAACGAACTCAATTTAGCTTGATCTGAACATCCACCCCAGCTGGCAGTTCAAGCTTCATCAAAGCATCGACAGTTTTATCAGTCGGATCGACAATATCCATCAACCGCTTGTGAGTTAGTAGTTCATACTGATCCCGCGCATCTTTATTGACATGAGGTGAAATTAGTACCGTATAACGCTCGATCTTGGTAGGTAGCGGTACTGGTCCTTTTACTGTAGCCCCAGTCCTTTTAGCCGTTTCCACAATTTCCTTAGCAGATCTGTCTATAAGCCGGTGATCATAGGCCTTAAGTCTTATTCTTATATTCTGGTCAGTTGCCATTTATCCCTCACGCTTTATGCTGCGTCAGCCAATTGTAACTATAAGGCATTTTCAGCGAACACAGGAGTAGGTAGCATACCATCATGACCTAGCTACTCAGTAATCTTTGCAACAACACCTGCACCAACAGTGCGGCCACCCTCGCGTATCGCAAACCTCAATCCCTCCTCCATCGCAATCGGGGCAATCAGATCTACTTTCATCTGAATGTTGTCCCCCGGCATCACCATCTCTGTTGCCTCGGGTAATTCTACGGCCCCGGTTACGTCTGTCGTACGGAAATAAAACTGCGGTCTGTAACCTTTAAAAAATGGTGTATGTCTGCCACCCTCTTCCTTCGTAAGAATATAGACCTCGGCCTCAAATTTAGTGTGCGGCGTGATTGAGCTTGGTTTCGCCAAAACTTGGCCTCGTACAACCTCTTCACGCTTAGTACCCCTCAGAAGTACCCCAGCGTTATCACCTGCCTGACCCTCGTCGAGCAGCTTCCTAAACATCTCCACTCCCGTGCACGTAGTTTTCGTCGTTTCCTTAATCCCGACGATTTCAACCTCTTCTCCGACTTTTACAATGCCTCGTTCGATTCTTCCCGTCACTACCGTACCTCGGCCCGAAATCGAAAATACATCTTCAATTGGCATCAAAAACGCCCCATCAACTGGGCGGTCAGGAATCGGTACATACGCATCCAGCGCCTCAACCAACTTATCGATACTCGGCGTACCAAGGTCAGAAGAATCACCCTCCAATGCTTTCAACGCGCTCCCGGTAATAATGGGTGTGTCATCTCCGGGAAATTCATACGTCGATAATAAATCCCGAACTTCCAGCTCAACAAGCTCCAGCAGTTCCTCATCATCTACCGTGTCTGCTTTATTTAGATACACCACGATGAATGGAACACCTACCTGGCGTGCCAATAAGATATGTTCACGAGTTTGCGGCATCGGGCCATCTGCTGCCGATACAACTAATATCGCACCATCCATCTGTGCCGCACCTGTGATCATGTTTTTCACATAATCAGCATGGCCCGGACAATCCACATGCGCATAATGTCGGCTATCGCTCTCGTACTCCACATGTGCCGTAGCAATCGTGATACCACGCTCTCTCTCTTCTGGCGCATTATCAATCTGATCAAATGCAATGGTGTCACCACCGTGCTTCTCAGCCATTGCTTTCGTTAGCGCCGCGGTCAGTGTCGTTTTTCCATGATCCACGTGGCCTATCGTCCCCACATTCACATGTGGCTTAGTTCGCTCAAATTTTTCTTTGGACACAATTAACTACCTCTACGGTGTATTTTGACATTTAACCTATATGTCAGGCTCTTTCCTTGATTATGGACGCAGCCACACTTGACGGTATCTTAGAGTAGCGCGCAAACTCCATCGAATATGTAGCCCGCCCTTGACTCATAGAGCGAAGGTCAGTCGCATAACCAAACATTTCTGCTAATGGAACCTCAGCTCGTATGATTTTACCGGCCGGACTATCCTCTAGTCCCTGCAAAATTCCACGACGACGACTAAGGTCCCCGTTTACGTCACCCATGTATTCCTGTGGTGTAACTACCTCTACGCTCATAACTGGCTCCAAAAGCACGGGGCTAGCCTTAACTGCACCATCCTTGAAGGCCATGGACCCAGCAATCTTAAAAGCGATTTCACTCGAGTCCACATCGTGAAATGAGCCATCAAATAAACTGACCTTGCAATCCACCATTGGGTAACCAGCAATTACCCCATTACCCATCTGTTCTTGTACCCCTTTGCTCACTGCCGGTATATACTCGCGCGGAATTGCACCTCCAACGATCTCATTTACAAACTTAAATCCAGTACCAGATTCCAGCGGCTCAATTCTCAAAAACACGTGTCCGTACTGACCTCGGCCACCAGTTTGACGCACAAAACGACCTTCTTGTTCAACAGACCTTTGGATCGTTTCCCTGTAGGCAACTTGGGGCTTACCTACATTCGCATCAACATTAAACTCGCGCTTCAAACGATCTACGATGATTTCTAAGTGAAGCTCACCCATTCCCGAAATAATAGTCTGTGCAGACTCTTCGTCTGTATGAATACGGAAAGAAGGATCCTCCTTAGCAAGCTTGCTTAGCGCCATTCCCATTTTGTCTTGGTCAACCTTGGTTTTAGGCTCAACAGCCACCGAAATCACTGGGTCAGGAAATTCCATGCGCTCTAACTCTATTGCAGCATTAGGGTCGCTCAAACTATCACCAGTTGTGACATCCTTAAGTCCTACCGCCGCTGCAATATCCCCAGCCCGAACTTCCTGGAGTTCTTCTCGATCATTAGAGTGCATTTGTAAAATCCGCCCGATACGCTCCTTTTTCCTTTTGCCAAGGTTATAAACGTTGTCACCAGAGCTAAGAGTCCCAGAATACACTCGAAAAAAAGTTAAGTTTCCGACAAACGGATCTGTTGCTATTTTAAATGCCAATGCAGCAAATGGAGCATCATCAATGGCAGGACGCTCATCTTCCATATCATTTTCTAGAAGTCCCTTAATTGGGGGTCGCTCAGCGGGAGACGGCAAATAATCCACTACTGCATCCAAAACGGCCTGTACGCCCTTGTTCTTGAAAGCTGATCCACAGAGTACCGGGGTAATTTTACCTGCGACACAAAGAATCCTGAGGCCCCTTTTTATTTCATCAGTACCTAAATCACCTGTCTTCAAGTAAGCATCTAAAAGTGCTTCATCCCCTTCAGCGGCTGATTCAGTAAGTTTTTCTCTCAACTCCTGTGCCTGAACTACAAACTCCTCCGGAATTTCCTGTTCCTCAAATGCCATGCCCTGAGTCTGATCATCCCAAGAAATTGCCTTCATCTTGATCAAGTCTACAACGCCTCGAAATTTATCTTCGGTACCCATAGGAATCTGCAATATCACTGGTTTTCCGCCCAAGCGATCTTGGATCTGATCAACTACCCGAAAATAATCGGAACCTGCCCTATCCATCTTATTAATAAAGGCAAGTCGCGGCACACCATACCTATCAGCCTGACGCCAAACCGTTTCTGACTGGGGTTCTACCCCTCCCACAGAACAGAAAACTGCTATTGCACCATCAAGTACCCGAAGACTACGCTCTACCTCGATAGTGAAATCTACGTGACCAGGAGTATCTATAATATTAATTCGATATTCAGGATGACGTTGGTCCATACCTTTCCAAAAACAAGTTGTCGCCGCCGAAGTAATAGTAATGCCGCGCTCTTGTTCTTGCTCCATCCAATCCATCACCGCAGCGCCGTCATGCACCTCCCCCATCTTGTGTGAGACGCCTGTATAAAAAAGGATGCGCTCAGTCGTAGTAGTTTTGCCAGCGTCGATATGGGCCATGATGCCGATATTGCGATAACGCTCGATAGGAGTCTGCCGTGCCACATCCGTGCCCCAAATGCATCAACTACCACCGATAATGAGCAAAGGCTTTATTAGCCTCAGCCATTCGATGAGCGTCCTCGCGCTTCTTCACTGCAGATCCACGATTTTCAGCTGCATCCAACAGCTCGTGAGCGAGACGCAAGGCCATAGTCTTCTCGGAACGCTTTCTGGCTGCCTCAATAGTCCAGCGCATGGCTAATGTCTCACGCCGAGTGGCTCGTACCTCTACGGGCACCTGATAGGTAGCTCCACCTACTCGCCTCGATTTAACCTCTACAGAAGGCTTAACGTTATCCAAGGCCTGACTGAGAAGTTCCAAGGCGTTACTTCCATCCTTCCCCGTCCGGTCAGCAATTCTATCCATTGCGCCGTATACAATTTTTTCGGCAACTGATTTTTTTCCACTCAGCATTATCATGTTCATAAATTTCGCTAACATCTTGTTCCCATATTTTGGATCTGGGAGTACTACCCGATGAGGAGCTTGACTTCTTCTTGACATAACTAGTGAATGTTAGCTTCTGGGGCGCTTGGCGCCATACTTTGAGCGGCCCTGTTGTCGATCTCCAACACCAGAACAATCCAAGGTACCACGAACAACATGATACCGAACACCTGGCAAATCTTTAACTCTCCCACCTCTTATCAAAACTACTGAGTGTTCCTGAAGATTGTGCCCTTCACCCCCTATATAGCTAGTAACTTCGAAGCCATTGGTTAACCTAACGCGGGCTACCTTTCGCATGGCAGAATTCGGTTTCTTGGGGGTCGTCGTGTACACCCGCGTGCAAACGCCACGCTTTTGAGGGGAGGCCCCTAGCGCCGGTACATTGCTCTTTGCCCTCTTGGTAGAACGAGGCTTTCGAACTAGTTGATTAGTAGTTGCCATACTCCGCCCAAATAACACGGGCCCGTTGCCTTTGCCGGCACCCGGGCCTCTATTTCATACTCCCACCTCAACCGGCACGGAGCGCCTGAAGAATTGACTACTAGTCAATCCGCTGGACCGAGAATTTTGGGGGCTCGTAGTTACAGTGTCAACCAATATCCACTAATCATTGCACCAAAGCACCCCTTTGTTAAATCGTCGGTGTTTCCTGGGCCTCCTGAAGTGTCTCCTCCCCCTTATCAGTACTTCCTTCTCCAGAGGTGGCTGCAGACATCTCTTTCTTCGTCAAATCTGAAGCATTTTCCTCGCCGACTACCACGGATTCTGTTTCTTCCTGGCCCAGCGTTACCTCAAGCTCCTTAAGCTCATCTGCCAAAATTTCTTCCTGTGTCCTTCTGCGCTCCTCGTGGTGTGCAAAACCTGAGCCCCCTGGAATAAGGCGACCCACAATAACGTTTTCCTTAAGCCCTCTCAATCCATCCCGCAATCCCCTCACAGAAGCTTCTGTCAACACCCGAGTAGTTTCTTGGAAAGAAGCCGCCGAGATAAATGACTCGGTAGCAAGAGATGCCTTAGTAATACCTAGCAAAACAGGATCATATGTAGCTGGCTCCCGCGAACCAACTTCAGCAGCTTCATTTGCCTCAATTACCCTCACTTTGTCTACTTGCTCGCCACGAAGAAAATGTGTATCTCCTGGATCAACGATCTCCGTCTTGCGCAACATTTGCCGGATTATTACCTCAATATGCTTATCGTTAATCTTTACACCTTGTAGCCGATAAACATCTTGGATCTCTCTAACCAGATAATTAGCTAATTTTTCCACACCTTGAAGCCGGAGGATGTCATGCGGATTTAACTCTCCATCCGCGATAGTTTCACCCTTGGTCACCTTTTCGCCCTCAAACACATTTAGGTGTCGCCACTTTGGAATTAACTCCTCGTGATTAATACCTTCCTCGTCAGTGATTACAAGTCGCCGCTTGCCTTTAGTTTCCTTGCCAAAACTCACAGTCCCAGTATCTTTCGCCAAAATAGCCGCTTCTTTCGGCCGCCGTGCTTCAAACAAATCAGCAACTCTAGGGAGACCTCCGGTGATATCGCGGGTTTTGGTAATCGCAGTCGGTAAGCGTGCAATTACATCTCCTACAACTACTTTCGCCCCTCCCTCTATGCTCAGTACTGCTCCAGCTGGAAGTGTGTAGAAAGCTGGAATATCTGTATTCGGAAAATGCAGCGTCTTGCCCCCCTTGTCCACTAACTTCGCGGTCGGACGATACTCGGTTCCGCTGGAACCGCGTTGCGCTGCATCAAGCACCACAGTGCTGGTCAAACCGGTAACCTCGTCCGCTTGCGTAGTCACGGTCACCCCGTCAATGAAATCCTCTAACTCTAGGTACCCACTCACTTCCGTAACAACTGGATGAGTATGTGGATCCCATGTGGCAATGAGCTGTCCTGACTCAACAGAAGCCCCATTCTTCACAGTAACAGCTGCGCCGTAAGGTATTTTGTATCTTTCGCGCTCTCTACCAAACTCGTCTGCAACAGCAATCTCACCAGAGCGTGAGGTTGCCACTAAATAATTTTTCTCAGCGTGCTCAATGGTATTAAGGTTATGCATGCGGATTTTTCCATCAATCTTGACCTCCACACTATTGACGGCTGCAGAACGGGAAGCCGCTCCGCCAATATGAAAAGTACGCATTGTTAGCTGCGTACCTGGCTCACCGATAGACTGAGCGGCAATAACACCAACTGCCTCACCTTTGTTTACAAGATCACCCCGACCCAAATCCCGACCATAGCAGCGGATACAAACTCCGTAACGCGTCGCACAAGTAATGGGAGAACGCACTAGGATTTGATCAACGGATTCGTCCTCTATCTTTTGTGCGGCTAATTCATCTATAAGCATTCCCGCCTCTACCGCGACCTTTTTGGAGCTAGGTATGACCACATCACTCGCCGCGATCCTCCCGAGAACCCTTTCACGCAAAGGCTCCACTATATCTCCGCCCTCAACTAACGATGTCATCAGAAGTCCATTCTCAGTACCGCAATCTACTTCTGTTACAACTAGGTCCTGAGCAACATCAACTAGTCGTCGTGTCAAATAGCCAGAATTTGCTGTCTTAAGGGCAGTATCCGCAAGGCCCTTACGAGCACCGTGAGTTGAGATGAAGTATTGCAAAACATCTAGTCCCTCACGAAAATTGGCAGTAATAGGAGTTTCAATGATTGATCCATCAGGTTTAGTCATCAATCCTCGCATTCCTGCCAATTGACGTATTTGGGCAGCAGAGCCCCTAGCCCCAGAATCAGCCATCATAAAGATCGAGTTGAAAGATTGCTGCTGAACATTTTTGCCTTCAGTATCCTTTATATTCTCAGTGCCAAGCTTTGCCATCATCGCCTTCGCGACCTGATCATTCGTTCTGGACCAAATGTCGACGACCTTGTTGTAACGCTCTCCATCTGTAACCAAGCCTGAGTCAAACTGATCCTGGATGTCTTTTACCTCGCCCTCCGCAAGATCCAGAATCCCTCTTTTCTCCTCTGGTACCACCATGTCATTAACACCGAAGGACACACCCGATTGCGTAGCATAGAAAAATCCTGTGTACATAAGCTGATCCGCGAACACTACGGTATCCTTTAATCCCAAGGTTCGATAGCAAACATTGATGACTGTAGAAATGGCTCGCTTATTCATGGGCAGGTTTATGAGCTCAAAACCCAGTCCCTTCGGCAATATCTCTGACAACAGCGCTCTTCCCACCGTTGTTTCAGTAACCGTCCTTGCCTGATGTGATACATCATCCTCAGATAATGACTTATCAATCACACGAACCTTGACCTTTGCGTGCAAGGCAACCGCGCCGCTTTCGTACGCCCGGTGTACCTCGGAAAAATCCGAGAAGCTTAAACCTTCGCCCTTAACATTAATCTGTTCTCGGGTCATGTAATAAAGTCCTAATACAACATCCTGTGATGGAACGATTATTGGATCACCATTAGCTGGAGAGAGAATATTGTTGCTGGACATCATCAAAGCCCTAGCTTCAAGCTGAGCCTCCAAGGAAAGTGGGACGTGAACAGCCATCTGATCGCCATCAAAGTCAGCATTGAATGCCGTACAAACCAGTGGATGTAACTGGATTGCCTTGCCCTCGATCAAAACAGGCTCAAAAGCCTGTATGCCTAACCGATGCAGGGTTGGAGCCCGATTGAGCATCACGGGATGCTCCCTAATAACCTGTTCCAAAATATCCCAAACCTCAGATCCTTCTCGTTCAACGAGTCGTTTGGCAGCCTTAATGGTTGTAGCTTCTCCACGCAATTGTAACTTTGAAAAAATGAAAGGCTTAAAAAGCTCCAAGGCCAATTTTTTTGGTAAACCACATTGATGTAGTTTTAGCGTTGGACCAACAACAATCACTGACCGCCCTGAATAATCAACTCTCTTTCCAAGAAGATTCTGACGGAACCTACCTTGTTTGCCCTTTATCATATCGGCAAGAGATTTTAAGGGTCGCTTATTTGTGCCAGTAATCGCGCGCCCACGCCTTCCATTATCGAGTAACGCGTCCACTGATTCCTGAAGCATGCGTTTTTCATTACGCACAATGATGTCGGGAGCATTAAGTTCTAATAGTCTACGCAATCGATTGTTACGATTGATCACACGTCGATATAGATCATTCAAGTCTGATGTTGCAAAACGGCCTCCATCTAATGGTACGAGAGGCCTAAGGTCTGGCGGCAACACAGGAAGCACTGTCATCACCATCCACTCCGGTCGATTGCTAGATTCGACAAAAGACTCAAGAAGCTTCAGGCGCTTTGATAGGCGCTTTATCTTCGTCTCTGAATTGGTCGCATCAATATCTTGCCTAACCTGAGCAACTTCCGAGCTTACATCCAATGTCGAGAGAAGATCCCTCACAGCCTCCGCGCCCATACGAGCATCAAATTCATCGCCATACTCACCAATATTCTCTAAATACTGCTCATCGGTCAGAAGTTCCCCTCTTTCCAGAAGGGTCATTCCAGGCTCTACCACTACAAAGGCTTCAAAATATAAAATCCTCTCAATATCCCGTAAAGTCATATCAAGCATCAGTCCAATGCGAGACGGTAAGGACTTAAGAAACCAAATATGTGCCACCGGACTGGCAAGTTCTATGTGGCCCATTCGCTCTCGACGCACTTTTGTCAGCGTGACTTCAACACCACATTTCTCACACACTACGCCCCTGTGTTTAAGGCGTTTATACTTTCCACACAAACACTCGTAATCTTTAATGGGTCCAAAAATTTTCGCGCAGAAAAGCCCATGCCGTTCTGGCTTAAAAGTTCGATAGTTGATGGTCTCGGGCTTCTTCACCTCACCAAAAGACCACGACCTGATTATATCTGGGGATGCAAGACCAATTCTAATAGCGTCAAAATCTTCAGATACACTTTGCTGCTTAAAAAGCGTCAACAGATCTTTCATCTGGTATCACCTACTATGAAGTTATGTATATCAATCGTATGCATTAGGTTCATGCTCAAAAGACTCTTCTAAATCGATGTTAATTCCGAGTGACCTAATTTCTTTTACCAGCACGTTAAAAGATTCCGGCATCCCGGCCTGCATTTCATGGGTTCCGTCGACAATGTTTTTGTACATTTTTGTTCGTCCTTGCACATCGTCTGACTTGACCGTCAGCATCTCCTGAAGAGTGTACGAAGCACCATAAGCCTCTAGTGCCCACACCTCCATCTCCCCAAACCTCTGACCACCAAACTGAGCTTTACCACCAAGGGGTTGCTGGGTAACCAGACTATAAGGACCGGTGGAACGCGCATGCATTTTGTCATCAACTAAATGGTTTAGCTTCAGCATGTACATGTAACCAACGGTGATAGGACGATGAAAGGGCTCCCCAGTGCGGCCATCGAACAGTTTTGCCTGTCCCGACTCTGGCAAGCCGGCTATCTCTAAAAGGTGTTTGACCTCGCTCTCGTGAGCCCCATCAAAGACAGGTGTAGCTATAGGAACCCCATCACGCAAGTTTTCTGCAAGCTCCAGTAATTCGTCTTCGGTAAGACTTTTGACATCCTCTTTCTGTCCACCAGTCTTGTTGTAAATTTGATCTAAGAATTTTCTTATAGTCGATGTAGAATCTTGTTTTTCCAGCATGCTTCCGATCTGTATCCCTAGTCCCTTAGAGGCCCAACCTAAATGGGCCTCTAAGACTTGGCCTACATTCATTCTAGAAGGTACACCGAGGGGATTTAAAACAATATCTATCGGTGTTCCATCTTCCATATAGGGCATGTCCTCCACAGGAACAATGGTTGAGATAACACCCTTGTTTCCGTGTCGTCCAGCCATCTTGTCACCCGGTTGAATGCTTCGCTTCACCGCTAAATGAACCTTAACCATTTTCAAAACCCCTGGAGCCAAATCGTCTCCAGCGGTAATTTTTGATTTTTTTTCTTCAAAACGCCGCTCAAACTCCTCATTTTGGCTCCTGAGGCGCTCAGCCACCTGTTCAAGCTGTGAATTTACTGATTCATTGCGCACCCGAATCTCAAACCATTTCTCACGATCAACCTCACTAAGGTAGCTCTTGGTAATCCGGGACCCAGACTTCAGTCCTTGGGGTCCACCAGATGCCACTTTGCCTGACAACAGCCTCTCGACACGCTGGTAAATATCTTCCTCAAGGATTCGCTTTAAATCGTTTAGATCTTTACGTACAACTTCGAGCTCCTGATGTTCTATGTCCACTGCTCGTAAGTCTTTTTCAACACCATCACGAGTAAATACACGCACGTCAATCACCGTGCCATCCATGCCTGGAGGCACTCTGAGAGAGCTATCTTTCACATCAGACGCTTTCTCTCCAAAAATTGCTCGAAGTAGCTTCTCTTCCGGTGTAAGTTGTGTCTCACCCTTGGGAGTAACCTTACCAACCAAAATATCCCCTGCCTGAACCTCAGCACCAATAAAAGCAATACCAGATTCATCTAATTTAGCCAGCGCATTCTCACCAACGTTAGGTATGTCACCTGTGACTTCCTCTGCGCCTAATTTGGTGTCACGTGCCACGCAGGTAAGCTCCTCGATATGAATAGTCGTGAAACGCTCCTCTTCCACAACTCTCTCGGAGATCAAAATAGAATCCTCAAAATTGTAGCCATTCCAAGGCATTAAGGCGACAAGCAAATTCTGGCCAAGCGCCAACTCACCTAGACTTGTTGACGGACCATCAGCCAAAACATCTCCTTTATCGATACTGTCTCCCGCCTTCACAAGTGGCCGCTGATTAATGCATGTATTTTGATTAGATCGTGTGTATTTGGTGAGGTTGTATATATCTACACCCGCTTCGTCAGCTTTGGTTTCGTCGTCATTTACCTTCACAACAATCCGAGAGGCATCCACCGAATCTACGACACCGCTTCGTCGACCAATAACTGTCACGCCAGAATCAACTGCAACTGCACGTTCCATACCCGTGCCAACCAAAGGTGTCTGGGTGCGCAAAGTCGGTACGGCCTGACGCTGCATATTGGAACCCATCAGTGCTCGGTTCGCATCGTCATGCTCGAGGAACGGAATTAAAGAAGCCGCAACAGAAACTATTTGCTTAGGTGAAACGTCCATATACTCGATGCGTTCAATTGGCATTAATGCGAACTCATTCTGATAACGGCAAGATACTAGATCGTCTACAAATTTTTGCTTCGCATCTAATACAGCATTCGCCTGTGCTACAACATATTGGCCCTCTTCGATCGCTGATAAGTAAACTATTGTCTTACTAACCTTGCCGTCCATAACCTTGCGGTAAGGAGTTTCTAAGAAACCATATTCGTTGGTACGTGCGTAAACAGCTAAAGAATTTATCAGTCCAATATTGGGCCCTTCAGGCGTCTCAATTGGACACACGCGACCATAATGCGTTGGGTGCACATCTCTCACCTCAAAACCAGCACGCTCTCGGGTAAGCCCCCCAGGACCCAAAGCTGAAACGCGTCTTTTGTGTGTCACTTCTGAAAGAGGATTGTTTTGATCCATAAACTGTGAGAGCTGACTAGACCCAAAAAATTCTCTGACTGCAGCGGCCACAGGTTTCGCATTGATCATCTCTTGGGGCATCAACCCTTCAGACTCAGCTAGTGTCAATCTTTCCTTCACAGCACGCTCTACCCTTACCAAGCCAATTCTGAAGGCATTTTCAGCCATTTCTCCAACGCTGCGCACACGACGATTACCAAGATGGTCAATGTCGTCAACAGTGCCGTTTCCATTACGAATCTCAATGAGTGTTTTTAAGACATCAATAATGTCCTCTTTACTGAGTACGCCATCACCTTCTGAATTTGAACGACCCACCCTCCGATTGAATTTCATCCGCCCCACGCTAGATAGATCGTAGCGCTCCGGATTAAAAAACAAATTCTGAAATAGGTTCTCGGCAGCGTCTTTAGTCGGAGGCTCGCCAGGTCGCATCATGCGATAAATTTCTACTAGGGCATCAAGCCGTGTTTTTGTCGAATCAATTTTTAGCGTATTAGACACAAAGGGACCACGGTCAAGATCATTGACAAATATCGTATCGATCCTGTCAATGCCTTTTTCCAGAAAACTTTCAATAATCTCTGAAGTCAGTTCATCATTCGCTGTTGCAAGCAACTCCCCAGTTTCTTCATCGATCACATCGTGAGCCAACACCTTGCCAAGCAAATACTCTAAAGGAACAGACAACTCGTCTACTTTAGCTTTTTCGAGTTCCCGAACATGTCGAACTGTTATTCGCCGATCTTTCTCGACGATTACCTTACGTCCCACTTTTATGTCAAAAGCGGCGATTTCTCCGCGAAGTCTTTCGGGAACCAACTTCAATTGAATGTCTTTTGGTGACAATAGAAATTCATTTTTTTCAAAAAAGATATCAAGTATCTCAGCATTTGCGAGATCTAGCGCTTTTAAAATAATGCTGACTGGCAGTTTCCTTCGGCGATCAATTCGAACGAACATGCAATCTTTTGGATCAAACTCAAAATCAAGCCAAGACCCTCTATAGGGAATTACTCGCGCCGAAAACAACAGCTTCCCTGAGGAATGAGTTTTGCCTTTGTCATGATCAAAAAATACACCTGGCGAACGATGCAGCTGCGAAACAATAACTCTTTCTGTTCCATTAACCACGAACGTTCCGTGATCAGTCATCAGAGGCATTTCACCGAGATAAACTGGTTGCTCACGTATATCCTTGACTCTTTTCTTACTACCGGATGCCTCTTTGTCGTAGATCACTAAACGAACCTTTACACGCAAAGGGGCCGCATAAGTCATGCCCCTCAGTTGACACTCCTTTACATCAAAAATTGGTTCCCCAAGATCATAATCAACGTATTCCAACGCTGCATAACCAGTGTGACTAACAATTGGAAAAACGCTGCGGAAGGCTGCTTGCAACCCTCTACTCTTCCGCTCCTCCGGTTTTTCTTTCTGCTGTAGAAATTTTTGGTAGGAATTTAACTGAATAGATAGCAAATACGGAACATCTAAAGCGCTTGGGAGCTTCCCAAAATTTTTCCTAATCCGCTTCTTCTCAGTAAAAGAATAAGCCATCGTGAGTTACCTCAACTGTAGCATTCTGCCCAACGTGACTTCACGTTGGTGATGCATTGAAATAGATTAACTGCCAAACAGACGGTTAAATCGCCATACAAAGAAATACCGCCTAACCTTACAATAGGGCCGACTGCCACTTGGAAAATTCTGCCACCTCGCCTCACTTAATTTCGACGCTGGCGCCCACTTCTTCTAACTGTTTTTTCGTATCTTCTGAATCTTCCTTCGAAGTTGCTTCCTTCACTACATTGGGCACCCCTTCAACAAGGTCCTTGGCCTCCTTAAGACCAAGGCCAGTGAGTGATCTCACAACTTTTATAACCGGTACTTTATTTTCGCCAAAGCCGGTCAAAACAACGTCAAATTCGGTCTTTTCCTCAGCCGCCCCAGAATCTGCCGCACCATCTCCCGATGCAGCGGCAACGGCCACTGGCGCCGCAGCGGAAACACCCCATTTTTCCTCGAGTGCCTTTACTAAATCGACGATCTCCATCACCGGCTTATTGCTCAACTCTTCAATGAGTTTTTCATTTGACAAAGCCATATTTTAGTTCTCCTTACAACATCCTCTGTGAGTACATAATTATTTTTAAAAAATCAATTCTACGGGCTACTGATCCCCCCGACCCTGCAATAAACGCGCCAACATTGTCGGAGGCTCATCTAGTGTCCGTAGAAGCTGCGACAAAGGAGCCTCAAGGACACTGAGTAACTGAGAGCGTGCCTCATCCAAGCTAGGAAGCGATGCTAAACGGTCTAGATCTCCAGCACCAAAGAGCTCCCCACCTATAGATACTGAAACCGCTTTAAGCTTGTCATGCTCCTTTGAAAATCCTTTGATGACTTTTGCTGCCGACCCTGGGTCCTGCTGGGAAAATGCAAGTAACACAGGACCGGAAAGACTATCCCGCAAACACTCAAATTCTGTTCCCTCAACAGCCCTGCGCGCCAACGTATTTTTTATCACTTTGAGGTAGACCCCAGAGTTCCGAGCCTCGCTACGCAATGCTGTCATTTCAGTCACCGTTAAACCACGGTATTCTGCAGCAACTACCGAATGAGCAGTCAACGCGATTGCATTAACCTCGGCAACTAAGGCCTTTTTCGCCTCAATATTTAATGCCATGTTGTCTCCTAGAAGACAAAAACGAAGCTTCTCAAGCCATCGCTAAAAAAACTACGAATCATCTATACCTCTGCCACTCAAAATCAGATGGTATAACCTCCACCAAGACAAACTAAGGCGGATATCACCATCTGCGTAGGTGGCCACCGGTGCCATTATCCCTGGTTTTCACCTACAGGGGACCTACGATCTTCGATGATGCCGGCTGTGCCGGCCTCTACTATCCACGCATGGATAGAATAAAAATTTAATATCTTCGATACACTATTACCTTAAGAATTCACAGTAGCCTGGTCAATCACCAAACCAGGTCCCATGGTTGATGAAACGCTCACCTTCTTCATATAAACACCTTTGGAACTTGCAGGCTTAGACTTATTTAGGTCAGCTAACAAGGTCGCAAGATTCTCAGTTAAGGCTTTCACATCTAAGTTCACGTTCCCTATGGGGCAATGCACGATACCCGCTTTGTCCGCACGATAACGAACCTGGCCTGTTTTAGCGCTAACCACGGCCGCTGCTACATCTGCTGTAACGGTTCCTACCTTGGGGTTGGGCATGAGTCCTCGGGGACCCAGCACCTTACCCAATTTACCCACAACACGCATTGCGTCCGGACTAGCGATAACTACGTCAAAATCTAAATTGCCAGCTTGAATACTTTCTGCAAGATCTTCCAATCCAACGATATCAGCACCAGCCTGTTTTGCGGCATCAGCGGCATCGCCTTGCGTGAACACCGCTACTCGAACTTGCTTGCCGGTACCGTTCGGAAGTATTGTTGATCCACGGACCATTTGTTCAGATTTTCTTGAGTCAACGCCCAAATTCACTGATACATCTACGGACTCGCCAAATTTAGCATTTGCAAGCTCCTTAACAAGCCCAAGCGCTTCGTCGGCTGAGTACACCTTACCTTGATTCAAGCGCTCCAGTTGCGCTTTTTTTGCCTTGCTCAATTTGCCCATTTAAAGGCCCTCCACTTCAAGGCCCATACTGCGGGCACTTCCCGCAATAATTCTTACTGCTGAATCCATATTAGCAGCGTTAAGATCCGGTTCTTTGAGTTTTACGATATCCTCAAGTTGGGCTCGAGTGACTCGCCCAACTTTTTCACTATTTGGCGTCCCACTGCCCTTAGTTATTCCTGCTGCCTTTTTCAGCAATTCCGCAGCTGGTGGGGTTTTTGTAATGAATGTAAAACTACGATCGCTATACACAGAAAGTACGACGGGTATAGGCATTCCTTGCTCCATACTCTGTGTCTCCGCATTAAACGCTTTACAAAATTCCATGATATTGACGCCATGCTGACCCAAAGCTGGACCAACCGGAGGACTGGGATTCGCCTGTCCAGCCGGAATCTGTAATTTTATATATGTATCTACCTTTCTTGCCATATCCTGCTATCTCATGCCTTCTCCACTTGGCCAAAATCGAGCTCAACTGGCGTCGATCGGCCGAGAATCTGCACGGCCACCCTTACCTTACTCTTTTCGTAATTAACGTGCTCAACAACACCATTAAAATCATTGAAAGGTCCATCTCTTACTCTGATAACCTCCCCCGGCTCAAACAATATCTTAGGACGAGGCTTATCAACCCCTTCCTGCACCCGATTAACAATCATTTCAGCTTCTTTGTCTGATATAGGTGCCGGCCGCTCCGTTGTTCCGCCAATAAAACCTAAAACTTTTGGGACCTTCTTTACTAAGTGCCAAGTCTCTTCCTCCATTTCCATTTGGACCAATACATAACCAGGAAAAAATTTCCTTTCACTTTTGCGTCTCTGCCCTTCTTTCATTTCAACAACTTCTTCAGTTGGGACCAATATTTCTCCAAATTTATTTTCTACACCATGTAACCTGATACGTTCTTTCAACGATTCTTTTACTTGGTGCTCATAATTCGAATAAGCATGAACCACGTACCATTGAAGGCCCATTCTTAGCCCCCCTGACCAGTCAGAAAACGTGTAAACCAAAGCAGAAACAAATCAAGTAACCAGAAAAATAACCCCATCAAAACCGCAAAAATAAAAACTGCTCCCGTCGTCTGAAGTGCCTCGTCCCGCGTAGGCCAAACGACTTTGAGTAATTCCACCCGCGAACCGTGAACAAAGCTCCAAAGAGCTTGCCCCTGAACAGACTGGAGCGCTATCAATGCCGCTAACGCTATCCCAATAAGTACCCCTAAAACTCTTAATAGTAATGACACTTCCGGATAGGCGTAATAAACCCAGACGCCCCCCGCAAAAACCCCAGCCGCCAACAGTATGATGGCCTTGTCTCTGAGTGTAGATTCGCTTTGTGCCTTTATATCCATAACCTTTAGTAAAAATGCTTCAGCATTACGAGAGGCTCACGCGACAACCCCGCAAACGCATGTCCGGGGAGCTGGCAGGCCAGGAGGCACTCGAACCCCCAACCTGCGGTTTTGAAGACCGCTGCACTACCAAATGAGCTACTGCCCTCTTGCCTTGCCGACTAATTCAAACCCTTTGCGTGACGCTAGCTTGGTGAAGGTGGTATCAAAACTCATTCAGTAATCTTTGCAACAACACCTGCACCAACAGTGCGGCCACCCTCGCGTATCG
>CAYXIJ010000013.1:0-69125 GCA_964465375.1 uncultured Gammaproteobacteria bacterium | reverse complement strand
CGGACAAAAACTGACCGGTGCAGGCAGTCTTGCCCGAATCGGTGCCAACAGAATTTCGTTAAGTATTCTTACGCTCGAGGATGGTACCCAAATGAAGCCTATCCCGACAGATGAAGAAAGAGATGCGTTCTACGATCAAGAACCCTAACAAAACACCTCAGGGATCCTTATCCAAACGGACAAATAACAAAGTGCCTTGCTAGCCCGCTCTTGGTGCAGTCACGCTGCTGCGTTAATCACCTTAATAGAAGTGTATGCAGCCAGGCCTTCTTCTCCAAACTCAACACCAAAACCCGAGCATTTTATGCCACCGAACGGTATGTGAGGGGCAATTTCAGCGTGCTTGTTTTCGTAGACGGTGCCAGCCTCGAGGCGCTCAGCAACTTCCGCCGTTTCGTCCCGATTAGCCCCCCAAACCGACGCATCCAAGCCGAAATGGGTGTTATTGGCAAGCTGAATGGCTTCATCTAAATCCTTGTAGGCAATAATTGGCAGCACTGGCCCGAACTGCTCTTCGTCTACTAAGCGCACACCATCTGAAATATCCGTCACGAATGTCACCGGATAGAAAAAATTAGCGCCGCCTATTGGTGCACCACCGGTAAGAACCTTAGCACCAGCGGCCTTTGCATCTTCGACCAGCTCAATAACACGGTTGAATTGGCGATCATTTTGCAATGGTCCAAGCAAACTGGATTCATCCATACCATCTCCCATCTGGATATTCTTACTGAACTCCACTAATGCTTGGGCAGTCAAATTCAGATCATTTTCATGAACATACAGGCGCTTTAGGGCCCCACAGGTTTGACCAGAATTAATCATCGATCCAAAAAACAGACCCTCAACAAACGGAGCTGGGTCCGTACCCGGCAAAAGGATACCCGGATCGTTGCCGCCAAGTTCCAGCGTGACCGGCGTGACGTGCTTCGAGGCACTCGCCATGACTTTCTTGCCGGTCGTAATCGATCCTGTAAAGACAATTTTATTGATGCCTGAATGACTCGTGAGATCTGCTCCCAGTTCATCGCCGCCGGAAATGACGTTTACAAGCCCCTTCGGTAGGGCTGCGCTCATCAGCTCAACCATGCGAAGTGTACTGAGCGGTGTAAATGGCGACGGCTTAATGATTACTGTATTACCAGTTCGGATTCCAGGCACAATATGCCAAATTGCGATCATCAGCGGCCAATTCCATGGCGTGATCGATCCCACTACACCCAGCGGTTCCCGCTTCATTACAACGCGCTTTTCATCGCTTTCCTCTAAAACCTTATCCGGAAGACTCAAGGAGGCAGTATAATCTGCCCAGCCAGCACACCCCCCCATTTCAAACCGAGAACCCAATCCTCCAAGTGGCTTTCCTTGCTCCTTAGTCAATAAAATAGCAAGCTCTTCTGCGTTGTCAGTAACTACTCCGACAATAGCCTGACAGGCGTCGATCCGCTGATCTTCACTCGAGTGCCGCCAACTTTCGAAGGCCTGCCGTGCCGCGGAAACAGCCTCATCCAGATGGGCACTTGTCCCCACCGGCGCTTCTCCGATTACTTCATCTGTGTTCGCCGGATTCCGAATATCGATATAGGAATCTGCCATTACAGACCTTCCGCCGATTGTCATATCGTATTTTTGTGCCATTTTCTGACCTCAATTTTTTTATACAGAATACATCGCACGTAACCCCTGCCTCTAAAGTACAGCAAAACAAACGCAATGAGTTACTGATTGATATGCAGCACTGCAACTGGGGATGCACTTGTGGCTGCATTACGCGCAGTTAAGGAATAAGTCACAACAGAGTCGCTCTGAACATCCATGTCTGTGTAGCTTGTTCCTGCCAAAAAGGCAATAACAATCCCGTCACGCCTCAAAATGTAATCGACAAGACCTTCTTTATCCTTCGGTGGATCCCAGTTAAGCTGTAACACCTCCCCATCATAAGTGGCTTGAAATCTTAATGGTGCCGACGGTGCCTTACTTCCATCGTTAGCACGCTCTGTACGCAGGACAGGCCTGTCAAAAGGAAAGGCTTCGTCCTCTACTCGTGGATCGGTTAAAGCAGTCTCTAAAAAACTCAGTAGATCGTACTGGATAATCTCTCCCAAACTGAAGTTATAGACACCTGCTCCGGGAATTTCATCTCGCCCCTCCAAGGCCGTTGGCGAAACATAGAATCCAATAGCAGCACCCAATCCAGAAAACTCACCCGTGTGCATAAAACGTTTCCGGAGCGCAACGTTGCGCAGGGTTGGGACCTTCATTTCCCCAGCATCCTCAGGCTCCCCAGTCACCGCCTGCCGACCTAAGTCATATTCGGTTCGCCGCAGACCGATGTTGAGAAAATCATTATTAGAAAATATGGGTGGCTCATGACAGTTAACACATCGCAAACTTTGAAAACTATTCCAGCCATACACGGCGCTCTGGGATAGGGCATCCAATTCACCCGCCTGATAGCGATCCCAAGGAGTCTGATCGGCGACTAAGGTACGCTGATAGCTTGCCACTGCAAAGGCAATTCTTGCGGGGGTGATTTCAGCATCACCAAAGGCCAAGGTAAAAAGTTCAGGGTAGTTGGGGTTGCTCTCAATGGCCCTAGCTATGTCAGCCGGCAAATCTCTGGCTAATGCCAATGGCCGCTCACGTTCAAGTTTACCGGTAAGATCCGACCACGTACGACCCATTTTTGCCATCTCAGAGCTACTTGCCAAAGTTTCAAGTACCTGATTTTCGAGTGCACCTCCCTCGTGGATGACTATCTCCCCACTCAATGGATCGATGAACTGAGATCCAGCACGCCCATCCCAAAAAACCTCGTCTGCCCACAGCGCCCCAAAATTTGAGGGTGTCAACCTATCCGTCACCTGTGGATCAAATCCGAACAGCGGATCTTCCACTCGGCTCCCGTCTGCACGCATACTCACAATACCCGGGGAACCCATTACATCATCAATAGAACCCGGGTCCGATCCCGGGTGCCTTCCTTGCCTCGGGTCTGCACCCCCAAAGGCAGGTTGGTGGCAAGTCCCACAGGCAACTGTGTTGTCACTCGAAAGTTGCTCATCCCAAAAAAGAATCTTGCCCAGCAACCTTTTTGGCTCAGTATTCGGATTCTCCTCAGGAATAGGCACGGGCGGCAGCTCTCCCGAAGAGAACAGTGGCCAAATCACTGCTAGGAAGGTGGCGCAAGACAGAAAGTGATGCCTACTCTTCAATTTCCAACAAGACCTTAAACCCATCAGCAAAAACGGTTCTGTTGGATTTTTCGGTTATCTGACACCACGAGCCACACGATAATCCCCACCCCCAAAAGTTGATGAATGCTGGGAATACCGAAACTATCGTATCATTTGTTTTCTATCAGGGCCCCTCAATGCACCCAAGAAACGTTCCACTGCAACCGTTGTAATGTCTCCTGGCTCACCAATACGCTCATTGGCGCCAAAATGCTCAACATGATCTAAAGACACAATAGACGCCCTTATGTCAGCACCAGACAAGGCTTTTGCCATATCTGCCGCTGATTGCGCGCTTCTAGACCCTGGGCTTAGCCCTTCCTCAACATGAAGAAAGAGGTAAGGAGGAATGTTCTTGCCCGGGCCAATATTGCTAACAGGGGACGCCTTCGACCAATCATCTCCATAACGCTCTAATCGTTGCTCCGGGGCCATATTTGAAAAATCATAATTACTTCCATCAATCAGGATTACTCCCTTAAGTAGGCTCATCTCTTTGCCAGCATTTTCCAAGAATACTTCGTTCGTACCAACCTGAGAAGCAAGGCCGGCACCAGCTGAGTGAGCCATCAGAAATATCTGCTCGGGGTCACCACCAAAAGCTGTAATGTTCTCATGTACCCAAGCTAAGGCATTCGCTACATCCTGAGTATTTGTAGGGTATTTTCCCTCTGGGAGAAGTCGATAGTTCGTGCTCACAAAAATGTATCCCAGCTTATTCGTGAAATACTCTGGCTTTGGATCAAGATCTTTATGCCACGCCTTATCACCAACTACATAACCACCGCCGTGCACATAGACCATGACAGGTGCCCCCGCTATCTCTGGATCGGGAACATAAACATCGAGACTAGTAGCCTTTAGATTTCCTGACGAACCATCAAATACAATATCCTGGTACCAGATAAGGTTAACTGGAGAAAAAGGGGGGTGAGACAATCCTCCGCCTACATGAACATGGGAGATGTCACGCTCATCTGCTATTAATCGAACAGGAAGAACTAAAGCTATTAGTGTAACGATCAAAGAGAGTATGGGCTTCATTCGTGACCTCCTGAGTAACTCAGCAAAAACCATCTCACCTAAGGATACGGTACCTGAGGAACCCTTTATAGTTACCACTCGACACTTACTTAGAAAGCTGAGGTAAATGATTTATACAATTTCACCACATTAGTACAAAAAAATAGAACATTGATCCGCCGCAACAAGTCTGCTTAGTACGCTTACCACTTATTTCTTAATTCCCGAAGTCGCAGAAATACTGTCTTGGAATCTGGATTTTCTGCAAGATCTGGGAAAATCTCTCGGAGCTGGGTAATTACAGAGTGATTTTGCAAACGGAAAAAAGTATTAATCTCTTTTTCGAGCTTGATAGTGGAGATAAGGGCCTGGTTTGGGTCCTGATTACGAACACTTTCAAGTAATTTTAGCGCAACCTTATTTTCGGGTTCACGGTCTAAGGTAAACTCTAAGTTATTGACAATATAATCATGGCCCGGATAAACCAGAACATTATCTGGCAGTTCTGAAAGCTGCCCAGAAAACGTCGAATAAAGCTCGGCGGGGTGTCCACCATTGTGACAGTTTCCTGCTCCTGCATTGAACAATGTATCGCCACTGAATAGGGCTGGCGCTTCAGTATGCGATAGTAGACAAACGTGTGTCATGGTATGTCCGGGAGCATCCAAAACCTCTAGCTCTACACTTCTACCAACCTTAACAATGTCACCACCCGAGAGCCCTAGGTCAATGCCCTGGATTTTATTCACAGCACCAGCGTGCGCCAATAAACGGGCACCTGTAGCTGCGATCATAGGCTCATTCCCACCAGTATGATCACCATGTTCGTGAGTATTCAAAATCTGCCTGACATCCCAACCATGATCCCTCGCCGCAGCCAAACATTTTGCGTGATCCAGCGGATCAACAGCCAAGGCTTCTCCTGTCTCGGGACAAGCAATTAAGTAGTTAAAATTGCGGTATGCATTGCCTGTCCATATTTGCTCAACAATCATAAAAATCGCCGTTAAAAATAATTTCCTACACTATTCTACTATTCGTTTGCAAGATGAAAAATAAATATTTTCCTGAGATCATCCTGCCAAATTGGTTCAATTTGTGCCATCATTTACCCCCAGATATTGATCCTTGAGTGTTTCCCCAGAATATATGAGTACCGATCAGTTTGATTTATCAATTGCTATCGGCGGTGCAGCCGGGCAAGGCATTGCTACCCCTGGTGGCATGCTTGCGCAAATAATTACAAGACGTGGGCTCCATCTAAACGCCTACAACGCCTATCAATCGATAGTGCGCGGTGGCCACATTTTTCTGACAATTCGCATAAGCGATCAGAAAATCGAGACACATGGAGACCAACTTGACGTGCTGGTCTGCCTCAATCAAGACACGATGGACCGGCACTTAGATCTCATAGGGCCAGGCGGGCATGTAATCTTCAACAGCGACAAAATCAAAGCAGGTAAGCCGAAACCGAGTGTACAACTTTGCCCCTTGCCTGTCGCTGAGTTGTCGAATAAGAGCCGAAATAAGGTCATTCAAAATACTATTGCGCTTGGGGTTATCACCTATTTGCTCGGGTTGGACTTCAAGGTCTTAGAAACGGCGCTTACCGAACGCTTTAAATCCAAAGGGAAGTCGGTAATCGACGAGAACGTAAACACAGCGAGAACGGGCTACAAATACGCAGAAGAAAATTTTGACGCTTACGCTCAGCCAGTTCCTCAGGGCCCGAAACCGCTTGCTCTTTGGACGGGAAATGATGCGCTTGCTATGGGTGGCGCTGCAGCCGGTGTCAAATTCTATGCAGCCTATCCTATGAGCCCATCTACTGGCGTTCTACATTGGATGGCCCGACACGCACGTGATCTTGATATCTTAGTTCGACAAGCAGAAGATGAAATTGCAGTCGCTAATATGGTCATAGGTGCAGCCCACGTTGGCTGCAGGGCCATGTGTGCTACGTCTGGAGGCGGATTTGCGTTAATGACTGAAGCAATCGGCGCGGCAGCAATGATGGAAATCCCAGTGGTGTACATTAACGTCCAGCGGGCAGGCCCTTCAACAGGGGTCCCGACTAAAACCGAACAAGGGGACCTCTGGCAAGCACTGGGTGCCAGCCAAGGGGACTTCGAGCGAATCATCGTTGCGCCCCAAGATGCTTTAGACGCATTCAATACGATTCCGGAATTGTTTAATTACTGTGACAAATATCAGTGCCCCGGTATTGTCATTTCGGACCTGCTAATTTCTGAGGGGACCTTTAGTGCGGACCCCGATGACATCAACTTACAGCCACACATTGATCATGGGGAGATAATTACCAGCGCCAAAGGAAAAGAGGAATATCTTCGCTACAAGGATACTGAGAGCGGTATTTCACCCAGGGCCCTTCCTGGATTAGAAGGCCATGTGCACATAGTTGCAACTGATGAGCATGATCAGGATGGTGTTCTAATCAGCGACGAATTCACTAACCCAATTAAGCGGCGCAAAATGGTCGAAAAGCGTGCACGAAAACTAAAAAATGCAGTAAAAGAAGTCGCCCCCCCTAAATTAGAAGGATCTGCAAACGCAGAAGTCACCCTAATCGGCTGGGGATCAACTTACGGAGTTATTAAAGAAGCAGTTACACAACTAGCGGCTAAAGGTGTAACTGTAAATCACTTGCCCATCAAATGGATTGTTCCATTTCATGTGGAAGCCGTAACTGAGATCCTATCTAATGCCAAACGGACAATAATCGTTGAGAATAACTATTCTGGACAATTCTATCGTTACTTAAGAAGCGAAACTGGGTTGAGTGTCGATGGTCATATCCGAAAATATGACGGAGAACCTTTCGCACCTCACCACATCGTCGATGCAGTTCAGGATCAACTAGCAGGAAAAACAGATCACTCTGTGCCAACTCAAGAAATCATGGTTTAACAAAGCTGTAAAAGGTCTAAGATGGATGGAATAGATACAAGAGCCCTCGTAAGTGCGCCTACAACTGCCAACGAATTCAAGGGCAGGGTGGACCCTGACTGGTGTGCAGGCTGTGGTGACTTTGGTGTTTTAAATAGCCTGAGGAAGGCCTGCTTGGACCTTGATTTGAAGCCCCACGAAATCCTTACGGTTAGCGGCATAGGCTGTTCGTCAAACTTTCCTGGATTCTTTAATTCCTATGGAATGCATACTCTTCATGGGCGGGCACTTGCGGTGGCAACGGGTGCGAAAATGGCAAACCAAAACCTAACCGTGATCGCTACCGGGGGAGACGGTGATGGCTATGGTATTGGTGGTAACCATTTCACGCACACAGCCCGCCGAAATGTAGATCTGACTTATATCGTAATGGACAACGAAATCTATGGCCTTACTACGGGCCAGGTATCGCCCACTAGCAACCATGATATGAAGACTAAAAGCACACCCTTTGGTAGTGTGGAATTCCCCTTCAACCCCGTTACATCTGCAATCATGAACGGTGCTACCTTTGTTGCCCGTGGTTTCTCTAGTGATACGAAACATCTCTCGATGCTAATGAAAAAAGCAATTGAGCACCGAGGCTTTTCCCTTATTAGCGTATTCAGTCCCTGCATCACATTCAACCATGACAATAGTGTTCAATTTTTTAAGCCGCGTATTCGGCGACTAGAAGATGAAAATCACGACACAAATGACTGGAAGGCTGCCTGTGAAAAAGCGATGCTATGGGGTGACACTATCTACACCGGTCTATTTTTACAGGCGAATGACAGGCCGGCACTAGGGCAACAGGAACCTGTGCTACAAAAAGGTGGTGCCCTAGCCCATAGGTCACTAGGCCTGAGTGACGAGCAGAGCCAAAAGGTCATCAATGGAATGATGTGAGTTTTGCGGGGCGAAAAAAGCTGTGACTGCCGATATTCCGGTCCTACCTAACGTTGCGAAAAACCTAGCATCGGTAAGTGATCCTGTGATTGGCAGGGTTGTGTCCAATGACTCATGCATGAAAGGCAAATCCGCTAGCTTCGTTCGTCACACTGAAATTGATGTTTCGGGTACACCCCTAGAAAATAATTGCTTAGCAGGTCAATCTTTCGGAGTTCTTGCTCCAGGCAAAGATCCGAAAGGAAAGCCCCACAAAGTACGGCTGTACTCGATCGCCTGCCCAAGTTACGGAGAAGACGGCGCAGGCAAGATTATCTCTACAACCCCCAAACGTCTTATCGATGAATTTAATGCTGAAGAAAGAAGCCCTGGCCCAACCGAGAATGGTCTTTTTTTGGGTGTTTGTAGCAATTACCTCTGTAAACTGAAACCTGGAGATGAGGTAAGGCTTACTGGCCCCAGCGGAAAGCGTTTTCTTTTACCAATAGACCGAGATAAACATGACTATGTTTTCATCGCAACTGGTACCGGCATCGCACCGTTCCGTGGCATGGCGATGGAACTTTTATCCCATCCAGATCACGGCCCCACCACAAGCCAGATTCATCTCCTCATGGGAGCCCCCTACACAAGTGACCTGCTTTACGATGATCTTTTTACAGATCTTGCCTCTAAACATGACAACTTCCATTATCACACCGCCATAAGCCGGGAAACACGTCTCGATGGTAGTCGAGGCTGCTACATACACCAACTGGTTGATGAACAAATTGCCCAGTTTGGGCCAATACTAGAGAACCCGAGAACGGTACTTTATATCTGCGGTCTTGCCGGCATGCAGATCGGTCTTTATCAATCCATGGCTCATCACAAGTTGAACAACGGCTACTTTAAAATAGGTGAAAAACTCTCCGGGACAGACCCTATTGATTGGGAGCCCTCCCAGATACGCCGTGGCGTAAAAGCCACCGGCCGGTGCATGGTAGAGGTCTATTAGCGGGCCAAAAAGTCGAGTTTTACAACAAATGACGAGTATGGGGCTGGGTAAAATCAATCACAGGACCCACTGGGACTATACGGGTTGGGTTAATGCTCTCATGGCTGCCGTAATAGTGTTGCTTGATGCTCTCGACATTGACCGTATTTGCAATACCTGGCAACTGATAAAGATCTCGGGTATATCCCCACAAATTAGGATAATCAATGATACGGCGTAAATTACATTTGAAATGCCCATAATAAACCGCATCAAAGCGAAGTAACGTTGTAAGTAATCTCCAATCGGCTTCTGTTGTCTGGCTACCAACAAGATATCGCCGACTCTCAAGGTGGCTCTCTAAAAAATCAAGCGCTTTAAAAACATCAGCTACGGCCTCTTCATAGGCTTTTTCTGTTGTAGCAAAACCAGCCCGATAAACACCATTATTCACGCCAGGATAGATAAGATCATTTAATTCATCAATTTGATGTCGGAGGGATTCAGGATAATAGTCCCCCTTCTTAGCCCCAGCATCATCAAACGCAGAGTTGAACATTCGGATGATTTCTGATGATTCATTGCTGACAATGGTTTTACGTTCTTTGTCCCATAAAATTGGCACGGTAACGCGCCCTGTATAATCAGGCTGAGCCTCAAGATAAATTTCATAAAGATATGTCTTGTCGTTGATCGTATCAGGAACAACATTGTCCCCGTCTTCAAAGGTCCAGCCTTTGTCGCCCATAAAAGCATTGACAACTGAGACGGAAATCATTTCTTCGAGCCCCTTAAGGGCGCGAAAAATTAGTGTCCGGTGAGCCCAAGGGCAAGCCAGAGAAATATAAAGATGATATCGGTCGGTCTCCGCCTTGAAGCCACCCTCACCACTCAAACCTGCGCTGCCATCCGTTGTAATCCAATTTCTAAACCCAGCACTTTGCCTTACGAAACGCCCATCTGTAGCCTTTGTGTCGTACCAGTCCGTGCTCCACTTCCCTTCTACCAGCAATCCCATACTAAACTCCCGAAAATACCCTCTCGCCTAGCGCTCTGGTTACAGCACAGTAACCCTGCTAGGACCGCCAGTATAATAAGGAATCCATGAGGATTCCCTCTCTACAGGGCTCAAGTATGCCTTTAGAATTTACACGCTATACCAATTAATACTCAAAGAGTGCAGCGATTCCTTGTTTTCTGGTCAATAATCCTTGCTGAAACATTATTGAGCGCGTATAAGAACGCACAAAAAAGTTTAAGAGATTTTCGTTTCCAGGAACTCTTGATCAGAAGTAGAACCAGATCGATTTTTTCGGGGTGTAGCTCAGCCTGGTAGAGCACTGTCTTCGGGAGGCAGGGGCCGGAGGTTCAAATCCTCTCACCCCGACCAATTAAATCAAAAAAAACTCAACCTAATTATTTCAGCTTATTAATTACCCTATTCGTGCCTAAGCGCATCGATCGGATCTAGTCCCGATGCCCGCTTGGCCGGCCACATACCGAATACAAGCCCCACAGCGGCGCTAAAGGTAAATGCAGTGATGACCGACACGAAGCTGACCTGTGTCTGCCAGCCGGCAAATTCTGACGCAATGTAAGCGGCTCCAATACCAATGGTCAATCCAAGCCCGCCGCCCAACAGGCATAGTGTCATAGCTTCTACCAAGAATTGCAGCATAATGTTTCCATTCGTTGCACCCATCGCTTTTCGAATGCCTATTTCTCGGGTCCTCTCGGTAACAGTGACCAGCATGATATTCATAATGCCAATGCCTCCCACAAGAAGGCTAACAGCTGCAATCCCAGCAAGCAGATATGTAAAAATCTCGGTTGCTTGTTGTCGCGTGTCTAGAAACTGCTTCCGGTTCATGATTGAAAAATCATTGTCAGCACCCGGCAAAATTTTGTGCTCGCGTCGTAACACACTCTCTATATCTACCATTGCTAATTCAATCGAAGAGTCCTCGCGGACCTTAATACTAATGGTCTCTACAAAATCGGATCCAGTCACACGAAACTGAGCTGTACTAAGAGGAATCCAGACATCATCGTCGGGATTATGCCAACCCGATGACCCCTTGGCTTCCAGTACCCCGATAACATCGAAAGAGATGGAACGAATCTGAATTGTCTTACCCAAGATACCTGTGGCGTCCGTGTCCAACATATTCGGAACTTCAGCCCCAAGTACGGCCACGCGACGGCGAGCGGAATCATCCGACTGATTAAACATGCGGCCTGCAGCAATACCGAATAAATGAATGTCAGCGTAATTAGGCGTCGTGCCGAGTACAGTCAGATTAAGATTCTGATTTCCGTATTTTATCTGTCTGCGCCCATCAATTTCTGGCACTACCCCGCCAAAAGAAGCAGATTGTTGGGCCAAAGCAAGAGCATCTCCCGTCGTCAATGTTTGCTGATTTCGTGCAATACCCCGACTGAAAAAACCTGCTGAGCTAACCGACAGGATATCGCCGCCCAATGCCTCCATTTGCTCATCAATAGCCTGCTGCGCACCGGCTCCTAGTGCAACCATCGTGATCACTGCAGCAACGCCGATAATGATTCCAAGCATCGTCAAAGTAGCCCGAAACAGATTGCTCCGGATCGACTGAAAGGCAATCAAGGCTGTCTCACCCAATAACATTATCTCATTCCGCCGCCCATTCCGCCGCCCATTCCGCCGCCGGTACCAGGAGTAGATCCGGAATTACCTATACCAGGGATCACAGAGCCAATCCTGCGACTAATCGCTTGTTGCAATTCCTGTTGCGTCTCAACCAGATGCGCGCTCGGCAAAATCAGAGCGGTATCAGACTCATCTAAGCCGGAGACAATTTCAACGCGGTCAAGGTCAGTAATGCCGGCTCTGACATTAGCAATTCGGATGCTTCCATCTATTTCCTGTACAACTACCCAAAAATCCCCACCAAAACGGTAGTCGGTCTCTGAGTCAGCTCCAGTCATACCACTGGGCCCTACCGAGCGGCCTGGTGAGCGTCCACCTCTTAGTGTTCCACGCACAAACTCTTCTTCCTCGCGACTGAGTGCCTCTCCGGCACGCCGCTTAGCCATAATTGTTCGAATTCTGCTCGTGTCCGTACCAATCGGTAATTCTACCGAGCGCCCTCCCAGCGAAACTGTCTCAGTATCAGTACCATTATCTGGATTCGTTATCTGCCCGCTGCTGCCCGCTAGAACTTCCCTGCGTAAATCCGATTCATCTAACCCAAGCAGACTCGCTGTCGTGGGGATATCACGATCAGTACGGAGCGCCATAACGGGCAAAGACAAAACATTTTCCCGAGCAGCAATAGAAACCTCTACCTCTGCATTCATACCCGGCATGAGCAAGCCTTCAGGGTTCTGAATGGACATCAGCACCGCAAACATTGTCACGTTTTGCTCAACCACGGCCTGCGGTTCAATTTTGATAACGTCTCCCGGAAATGGCTGATTCGGAAATGCGGCGACCGTTATTTCAGCTTTCATGCCGGGGCGGACTTTACCGATATCAGTCTCATCGATCAGCGCCCGAATCTGAACCGCGCTCAGGTCCGCCATACTCATAAGTAGCGTTCCACCAGCAAAGTCTTGTGTAGGCGATGAGATTACCTGGCCTTTCTCGGTTGGTTTTGCGATCACCGTCCCTGTTATCGGAGCGCGCACATCTGTGTCCTCAACCGCTATACGCGCATTCTCCACCTCAACTTCCGCACTTATTACCTGTGCCTCTGCATTGGCCAGCTCAAGCATCGCCTGCTCGTGCTCAATTTCGGTGAAGGTTCCGTTCTTAACTAGCACCTCTGCCCGCGTCATTTGGGTTTGAGAAATCTGCCTACGCGATACCGCGGCCTTTAAGCCAGCTTCGGCTTGTGCCAGCCGATTACGGACTGTTCTTGGGTCAATATGAACCAGAAGGTCACCCTCATCAACAAGGTCACCCGTTTCAACAAGCAGTTCCAGTATTTCTCCGGACGCCTTTGACTTAACCTCAACTATTGCCAACGGCTCAACGATTCCGGTTGACCCAACTGACACATTGATCGAGGCTCGCTCCAACGACGCCGTGTTATAACTTGGCACTAAAAGCTGTTCTTCAGCGCACCCAAAAAGAAATAGTGCCAGTAAAGGCAACTGGACTCGTTTCATTAGCGCTCCCCAGATAGCTGATCATCCACTATAGCACCGTCACTTAACCGAATAACACGTCGGGCATGATTCGCAATTTCCTGTTCGTGCGTAACAAGAATAATCGTATTCCCCGACTCATGGAGCTCATCAAACAGTGACATTATCTCACGTCCGGTTGTGGAATCCAGATTTCCGGTAGGCTCATCTGCCAACAAGATGCTTGGTTCTGTCACCAGTGCTCGCGCTACTGCAACACGCTGACGCTGCCCTCCTGACAATTCAAGGGGCCGGTGAAGCGTACGATCTGTTAGTCCTACGATTTCAAGTGCATGCTGTGCTCGTTCATGCCTCTCCTTGCGCTTCATACCTGAATAAATCAATGGTACTTCCACATTGTGAAGTGCGCTCATCCTATTCAATAAATTGAATGTCTGAAAAACAAAACCGATGTCTTGGTTTCGGGCCTTCGCAAGTTGTCTGTCATTCATTTCAGAAACAAGACGTCCGTTGAGCCAATAATCGCCTGTTGTTGGTGAGTCGAGGCAACCAATCACGTTCATGAGAGTCGACTTACCGGAGCCAGATGGACCCATGACAGCTGTAAATTCATTAGGTTTGATCATCATGTCGATTGATCGGAGTGCGTAGATCGTCTCTGATCCCATTTGATACGTCCGCCCAATATCCACAAAACGTATGATTGCTTCAGTTGAATAATCTGAGAGAGAATTCGGATTCATTCGCACACTCTGTAGACTTATTCATAATTATACCAGCCAAAGGACCCCTCTCCTTAGATGCTACACGATCGCAAAAGGTCGCATGGCTCCCTTAAAGCCCCCTAAGACTTTTCCCCGAACCAGACATAGAATCAGATAATTCTTCTTGCTAAGCCTTTCTCGGATAAGCCACATCGATAACAGTTGTAAAATCTGTAGACCTTAAATTCTACCTAGGTGCATGTCTATGATAACTACTTTAATGCACTGAATTGATTTCTAAAACTCACAACCATATAGGATTACTGGAAAGGGAGACTTTTTGAACCTGTAGATCCTGGTAAGGGGCTCCTGAAAAACAATAGGGTCAATATAAGTTACCTCAATGGCTAATCGGTCACCATCCCGGTATAAACGCTCAATGCTCCGCATGGCAGCGGATTGAGGAATCGCTCGACCCAACGTCGTCACATAGCCCCGAGAGTATGCAAGTGTTTCTATAACTAGGGTGTCATCTTCATACCAACCGATGGAATTTCCCATGGTAGGCATAACCTGATCCCTTAGATTAACAACACTAGGTAAGGCATCCACTGAATGTCCACGCCGATTCAACCAAACTGTTCGCCTCAAGTCGAACATTTCATAATGGATTAAAAAAGTACTCTCAAGCTGCTGAATTTCAATAGGCGAACCAGGGCTACCCCAAATACGTCCAAGACCAGAAGGAATACACTGCAGACTTGGATCATCTGTTAAAAAATTGTATAAATCTGCTCTTGCTTTTCCTTCTGGGGTATACACTACTTCTGAGTAACCGCTATTTTCAAATGTTGAATCGATTATCCAAGTACCCTCAAGATCCGGTTCCGTCCAGGCAGTAACAGAAATACCAAAAAGAAAAGAAATTAAGATCAAATATCGCTCATTCTTCTCTGCTTTGTATTTTTCCATCTTGCTGGCACAAAAATTATTGTATGTCATGTTAATAATGCTTCTTCATTTCTATTCTAACAGCGCTGAAACTTCACGCAATTAGAAAAATCAATGTACAATAGATTGTGTGAAAAATTTTTTAGAAAACACAAATACTTAACACTGTATACACATAATAATAATATATCAGCGCACTTTTATGGCAAGCATATTTAAAATAGTACCTTCACCCAAAAGTTTATTAGCGGAACGATTCAAAGTTTACACGCAACGTAACCTGCATAAAATTCCTCAAATCTCATCGCTTTCAAAACAACAGCAGTTTGAGATTCAGGTTGTAGCAAATGTGTTGCCATTCCGCGTAAATCAATACGTAGCTGAAAATTTAATTGACTGGAGTAAAGCTCCTGATGATCCGATGTTTCGCCTAGTCTTTCCTCAAAGAGAAATGCTTGAAGAAAATGACTATGACCTCATGTCAAAAGCATTAAAAAAAGGAATATCCAAACCGGAACTCGAAGAGAAGGCCAGAATTATCCGAGCAAAACTCAATCCCAACCCTGCTGATCAGATGGAATTGAATCTCCCCGAACTAGACGGAAAAGCACTAGAGGGCGTACAGCACAAATATTCAGAGACTGTATTGTTTTTCCCTGCACGGGGTCAGGTTTGCCATAGCTATTGCACGTTTTGCTTTCGATGGCCACAATTTGTGGGTGATCGCACCTTGCGGTTTGCTTCTACCAGTCCACGCACGCTCACACAATACCTAACCCAGCAGCCTCAAGTGAGTGATGTGCTTATTACAGGTGGAGATCCGATGGTAATGCAAACCCACCACTTAAATGACTGCATTCAGCCACTACTATCCCCTGAATTGGAACACATCCAAACGATTCGTATCGGTACAAAATCTTTGAGTTTTTGGCCTCATCGCTATGTAAACGATGCAGATGCACCGGATCTTCTCGCACTATTAGAGCGATGCGTGCAAGCCGGAAAACATGTAGCAATAATGGCTCATTACAACCACTGGCGCGAACTAGAGACCCCTATTGCTCAAGAAGCAATTAGGAGAGTACGTCAAACCGGCGCAATAATCCGCGCCCAGGGACCTCTACTTCGAAAAATCAACGATGACCCCCGTACATGGAGCAGGCTATGGGAAAAACAGGCGCGCCTAGGGATTATCCCTTACTACATGTTTGTCGAGCGAGACACTGGGGCACAAGCCTACTTTGAGGTTCCTCTGGCCCGAGGCTGGGAAATTTACCGTGATGCAATTCAACAAGTCTCCGGACTCGGAAGAACAGCACGCGGACCCTCGATGAGTACAAGTCCTGGAAAAATAGAAATTCAGGGGGTTACGAAGATACAAGGACAAAAAGTCTTTGTACTTCGCTTTATCCAAGGCAGAAACCCCGATTGGGTACAACGACCGTTCTTTGCTCAGTATGATGCAGAAGCTACTTGGCTCAACCAGCTCAAACCAGCGTTTGACAAGAAAAAATTTTTCTTTGAGAAAGAGTTTAATGAATTGGTGAAAAGGTCAACAAGAAAGTTTTGACTGTGCCAGCATGGAAATATATTAGAACGATCTAGAAAGCTTCTCCCAGAAAGCAGAGTTAGATATCACACCCTATTCAGGGATAAACCAAATCATCCGTCCGTTTTTGTCCAGTAAACCCACTATTTGCTTTCTGTCCGGCCAATCAAGAAAACGCTAATCTACCTCTCCTTCCGGTATCCGCCCTCAAGATATAACCTTGCGCTTTCCAAGCTGCAAGGTACGTTGGTGAGTGTACGGTCAGCCATTTTTGCCAGATGGTGCTCGAAAACTACAGTCTCTTCCAGGTAGGCGGGATCAGAAACTGAGATTGTGATATCCAGCGCCATCCCGTCTTGGGATAATGAAAATCTCTCCACCAAATTTTTCTGGTCACTTGAATCCACGCCCGTATGGATACCCCACCTATCGGCCACAAAATTTGTTGTTTCGACTACCAAATCAGCACCATCAAACCACCCCACGGAATGACCAAGCGCAGATGGTTCTGCGGGTAGATGATCACGATCCAAATAAACAATACGGGGCTCAGCCCGCAATTCACCGGCTATAACAATCGTCTGATTGTCAGGGCGGCTAATCTGAATAGGATAAGGTAGCAGCATATATTTGGGCGGGCCTGGGTCCCTACATTCCACCTGTGGATTTTGACTTTCGTTAAAATCATCAACCATTTTTTGGGCAAACGGGGTGTAGGGCCAGCCTTTTGGGGGCTCATAATGAGGCCGAATCCCGCGTAAATCCCTCTTCCACAAGCCAGTAAAATCATTGGAAGGTTGCGCAACACTTTGTTTCTGATCTGTACCGACGCGTCCACCGTCAGCTTTTTCAACCCAACTCAACCCTGAGTAATATCTTGAAGGATCTTTATCGCTTGACCCCTCCCATGTAATCACTTCCCCCGGCTTAAATGTATCCTTATTCCAGCCCAGTTGTCGCATACCAGGAGGGTGATTCATTTCTATAGTGTATTCCACCACCTCGCCTTCCGGGTTGGGAGACATAACCTTTAAAAACACGTGCGGCATAGCCCAGCCATACTGAGAAACCACTCCTGTATGTCTTTGAATATTGTTGCGATCAAGATTGGAGTGCGAATGATGGGCACTCAAAGATATCGGTAATAAAATTGCCAAATATATTGCCAGTATTTTTTTTAAGTCCATACTTGAACCTCAAATTTTATTTCGTATGCTTTTGTCAATTCTCATTCTCCGGAACTCCAAGCTCTGGATGTACACAATTGTATTTTCCCACCGGAGCGTTTGTTAATTTCCAATTATGCGTCCCGGAAAGACTATCGATAAAGTACTCCGAATCTTCGGCTACCCATGCAATATCAAAAGCCTGACCGTCATCACTTAAAGTCAGTCGCTCTACAGTATGAAGTTGATCGCTATGCGGAAGTCCGGGAAACTGGTAGATAAAGCCAGACTCGTAAGCGACCGTGTCAATAACAAGTGTCCTCTCCTCATACCAACCAATGGAGTGCCCGAGAGCACTTCCGGTGAGGCCTTCCGGATGTGTATCTTGGTTAAGATATACGGTACGCTCGGCATCCATCCACTCATGATGAATAATAACAATGCTTTCATCTTGTCGGATCTCAGTCGGACTCCCGTTACTCCAGAGGCGCCTAATACTTACAGGTCTACATTCAAGGCTTGGGTCTTCAGTAATAGGATCATAAGCATCCAATACCTGGCGGCCTGCCTCGGACAAGATCCAGATATGAGGATTAGCCTCTCCAGGCCTCGGGGGCCCACTAAAAGGTCCCACGCCGCGCCAAACCCCACTCAAATTTGGCACATTGCTGCTCCCAACAGTGCTTGGACGCTCAACGGACGACGAGACTACTGCTACGCCTCCCTCAATCTGCTCACCTCTGTCGATACGAGTTCCATCAGAAAACACGCCAGACTGATAGTAGCACTCTCTCTCGTTTCGCCTAGCGGCAAACCCCTCGACTGTTATTCCCTGTCCAGTTTGGAATAGATCAGTTGTCCAGCCATTTCTGGCTGCACTGGCAGCGCCGTTCAGTTCACAATCCCAGACCTCAGTCCCGCCACTCTCATTGATCACATCCAGAAGTAAACGTCCATGGGGATTTACAAACTTGAAATCCTTTATAACTCCCTCAATTGTTATTTCTTGGTTACGGTCAAAGTGCCAGGTCATGGAATGGTGAGCCCAAGCTCCTCCCACAACCCAGAATGCCAAAAGACAAAAGATCAGTCTTCTCATGACTTGTATACTCCACCCTGAAAACCGTTCTATAAAAAATCACCACACAAAACATTTTTTAAAGAAAGACCGTTGATGCAAAGAAGTTAAATAAAACCACCCCTAGTAAAAACTATTCCAACAGCTCTATTGCATAAGCCAGTACTTCTTCTGCGCCTACCCGCTTGGAAACCGCCTCAACAAATATTTTTCCTACAATCATCTGCTGGGCATTCACAATAAAAACGCCCGGGTAGGGAATTCCATAGGCGGGCTCACCAGGCTCATACCGATCATTTAGAACGGCCAAAGCCTTAACACTACTGGCCTCTATATCTGACAGTAATGGGTAGGTAATGGAGTTGGCGTCAATGAAGGCCTTTTGTAGCTCCGGTGCATCATACGTAAGTGCTACCACCCCGATGCCTGCCTCCTCAAAACCTTTAACGTAATCCTGCAACTGCACGAGCTGCCTCTTGCAAAACGGTCACCAATCGGCCGAGCGATTGGCAAAGAAAACAGCGCCTTTAGTCCCGACAAACTGGTCAATCTGCGTGACCTCGCGGTCCTGGTAGAGAGCCCGGATTCTTGGAAAATTCTCTCCAACCCTCAAGCCTGGGTCAAATGAATCCACATCCTCGGGAATGAACATGTTGTCAGTGTTTGGTTGAGCCCGAAGCGGCTCAATACTAGGAAAATGACTAGCAACTATCAGAAAAAATACCGAGAAAAAACACACTGGCAAACCTTTCACAAAACCACCCCTTTTAGACTCCAAATAATGTACCCCATACCGATATTAAAAGCTCACTCTCCAGATTATACCTCCGATTCAATCCTCCCAAAGCGACTCCAGAAGCCCCTGATCCCAAAGATCGCGATAATAACTCACGGGATCACAACCTGAGCCACCTTCGATCAACTCAATATTGTCATCTCGGGCAGAACCCCGAACACGGACCAGGGGTTCGGTGTAATAAGGATCATAGATGGTCATTTTCCTGTCCATGGTGAGCCGATCTTCACTGATAGTATAGGTCTCGACAAGACGGGTACCCTCTCCCGACATCGGCAGGCCAGAGCCATCAAGCCAGCCAGGCTCAAGATGAGTAGTCTCAATTACAAAAACCTCGCCATCCCATTCGCCCCGAGAAAATCCCATTGGACTGGGAAACAAATCTTTTGGTGGCTCGCGTCCGTCTAGCCAAATTCGCCGCACGTAGCCAGAGTTGATCATTAGATAGTAGCTACCAGCGTCAAAAATTTCCAAGGTTGTTGGTGTTCCAAAAGTCCGTGGGAGACCGCCAGGCTTGCATCTTTTGCTGGGATCATGCCAGTTTTCTGTAGCCTCATGCTTCGTCCGGCCTGCATCTGTAAAAGGAGTTGGCTTTGGTTCAAGGTCATCAACTGTCAACTGAAATTTGTACCGATTACTCCACGCACCCGTAATGTCAACGGGATGGGCATTAGCTGTAACACCATAGAATTTGTTCGGATCGGCATTAACCTCATCGGTCGTATATGCATCAGCCAGCTCACCTCCCTTGGGATCCCGCCGACTGCCATCGGCCAGTATTACCGAATCGATTGAAAGCTTTCTGGTTCCACCACGACCCAAGCTCCCAGACACCTCGATGCGGTCTCCTACTTGAATCGTCTCGGCAGTCCAGCCTAATCTCAGCATCACCCCAACATTGTGGGTTTGTAGCTGCCAATCCTCGTCTGTTCCATCAGGCCGCATACGATAGACCACATGCGGATTTACAAACCGGACCTCGGTAATTTCGCCAATCAAGCTACCTTGTTGATTAGCATCAAACTCAAAAGCGAAGGAGTGATGAGCGTAGGTCGAATGAAAGCTGCACCCTAATATGACGAAAGCAAGTGCTAACCAACGAAGATAGTATTTTTCGTTCATTTTAATAAAAACCACAAGGTGAGTACTAGATTCTCAATCCCTCTAGTCATCCCACTCTACACACTCATTATCCATACCTACCTCGCCGGGAATCCAAGCCCAGGAGTAGGTCAATTCTACGGGTGCGCTAAACATCAAAGGATCGGTGGCCGTAGCGATATAGTCCAGGCGACTCCGCTCCTCATTCATTATGAAACGTTCAACGAATGTCACCTGGTCAGACTGGGGAGTACCAGACCGGTCAAAGTACGGCCAGTCAACATCTGTAGTCGTGACAACAAGAGTATCCTCGTCTTCCCAGGCCCCAATTGAACGCCCAAGATGTTTTGCAAAAATCGTATCTGTTGCCTCATCTCCGTCCAGATGAATAATTCGACTAGGCCCTGGCCACATGGTACGCAGGAAAATCTGATTGTTTCCTGGTAGAAACTCAATAGGAGCGGGTGTGAGCATTAACTCGGGCATACCCCTCGGGCCACAGTTGAGAACAGGGTGATCAACAGGACTGTAAGCTGCCTTAATCGCTTTCGCTTCATCCGTTAGCAAATGATCATATCCTGCTACGCGCGATGGCTCCGGATTGCTCGCAGGCTCTGGGCTACCGGCAGAAGGTCCTGCCCATCGGGACCAAATACGGAAAATACCATTCGCATCCTGTAGCGCTACCTCCGCCCTAGACTCATCGATCTTCTGCTCAGTCCTGGTCACACGTTTGGTTGACCAAAGAAGATCAGTCCGCGCCCCGGCGTACTCACGTCCATCAGGCAATAGCAAATTCCGCAAGCCAATGGAGCGCTCTTTAAACATCGATAAATACCCGGCTGCCTTCACCCTATCCCCTACCTTGATAAGGTCTGAAGTAATTCCCACTCGCTCAAGCAGAGCAGGTACGGTTGTTTCAAGTTCCCACTCGACTGTATCGCCGTTCTGATCTAGTACGGCCAATTTCATCCGGACATGGGGATTCCGCCACAATACACCTACGATCTCACCCTCAAATCGGATTAGATTCTCCGTCCGATAAAGAGCGGGGCTCGTTGTTGGGCCATGATGCGCCGATACGGAAACTGAAATTAGAGAAATCGAGACCAAACAAAATAGAGAAACGAAAGCCAAGCTTAGCGACACAGGTGCTGGTCTTTCATATTGGGTTTGTTTCATGGAGATACCCCAGCCTGAAAGCAAATAAACTCCGAGTTGATTGTCAACCCGGCAATAGTACTCCTCCTCACAGCCGTAGCCTAGTTCACATAACCTAAATCAACAATAAACTGGCTCATTAACTCTTTTACCTTGGTACTATCTTCTCCCCGAAAAGCATGCCCTGCATCTTCAATCAACACCAACCGAGAGTCCGTACCAACTTCCTGGAGTGCTGCGTGGAGCTTGATCGAGACTTCGGGGAGTGCAACCGTATCTGCATCGCCGTGAATCCAAAGTGCTGGTGGACTCGAAGCCGAGATGTAACTTTCTGGTAGAAAATCATCCGTTGGCACACCCTCAGGAAGCAAAACTGGATTCCTTCCAGGATTTGGCATGAAGGGAGCTAAGAGAATCATCGCATTTGCTTTAGAGCTGATCCCGTGATCCCCATCTGGTGGCTCGAACCGGGTCACTAGTCCTACGGATGCAGCAAGATATCCGCCCGAGGAGTGGCCCGACGAGACCACCTTTATAGGATCGATACCCAGCTTCGAGGCTTGCTGGCGAGTCCAACGCACAGCAGATTTTGCATCTCCAATAATCTCATCAAGAGTCGCCGGCACAGAATCCGTAGTGAAACGATACTCAAAAGCGATAAACACAATGCCTCGTTCTGCTAAAAATTCACCGTAACTAAATCCCGATTCAGGAGAACCCCGCCGCCACCCACCGCCATGAAAAAAAATGACAGCAGGAACCTCTGACAATTCAGTATGGCCACTCGGCATAAAAACATAGGCCTTCAAATCGCGTTCGGCTACCCTCTTATAGGTCATCTCAATAGGGTCAGCAACAACAACATCAAAAGCGCAAAAACAAAGTAACGCGAAGGCTAGATACCTCATCTAGTTCACCCCCCCCCTCTCACTTACTCATGGATTCCCAAAGAATACACCATCCCAAAGTATTTCATCAGAAATCATACTTACATGCTTTCTAATTGACACACCAAGTCTGGCGATGAGAGACTAATAATGTGCGCCCGTGAGTAATTATGATGCGAATGAAAACCGCCCTTCTATTCTTAGCCACTGCAACTGTTATGCTGTTTGGCATTTCGGCCTATTCCCATCACGGCTTTGCCATCTATAGCTCTGAAAGAATAACGGTTCAGGCAACTATTAAAGAGTTCCGCTTTATTAACCCGCACGTACAGCTCTACTTTGATGTGCTCAATCAAACCAAAGAGCTCGAGGCTTGGCAAGGAGAATTAACGGCCCCAAACAAGCTGGCCAGAGCTGGATGGACAAAAAATTCTTTCAGGCCGGGCGACGTCGTTGAGATTTCAGGAGAAGTCGCAAGAAATGGTGGACACTCCATCCGTATTCGAGAAATCATTACAGCAGATGGAGTATCTCTTCCGGTAACTGATAGAGTTGATTTCTAGCTGGACCTAAGACCGAAGCACGGGATTGTCCCAACAAGAACCGAACAAAATCCTAGCGGATAACAGTAGGTGAGACGACGGACCCACCGCTACCCCTGACCGGTATGGTTTGAATGATCAGGGTAAAAATGTAACAGGATTCCTCGATCTCACTCGGCTGACCCGTCTGGGTAATGCTCTGACTACGTTCCTTGTCGCAATCCGCAGCCAATACCTCCAAATCAACATCCTCTAGCATATAGATGCCACTATTGAGCCAGCTCAAGTGGCCAGGCCTGTGATATGGGGAATAAGGTGGGTCCCTGCGTGGATAACTGACTTCTATACTTTTAACATCTGCCCCAACCAGCACTGGACTGCGATTTAGTGTCCACTGAATGGCCCTTTCGTCTAACCCGGGTCCACCAGGCAAAAATTTAGTGTCCTGGCCCGTATTTAAATATTTAAGGCGCTCATTTCTAGGATCAGCCGGATTGGAAGTCCAAAAACGAGCTGCCCAGCCAGTGCGTATCAAAAGGGCATCACCCGGATGAATATCTTCGAGTGCAATGCCTTGACGAACCAGGGCTTGCTCTAATTGTTCAGAACTGAATGCATAGTCTGGGGGTGGGAAGCTTTCCGGGTCGCGTCCAGCGGCGACTTCCTTTTCGCGCAGCATTTGCCCCAAATCTATCAATATAGCGCGTGCAATAATCGTACCTACTTTCTCTATGCCATTCTTTTTGTGCCCCCGGAAAACATAATCCCCGCTAGGATTGCCCTTTGGTAGGCCTCCGGGGTCACCCTCTGGAAGGAGGTGGCCCGCGGGATCACGGGTATCAAAACAGTTGTAAGTGATGCCACCCTGCGTAAAGTGATTAAATCCATCTAACTGCGTACCCATCTCAAACTGCAGGACACCTTTGCGGTCCGGGTTGTAGGTACTCTCTCCCAGTGTTTCTTCATTATTGGAAATAGTGTTACTAGCACCCTCGCCAGGCCACTCACCAAGGTTGCTTTTAAAGTCAAAGAAAGCTGAAAACCCCATCTGGCCAGGCTCTAAGATATGCGCGAGATTGTAAATCTTTCCTATCCGGATCAGTGCTAGGTTTTCTCTCACACGTTCTGGCGTCAAATAATTTAGATTACCCAGCTCGTCCGAAGGGCCCCACATCCGAGTGGTCGGATTGTCGCATGGATCCGGCAATCCCACGGCATCCGGAATGTGATCAATAGAAGTATTGCCCTCCAAGGGCTGTCCCCATGCACATGAAATCACAGACATACTGCAAACCAAAAAAGTAAGTGGTCCTGCTGAAAAAAAACTCTTACCTTTCAAAATACACGTCTCGGAACCATTAAGGGGTGGGCTTTTCTAACTGAGGGTAATCGATACCAAGTTGCTCAAGATAAGTACGATAGAGCGTAGGATCGTAATACAGTGGCTCTAGTCTACTTCTGTACTCATCCATAGTCGCCTTATTTTTTTCAATGGCGGGCAGATCATCCGGTCCGATGAACGGCTCATACTGGACATCTGTGGACTGCTCCTCTTGAAAATAACGCCGAGCATCTTCGAGTAATGTCTCATCCTGATACAAATCAAGCATGGTGGCAGCAATAACTTTAGCTCCAGCTGTTGCGCCCTTGTGTGCGATCGGAGTTGCCATTGCCATTGCACTCGACCAGTGATGACCCTGCAAACCCCGCACATTGGAAGGAAACCGTAGTGTCACGGTTGGAGTTACCCAAGACACGTCACCAATATCATCTGACCCCCCCGAGATAGGATCCTCCGGAGGACCCTGCAAACCCTCGAGCTCTGTTGCCAGGCCATTCTTCTCATCCGAATTCATCAACTCTTGTAGAGCCAAGGCAAACTCCTGGTCGGCACTTGACCACTGGGGCAAACCAACCGCTCTAATATTTGCATCCATAGCGAGTGCGACCGGTCTATTAAAGTGTCGTGGCCAAGCGGCCCCAACAATGCGCCTGGTCATTGTGGTATCTGTCATCATCGCCGCAGCCTCAGCGATGCGATGCAGCGTACTGAAATTTTGATTAATACCATCCGCTGTAATTTCGCGTATGAAATACCAGGCAGTAGCAGCTGGTGGTACCACATTAGGCTGGTCACCCCCATCAACAATTACATAGTGGGAACGCTGCAATGGACGTAAATGTTCTCTTCGAAAATTCCAGCCTATATTCATCAATTCAACAGCATCGAGTGCGCTGCGCCCCTGCCAAGGATCAAATGCCCCATGCGCGGCAACCCCCTCGAAAGAATACTCAACCGATACCAGACCTGTGCCGCGTGGAACACCCCAACCTACACTCATGTTGCTGCTGACATGGGTAAACAAAACCACATCAACATCATCGTAAAGTCCGTCCCGAGCAAACCAGGCTTTGGTTGCCAGTAATTCCTCAGCAATACCCGGCCAAAGCACAATCGTTCCCGGAATTTGCTCACGTGCCATTATCTCCTTGACCGCCAATGCCGCCGTGATGTTCACGGCCTGACCTGAGTTGTGTCCCTCGCCATGCCCAGGTGCTCCCGCTATCAGAGGCTCACGATATGCCACGCCCGGCACCTGGGAAGACTTCGGAATTCCGTCCACATCCGATCCCAACGCAATCACTGGTCCGCCCTGCCCCCAGGTAGCCCACCAGGCAGAAGGAATGCCGGACACACCATGCTCCACAGTGAATCCATTTTGCTCTAGGATCTCCGTCAAGTATCTCTGTGTCTCGAACTCCTGAAATCCAAGCTCCGAGAAAGAAAAAAGACTATCAACTATCTCTTGAGTCAACTTGTGCATGGTGTCGATCTGATCCACCACTTCAGCCTTGAGGCCTGTCAACTCAGGGGTGCTATCAGTAGAGGAGTTCTGAGCAGTTGCAGCGCAACTAATCGCAAATAGCCCAATACAAAAAACAAACCGAAATATCATGACTTTATCCTCCTTTATCCGGCAATAAACATTTTTGCCTTTACAAGTCGACTACGCTCATCCTGATCAATTCTATCTAGAAACACGCACTAAGATGGTATAAGCGCCGGGAGAATTATTCCGTTGGCCACGCGTGGCACGTCTGGCATGTGGTATTAGCTTCGTGCATCTGATGGCAACTAATACAACTTGCCATCGATGTTACGCTCGTAGTCATTGCCATTACTTCCAATTGCGAAACGTCACCATGGCACGCCTCACACTGTACACCCGCTTCAATATGCGGCTGGTGTGCCCAAGTAACACCAGGGAGAACTTGGTAGACGCGTACCCAAGGAACCTCCCCACCAGAAACTGAGATCCTGGTTAGTTCGGCAACGCCTTGTTGGTCTGTGGCAATCGAGTTATGACAACGCATACAGGTACTAGTCTCAGGAAACCCCATATGCACGCCTTGTCCTGCATTTGTATGACACGCTTCGCAAGCCAAGCCAAGCGTTAGGTGAGTTTTGTGGCTATATGGAACAGGTTGTATCGGCGGTGAATGCATCGCAAAATTGTTCTGAACTTTTTGATCTGCTGTTACCTGCTGAGCCTGTGCACCATGGGATAGAAACGCAACAACCAACGCCGCTAAAAACACAGTCTGCTTGCCTGGTGGGTTACGGAACATATCTAAAATTTCCTATTTTTTTCTTCTTGCTGGGCAACGCTAATTTGTCTCTTGATCAATCGGCCATCTACAAACCATTGTCTAGGCAACTACTTCTTCGAGTGTCTTGCCATTGTCTTGCAAAACGATAGCCGCGGCGGCACGACCCGGACGGCCAGTAATTGAGCCGCCGCCCTCGGTGCATCCACCAGTTTGATAAAGTCCCGGAATCGGTAGCCGGTAAGGAGAATAATTATCAAACGTCCTAAGACGCTGGTGTACGCTCCCTCGCCACATGGCCGGATTCATTCGCTCGATATCCACTGGACTCATCAGCACCTTTGCAAGAACGTTTTCTTTAGTCAAATTGGTAGTGTGACGCGCGTAATACTCAAATAACTGATCTGCAACGTGCTCCTTAATCACATCCCAATGCTCCTTTCCCTGCTTCAGGGCATACGGCATTGTCCCTTCAATCTTCACTGAGCCGAAACCCGCCGGTGCCCGAGTAGAATCAACATTTGAGGCATGCACAATCTGTAGTGGATAGTCCTCGATGTTGAGTTCACCGGTCGCTTGATCAGAGTTCAGCATAAAAATGCTCTCAGGACGCTGAAGGATTGCAGCCTCACAAGGCGCAATCGTCCCTCCCCCTGAAAACGCATACTTTGGTGACTCCGATAGCGCGAAATTAAATGCGAACATAGCGTGTTCCTGCTGCCATATATCCACAATATCAAGTAACTCTTCCCCCCAAAGCTCGCGAGGCGCCATCTGAAGAAGGTGCTTAATATGTATTGTGGATATCACACCTCTTCGAGCACGAAACTGACTACCATCAAGACACTCGACCCCAACACAACGACCTCTTTCAATAATGAGCTGCTCGACTGGCTTACTGGTCAATACAACGCCGTCGTGTGCCTCAATAAAACGTCCCAACGCAACCGTTAACATACCGGACCCACCTCGAGGAATAGGGCGTCCACGTAAGTGGGAGAACATCTGTACTGCTTGACTGCCGGTTCCAAGATCACTACCTGGAACACCGCTAAAGTGGCCCGTTGTGAGATTGGCTGCTTGCATATAAGGACTTTCCCAAATTTGCCGACCGGCGTCGTAACCCGAAAGCTCCCCTAACCGCTGCCAAAAAACACCATCGCGCGACATCGCACGCTCGGATTGCGGTGTACTTAAAAATTTCGCCCGCGACGGTGCTAAGCGCCTAAAAGTTTCTGCGTCCTTTTTTGAAACCTGGGCAATAGTTTCAGCTGTTTGGCCCACATCCCCCCGAAAAACCGTTAACGAGGCACCATCTAGAAATGGTATGTGCACGACTATTTCAGGATCCATAAGTTCATACCCAAAATCGCGCAAATCAATTTCATTGTTACGATACGCTGGGTTGGCAGCAAAACCACTGTGGACTGTCGAGCATAAATCCTGTTTGAAACCTGGAAGTAATACTTCCGCGGTCTTGGCTCCCCCACCAATCATCGCGCGTCCCTCTAGAACGACTACAGAAAAACCTGCTTTTGCCAAATAGGCGGCAGACAAAAGACTATTGTGTCCAGCACCGGCAATGACAAAATCAAACTGATCGTTTGATCCAAGGTTGGAGTTCTGCTGTGCCATGGCAGTAAGGGTCAAGGGCGATAGGGTTGCACCTTTTATAAATCCCCGGCGTGAAATAGAACTCATGTGTTTCCCTCAGGTTATTATCAACGCTCTATACTTTCACTCTACACTCTTACCTTTATTTTAGCCAAAAAACGAGCTAGCACGACACGGCCATAGCGGATATCATCTTCTGAACAGCGTACACTGAAATTGTTTATTGATGAAGTGGCACCAAGACCACAGATTCCTGCAATGTAATGCAACGAGGTAGTCATGTCCCAAAAAAATAAAAACACAGATTCACGCAGACAAAGAAAAAGTCCTACGGAAGGGGCGCCAAAAATTATCAACAGACGCGAGATTTTAGCGGGTGCCGCGGGCATCGCGGTAGCAGGTCTCACCAGCCCAATGGGCGCTCGTGCACAGTTTTCTGGAATCATGGAAGAAGGCTTGGGTGTACCGTTCAGGCTTCCACTGGGAGCACTCAATTATCTAGACAGGAATGAATATATTCACAACATGGAGATCATCTCCTATATCGAAGGCCCACAACTTAGAAGTGGGGAACCCTTGATGGCTATGTGGGCGCGAGGGGCACAAAGAATGATCATGGCCGGCAGAGGCTGGCTTGATGTGACAAATCCTCGAAACCCAGAATACATCGACCTTGGTATGGGTATGAACGGAACAGTGTCCTTTCAGGAATCCACTGGAAAATGGATTTTTATGAGAACTCATGGACAACCACTTTCTGGGGCAGAGCCGGGCTTTCCGCACGGGCGTTACCATGAGGAAAAATTCCGCCAATCAGTCAGCTATGCAGGCCTTCGGGGCATCAGTACCTATGATATTACTAACCCAATCGACCCTAAACTACTTAACGAGTTCAGTACCGGCGAGACAGGTAGCGGCACCCACCACAATTTCTACGATGGTGGCCGCTATGCATACCTGGATGCGGGCTGGTCTTCTCAGTTCCGTATGGAAAATGCACAGAGGCCAAATGGCAACGGGCTCATGATTGTGGATATGTCCGATCCAGAAAACGTTAAAGAAGTAGCTCGCTGGCATGTACCCGGCCAACTGTATGGTGAAGAGACTGAGTACCACAAATACTGGTTCGCCGGTGATCATGCGGCCTGGACCGCCTCCCACGGCGCACCCAGCGTACCAATCCGCATTGAGGAGGGTGGAAAATATGGCTATGGTGGCTTTGGACACTTTGGCATGATTACCTTTGATTTCAGCGACATTGCCAACCCAAAACCTGTCAGCAGCTTGCTGTGGGACTTTGAGACCATCGGTGGCATCCCCTACCACACGGTACTACCTATAATTGATTCCAATGGGCAGTTTAATAACATCATCATCGGATTACCGGAGGCAATTGAACCAGATTGCCGCGAACCATTTAAGCCTGTACAGGTTATTGATGCGAGCGATCCGGCTAATCCAGAAATCATAGGACTTTTCCCCAGACCGGATGCGCCCGAAGATGCACCGTACGGTGATTTTTGCTTGTCTCGCGGAAGATTTGGTACCCATAATACCCACTGCTTCATACAGCCCGGCAGATCCAATCCGAACCTCGTCGCAACAACACACTTTAATGCGGGTATACGGATCACTGACATTTCTGATCCGACAAAACCACAAGAGGTTGCCTGGTATTTACCACCACGAGGTGGGGAAATTGAGGAATACCACAGCTGGCGGCGCGGAGATACGGAAACCGTTTTCATCGAATGGGATCGAAATTTAATTTGGGTCGGCACTCACGCTGGCACCTACTGTCTTTCATGTCCTGCGCTAGGTGCTCCCGTATTAGAGCCGCGCCCGATCCAACAATGGACGGTACCCCATGGAAACCGGGGTTGGGACAATAGCTAGGCAACGTTATACGAGCTAACTGCTCATGCGTAACAATGAGGCTGTTCCTCCGCCTACCGGTGGGTGGTTATTTCGGGTAATGTCGCCTGGGAATAACACACCCTATACTCCTGATTAGCGCCTAAAAATCAAAAACGCTGGCTGTTACTGACAATGGAAAGTTTATGATCGCAAACTTACCTGTTGAATCCTGGTTCTTACTCATCTTTGCCGTTGGAATTGGGTTAGGAATAGAAATTTTCTTTTTTGTCTCGCAGCGCAAGAGCCAGCGCCAACGCCCTGAATCCGAGACCAAGAAACAGAGGCAGTAATGATCTCCAATTCCCCAACAATAATTACCATTGTCTCAATTTATATTCTCTTGCTGCTCATCATCGGCTTCTGGGGCAGGAAAGGCTCTAAAGATATTGAAGGTTACTATGTTGCTGGAAAGCAATTACCAGCCTGGGTCATCGCATTTAGCTCCAATGCAACCGGCGAAAGTGCCTGGTTATTACTGGGCCTTACGGGCATGAGCTACCTCGTAGGCTTTCATGCTCTATGGATTGTCATGGGGGAGGTACTCGGTGTAACGCTCGCATGGGTAGTAGTGGCACGGCCTTTTAAAAAAGAAACAGACCGCCTTGCCTCGATAACCATACCGGATTACCTAGAAGATCGATTTGAAGATCGCACTCATGTTCTTCGGATTTTGAGTGTAATTATCATCTTCAGTATGGCCGCCTTTTATATAGCTGCCCAGCTTACGGCCTCAGGCAAGGCCTTTGAGTCATTTTTAGGCACAAGCTACGAGGTTGGTGTACTGATCGGTGCGGCTATCGTTCTTTATTACACTACCGTAGGCGGCCTCAGGGCAGTCGCTTACAGTGACCTCCTACAAGGCATTCTGATGGTTTTATGCCTAATTGCTCTACCCACAATCGGAATTAAGGCCGCGGGTGGATGGTCAAGTATGCTAGACACATTGCTTTCCCAGGACCCAGCGCTGCTGGAGCCTTTTGGTAGCTTTGGTTTTTCACCAGCCGGCATTGCCAGTGCCCTTGGTTTCTTGGGGATCGGGTTGGCTTTTCTCGGGGCACCACATTTATTAACACGCTTTATCTCTGCAAAAGACGAGAACAACATTATTACCGGCAGCCTGATTGCAGTTCCATGCATGGTTATCTTTCAACTTGGTGCCGTTTTTTCCGGCATAGCCGGAAGAGCCCTTTTTCCCGGTCTAGAAGACCCAGAAACTATTTACCCAATTATGGGAACAGAGTTGTTCCCTGAAATATTTACCGGCATCTTTCTTGTAATAGTGCTGGCAGCAATCATGTCTACCGCAGACTCACTTCTGCTTCTTGCTTCTTCTGCCGTGGTTAGGGATGTTATACAAAAAACCCTAAACCTTGAGTGGGGTGAGTCACTGTTATCAGGCTGCGGTAAAGTCACCACTCTAGTCATTGGGGCCTGCGCACTAGCATTCGCACTCCCTGAAATTAGGGTTATTTTCTGGTTTGTTCTTTTTGCTTGGTCCGGACTGGCTTCTGCCTTCACACCTGTCGTGCTGTGCGCTCTCTTTTGGAGGGGCACTACAAAAGCAGGCGCAATCGCCGGAATGGCGACTGGCTTTATAACCGTAATACTCTGGGTTCTTGTTTTCAAAGGCCGTTTTTATGATCTATATGAAATGATCCCCGGCTTCATCGCAGGCTTTGCAGCCACATTCGGTGTAAGTCTATTCACTCGCCCCCGATCAAAACACCTTTACAGGAAATATTAACTACACCGTCACCGGAAATATAACAAACAATATGCCTAGCCTCTGATTCTGATAACCTTAAAACAAACGGAACCATTGTCCGGAAAGCTAAAAGATGAGGTTAGGTAGGAAAAAATATGTCGCAACAGCGTAACCCCAGATACTTCGAGTCATTGTGGTATACATCAAAATTTGCCAAGGAACCTTGCTCCACTGGATGGTACTGGCATGACTATAGTTATACCTGGTACGGTCCATATAGCTCTGACGCCAAAGCAACAAAAGATCTTTTTTCGTACACTCAATCTACGTCATCGAATCTAGAAAACCGGATCCCATAGGAAATCCAAATTGAGGAGTAAGTTTTGCTCAGTGCTGTTTGGTATTCTTCTTCTAGTTGGGTGTGCGCCACCAATTATCATTGAGCCCCCGACGTACATACCCACGATGCGACCCCCAGTCATGGGGCAAAAAGCGGGGGTATCGGCAGGACACCCACTAACGACTGCTGCTGCTTTTGAGATCCTGGTAAGCGGGGGAAATGCCTTTGATGCAGGTGTTGCAGCATTACTAGTAGGGGGGGTCGTTGAACAAGACCTGTACAGTCTTGGGGGCGAGGCCCTGATACTTGTCTATCCTCAGAGCGAAGACGAAGTGATCTCCATCGTCGGACAGGGATGGGCACCTAAAGAAGCTACTGTCGGTGCCTATACTAGGGACGGTAAAAACCTAAACGGAGCCGGCCTCAATCCGGCAGTTGTGCCGGGAGCGCTTCATGCTGCACTAACCGTGCTTGAGCGCTGGGGCACAATGAGTTTCGAATCGGTTTCGGCGCGGGCTATTAGCTATGCCAGAGAAGGATTCCCTCTTCGCCCACGTACAGCCCAGTCGATTCGGAGAGAAAAACAATTCATATCTCAATGGCCATACAACCGACAGTACTGGTTGAAGCCTGACGGGTCTTACTACCTAGCAGGCGAAACGATCAAGCTTCCAACGCTCGCAAATACGCTCAAGAAAATGGTGGAAGCGGAACAAGAAAGCAAGTCACTCAGCCGTGAAATCGGTATAGCAGCCGCCCGTGATCGATTTTACAAAGGCGATATTGCACAAGAGATGCTCAAATTTTTGCAGCAGAACAACGCGCCCTTCGATGAAAGCGATTTTGCAGAGTTCTACTCAAGAATTGAAACACCAACAAACACGACCTACAAGGGTTACACCATTTATAAACAATCATTCAACAGCCAAGGCCCTATGTTGTTACAAACACTAAATATTCTTGAAAACTTCAATCTAGTAGGTATGGGCCAAAATAGTGCTGACTATATTCATACAGTAATCGAAGCTATGAAACTAGCCTTTGCCGATCGCGACAGCTACTACGCTGACCCAGATTTTGTCAATATACCTGCAGAAGGTTTGCTTTCAAAAGCATATGCAAAAAAGCGTGCCCAGGAAATTAATCCGACTCAGGCATCCGAAGAATTCCAAGCAGGCAATCCACTAGAGTTTGATTCTACGGTTAAAGACTGGGACTTCTGGATTGCCAACTCTGGAGACGCTAGCGACCAGCCACTGCTAATGACAGCAAGTAGTGACGGTCATCTTAAGGACACTACGCACATAGCCATCATCGACAAGGAAGGTAATGTCTTTGATAGCACCCCCAGTGGTGGATGGATAGGTGGTGCCGTTATTCTTGGTGATACAGGTATTGCTATGAGTGTACGTGGCGAGCAATTCTGGCTTGATGAAACAAAAGCTGCTCAGCTGCGCCCACGCTCTCGGCCCCGATACACCTTGACACCGACTATCGTGCTACGTGACGGGGAACCCTTTATCGCTATCGGAACGCCTGGTGGGGACAATCAGGAACAAACGATACTACAGACACTTTTGAATATCTTGGAGTTCTGGCCGGACTGGTATCCGAACCTTCATGCCGCCATCCAATGGCCACGCTTTCAGACACTACACTACCACGATTCCTTTTGGCCGCACACAACCGGGTTCAACCGTGCAAATATAGAAACCACCATACCTCCTGATGTGATCCAAGAGTTAAAGGCTAGAGGCCACAACATGAGCAAAGTTCCGCCATTTTCTATCTCGGGGTGCGCTACTGTCGTTCTTATCGACCTAGCTACCGGGAATCGGATGGCTGGCGCAGACGCAAGACGTGATTGTTATGCCATGGCGCATTAACTCTTGCTACTGAACTCCTCCTGGAAAATTACCCGCTGGACCCACGAAATGTTCAGCCAAAAAGTCAGCCATTTTTTTGCATGATTCCCTACCGAAGTCGCACTTTACGATAGAATGGAAAACATACATCTTTCAGGGAGAACAACATGACAAACCGCAGGGATTTCTTAAAAACTGTCGGAAGCGCAACGGCAGGAATGATTGTGATGGGTCACGCACTTAATGTTGCCGCCCAGTCCCGCCGGGAAATCTCTGTAGGTGGAAGAAGGATCACGGTCGTTGATATCCACGCCCACTGCGTTTTTCCTGAAGTGGCAGAAATCCTTCAAGAAACCCCATTCTCTGATGTCGGTTTTGCTAGCTGGCAGGCACTCAGCTCCGCCCGAATAGATGAAATGGACAGACGGGGCGTGGATGTGCAAGCACTAAGCGTCAACCGGTATTGGTGGTATGCAGCGGATCGGGAACTTGCAAGTCAAGTGGTCCGCATACAGGATGAGGGTCTTGCCGCTTGGTGTGAAAGGTATCCGGAACGGTTTGTTGCCCTATCTTCAGTTGCCTTGCAGTTCCCCGACCTTGCGGCTGAGCAGTTGGATTATGCAGTGAATGAACTAGGTGCGCGCGGGGCTTCCATTGGCGGTCAAGTTGAAGGTGAGGTGCCTTCTTCGGCTAAATTTGATCCGTTTTGGGCGAAAGCGGAAGAACTGAATGTCCCTGTATTCATGCACCCTGGCGGGGCACCAAATGTCGTTAAGGAAGCTGGGCTTGCTGGAAGAGGAGATCTGGGTAACATTATTGGTAATCCACTGGAAACTACCGTCTTCCTGACCCATATGATTTTTGACGGAACCTTAGATCGGTTTCCAAACCTCAAGGTAGTTGGGGCGCATGGAGGTGGCTATTTACCGTCATACCTGGGCAGAACAGAGGTTGCTTGCGATGTCCGGAGTAATGCGGATTGTGCCAATACCAAAGTTCCTAGTGAGTACTTAAAGGATCAAGTTCTCATCGATTCAATGGTTTTCTCAGAGGAGGGTCTCCGTCATCTTGTTACCGAGGTCGGGGCCAGTCAGGTAGTTTACGGAACAGATATTCCATTCAACTGGCCGGATAGTTTGGACCTGATTTTAAGCGCCCCAACTCTAAGCAACTCTGAAAAAGAATTAATTGCTGGAGGTAACCTAGTCCAACTGTTACGTATCGGTTCCTAAAAGCTATACTCATGCATAGGACGCATAGTCCTGCGTAGACGCGCCCTATATCTTTTTTTTTGCTGGAGAAGTTTGTCTCAACGGGAGCGGATGGTAGCCACGGCTTGCTAGCCAGTCTCGTAATGCTGGTCCCGTCCCCTTACTCCAAGGTCGTAGCTTCTCTATTGGAACTTCTTTGTAGGCAGCAAGTTCTTCCTGACACAAACGGACCACCCCATCCTTTCCGTAAAGATGATATACAAAAATGATTTGATTCTGTTCCTCAAAAGGATAAGTGCCCACAAAGTGACCGTGATGCGCATCAATCCCCAACTCTTCGTGGACTTCCCGTAGAATCGCGTCCTCAGGCCTCTCCCCAGTCTCTAAAAACCCTGTCACCAACCCATGCCAGTCCTCAGGCCACCCCTGACTTCTGACTAGTATGACGTAATTATCTCTTTCGACTATCCCTGCTACTACAGGCACCGGATTACCCCAGTGCACAAAATTACAGTCATCCTGAGAACAAACCTGTCGATCTCGGCCACCTAAACTCCTGACTACAAGGACAGCGCGGCATAGTGGACAATACTGATACGAGGAAGTCATCAGAAGACCCAAAATTGAATGCAATTTCCTAAAATCAACTCAGTTCATATTTGGCCGACCGATAGGAAAACCAATGGGATATATTTCCTGGTATTCGCTTACACCACTACTGGGCTCACGGTAGCGATAGAGATAATCCCACATGGAAATAACGTTGGGGCGTAGCCAGTTACGATAATTTCCATAGTCGCTAAAATCTTCCATCTTGACATTTTCCACAATCTCTTCAATTGAGTGTCCTGCAATCATTTCATCAAGTACACGGTCTTTGAGTGCCACAAGCCATTCGCGAAAATAGACAAAACCTTGTTGGTCCGCCAAACCGGCATGGCCCGGGACTACAATATCTACATTATCAAGCCTTGCCAGCCGATCAAGGGCGGAAATTAAATTATTCACATTGGAATCACGGTAATCAGGTAATCCGATGGCCTTTCCTGAACGAATCATGTCTGTCGCAACTAGAAGGCCTTCTTCCGGAAAATGCCCCTTAATTAGATTATCGCTAGGGGTTGGGCCAAAATAATACAGGACGACTCTCTTACCCCCGAGATGAATCTCCATAGATTCCTCGAACGTGATATCAGGGATTGATGTATTTCGGCCTTCCCTGACGATGTGAGGCAAAGCATTTCGGTGTGCCACCGTGACCGCCGTATCATCAAAAACCTGCAGCCCACAAATGTGCATCTCATGATCGTGGCTTAATATCACGTACCGTACGGGTACATCATATCTACGGGCAAGCTCTTCCTTGAGCCACTGCTGGCCCCCACCATCACAAGTGCCGTCTACAACTATAATTCCATCATCTGTCACAATGAATATATTCGAAGTAGCACCACGGCGAAATACACTGTCTGTTAGCTGGACGATGGTATCAGCACCCGCGCCCATCCCCTGCGCACCAGCTAACCGTGAAAATACACAAACAATGCCCAGTAGTGAAAACATCACCAAAATTTTTATTTTTTTCATTTGTTGCCCCTAAAACCGAGTCCATCAGTATAGTCCAGAGCTGATTGCATGTAATGCATATTCCTTGCTTAAAATTCAGTGTGCTTGCACAAGGCCAAACACCTTGCGACACTTAAGCGAACAAGGAGGTTTTATGCCCGTTTTATTTAACTTTGATCAGATAGAGCCAACCGTAGTGTCCACAGGCGTAACACGGCAAACACTGATTACCAAGGAACGAGTGAATTCTGATTTTATCGAGCTGGATCGTTTGACTCTCCAACCAGGCATTTCCATGGCGTTAGAAGTATCTAAAACAGATTTGTCCTGGTTTCAGTTGCTTCAGGGAAACGCAACACTTAGTGGTTCCAAAAAACCGCGCAAACTTTCTCCCTCTAACGTCACCTTCTTGCCGCCTGGATTTAAAGGCGTTATCACTACAAAAGAAGGAACCGAGATTCTTTATGGAAAAGTCCCTAGGGCCGATCGCTTTGACCCCAATTTTCAGGCAAGTCACTTAGCTTTACGCTGTGTGAATTGGCGAAAAGAACCAATACTAGATTCAGAGCATGATGCCCGAAAAAGAATTTACCTGGTTACACCAACCCTCTTTGGTACAAAAGCAGTAAAAGGAGAAATGATTATTTATCCACCTGGAACCGCAGCTTCAAATCATTATCACGTAGGAGCAGAACACTTTCAGTACATCATCAGTGGAAACGCAAAAGCCTACCTAGGAGAAGAGATTCACCCAGTGCGCGCAGGGGATACCCTTTACAATTATGAGAACGAACCGCATTACTTTGTAAACGATGGTGATGAAGATATGGTGTTCGTTGAATATTTTGTTCCAGCAGAATGCATAACCGAATGGATCAATCCAGAACTGGTTTGCGCATGGCTGCCTACCGGGAAAAACATAGATGGTGGTGTACCCACTCGCAACATTGGAGCACATAGTTCAGCAGAAACAGTAAACCCGGACGGTGTCTGAATTAGCACGCCCGCTATCCTTAAGAATGAACCCAGTACCCGAAAGTAGGTTAAGACGGGCGGGCTTTGCCCTGCCAGCCTTGCCGCTCAACTCCTTAGTAGTAATAGTCTTTGTTTTCCTCCCGCCCCTATATGCAGATTATCAAGGCTTAGGCCCTGCTGCTGTGGGAAGCATTTTTTTAATTGCCAAACTGTTTGACATCATTGCTGCCCCAATCTTCGGCACCATAATGGATACTCATAAAACTCGATGGGGCCGTCGACGTCCATGGCTAGTGTCAGCAGTTCCCATTCTCATGTTGTCAGTCTATATGGTGTCTAACCCACCTGAATCCGCTGGGATACTATATCTCTTATTTTGGCTGACTACGCTATACATGGGCTGGGATGCGTGGACCATCAGTCACACCTCCTGGGCACTGGAGCTTTCTGATGACTATGATCAACGCTCACGTATAACCAGCTGGCTACAATATATGGTGATCTTTGGTGGGCTTCTCGTAAGCATGATTCCAGCAATTATGGAACGTACATCGTCCCCGACCTACGAGGAAAAGGTGTCAACAATTGCTCTTTGGATGCTGTTTGTACTTCCGCTATCTGTATTAATCTGCCTATTTAGTGCTCCCGAGCGCAATGTACCCCAGCAATCTCGCCTAGGTTTCCGGAAGGGTCTCGGCGTCCTTTTGCACAGCATGGCCTTGGTTCGGCTTTTAATCTCTAACGCATTGCTTACGTTTTCAACTTATTTCGTACAAGGACTGTTCGTTTTTTTTGTTACATACACCTTGAATCTAAAAGATCAAGTAGGATTTGTCCTGACTTTCTTGATAATAGGTGGACTCCTTTTTTTACCCCTATGGGTAAAACTTTCAGAACACTGGAATAAGCACAAAGCGGTTCAAGCGACGGTTTTAGTTGGACTGATGACACCTCTGCTTCTTTTGGTGCTACCGCCAAACAATATCGTACTGGCTACACTGACATTCCTGATAGTAGGTGCAAATTCATCGGCCAATGAATTCCTGCCTCGTACTATGATGGCTGATATCTGCGACGCTGACCAATTGCAAACCGGATCGCAACGCATGGGGTTGTACTATTCTCTTCTTCAAATTTCTAGCAAAATCACGGGCGGCTTAGGTATATTCATCGGATTCTCTTTTTTAGCTTACTTCGGCTTTGATCCGTCACTAGGAGACGCTAATCCAGAAGATGCAGTGGAGAGACTGCGTCTGCTTATTGTAATACTACCTGTTATTGCCTACTGCATAGTCATCGGTCTGATGTGGAAGTATCCCATCACCCGCGAGAGGCAACGCGAGATGCGTAGCATGATTCATCAACCTAATAGCAGATATTCCAGAAAAGGATAAAATCACACCAATAAGCATTTGACTCCTAGTCAAGCACGACTTGCCAGGCGTCGTAGCCATATAACCAGCTCGTATCCTCCTCGCCGCCCTGCATCCAGGTATTTGCACTGGAAATCGCCTGAATTCGGGAAGTGCGTGGTTTGCGATGTGCCTCATAACGCACGAAAGCACTCTCAATATTGCTATCAGGTGCTGTCTCCATACACCGCGCTAAAATTGCAGCATCCTCAATAGCAGTTGCTGCACCTTGAGCCATGTAAGGTGTCATTGGGTGGCAGGCGTCTCCCAGCAATACAACTTTACCTTCGCTCCATCGCTCTAACGGCTCACGCTCAAGAATTGCCCACTTATGACAATCAGGACATGCCTCTAGTACAGCTCTCACGTCAGGATGAAAATCTTTGTACGCCTCGCGCAATTCATGTACGTCACCCTTTGCAGACCATGATTCGGGCGTCAACCATTCAGCGGACTCCGGCACACTCGTTACAAAGTAAATCTGGCTGCGGTCCTTAGTCACGTAGTAGATAACGATGTGCCTATCAACTCCCCACCATTTGACCCGAGATGGACCTAGGTCTCTTCCGTTCAGCCGCTCCGAATCGTATACAGCTCGATACGCGATACGGCCTTTGTGAATCGGCTCATCAGGCCCGATAATAATTTCTCGTACCACCGAATGGACCCCATCAGCACCAACGACGACATCAGCTTGGTGGTGAGCTCCGTCCTCAAAAACAAGCTCAATTCCCCCTGTCGTGCTTTTGAGTCCAACAAGTTTCTTTCTAAAATTTACAATGTCTTTGGGGATAGCTGAAACAAGAGCTGTCGTTAAATCTGCTCGGTGCATACAAAGGTATGGAGCACCAAAAAGTTCCTCGGGCATAGGTAGTTCTCGCAAAACTTTTCCAGTACTCCACTCACGATTAAGGTGCGATGCTGGCTCAAATGCCCTGCCACGCAATGTTTTCTCGACGCCAAGCTCCCGCAACACCTTCATCGAATTCGGCATCATTTGAATGCCCGCACCAATCCGCTCAAACCGGCTTGCTTGTTCATAAATCTGGATATCAAATCCAGATCTCCGCAAAGTAGCTGCTGCAGTTAGCCCCCCCATACCAGCACCCACGATGGCAACCGAAATATGCCGCGGCTGACGACTACCCAAGTACCACCTATTCAGGTGGTACTTCTGCTTCCCCTTCAAAACTCAATATCTCATCTTCGAAAGGGGTGAAATTAACATTATCCATGCACACAAATTCTTCTATGTCCCAATCAACAGTTTCGTACAACCTCTGCCCAGTCCATGACCTAGTGAATGCCACTGGATCTTCAATGGTGACATCTATCTGGAGTCTACTTTCATCCAACCGCCGGATATGTTCGACAACTCGCAACTCTTCACTATGAGGTATGCCTCGACGATCCACCCAAGTCTTGTCATTAAAATTTATGGTCTCCACCACCAGCGTGTCACCCTCCCAATGACCAGTGGAATCGCCCATCCAAGAAGGCGCGAGATCAGTCCTGTGATCTCGGCCATCGGTATAGATCTGACGAATTAGGTGATCATACTCGAATATCATAACCACTCGGTCTGGTGTCTGGATAATTTCCATAGGAAACGGGTGAAAATAAATCCTTGGAGTACCTGGAGGGAAACACTGGTACACAGGATCATTCGCAGCAGCCACTGGAACACTATTGGGACCAAAAGTAGGCTTAGCTTCCTGGTATTTAGACATTGCCCATTCGGTCATGGGGGGCAACTCGTCTGTGAAGGCATAAAGAGCATAAGGCGCATCTGCCGGTCGCCTACCCGTCCAAACCCCAGTCAAATCTGTTTCAATTTCTGACTGTTGTGCCCTTAGTGTGGTAAGACTAACAAGTACAACCGCAAACCCTGTGGATACTACTACGCTATAACGCATAACCAACCTCCGCATGGAATCATTAACCTCCGCGGCCAGACCAAAATCTGGCAGTCAAAAGGATATACAACCAAAAGAAAGAATGTCGCTAACAGTCCTTCTAGAGGATTTTCCTTAGCTTGTCTTGCGCCAAAGAATACCTCAGCTATCTCCACCTATTAGTACCACCCCATTTGCATCTATAACTTTCGTAAGACGCAAAGAGGGTGCCCCATTTGCTGCGGGATTACCCCCAAGCTCGATCATCTCCCCGAGCTTCAAGCTCTCCCTGTGCCACTTAACCGTGGCACCACGACTACTTCGAGCAAGCCTATTTGGGCTCGTTAATTCACCCGACCACTCCACTGCCCTGCCGTCCTGATTCTGCACCTCAATGTAAATGAGTACGTGCGGATTAATAAACTGGAAATCAGTAACCCTTCCTTTAATCGAGATGCTTTTGGATGTGTCATACGCTGCAGAACCATGGTGAGCAGACACAATGATCGAAAAAAACAGAAGTCCAACTGCTAACGGAAAACTACCAACCGACAAGCTCTTCATCAAGCTTCTCCTGCATTGCTAGGAAATGTATTATCCTTGTGGCACAAGCGGCGGTCAACGCGACTAACCTGAAGCCAAAAGTAATGAACTAGAGTTCAACTTAGCGTTACAATCCTTCCATACTAAATTCTTTAAAAGGGGCTAAAAAGATGATAACTATTAAAATCCCAAGAAAAACGATAGCCGTACTGCCGTTTATTGTGATTTTAATTTGCACAGCATGCAGTAATGACTCAACGGTAGCCCAAAATATTGGTGAAACAGAAACAGACAACGTTGATGTCGATAACCGCGCGCAAATGGCGGAATTGGGACTGCAGCATGATACAGCCTGGGAGCTCTACCAGACCCTTGTAGAGGGGGCAGGTGGGGGTGAGTCACTTGTCTGGGATAACCTACCGGACTGGTCCGGAGTCTATACCCGGGGCCGGGGAGGCATCACTTTTGACCCAGACCAGCCCCAGGGAGGGCTGCCTACAGCAAAACTGACCCCGGAGTTTCACGAGAGAATGCTCCAGAAAATTGCAATCGCGGACGCAGGAAATGACTATGATCCAATTAGCGACTGCCGGCCACCCGGCCACCCTCGATGGCTAACAGAGCCCTTCCTCAAAGAATTTGTTGTCACCCCAGACCAGACCTGGCTGATGAATGAAATGGTGAACGATGTACGGCGAGTGTACACGGATGGCAGAGGGCATACCCCAGAAGGAGACAGATATGCGACATGGAACGGAGATTCTATAGGCTTTTGGGATGGTCACCGATTGATATTACACACAAACGAACTCATGGCAGGTCAATACCAGAGACGCAACCCTGATTATACTGACCAAGTGGAAACTGTTGAGATCTGGGAAAAAATCGATGAGAAAAACATCGAGGTCGATGTCTGGGTATACGATCCCCCGGCTCTTGTGGAACCCTGGTATACCAAACAACTCTATACTAGACTCACCGATCCGGAAAAGAGACTCCGTCTTCGATACTGGTGGTGTAGAGAGAACCAGAACAATGTGATCGTTCGAACCGAAGAAGGCGGATCCCAATTTGGTGATTTTTCGTTTACAGAACAAGAGAACTAATATTTTGAGGCCTAATTATGAGTAACCATGCAGCTCGATACATATCCACGCTTTTAGTCCTTCTTATCGCGGGATTCCAGCCAGCCATCTCAATGGCCCAGATGGGAATGGGAATGGGAATGGGAATGGGAATGGGAACACCGGATGCGCGCTTTGTTGTTGCACCTGAAGTTGGCGAGCAAATTTCTGACGTCACGATCGTGGACGATCAAGGTAACCCCGTTAACATAAGAGAGCTTGCGAGTCAGAGCCCGTATACGGTACTTACGCTCGGCTGCCTCACGTGACCCCCTTATCTTCGTAACGTCCCCAGTTGGGAGACGGTAAAACTAGACTATACAGACAAGGGCATACAGTTCTTTTATGTCTATAAACCATTGGCGCATCCGGAACTCAATAACTTCGTCAGCCCGTTCAGTATTGAAGAACGCCTGATGCATGTTGCGGAAGCCAAGCGCCTGCTAGGCACGAGCGTTAACTGGCTCGCCGATACTATGGATAACGCCTATCACGACGTCATGGGTCGGACACCGAACAGCGAGATTATTCTCGACAACAATGGCGTTCTCGTCGCCCGCCGTGCCTGGAGTGATCCGGTAGCACTGCGCCTCGACATGGAACGTCTAGTTGGTGCTGTGGATCACCCAACCCAGATCGCTGACCTTAACCTGCCCGCGCAGCCGCCGATTCCGACCGTAGCGAAGGGCGTCGTGCCGCGTGTTCCGTTGCCGGCAGGCGCGATGCCGATGGCTATTGAACCACAGACCAACAGTTCCGGTATTCCGTTCTACGCTAAGCTCCGTGCGGAAGCGACCCGGGAACTTTTCGACACCGGTAAGGGTGAGATGTACATCGGCTTCCATCTGGATCCTCTGTACCGGGTGCACTGGAACAACGAAGTCGATCCCGTGGAGTTTCAGATCACAGCGCCTGACGGGGCTAGCGTTACGCCCGCATACGGAGTAGCGATCGACCCGGAAGAGCCGGCCGATGCAGATCCGCGTGAATTTATTGTCCAAGTAGATGCGAAAGATCTGAGTCAACCGCTCGATCTGCGGGTGCAGTACTTCGCCTGCGATGATGCTTTAACGTTCTGTATTCCCGTGCGCCAGGACTACAAGGTCCACCTCCGGCGGGACGAGCATCACGGCTGGAGTACGCGCATGAATCCTGACGGTACACCAATGAGATGATGAAGGGTCACACTCTATCAGGTAGTTGATAGTTCGGTACCGCATTCATATTTGCAAAGAACTTATCTCCGGCAGCCGATGAAAAGGTAACAGAAATATCTACCAGGCCGTCCATCCCCCGTCGATTGGTAGCGATGTGCCGGTGATCATGGCAGCTGCGGGGGAAGCCAAAAATACTACTGCGCCCATGATGTCCTCCAGCTCACCTATGTGACCAAGCGGAATACGGTCAATAGTGTCTTTCCTGAATTCCTGATCTTCAAAAAATGGTTCGGTCATCGGCGTCAAGATAAAAGTTGGTGCAATAGAGTTAACACGAATTTTATCGGGCGCCAGCTCTACAGCCATTGCTCTTGTCATACCCTCCATAGCATGTTTTGACGTACAGTAAACGGTTCGATTCGGGGCTCCCACATGCCCCATCTGTGAAGAAATGTTAATGATCACTCCTCCAGAGCCAGTGGCTCGCATACGTCGCACGGCCGTTTGGGATACTACAAAAGCAGCCTTTACATTAAGCGACATGGTCTGATCAAAGTGATCCTCGGTCACATTCAAAAAGGGTTCAGGAATATTGATGCCAGCGCCATTGACCAGTACATCGATCCTATCCAACTGACCAATTGTCGCACCTACCTGTCCCACATCTGTTACATCGCATTCAATTGATGAAGCAATCCCGCCACCGGCGCATATCGTATCCTCTACCTCCTGCAGTTCACTCAGAGTCCTGCTTACTAACACTGTTTCAGCTCCTGCTTGTCCTAACGCTAGCGCACAAGCCCGGCCCAAACCGCGCCCTCCTCCAGTAATCACTGCAATCTGACCATCCAGCCGCATGGACGGCATCTTTAAGTCCCCGCCAACCATGATCGTCATGAATATTTACCTCCCAGAAAAGAACCAGTTGAGTGTTGACTTCCACACTGCCATCTACCTTAATGTGGTAAGGCCACTCCCCACACGCAGTTTACATCTACGGAGAACTACTATGCCGCGACACTACAGCAAGGGCAAACTGGATATGTCCATTCTGCAAAAAACAGCAGAACATTGTAAAAACTGGAATCGTTGGGGACCAGACGACGAGGCTGGCACACTGAACTTTGTATCTCCGGAAGACATTATTAGGGCTGCTTCTCTCATCCGTAAGGGCAAAGTATTTTCCCTAGCATTAAATTTCGATAATCAAGGGCCCCAAAAAGGGCTTTGGGGGAATCGTTTCAACCCAATCCACACTATGCTTGCTACAGGTACTGATGCAGTTGCTGGAAACCAAGATGAAGGACGCTTTCGGTTTGCCGACGACATGGTGTCACTACCTCTGCAATGTGGCACACAATGGGATGCCCTAGGGCATATTTTTTACGAAGATAAAATGTGGAATGGCTATGACGCAAAGCTTGTTGATGCAAGTGGTGCTAAAAAGAATGGTATTGAAAAAGTAAAAGACCGTTTCGTAGGCCGGGGTATACTTCTAGATGTAGCCAAGCACGTGGGAGTTGAGTCGCTCGAGCCCGGAATGGCAATCACGAATTCGGATCTTAATGAGACTGCCGAAGCCCAGGAAGTAGAAATTCGCCGAGGTGACTTTGTTATCGTGCGTACCGGCATGATGGGCCAGTGCCTAAATGCGGGCGAGTGGGGAGATTACGCCGGCGGAGATGCCCCAGGAATGGCCTTCGAAACTGCAGAATGGATCTACGAGAAAGAGATCGCAGCTATCTGTTGTGATACCTGGGGCTGCGAAGTAAGGCCCAACGAAACTGAAGAAGCCCAGCAACCCTGGCACTGGGTAGTTATCCCGATGATCGGTATCTCCATGGGAGAAATTTTTGTCGTCGACCACCTTGCAACAGATTGCGCTGAAGATGGTACATATGAATTCTTTTTCTGTGCGCCACCGCTCCCTATTACTGGTGGTGTAGGCTCACCACTAAATCCGATAGCTATTAAATAATTTTAATTTGTAAAGAAATTAAATACATTTGCAATCCGTGAAGATGGTTGCCCTTTGTAAAATTCTGTAGAGGAACATTTTAAGCACGAAACAAAAGCATACTTTTTACCTTGAACATTGAATATTGAATATTGAATATTTTAATCCAAAAAACCTCCCGCTACCCGTATTTCATCTATTTCATATTCGTTGTGATTACATTTTGGGGATGACTAATTTTCATGTTGCATAATTTTAAACCTTCTATTTTTATCAATTAATAATTAAAGCAGAGCCATGGCTAACTATTTAAAGCGTAAGGGAAACACAGAAAAGATTCGAGAAATAGATGCTCAAATACAAAAAACTGTAGAAAATATTTTGGCTGACATTGAGAGTCATGGAGATACTGCGGTTCGAGAGCTTTCGGTCCGCTTTGATAATTGGTCACCAAACAGTTTCCTCCTGTCCAAAAAAGAAATTGATGAATTAATAGCAATAGTCCCAGGCCAAACTATTAAGGATATTCAATTTGCCCAAACGCAAATTCGAAATTTTGCCGAGGTCCAGAGATCTGCTTTACGAGATGTTGAAGTTGAAACTATTCCCGGCGTAACGCTTGGTCACAAAAATATTCCAGTAGAAAGTGTCGGCTGTTACGTGCCTGGAGGGCTATATCCTATGGTTGCCTCGGCTCATATGAGTATTGTTACCGCTCGTGTAGCTGGTGTGGGCCGCATAATTGCGTGCACGCCCCCGACAAACGGTGCACCACATGCAGAAACCATTGCAGCGATGTCAATGGGTGGCGCAGATGAAATCTATGTACTAGGCGGGGTGCAAGCAGTGGGTGCTATGGCGCTTGGCACAACCAGTATTGTTCCCGTAGATATGCTAGTGGGCCCAGGCAATGCTTACGTAGCCGAGGCAAAGCGTCAATTATATGGGCGAGTAGGAATTGATTTATTCGCCGGTCCAACGGAAATTTTGGTGATAGCAGACCATACTTCTGACGCAGAAATCGTGGTAACGGACTTGCTAGGACAAGCCGAACATGGTCCAACATCCCCTGCCACAATAATCACAACATCACAGGCACTGGCCGAAGCCATTCCAGATGAAATAGAACGACAGCTCTCCACACTAGCAACAGCTGAAATAGCTGGGGCAGCTTGGCGTGATTTTGGTGAGATTATTCTGGTTGAAAATGACGAGGAAGCGATCATTGAAGCCGATAAAATAGCTTGCGAGCATGTGGAAATCCTGACAGAAAATCCCCGACTTTACTTAGATAAAATGACAAACTATGGTTCTATGTTTCTTGGCCCAGAAACAAATGTCTCCTACGGAGACAAGGTCATTGGCACAAATCATACTTTACCTACCAAGGGTGCGGCACGTTACACAGGGGGACTTTGGGTTGGAAAATTCCTGAAAACCGTGACATATCAAAAATGCTCGGAAGAGGCATCGGTGATAATTGGTGATTATTGTTCAAGGCTCTGTGCAATTGAGAAATTTTGGGGACACAAAGAACAAGCCGACCTCCGACTACGTCGCTTCAAAACATAAAGTATTGGGAAATCTTTTAGATCTTCGACACTGCTGAGGCAAATCATTTTATGGACGACTGGTGAGAGTCGAAACCAATTCAGCGTACTCGGCCGATTGCTGCCGTCGAACCAGCTCATAGGCTGGTCCCGTTAAATATTCTAGGTTCTCACCCAGCCGAGCCATGGCAGCCTGATAGTCTTTATCCATTTGAAGCTGCTGTAGCGCGTCCTGCAGAACAGCAAGACGGTCATCCGCAATACCTGCTGGCGCCATTACTATGCGGTGAATATAGCCCGTACCAGGCGCTAGACCAATCTCTGTAAAAGATGGCACACCCTTTATAGTCCGCTCAGGACCCGCAGTAGCCAGAATCCGTACTTTTCCGGCTTCCACGTCCTGAACTACGGTTGCCGGAAATGCCATGGAAAAATCCACATCTCCAGCCATAAGAGCTGCTTTTGCAGGCCCACCCCCACGGTATGGAATCATCCTGAAGCGTAGATCAAACTCCTGCATAATCCGCCAGGCTGGAACAAATAAAGCCGCCCATAAACCACTGTGAGCCATTTTCAACTGGCCGGATCCTGCTCTAGCAGCTACCAAGAATTCGTCCCAAGACTGATATGGGCCAGTTGCGCGCACGATAATTGCGATCTGTCCATAATTTATGCGTGCAACAGTCACTAAATCCTCATTGGTGTCATAGAAATCATTCGGGAACGTATACTGGTGTAATTGATCCCGATAGTTATCTATGAAGACCAGCGTGTAACCGTCTGGGGTCGCCCTAATTGCCTCTAAGGTACCCTTCTGGCCTGCCTGGCCTGGAACCAACCTTATCAACATGGGTTGAGCTAAGTAACTATTAAGATAAGTAGTAAAAACACGGGCAATTAGATCGCTAGATCCTCCGGCCGCAAAAGGGGTGATGAGAGTAATAGGCTTTTCTGGGTATTGCGCCAATGATTCTTGGTAAATTAATTGCCCAAGAAAAATAATCCACAATTGCATAACCCATATGGCTAATTTTTTGGTCAGTAAATTTTTAGCCAAAAAACTCATAGTGTCTATTTCCTGTCGCTATCCAGAGACCGCTTTCTAAAACGGTTCATCCGAAACCCTAAAATAGCTCCAACAAGTGGCGTAGCTAATAATATAGCTGTCATACCTAGGCGCTCCCCAAAAGCAAAATGAATCCAATTATCACCTGCTAAGGCCAATGTTTGACCAAAAGCGTATTCAAGTTCTCGGCCCAAGATAAAACCCATAACCATTGGCGCTACATCAAATTTAGCCGCTCGAGCAGCAATGCCTATCAGGCCAAAACTGATCAGGGTAATTATGTCGAAAGGATTACTGCGAGCCAGATAGGTTCCCGCAAAAGCTAACATAATTGTCACGGGTATCAAAAGAGATTTCTTAATTGTGACAACACGCGCAAAAAGCGGAATGGCCAGGTAACCGATAATTACAAACAAGACATTCGCGAAAATCATTGCTATCAAAATCGCAAAAACTACATTACCGCTAGATTCAAGCAAGGTAGGCCCTGGCCGCAGGCCCTGCATCATAAAAGCACCGAGCAACAATGCTGTCACGGAATCGCCTGGAATACCTAGCGTAAGAAGCGGCACCATGGTGGGACCATTTACAGCATTGTTTGCGGATTCTGCAGCAGCCACACCATCCAATTCACCTTTGCCAAACTTTTCTGGGTATTTGGATGCGTTCTTTGCCGCAATATATCCCATCATTGCAGCGATTGGCTGACCCAAACCAGGCACGATGCCAATTCCGGTTCCAATCATTGTCGATCTAAGAATTGTTCGGAAACTACTTTTTAGCTCTTGTAGACGCAAACGTTCGCCCACGAAAGTTGATATACGCTTCCCCCTTGTATCGCCCTCTTTTACCGCATTAAAAATTTCTGGCAATGCAAAAAGTCCTATTAATATAGGGATTAGGTGAAATCCATCGTAGAGCTCCGTAGTACCAAATGTATACCTTGCCATAGCAGAAAATGGGTCAGCTCCAACAAATCCAACCCATATACCCAAACCCAGCATTATTAGGCCCTTGACAGCGGGGCCTGCAGAAGTCACGGCAATGATAACTAAGCTCAAAAACATCACTGCAGCAATTTCGGGTGGCCCAAAACCAAGCACAACCGTAGCAACTGGAATGATCATCACAAGGGTGAAAATATCACTAAAAAAATCTGAAAGGCCTGAAGAGAACAGACTCATTTCAAGTGCCTTTCTTGATTGACCTTTTTTTGTCAAGGCATAGCCATCAAGTACGGTCGCGATTGAGGCTCCTGTGCCGGGCATGGAAATTAGGATAGCTGGCACACTACCACCATAAATTCCACCCTTGTACACCCCAATCAGAAACGGAATCCCAATTAGTGGATCACCCACGAGGAAAGAAATAGGCACAAGTACCGACATACCCATTGAAGTCGTAAAACCAGGAAGAGCTCCCACGAGCATCCCAAGAAGAAGTCCCCCACCTATCCAGATAAAAGTATCTAGCCGTAAGGCGTCGTTCAAACCAAGCATCAACATGTCAAACATAATGGATCAGCCCATCTAGGTATAGTGCAGAAAGAACGGCCAGCTGGGGGAATTTTTTATCTATGTGTTCAGTGCATTAATAATCATGGCTAATGTGCGCTCCACAATATCAGCTTCGGGCAACTGAGTCCTAAGCATGTACGTAACAATCATATAAAAACTCAGGGGAGTAACCAGACTAATAGCAAATATTTGCAGAGAACTACGGTTTCCTACTAATAATGATGTGCCGGCCATTAACAAAAACATAGTGGCTAGAAAGCCAAGTGTGGTAAGCAATAATGCACAACCAACGGTAAGCCCTACAAAACCAAACTGGCGGTATAGAGCTAGCGGACTCTGCGGTGAACTTTCTTTCAATATATTACCTGCGAGAGAGCCCTTTCTGCTCTCTGTAGCCAAAAAAATCAAAGCAACCAACAGGATAAAAAAGAGAACCAAGGTCGGAAATACCCTTGGGTTCATTGCCAGAATGTCACGACTCAACAATATTGGGGGATCTACGATCAACCATCCACCAAAAAGTAACCCGAGTACCGCAAGGACCAAAGCACCGATTACAAAAACAACATCAGCCGGGAATTTAGCCATACCCTATGCCTGAAAATAAAATCCGATAACACTATGCGGCGGCTACAGCAGAAAGCTTCGACTCGCTCAGTGGCAAATCTACTGCTTCATTACGCTCATCCGATAAATCCGCGGCCATGTAAACCTCCATAACCCTCCGCGCCTTTTCTGCAGTAACCATAACTGGACGACCAAATGCCACTGCCTCTAAATAATGAACGGTTTCGTTATGCATCGGACCAGCAAACACATGATCTACCGGCTCTCCGGGCATTGATGACATTGGAAGTTGGATGCCATTCTTCATGGTATTAAAAACTACATCTCTGTGCGTATCATCTATCACGAGCATGCCATCAGTGCCCACGACCTCAATCCAAGTACCCGAGTAATTTGGATACCCCGGGGGCATGCTCCACCCGGCACCAACGCTCAAGACAACTCCATTATCCATTGTAATCATAAGCCACTGTGCATCAGCAGATCCCGTTTGATGCTGCATTGCACCATAAGCAGTCTGTGAATAGACACGTATCGGTTTTGCTGGCTCCATGCACCAGAGAACAAAATCTAAATCATGTGTCGCTTCCATGGCGGCCGGAGAAAGCTTGATACGACTGCTAATTTTTTTGCCGAGGCCTCTGGTGATATGTCGACTTACTAAGGCGCAAACAGGATCCCCAATTTTTTTCTCTTTAATGCATTTTTTTACATAAGCAAACTTTGGGTTGAAGCGTTGAGAATAACCAATCGCCAGTTTGAGATTACTCTCTTTACTGATCTGAATAAGTTCGTCCGCTTCAGTTAAGGTTAGTGCCAAAGGTTTTTCTAGAAAAACGTGCTTCCCGGCAAGCAGAGACTCTTTAGCCATCGGGTAATGAGTTGTTTCCGGTGTGGCTGAGACGATGATAGTGGTAATCGTTTTGTTGGCAATGAGATCCCGGTAATCTGAGGTCGAAGAAGTGGGGTTTGTTTGTTCGGAAACTTCCTTGAGTCGATCTTCATCGATTTCAGCAATATGTAATTCGTTAACAATCGGACTAGCCGCACAAGTATTGGCACGAATCCCACCACACCAACCGGTACCGATAATACCAACATCAATCTTGTCCATAATTTAGATCCTCTTAATTCAGCCCAACTAATCAACTCTTGCTCAAAAAAATCCGTGTTTCTTAATACTCCCCTGCAAATTTGTTTACAAGAAATGATTAATTAATCCAGCGTACCATACCCATTACGCCATCTACCCCCACCTGTGCGCCGTCCGGAATCTTCCGAGTCGCCTCCGGCACACCCAATACCATGGGTATACCTCGCTCCCGAGCGAGGGATGCCAAATGTGATGTGCTGCCTCCGAGCTCAGCAACCACACCCGATACCCGAGGCAACACTTGGCTCAAAGCGGGGCCAGCAACTTTTGTAACCAGAATATCTCCTGGCGCAAGCCGACTAAGCTCGCACTCACAGTTAATTACACAGGCCCGCCCACTTCCCCACCCAATGCCCGACGGATGGCCCTTAATTCCAGGGTGGCGAAGCCAAATCTCGTCTGGTACCTGGGCAGGCTCCATTTTCAGCGGTCGTGCCTGAAGCATCTTAAAGCCTGTCTCATCTTGGGCCCACTCAATTTCGACTGGCCTGCCCAGTAAGTCTTCCGCACGCACTAATAAATCACTCAGTTCCTTGATTTGCTTTTCATTCAAGCAGGGCTCTTGGACACGCGGCGCGGCGACTGCCTGAGCCGAAGGCCCAACCTGATGATGAACACAATGAACGCTATGGTCCTTGTGACCGACAACCGTGTCGCGCAAAGCACCATTGCGACTTAAATCGTAGCGATCAGGAACGATTTCACCCTGAGCAATGGCCGAACCCAAGCCCCAAGTGGCTGTCAATAACATGCCCTTGTTGGCCGTCAAGCTCATCCCCCCACCTGATGCCCGGGCTTCCACTAAGGGCTGGATCAATAGGCCCATCGCTGTATCAGCAGGTGTTATGTGGTGATGAGTCATGTACTGCCGCGCCCGAGATGCCCAAAGTGCTGCCCAGCAGGCCCGAACAGCCGTGATAAAATCATCTTCGCTCTCCAAACCCAAAAAAGATTCAAACTGCCCCGCAAAAGTGGAGCCTGCCTGATCCTCCATAAGTGCCGAAGAGCGAACTACTAGGGGCTTACCGAAATGATCAACCAAATTTTGGCGTGCGGCCAAAAGTGGCTCTAGAACCTCTGGCACAATAGGCTCCTCGAACAAATTGATTCTGACCCGCGAAATATGCTGACGCGCCTCTTCAAACACCTTAGCTGTTGCCGCTGCACGAACGGAATCCGTCAGACCTAAAGACTCGAGCTGAGTCCAGTAAGCCGCGGCATCCACAGCATAACCCCCTGGAATCGGTAAGCCAGCATGACCTAAAGCAGCCTGATTAGCAGCCTTGGGCCCGAAACGGGTGACATCTGCTGCTGCAACTTCATCAAGATTAAGAATGAGTTGAGCCACTATATTTCCCACAGTACAAGAATCATCACACGACAAAGCAGACGATATTTTTTCTCTGGCCTAACCTACATATCAACGAAGGTAATTTCCTCTACAGGGAAACTCGAGATAATCTCGGTCTTATCCTCGTGGACAATCAGCATCTCTTCAATCCGCACGCCGAACTCTAAATTCTTCCCGTGCTGTGTCTCCAGAGCAAATACCATACCGGGCTTAATCTCGATAGGGTGGTCCAAGGACCAGATGCGTGAAATGACTGGGGGGTCATATTGAGCTAAACCCAAACCATGGCCCCATAGATTAGCGGCCGCCTGATCTTCCTCCTCATAACCCCAGGCCTCCTTGGCAGATGGCCATTTCATTGCAATTTCACGAGTAGTCGTGCCCGCCTTCACCGCGTCAATGGAATCGTACAACCACTCTAATGCAGTAGCGTAATAATCTTTCATTTCTTGGGTTGGCTTTTTGCCAACACAATAAGTGCGGTAATAGCAGGACTTGTAACCATTCCATGTAAGCGCAGCCAAATCCATAAAAACGATATCACCGGGTTTAACAATTCGATCAGAAAAATTGCGCCAATTCGGCCAAGTATTTGGTCCCGAAGAAACAATAACGTCTTCTACATCCTCCATGCCGGGAATATTGTATAGAAATTCCATGATGTGGGCGGTGACTTGGTTTTCCGTCACACCGGGTTTCAAAAATTTCATGGTCTCATAATGTGCGGCATCACCAATGGCACCAACGATACGCATACATTCCTGTTCGTCTTGGTTTTTAATGGCACGGGCCTCCATCATCGCACTCATACCATCATCCCAAACAATTCCTTCGTCCTCAAAAGCGCGCAACATGTTAATGTCCATAAAGTCGACGCCTAGTTTCTCGCCGGCCACGCCATGACGCTTCATTTCCTCTTTGATCGCATTCGTAAATTTTTTCACCTGTTGTTGCGAAGCAGGCCCCGCGGCACCCTTAATCCAAGCGTAGGAATAGCGGATGTTTTCTTTAGGCAACCAAGGCGAATGACGGTCAATCTGAATACCGATATCTCCCTGCTCAAAAAGTATCGGGGCACCATCACCACAAAGCATTGCATACCGAAGTCCGGGCTTAAGCCGATTCCAACCAGGCGTAAGTGTGCTGGTTATATACCTAACATTCTCATCGTACATGCACAGCATCGCACCAAGTCCATTTGCTTTCATACGCGCTCGCGCGCTCTCGAGTCGGTATTTGCGCAGCCGGTCCCAGTTGATACGCTCTTGCCAATCAACCCCAGTAATTCCAAAACTTCCCATAGAGATTCTCCAAAAAAAATCTAAAAAAAATGAGTGCCTCACCACCCGTTAGGTCAAACGATAAGCTATCGAATGGCCGCCAAGTTTGCCTCGTTGGAACGGAAAATGCTATCTTGCGCGGGCTCGGGAGACAAGAATTAACTTGAAAGACCCGAAGATTTTCGATATTTCAAACTGCTAATTTACGGGAGACCCCTAGTGAGCACTACGCCCTGGAAGACGGATAATTGGTTTGTGAGCCCTTGGAATTTTGCTGATGAAGTGAAGTCTCAGCTGCACTTCCCGGAGCAAATTAAAATTCACGACATCACGCTGAGGGATGGCGAGCAACAAACTGGCTTAGCTTTCGATAAGGACGACAAAATTCGTATCGCTGAAGGACTGGCAGAAGCCGGTGTGCATCGTATCGAGGCCGGTATGCCTGTTGTTTCCCCTGAAGACGCATCGGCTATTAAAGATATTGTCAATCGTAATCTGGGCCCCCAAATTTTTGCCTTTTCCCGTTGCATGGTTGACGACGTGAAACGTGCTGTAGACACAGGGGTAAATGGCGTTGTGATGGAGGTACCATCCAGCGAACATATTATAAAATATGCCTACCAATGGCCGCTGGAACAAGCAATCGATCTTTCTATCGAATCAACCGCCTATGCCCATGAACAAGGCCTCGAAGTTGTTTTCTTTCCTATAGATTTCAGCCGGGCAGAAATGAATTGGGTTCTTGATCTGATTACTCGTGTTGCAGATGAGGGCCATATGGATGGTCTTGCGTTGGTCGATACTTTCGGAGTGACCTCACCTCATGCCATGCAGTACTTCGTTCGGCAAGTGAAATCTCGTATTCCTCAACGATTAGAGGCCCATTTTCATCAAGACTTTGGCATGGGAGTTGCAAATACAATCATGGCCGTAGCCGAAGGAGTCGAAGTCATTCATTCAACTGTTCTGGGTGTAGGGGAACGTGCTGGCAATACGCCAATGGAAGAAACCGTCCTAGCATTATTAACGATGTATGGCCAAGAAACTGGGATTAAGACTGAAAAACTGTACGAATTGGCTATGTTGGTACAGGAAATTTCTGGTCAATCAATTCCCTCAAATCGCCCAGTGTCTGGCGATCAAGTTTTCGACGTAGAATCCGGCATTATCGCTACTTGGCTTAATAATTGCGGACATGAATACCAAACAGAACTTTTCCCCTATCGCCCAGAACTAATTGGGCGAGAGCCGGCTCGGGTAGTTATGGGAAAAGGCAGTGGTATTGACTCTGTGAAATGGAAACTAGAACAAATGCAAATACCATCGAATGACGAGCAGGCAATGGCAGTACTACAAGCAGTAAAGCAATTCGGCCTCACAGAGAAACGCCTTATGAGTGACGACGAATTTAGGACAATCGCGCAAGATACACTCGCTACGGAAGGGGCTGCTTAGAAGAAGTTAAAGACTCAGGTGTAGCGCATCTGGCTACGCGGCATGATCCAAAATGACCTTCATTCGCTGGTCATCCCGCTCGGCTAACATTTCAATTGCTCTGTCCAATTCGATAAGAGGCAATACGTGGCTCACCATAGAGTCGAGCTGCACCTGACCCTGACTCACCATTGCAATCGCTGAGGGAAAATCCTCTCGCCTGGCAGCCCGTGCGTTGATGAGTGCCAACTCTTTGAAATAAAAATCATAAAAAGATAAATTTGCCTCGTGACCTGTATAAATTCCAAATAATAACAATCGTCCCCCAATGCGCGCATAATCCACGGCATTGGCTAGCATTGGTAGTGCTCCCACTGTTTCTATCACTACATCAGCACCCACTCCGTTGGTAAGTTCAAGCAAATGACCCTTCACATCTTCATCAGGAGCAAACGTAAAATCTGCTCCTAATTTTTCCGCCAGTGCTCGCCTTTGGGGGCTACGAGTGACACCGATAACTGGGTAAGCACCCCGAGCCTTTGCAAGCTGCACATGTAACTGTCCCGCGACACCCAATCCAAGCACCAACACAGCTTCACTAGGAAATATTTTGACTAGCCGCTGAGCATGTACCGCGGTAGTTAATACCTGGATAAGCGGAGCTACCTGACCATCAATGTTATCGGGTAAAGGAAAAACAGCATCTGATGGTACACGCAAATAATCTGAAAACCCCCCATCCTGATCGCGCCCTAAAATGTAACCGTTTGGACAGAGTGACTCCTGGCCACGATGACATTGGTAACAATGACCACAATAAAAAACTGGATCAATGATGACTCTGGATCCTTTGTGTATGCCTGAATCGCCACCCACCTCCACGACTTCGCCAATCATTTCATGACCCATAATACGGGGATAATTGACGGGTATACCGCCCTGATAGATTTTCAGATCCGTTCCGCATACCCCAGAGTGAGTAATGCGCACTACAGTCGTTCCATCTTCGATCGTTGGGCTCTCAACTTCCTCTTGCCCTAATGCCCCAGGTGACTTTAATACCATCGCTTTCATAACTTAACTAGAATCTCACCCCGGTTGCACATTTGATCAAGCAAGCTTGTTAACGGGATAGCGCGGCTCTTTTCCGCTTAAAACACTCGCCACATCCTCAGCCGCCTTCGTTTGTAAATCAAGCAATGCGTCCTCTGAGTAATAAGCAGTGTGTGGTGTCAGAATAACGTTCTCTCGATTCAACAATACAAAATCAGCAGATGGCGGCTCATCGGACAGTACGTCCAGCGCCGCTCCCGCAAGCTGGCCTTTATCTAAAGCAACTGCTAATGCCGCTTCATCCACCAGTGGCCCCCTTGCAGTATTGATAAGTAATGCCCCAGCCTTCATTTTCTTAAAGGCATCGGCATTAAACATATGCCGAGTATCAGGGGTTAACGGCGCATGAATCGAAATGTAATCTGAATGCACCAGTAAGTGCTCAAAATCTACCATCTTCACATTGAGCGAATGTGCTATGTCTTCCTCCACAAATGGATCATAAGCCATCACGTTCAAACCAAATGCCTGCGCCTTAGGAGCTAATGTTTGTGGAATTTTGCCAAGCCCAATCAACCCAATCGTACGCCCACGTAATCGATAAATTGGAGCTACAGCTTTCCCCTCCCATTGATTCCCTTGAACCAAAGAGTTGCTATAAGGAATCTTGCGAGCTAACGCGATCAGCAAAGCCATGGCGTGGTCAGAAACTTCATCTAGACAGTAATCAGGGACAAAACAAACCTGTATCCCGGCTTTAGTGGCCGCATCCAGATCAATATTGTCGACACCGATACCAAAACGACCAATTGCACGACAATGCTCCAGCCCCTGTATCAGCTCTGCACTCAGTTGCGCAAAGGTCACCATAAGCCCATCAGCTTTTTGCGCAACCTCTAAAATAGCATCTATCGTTGGCTCTCTAGCCAACTGTACCGTTGCACCCAGCCTTGAGAACACCCGTTCGGTGGGTGCCAAGTCAGGAAACACAGAATCAGCTACAGCGATGAGAATTTTGGACATGAACCGTCTAATCGATGATGTATTTTACCGGCCAATTATAACCGCTACGATCTATCTCTTCGATGTACGACCGGATAATCTCCGAGCCAGGCATTCCGCGTGAGTTCGCATCTTGAGCCATCGCATTAGGAAATTCTCCCAAAGAATTAGCCCAATTGGCCCGAACTTCAGAGGGTAATTCCCGGATATGCGCGCCTGCATCTCTGAGGGCCTGAAGGGCAATTTCCTGGCCTTCATTTAAGGCCTGTGCAGCTCGCAGTTCATATTCACGTGCGACCTCAAGAATAATCTGCTGCACTTCAAGAGGTAACCGATCAAAACTACGGTTGTTCATTGTCAGTGCAACAGCACCGCCCATGGCACCAAAACCAATCAAGGTGTAATAGGGTGCTGGTTCATGAAATTTGTAACCGTAGTAAGACGACGGAAACATTAACCAACCAGAATAAACACCTGTCTGCATAGAAAGATACCCATCGGGCAAGGCGGACTGCACGGGTATTACACCGGCGTATTCTAACCATGGCAGATTTGGTCCCGCCCCAGCAATCTTCACACCATTCAAATCTTCAACGGTTTCCCAAGGCTCAACGGTACCAAGATGGTAACTATCCCATCCATTAATGGCTAATAGTCTCTGGCTGTACACTCCGAACTGCTCTTCGAGCCAAGGATTTAGATCATAAACTCCTCGCGTTAACGCCATAACTTCAACGGCATCTTGTGGGCCAAAGGGCACATAGTAAGAAAAATTATGGAGAAATAATTTGGCAGGCTCAAAACATACGCAATATGCACCAATATCAAGGATACCTGCCTGAACAGCTTCAAGCACTTCAGCAACCTGGGCAATTGAGCCGCCATAGCCTTGCACAAAATTAATTTCGTGGCCCGTCTCCTCTGTAACCCTGCGCGTTACTTCCGGTACAAAAAAATCACGCATCTCATTAACGTAGACTGTCGGTCCGACGGGGTGCCCTGCACCAATTCGCAAGGTGATGGTTGATGAGTCCGAACACCCCCCAAGGAAAGATGCACTGACTAACATTAAGGCGCCCAGCCAAATACGACTATGTATATCTGTATTTTTATTCACCGGTGGCAACCATTTATCAATGTTGATTTTTACGCTTTCCATAAATCATGATCTTGTTTATTTTTTCTTAAAAACGGAACCAACACAGATATCCAAAAACAGCGTGTTTCTCATAGAAGACCCCTAGAGTTTACTCTACCCCGAAGCTTCAAGCGACCGAGTTCATTGAAAGCATTTTTCTTATCGGTAACTCAATAAGGCAGCCATTCCTTCTTCTGCTATAGTGAGGCTTGCCGTCAACAGCGAAAAGAACAGTGGAATCTTCGTTAAAAAACTTAGCGCGCGCCTGCCATGTCGTATCCGTATTCTGGGTATTGGTTTTAGCAATTATTATTTTCGTTGATGTTAGTGGACGGTTTTTATTTGCTGTTCCATTACTTGGCACACCGGAGATCATTAAAAATTCTGTGGTATCAATCACTTTCCTGCAACTACCGCTGGCAATTTATAGGGGCGGGATGATTCGCACAACCTTAGTCTATGACAGGGTAAGCCTAGATCGACAACTTCATCTTCGCTCTTTTGCGAACATACTTGGTTTTCTTTTTTTTCTACTAACAGCCCTTAGTTCCTGGGGACCTGCAGTTGAAGCTTGGCAGATAGGTGAGTACGAAGGTGAGGGCGCACTGCGAGTACCAACTTATCCGGTTAGATTTCTCGTGGCTGCAACAGCAGCCTTTACGGCTCTAGTATACGGCTATCTGTTATACCTCGACTGGACTAACCAGCCAGAACCTGACAAAAGAGATATATCCCGTGCCTGCTAAACAATTAACAAGCTTAGAAACACGATCCTGATGGGCCCTGAGGTTATTTTTTACTCTCTGGCAGTCTTGATTGCTCTCGTATTGCTTGGTGTCCATGTTGGAATTGCCCTGGGCGCTTCAAGTTTTCTTGGAATCTATTTGATTTTTGGAGATTTTCATATTGCGTCTTCTATGCTGGGCTCGACTGCTTATGAATCCATACGCAACCAAACACTTGCTGTAATTCCACTGTTTAGACTAATGGGTGAAATTGTTAGCCAGTCAGGAGCAGCGACAGATCTTTACATGCTTTGTGACCGAGCTATGCGTAAGCTACCAGGTCGGCTTGCGGCAGCCACCGTAGCAGGAAATGCTGCCTTCGCTGCAGTTACAGGCGTTTCGATTGCCTCCGCTGCAACATTTAGCCGTATCGCATATCCGGAAATGCGGAGACTTGGCTACAGCCGCTCCTACGCGCTGGGTGTAATTTCTGGAAGCGCCTGCCTAGGTATGCTAATTCCCCCGAGCGTCCTCTTAATCGTATGGGCAATTCTCACAGAAGGTTCGGTAGGAGCCCTTTTCCTTGGGGGAGTTATTCCTGGGGTTGTCCTTGGTTTAGCCTTTATTGCCTATTGCGTAATTGCAGCAATTCGAAACCCTTCCCTTGCACCTACGGCGGATCATGGTCATGACAGACAACTACAAACAAAGGGATCCTCTTCGGAGCTCACCGGCGGATTAGGTGTTAGCGCCTTGATCATTCTTGTTCTAGGAGGGCTGTGGGGAGGCCTTTTTACTCCCACCGAAGCTGCTGGCTTTGGAGTCCTAGGTAGTATTTTGATCGGTTGGATGAAAAATATGAGCTATCGAGATTTCATTCAAGCTGTTTACGACGCGGGGCGATCGACTGCCCCAATAATGTTCTTACTGATCACGGGATCCATGTACTCGCGACTACTCGCTACCAGCGGTGGCGTGAACCTTGTTCAAAGTTTATTCGCTGATTCCGGTCTGCCAATTTTTGGAATTGTTTTGATTATGGCCGTAATTTGGTTATTGCTCGGCATGGTTATCGACTCCATCTCTGTAATTCTGATCACCGTACCTATCTTTGTACCGCTGGCACTTGCAGCAGGAGTCGACGAAATTGCATTTGCTATTTTTGGAATACTCATTATTGAGGCAGGCCTGCTTACCCCGCCAGTTGGCCTACTGGTGTTTACTGTGAAGGCAGCGGTCCCAGATTCATCAGTAAAACTCGGAGAAATCTTTAAAGGCTCACTACCTTACTGGCTTTTGGTCCTGGCTGTAGCATTTCTGATTTATGCAATCCCTGAAATTGCTTCCTGGTTGCCGAGCAAAATTTTGTGATGAGCTATTCTGTTTAAGGGCACTTAAAAAATTTATCAGACGCCCATTAAATCTAGTCTGGTATCTTATTCATCAGGTGAAGTAGACGTATCATTAAACTGAGCGATGTCATCTACTGCCGCACCCTCCGCATCTTCACAAGTTGCGTAGTACTCAGTTCCACGGTAAATGCCTGCACCGCAATCCCTAACGAGAGTGCCATCCGGTACACGCACATCTCTTAAGTATGCGACATGCTCCACGCGCCTATGGCTAAGCACGTTCATCGTAACGATATCACCGGGCTTTACTTTTTGGATAGCCACTCCCCGACGACGAAGTGCATTACCATCATTCCATTCGATCAACCATTCAGTGACCGTATCATCCGAGTTAATTACATCCAAAATCACTAACGAGTGAGGATTTCGAATATCCACTTCCTTTATAACACCAGTTAGCTCAGATACATCTTCCATATCGTAGTTCGTTGGTACCGAGTGATGAGCCAAAACAAAACTCGATAAGCCACTTAACATCCCTAAGAAAAAAAACGTATGTAGCCTCACAACCATTACGCACACCTCTCAAAGCCACTCATTACCCGATGACTGCTCAATAACCTCACAAGTCTCATAATACTCCTTTCTGCAAAAGATTCTTGAACCGCAGTCCCTAGACAAGGGTGCCATCTGATAGTACAAAAACCCTCATGTTAGCGTGTTGAAAATTTCAACTAGGCTTTCTTCATAATCAAAATAACTCATACCGAGATCATGATGGGCTGAAACCAAGCCAATTTTCATAAAAAACATGATTAATATTAAGGTTTTTCCTCTCATATTTTCCTTCATGAACGTTTTCATTAAAAACCCTAGTCAACAAGGGGGTAAATAGAGATCAAGACCTAAGCCATCCTTCTCACTTCGTATCGGATCACCATAGACCTATCGTGTCATGCTATCTTGTACTTCAAATGGAACTTAAGAAAGCTTTAGACTGAGGATCCTGCAAGGGTGAAATACTACAAACAACTAACTCTAATAATAGTCACGGTACTGCTCACAATAATGGTAGCGTGCGACACCTCGGATCAAGATGCCATCCGAATTGGTACATCTAGCATTGGCAGCAGCTACTACACCCTGGCCGTTGCAGCCTCTGAGATAGTCCACGAATATGCGCAAATCAATTCGACCGTGCAGGCAGTTGGAGGATCGGCACCCAATATCTTTGCTCTAGGGAACGGAAGAATAGATTTTGCTATTGCCAACTCATTTGCTGCCTATTCAGGATTTTATGGACTCAACGAGTTTGCCAGCCCAATAGATCTAAGAGTTGTTATGAAGGGTCAGGTCACGCACCGCCATTTTTTAACCAGGAAAGGATCTGGGATCACATCCCCTTACGATTTTGTTGGGCGCACCATCGTTGGAGAACGGCCTTCCAACCCAGATATGCGAATGATTATGGACAGCCTTATCTCGATCTACCAATTACCAAAAGACCAAATTAATATCGTATCCACCACTAACTCTTCGGAAGCACTTAAGGCGCTCCAAGTTGGAAGTGTGGATGCAGTACTTTTTCCTTTCTCAAATAGAAACGCGCTTGTTCAGCAAGCTCTGAACAATGAAATTATTGAGTTTCTTTACATTCCTGAAAGCAAAAGAGATGAAATCCTAGGAAACCTTCCCAAAACAATTCATGGTAGCACCATAAAAAAACAAACTTTCCTTAATCAGGAAAAAGATATCCCGACATTTTCCATTGACACCTTATTGACAGTTAGAGCAGATTTAGAAGACGAAATGGTATATGAGGTAGCCAAAACTCTGTTCGATCATAATCAGGAACTAGCGGCTTATATTGGCAGTGCAGCGGAATGGACTGCCGAAGGAACCCTGAAAAATTTCAGCCTTCCTTTTCACGATAGTGTTATTCGATATTTTCTGGAAAAGGGCCTATGGAACGCTAAACTTGAAAACGATCAGGCAATGCTGCTCAATACCAGAATTGTGAAATAGCTACAGTTAATACTTTCTTTAAGTATTAACAATGATTTACGCCACCTAAACACTCGACACTGGAGGAATTGGAATGGCGTACTCATACTTGGAAAGGATTTTGTTCCATCTGACGTGCGGGGAAAGGTAAATGGGCGTGCCAAATTTTCTGAAGGTTTTCAAGTCGATGGGATGGTATTATGATAGTCAATGCAATTTCTGGAAGACCTCAATCACACAAGCCACTGGAGGTTAACACCGCATAATGAATAAAATTACAAAAAAACAGTCTAAGTCGACAAAAATTTTCTATCGATTAAGTTCGTCCATCTTATTTCTTTTATTGATGGTATTTATCTCTTTTAATCTACCTGCTCACCACGCAACTAGTGCCCTTTACGATTTTGAAACTATCGGAAACATCGAGGGTGAGGTCACATTCCTTTTCTGGCGAAATCCTCACGTACGCTTTAGGGTCCGAAGTACAGAAAATGGCCAAGAACATATCTGGGAAGTAGAAAGTGGGTCTGTAAATTCTCTACAGCGCTCTGGTATAGAATCAAGTGTGATCGAGGTGGGAGACCGAATCAAAGTTGAAGGCAGAATGTCGAGGCTGGGGCGAAGACAAATGTATGCAAACGCCCTAACATTACCAGGGGGTGAGGAAATTCGACTTAGTGGCAGAAGTCGAATCCTAGATAGTGCAGCCGCCAATGCCGAAGAAAGCAATGGGCAACCACGGGGGCTGTTTCGTGTCTGGCAATTAGATGGTTACGGAGACCTACCAGATTTTGACTTAACACCCGCAGCTGCGGCTGCTAGAGAGGCCTTCGATCCACTGACCGATGATCCAGCATTAAGCTGTATACCCCCTGGACTACCATCTGCTATGCGAAACCCCTACCCGCTTGAATTCATCGATCAAGGTACATCCATTGCGCTATATCTGGAGGAATGGGATGGATTGCGGACAATCTACATGTCTTCGCAAGATGATGAAGGGGAATCTCTACCAGCACCAATGGGATATTCGGTAGGACACTGGGAAGACACGGTATTGGTTGTCAATACCAATCAGATTAGCTATCCCTACGCTGACGATCTTGGAACGCCACAAAGTACAGCGGTAACCATGGTTGAGCATTTTACCCTTAGCGAGAATGATACCCGACTCCACTGGACAGCATCGGTTGCTGACCCAGAAACTTATGCAGGCACTACATTCTGGGAAATGTTTTGGAAATACACACCTGGCGAGCAAAGAAAATCTTACAACTGCTCACTCCCCGAAGAATAGGGAGAAAACTTTCGATTCTTATTAGGCGAGAACTCTTAGAGACCCTTAGAAAACGGCCTAAGTGCTGCGTATACGGTAGAATGAACGGGTGTTGCTACTCCTAACTCTCTGCCAAGCTGATGCAGGGCACCCGAAAGATATTCCAACTCCAAGGGCTTTCCTCTCTCTAGATCGACTAGCATAGAGGTCTTTGCTCCAGGATCTACCTCTGTATCGAAATAGTGGAAAACTTCTTTTTGCATATCGTCCTCCAAGGGCACACCCAAAGCTCGGCCAACAGCAACTGCTTCACGAATACACTCTGCTGCAATCTCGCGTCCAACTTCATCGTCGCGGATAACACCAATGGATTGGCGAGTAATACTTGTCATGGCACTGGTTGCGGAAAGCAAGATAAATTTTCTCCACAAAAGCAGATTCATATCGGTGCATAATGTGATGTCGATCCCTGCAGCACTGCAAATCTGCTCAAAGGCTAATGCACGGTTAGTTTTCTCGCCGCTCGGTTCTGCAAACTCAATACGGGCCCACGGTCCAGTCTGTCGAATGACCCCGGGTGATTCTATGCTCGCTATAAAATAGGTAGTGCCGCCAAGTACTCGCTCTGCCCCAAGAATATCCGAGATAAGACCAACACTTTGCACACCATTCTGCACGGTTACTACGTAGGTACTGTCTCCCATCATGGGCTTACATGCATTAGCAGCAACCTTCGTATCGTAAGCCTTTACCGAAAAAAGAATGATATCTATAGGACCGACTGATCTTGGATCGTCCGTAGCGTTGATCGGCCTTATTGTTTCCCTGCTCCCGTCGCTGACAATCTGTATACCACGGGATTTAAGTGCCTCAAGCTGTAAGCCTCGGGCTATAAAAACAACGTCTTCACCCGCCTCTTTTAATTTTGCGCCATAGTATCCACCTACAGCTCCAGCGCCCATGATCGCAATCCGCACACCTACTCCGATCAATATTTTTCTTTAATTTCCACTAGCGAGCCCAACAGAAAAATCAGCAGCCTCCCTAGCGTCACCCGTGAGTTCGACGATATGCATACCAGTGTTCGCGCGATCAACCAAATATATGTATCCACGATCATCGACCTCCAGGTTATTCGTTTGAATTGCTATTTTACAGCGACTCTCGTCAGCGATAGTAACGCAACGCTCATCCGTATTTTCCGTAATCGCAGGAATGTAATAGCCGATCTCTTTTGGATTGAATGGATCACGAATGTCTACTACACGCATACCGGCGTTAAACCAAGAAACGAAAATCAGCTGTCTATAGAATATTGGGGTAAAACTTTCATTAGAGCCATGAGCACCAAAGCGCCCACCGCGTAGACAGAAGTCACCTGAACTGTCCGATACGTTATAAGTCGATATGGGCCACGGATGCATTTCGTCGGTAATGTCCACAAAATACACCATCTGACGAGCCTCTTCCGTACATTCATTTCGCAAAGATTCGTTCACAATAACTACAACATCGCGTACCTTAAATTCCTGATCATTACTAAATTCTTCTGGCCGCATACCCAAGATTGGAAAACTAGTATGGGCGCCCATGAAATCAGGCAATCGGAGCTGACTAATTACTGCAGCCTCTAATTCCTTTGCAGTTGGATTCTCTGGATCTACAAGCATATCTGTAATTAACTTATTTCGATCCAAGATCGCCAGAATTCCGTGGCTGTTTGTGCCCTGCCCGCAGTACACACGGTTTGCTTCTACTACCGAAATACACCCATGAAGCTCAACCGGTATCTCACCATCAGAACCTGGCTGCTGTCCCGGCAACCCGAAATTGCGGATGAATCTGGGATTGGAAGGATCGCCCAAGTCAAAAATCTGGGTCATACGATCAACGCGCCACCCGGGTACCCCGGATACTATGTATGCGATACCCGTGTCACACTCCCACCAACTCTTATGGGTATCCACAAGACCCTCCGACACAACTGCCAGCAACGCAGGTGCCCCCGGATCCGTAACATCAAACACCTGATGAGAAACATTCCCACCCTCCGGACTTCGACCCCCATTAGCACGCAACAGGTATGACTTGCTGGGGTCCCCCCCAGGTAACTCCGCTCCACTGCAGACTCTTACCATCTGGGCCCCGGAAGTGCCGTAGCTGGCCTCGATGTGCTGCAAATAGACAGGGCGCTCTGGGTCCGTAACATCAACCACAGAAGTACCATTCTTTTCCATATTGCCGCTCAAGGGATTCAGCGCCTGCCCGCCGTGATGACCCACATAAGCAATCCATCTCTCTGTGCCATCTATCATTTGCCGCTGAATGACCGGATGGTAGGCCGATCGAGCCTGCAGGTCATTGTGGCCCAGTAGGCGAACGTTATGACTTTCTTCCGCCTCTTGAGCCAAGACATCAGCATTTGAAAGAAATCCGGTAAAAGCAACCGCAGCTAATATGGATGGATACGACAAACTATGTCCCATTGCTACACTCTCCAGTTAAAATCATTGTTTCGTAGAATACGCTCACAAGAACAAAGACAAAAGGTAATTAGTTTTATGTCCTTCAAAATTTCATTAGCCACGTCCCTTTCATTCATTAATAAGACGAGCGTCTACGGTATAACCGTAAGTATCTGCTTCCTCTTCTGCTTGATACCCTTGGTTGCTCAGTCACAAATTATAAATGTGACTCTCATCGGCACCGGAACGCCCTCACCGCGCATTGACCGCTTTGGGCCATCTACTTTGGTAGAAGCAGGGGGCAAACGCCTACTCTTTGATGTTGGTCGCGGCACAACTCAGCGCTTGTGGGCCCAACTGAACATACCCCTCCGAGAAATAGACGGGGTTTTTATAACGCACTTTCATTCAGATCATCTTATCGGAATTCCCGACCTTTGGTTAACGGGCTGGCTACCCCCACCTTTCGGACGGCGCACAACCCCGTTTCGCGTCTATGGACCAAAGGGCATTCAGGGCATTCTCGAAGGAATGAGGCAAGCTTTCGAACCGAATATTCAGATTCGTATCGCAGACGAGAAACTTCCAGAAGATGGGGTGAAATTTGATGTCAAGGAATTCTCTGGGAATGGCGTGATTTTCAACGAACAAGGCCTTATTGTGACTGCCTTTGCCGTCGATCATGGTGAGCTCATAAAACCCTCCTACGGGTATCGTGTTGATTACGAGGGAAGATCAGTAGTGATCTCCGGAGACACACGGTTTGATGAAAATCTCATTGAAATGGCACGGGGTACCGACGTTCTGATTCACGAAGTAGCCGCTGCACACCCAGAATTGATCAGCTTTGATGAAAGAATTCAACTGATCCTCGATCACCACACTACACCGGAAGAAGCTGGAATCGTATTTTCTCGGTCCACTCCGAAGCTGGCCGTGTACACACATTTTGTCCTCTTGAGTGGACCCGATGTACCCGAAGTTACGCTGGAGGAACTCATTGAGCGCACCCGAAAAAATTACTTAGGGCCCCTTCAGGTCGGGGAAGACTTAATGAGGCTAGAGATTGGGGAAACAGTGCAAATACACCGATATCGCCCCTAAAACTCTAGGGGAGAGACATACAAAGTACCCCGAATCTGCTAAAGACCGTCGAGAATATTTACCAGGTCTTCAGCATTTGACATCATGACCATGTGGCCAGACGGAACCTCATAATAGTCCCAAGCAGGGTCACTTCGACACCTCTGGGCAAATTGAACGAACGGGCTAGGCGTAAAATTGGAGGCCCAAATAAAAACATTTGAATACGGTCGCTCTTCTGTCTGGTTCTCAAGTATTAATGCCTGATCCAGGGTGAAAAAAGGGTGTGGGACAGAATAATTGTCAACCCATGCCTGATCATTGGAGTCAGTCACACCGTAGAGTTCAGCAGGATTAGGGGGCACCAACCAGCCCTTTCCCCTCTCCGTAACCACATCTTTGTAATACGCCACTCGGTGCGGAGGTTGCAAATCCATGACGGACTCGCCATTTTTTGGTATGAAAGCATCTAAGTACACTAACTTATGTATCCTTTGGATTTCTCGATCGGCTACGCCGGTGACAACTGCACCACCGTAGCTATGGCCCACTAAGATGACATCCGTTAAGTCTTCCCATTTCATTAAATTAACGACATCTTCGATATGAGTCTCCAAATTAATCTTGCGGTTGAGCAGATGACTACGATCACCCAAACCCGTTAACGTGGGTGTATGAACATCATGGCCAGCCTTCCTGAGAGGCCCTACAACCCGATTCCAACACCAGCCCCCAAGGGACATACCATGTACAAGTACTAACGTGGACATTTTTTCAGCGTAGCACAAAAACTTTTACTGATTTGCCTGGCCACAGGATTGAAAAATAATTTGCCGGGTTCATTTGCTCATATAGGATCGAGAAAACTGGTTTCTCTGATTCATCAACTCATAGCGCGCACCATCTTCTTGAACGACCGCCTTAATCCAATATCCTGCGTCATTCTCCTCCGTAAGATTGGCCGTCATTTGGGCATTTGTATTGTGATGATCGTCAAGGCCCAGTGCGCGGTGTAGCTGCCATATAGCCTCCAAGTCAGGTATGACCCTAAGAGCATCAA
>CAYXIJ010000012.1:0-69373 GCA_964465375.1 uncultured Gammaproteobacteria bacterium | reverse complement strand
CTCCTTTTTGCACTAAAAATACCCGGTCTGGGCTTTCTGCAAAAACATCCATAGTCACGGAATAAGTCCAACCTTCGTGCCCGGCAAGACTCTCCGACATAGGTTTTGGCCAATTCTGTACCACTTCGTAGGGTCCATAGATATCCTGGCCACCTCTCAGTCCCGGCACGGCTGCAAATCCTTCGCCAGGAGCCTGCTCTCCCAGTACAGTGTCAGTCCCACTTTCCAACCAAATAGCTGCCAAAAGAACCACACAAACAGTTGCTACTGTCAAAACCCGTTTATTCATGAATAATACCTCCACGTAAACCAAGGCGACCCTTACCAGCTGAGTATTTCATGTTGATCACAATAACAACTCTGATTAAAGAATCCTAACTCATTAGAAAATGATCCCAGCCACTTTCTAATAAGCACCCGCAGAGCTTATCTTTTTCCGCAAATTGTTGGTAGGCGAGACTGGGTTTGAACCAGCGACCCCCACGATGTCACCGTGGTGCTCTACCGCTGAGCTACTCGCCTATCTGTATACAAAACTAGTCCTCTTTGGAAATAATTTCAAACTACTGTTAAAAAATACACCCCAAAAATAAGCCCCAGCTAATGGAACTTTGCTCATTCGAAAACACTCTCGCTGTCGGTTCTCGCGATAACCGGATCAGCCCCAACAAGCCTAACCATATCCAGATAAGAGACCCAATACGGTGCCGGAATCACAGTCTCATCCCCTTTTCCCAAAAGGGCCTGACAAGTGTTATAACAAACCTGTTTTGCGCCGCTATACACCAATATTTGATCGAGCAGGTATTTGAGCTTATTTTCTGTATGAAATTTTTAGCAACCGCATCCCCAAGATCCAACGCTCCATCTACAGCGGTGTATTTAGTATCACCCGAATTAATAGCATCAATGGCCACTTCCCTGGCGTGCTTTGGCGTCTCAAAATCAGGCTCTCCAGCGCTCAACCCGATGACGTCTTTTCCCTGTTGTACCAACTCCGCGGCTAGTGCGGTCATCGTTATTGTAGGCGAGGGACGTATACGCTGAACTCGATTAGACAAATCGACAGACAAGTTAATAAACCTTCCTTGAATATAGCTAACTGGTTATCTTAAGCTAACAATGAATAAGCTCCAATAATCAAAGCTCCCTAGATGGCGGCCAAACCATTTAATCTCACCGCAGATTTTAAGCCAGCTGGTGACCAGCCGGAAGCCATTGGTACACTTGTTGAGGGCCTGCAAAGCGGCCTCGCGAATCAAACCCTGCTAGGTGTCACAGGCTCTGGGAAAACCTACACGATGGCAAACGTCATTCAGGAACTGCAAAGACCTACTCTAGTATTAGCACACAACAAAATTCTGGCTGCGCAGTTGTACGGGGAAATGCGAGAATTTTTTCCGGACAACGCTGTTGAATATTTCGTTTCCTACTACGACTACTACCAACCAGAAGCCTATCTACCATCCACTGATACCTTTATCGAAAAAGATGCTTCCATTAATTCACACATTGAGCAAATGCGACTTTCGGCAACAAAGGCATTATTGGAGCGTCACGACACCATTATTGTGGCCACAGTGTCAGCCATATATGGCCTTGGTGATCCCGAGGCATATCTCAGAATGGTTCTTCACTTGGTTCGGGGAGAAACCATCGATCAACGGCAAATCCTTAGGCGTCTTGCAGAAATACAATACACCCGAAATGACTATGATTTGAGGCAGGGCACTTATCGTGTTCGTGGTGATGTGATCGACATCTTTCCCGCTGACTCAGAAAAAGAGGCGCTGCGCGTAGAGCTACTGGACGAAGAGATTGAAAAGCTTAGCTTTTTTGACCCACTAACTGGAGAGGTAACTCAGTACACTCCTCGGGCAACTATTTACCCCAAGACTCACTACGTTACCCCCAGAGAAACTTTGCTCAGCGCCGTTGACCACATCCTTAAAGATCTCGAAATCCGGCTGAAAGAGCTCCGCGATATGGATAAATTGGTTGAGGCGCAACGGCTGGAGCAGCGCACCCGCTTGGACATGGAAATGATCAGAGAGATTGGTTACTGCGCAGGCATCGAAAATTATTCCCGCTACCTATCTGGTAGGCAACCAGGAGAGCCACCACCCTGCCTATTTGATTACCTCCCAAAAGACGCCCTACTTTTTGTTGACGAAAGTCACGCAACCATACCGCAACTGGGTGGCATGTATCGAGGTGACCGTTCACGCAAGGAAACGCTTGTAGAATACGGATTCCGTCTACCCTCTGCATTGGACAACCGGCCTTTAAGATTTGATGAATATGAGGGACTCGCTCCGCAGACAATTTTTGTATCTGCCACGCCAGGGCCATACGAGGGGGAACACGCCGATCAAGTAGTAGAGCAAGTCGTAAGACCAACTGGCCTAGTCGACCCAGAGATCAATGTGCGTCCTGCGGGAACGCAGGTAGACGACGTACTTTCTGAAATTACTCTACGCGTTGCGGTCGACGAAAGAGTGTTAATTACCACACTAACAAAACGCATGGCCGAAGATCTGACTGACTATCTTCGTGAACACGGAATTCGAGTTCGCTATCTGCATTCTGATATCGAAACTGTAGAAAGAACAGAAATTATACGTGACCTTCGACTCGGAGAATTTGATGTACTTGTAGGCATTAATCTTTTGCGTGAAGGATTGGATATGCCAGAGGTCTCCCTTGTTGCAATTCTAGATGCAGACAAGGAAGGCTTTCTGCGGTCTGAGAAATCATTAATACAGACTATCGGGCGCGCTGCTCGCAATGTCAGGGGACTCGCAATTCTTTATGCAGACCAAAACACAAAGTCCATGGATCGAGCTATTCATGAAACCGGCCGACGCCGAACCAAGCAAATCGCCTATAACAAGAAAAATAAGATCACCCCTCATACAATCCGCAAAAATGTTCAGGATATTATGGAAAGCGCCCGAAGTAGCGTACGAAAAAACAATCACGCCACTAAGAGTAAAGATGAAATTTACTCAGAAATAGGGCCAGATAAGCTCACACAAAAGATCAAGGGGCTCGAGAAAAAAATGTACCAACATGCCCGGGACCTGGAATTCGAGGAAGCAGCTAGAATCCGTGACAAAATTGCTCATATACGCAGATTGGCCCTTTCTCTTCCCGATTCAGTGCTCAACCGATGAATGGATAAGATAAAAATATGATCTTAACCTATTGACGTAACAAGATTTTCCGCTTCTCTTACTTGACTTAAATAAAGCCTTCTCTCAGAATCCCACTGCCGTTCGGCATGGTTCCCGAGTAGCTCAGTTGGTAGAGCGGTCGGCTGTTAACCGATTGGTCGCTGGTTCGAGTCCGGCCTCGGGAGCCAATATTTTGGTTAGGAAATTTAACTTTTTTTTAAAGACCATATGGCTTTTTGTGCCATATAACACCTAAGAAGCTGAGTCTGAGGTAAAATTTTGGTTTTTGTGTCTACTGCTCAATATTAATAGCCAAATGAATTAAATTATGGAAAATTCTTTTGAATATTTTCAAAAATCTAATCACCCATGCGAATCGTTTTATGTAAATGTCATTGCATATTTTTTTATATTCATTCTGGGCGCTCACCTCCCAATCGGCTTCGCACAAAATACTGAAACCACAGGAAGTCAATCAAAAACAGTCCAAATAATTAGAGCTCCCGAGCGCCCCTCGATCGACGGACGCCTAACTGAAGATGCCTGGTCGCTTGCGGATGTAATTACGGATTTTCATGAAATGAGGCCTGACGAATATGCCGAGCCATCTACACCTACTGAAATCTATTTACTCTACGATGACAACGCCCTATACATCGGTGCTCAGCTTTGGGAGGCAGATCCAGATACGGTAACAGGACAAGTCCTGAGGCAGGGCGAACTATTTTTTAATGACGACCACCTTGGGGTAATACTAGACCCCTTTAATACCGGCCGCAGTGGTTATCTTTTCGCCACAAACCCTAACGGGGTGCGAATTAGCGGCCTATACCAAAGTGCAAGCCAGTTACAACTTGATTGGGATGGCATTTTTGAGGTAGCAACTACTAGGCACGAGAACGGTTGGACTTTTGAGATGGAGATTCCTTTCAAGACTCTCTCTTTTAGCCCCACCAGTGATACTTGGGGAATTAATTTTTTTCGCACCACACAAAGTCGCAATGACCGTATTGCTTGGGTATCCAGGAATCGGAGCGCTAGCCCCAGTATTTCAGGTTTAGCCGTCGGGCTCACTGGCCTTCAGCAAGGAACGGGGCTGGACCTGGTTCCCTCTGTCAGCCTGACAAAAAATAAATCCTACCGCGCATCCAGTGCCAGCTCTGAATTCGATCCGTCGCTGGATATATTTTACAAGTTCACGCCAGCGCTAAGTGGCTCCCTCACCTTCAACACGGATTTCTCAGCAACAGAGGTAGATGACCGGCAAGTCAACCTGACGCGTTTTCCGCTTTTTTTTCCTGAAAAAAGAACCTTCTTTCTTCAGGATCTCGATATTTTTGAATTCGGCCGTATCGAAAACCCCGGCTTCAGTGAAAATAATACTGCAGTTACACGGCCTGAAGCAGAAAATGGCCGGCCATTTTTTTCCCGCCAAATCGGATTAAGCCCCTCTGGGAAACCAGTAAATCTTGATTATGGGGGCAAACTGACAGGCCGGGTAGGACAATGGAATCTGGGCCTTCTCTCGATTCAACAGGAGGGGTTCAACGACATTGAAAACACAGACCTTTTTGTTGGTCGGGTAGACGCTAATGTACTGTCCGAGTCCAGTGCCGGGATTATAGTAACTAGTGGCGACCCAAAATACGGCACGGATAATACGGTCATGGGAGCAGATTTCCGTTATCAAAATACCAGACTCGGAAACGGCCGAACATTAGAAGCCGAGGCCTGGTACCAGAAATCTGAAACCAACGGAGTCCGCGGAAACGATAGTGCTTTCGGGGTTGGGATAGGAATGCCTAACCGGAATGGCTTTCGCTGGGATATTGGATTAAAAGAACTTGAGAAAAACTTCAAACCTGCGCTTGGCTTCCTGATCCGACCTGAAATCCGGAGCGAGACACTTCAACTCGGTTATACGCACCGACCTAACGGGACCCAGATGCAGACAATCTACAGCGGACTAGACGCACACAGAATCACTCGGCTAGCAGGAACCCTGGATACGGAAACCTTAGTTTGGCGCCTAATTGAAATTGAAAGCCGCACCAGAGATAAAATCATCCTGCGACAACGGAACCAAAAAGAAATTCTTTTGAAGCCTTTTGAGATTTCGAAAAATATATTTGTACCGCCAGGTCATTACAGTAACCGACCTTACATGCTGACCCTGCAGGCTTCGGGTCATCGTACTCTCAGCGGTCAACTTACTTATTTCGCAGGACCTTTTTATGGTGGCTACCGACGCGGCTTCAGAAGCTCTATCACATGGCGACCATCTCAGCATTTTCGCAGTTCCTTCAATTACAACGCGAACGATTTTGATATCCCGAGCGGGAAATTTATCACGCGGGTGGCAAGCCTCAGGCTAGAAGCGATACTCTCGGTAAAGCTGTCCTGGGCGAACTTGCTGCAATACGACAACGTCTCGGAAACTATTGGAATTAACAGCCGTCTTCACTGGACGCCCAAGGCAGGTCAGAATCTTTATCTAGTCCTTAATCACAACCTCCAGGACCTAGATAGGGACAATGAATTCCATTCCTCTGTGTCGGAACTGACAGCCAAAATAAATTACACATTCAGATTTTAGTAAAATAAAAATTAACTTTAAATATTAAATTATTGATAATAATAAGTATTTTATGACTACCTAAGAGCTCTATTTACCTTTTTCGTAAATAATCTAGAGCCAAACCAGCCATGGCACGAACACCCACCACAAGGCTATCCTCATTCGCAAAAAAATAAGGCGAATGATTTGAGGCGGCATCTCCTTGCGCAACCCCGTCAGCATTTACCCCCAGAAAAAAATAGAACCCAGGGATCTGCTCCTGAAAATAAGAGAAATCTTCCGCGCCCATGATTAATGGAATCTCCTGTACCTTTCCAGGTCCTGCGGCCCACTCCAACGTTGGCAACATTTTGTTAGTAAGCTCTGGGTCATTTCTGGTAACCGGCGAATAACTGTCAATAGTAACTGTAGCCTTCGCTCCCGCACTTGCTGCAATATTCTCGGCGGTTCTACGAATCCGACTCAATAAATCTTCCCGCATGGCCCGATCAAATGTTCTTATGGTTCCCGTTAGTTCCACGCGATCTGGGATGATATTGCCACGGACACCGCCGTGAATAGAGCCAATAGAAACTACGGCAGGTGCAGACGTGACGTCCAGTTGACGGCTTGGAATCATTTGAAGGGCGGTCATAATTTGACCAGCGACAATAACAGGATCTACGCCTAACCAAGGACTTGAGCCATGGGTTTGCCGGCCCTCCACTATAACTTTAAGCCAATCAGCAGCTGCCATTGTGCTACCAGGGCGATAACCGAGCGTACCAGATTCCGTTGGCCAAACATGAAGACCGAAGATTGCTTCCGGTCGGTCATCCCCACTTAATACCCCTTCTTCAATCATGAGTTTTGCGCCACCCTCCTCACCGACCGGAGCGCCCTCTTCGGCGGGCTGGAAAATAAATTTGACCGTGCCATGGATATCTTCGCGCATCCCTACAAGAACCTCAGCGACCCCCATGAGGATCGCAACATGGTTGTCATGGCCACACGCATGCATAACAGGAACCTCTTGTCCGTTGTATTCGGCTACAACTTGTGATGCAAAAGGTAAGTCCACCATTTCTTTGACCGGAAGCGCATCCATATCCGCCCTTAACGCGACAGTAGGGCCAGGCTGTCCGCCCCTTAGCGTACCTACAACCCCAGTATGAGCGATACCGGTTTCAACCTCATCAAATCCCAAGCCCTCAAGGTGGGCAACTACTAGACTGGCTGTTTCAAACTCCCTGTTCGAGAGCTCCGGGTGTTCGTGAATATGTCTGCGCCACGCGATGACCTTCTCCTCCACATCGCTGATGGCAGAACTCAAAATCACATCGGTCTCGTTTTGAGCAAAAACAATGCTGCTGGCTAAGGACAAAAGACAAGTAAGGCGAACGATCATGGAAACCTCTTTTTTTCTTATTCGAATAAAAGCCTCTAAGGCTCTGAATACAGCAAACATGCGCAGTATACAGGCCCACCTAAAACGGTTCATAAAACTCTTCGATAATATCTATCTCTGCTGATCTTACTGCAATATCGGCATTTAGAAGTTCTGTTAGCTCAATGACATTCTGATCCGACCGGGCCCCAAAAAATACACGGCCAATATCTTGAAACTCTGCCTCAATAGTTAAGCCATAAGCATCCGCAACTGCACGGGAGGCATTGAAATCAAACATGTGGGCCACTATCTGTCCAGTCACAATAACCGGTTGGCTATGGTCGATACTCAGTGCTACCCGGTAACGCTCCTCAGTACTAGACCAAAATGCACTCTCCGCTGAAGCCGGGATATCTACATTTAAAGCAATAAAAATTTGATAGGAACCATAGTTACCATACAAACGACTAGTATTGTCACCTACCGCAGATATCAAATTACTGCTCGCTTCCTCCAACACGGCATAAGCACGGGGAATGATCTGATACCGCCCTTCTCCCGCTTGAAAAACCGGTCCCGTTGCCTGCTCCCTTAGGGAAAAATCTATAGATAACCCTTCGTTGTCTTGGGCGGTAACTGACTGAAAAAATAAAGCCCCCCATACAGCAATCCTGAATAAGACAACGAAAATTAAATTTTTAATCGTCATATTAATTCACAGATCGCCCAAAAAACTTTAAGTGTGCTGACGTCAGTACCCCAGAAACTCCCTCGCCCCCATCGACTACCTTAATCATCCACTCCCCGAATGGAGATTCGCCATAAAACGCATTACTCAGAAGCACCATATTATTGAGGTTATCAGTTTCCGAAAACCCATTTGTGATATTGAATGGGATGCTTTTAGTTCCACTTGGAGATACCAACTCAAAACCTAAGTCTCCACTCGACGAATGGCTTGCGGATACTTTGAGCTGGACAGCTTCAATAACAGATATATTTTTGACCATTGAGCCTAATATATTTAATTTTTTTACATAACCAGACGAACTATTGTCTGGTATTTCACCTGATAGAGATTGCCAACCTACCCAGGTTGATTCCAAAAATGGCCCTAACTGGTCAGCCATGTAAGTTTTTGATGATTCGATCGCGGCTGATACATCGAGGGCACCAAACCCATACCAATTATGAAACCTGAACCCCGCGGCATTAGTTGTCCAACCTTCTTCGGCAGCGTAGGCACCATCACCCAATGTAACCATTGTGGCAGTGCGTTCGCTATCCACCAGAACCGCCGTGGTAGCCAAGATATGCTTAACATCCCGCCACGTTAAATCGGGATTTGCTTCCAAAATGAGTGCGAGGGACCCTGAGACCACTGGGGCCGACGCTGATGTGCCGTTCATCCGAGAGGTGTAATTACAGCTCGGATTTAAGGGATGATTTCCCGAGCCATCCTGAAATGGATTCCTACCCTTTCCATTCTGCGACCGAACCAGTCCTTTTTCGCAACTCATTTGATCGGTTGACATCATTGCAGGCTTAGACAAATAAGGCGCGCATGACTCACCGCAGGACAGGGCAGTATGATTCATGTCGTAACCACCGCTCCCCCCAGGTGCGGATACCCATATATTTGCGCCAGCAGTTGAGTAGTGAGTTTTCACGCCATCCGCGTTCAATGCACCTACGATAATTGTATACGGCGTGGTTGCACCGGGATCCATATTAGCATTTTGGCAACTAATTCCAGCTGCATTTGCTGATTTGCAATTTGTCCGTACAGTTTTTCCGTCCTCTTTTTTAAAGCTATTGAAACCGTTTCCGGCTGACTTTACATAGAGAGCCCCTTTTGTTTCTCGCAATACAGTTATCCCGTTTTTAAGCTGCGCCTCAAGAGCGCTGTTAATTCTCCTGTCAAAATCTGCGCGGCTACCGTAACTCATGTTAAAAATATCAACGTCCTTTGCGTATTCACCGCCACCTAAGGCAGCAATGTGATTAGCCATTGATGGTTTTTTTAAAAAATTGAACCCCTTCAGGGAAACTTTTGGGGCAACACCGCGCCCCCCTAAATCATTCCAGCCCCTCGAGCCAATCAATCCGGCTACAGCCGTGCCATGATCACCACTGCTACTGGATGATGTAGGATCACTGCCATTATCCACAAAGTTGTAGGAACCACCCGGAACAACGTTCGGGGATAAATCTTCATGATCAATTTCCAGCCCTGAATCAATGACAGCAACTGTGACGGATTCACCTGTATATCCGCTTGAAATAGGCCCAGTTACTTGGATGTCTTCATCGGCTATGCCATTACTAGAAGCAAAATTACTCTGTCCCTTGTTCTCTAAGTGCCACTGATGTATATAAAGAGGGTCTGTATGTAATTCCCACTGTACCGTAGCAATATTCGAGTCTGAGACACCATCGCTGACTTTATAGGTAAAGCTATCCAGGCCAGCCGAAACAAGTCCTGAATTCGTAGAATAGCAAACAAGGCTTTCTGTCGGCTTTGAAAAGGTAGCTGCGCCCAAAGATCCATTACTCACAATCACATAGGTAAGGGTATCTCCCTCTTCATCGGTGGCAGATAAAGTGCCACATTTGGTAGAAATATCCCTAGGCATCAGGTCATGCTCGAACTTGGCGTCTTTAGCAACGGGCATAACCGAGGTTTTAAACTCATAAGAAGCAGAGTCACTGTTGTAGTAACTGTCTCCGGGGTTGGTTGCTGTAATCACTACCGTCCCTGAAGAAACAAAATTCACTACACCTGTTTCAACATCCACGGTGCTGATACTGATGTCGCTCGACTCAAATGTTGTATTTCCAGTACCCCTGGCACCAGAAAGCGTATTTCCGGGATACTTTCCACCAACGGTAAACGCACTCGAAGCGCTCTGCGTAATAAAGACAAGTGCCTGATCTGCCTTACGGACCGTAAAAGTATAGGAAGCGGATCCTGAGTAATGCTGATCATCCCCTGGATTTCGGGCTGTAATGACTGTAATCCCCGGATTCAAAAACGTAACCATACCTGTTACTTCATTGACCGAAGCTACAGCTACATCACTAGAACTAAATGTTGTAAGGCCGGATCCGGATACACCGATCAGGGGATTCTCAGAATAAGTACTCCCGCCCGAAACCCAGGCAACATTGGCCGATGACTTTGAAAAATTTAAAAATTGGCTAACCTTTCCTGGTCCACTTCCTCCACCACCACATGATGAAAGAAGGATTGCAAGCCCTATCCATATTGCGCACTTTTCCATGTGCAATCGCACGGCTTCTAAACTTATTCCTTGCTCAGGCTAGAGAATGCTGCCCTCTATTCAGATGGCTCCATACGGACAATCTCCGTCAACTCGCCACCTCGGTCATCAATTGCCAAATAAATATACCCCTCTGGACTTTGCCGTATGTCTCGAATTCGCAATCTGTCTAATAGCAAAGTTTCTCGGGTCATAACACGCGTACCATCTAAACTTAATCTAGATAGGCGCCGATGTGTTGCGGCAAGGCCACCTGCGAAAATATTTCCTTTCCACATTGGAAAGGCATCCCCGTCATATATCATAAGCCCTGAGGCGCCGATCGATGGAACCCAGTGAATTTCGGGCTGCTCCATTCCGGGTCGCTCAACACTTTTATGAATTGGTAGGCCAGTACGGTAATTCACGCCATAGCCGATTACAGGCCAACCATAGTTTCTCCCGGGTAATATTAGATTGAGTTCATCTCCACCCTGGGGTCCATGCTCTGTCGCCCAGACATCACCAGTTTCAGAATTGATGGCCAAACCCTGAGGATTCCTGTGCCCATAGCTCCAAATCTCGGGTAGTGCCACTGGATGGCCGACAAACGGATTATCAGTGGGGACGCTACCGTCATCATGTAACCGATTGATGGTTCCAAAGTGACTTGAAAAATCCTGAGCAGGGTGACTCTCCAAATCCCCCCTGGGAGGAGACTGACGATCCCCGACCGTAACAAATAGATACTCATCATCAAATGCAAGCTTAGCTCCATGATGCCCCCGCCCCTCTGTCCAGGCTGAAGCTTCAAAAATCTCTTCAATGCCCTCTAACCGGTCACCCTCAAAACGCCCACGTATCACAACTGTTGTGCCCTCAGATCCATCATTATTTGCTTTCGCATAACTTAGATAGAGAAGATGATTAGAAGCAAAATTTGGATGAGGAAGCACCTCCTGAAGCCCACCCTGGCCCCCAACCCGAACCTCTGGAAGGCCCTCCACTGGCTTCTCCAGAAGCTTCCCATTCCTTATGATTCGCAACCTTCCAGGTCTTTCCGTAACCAGTAAATCTCCATTATCAAGAAATGCCATACTCCACGGATGCGAAAGACCTGCAGCTACGCTCACTACCCTAAAACTATGGTGCTGGGATTCAAAAACATCAGGCTGTTGGCCAAAAATTGGCACTGGAAGTACCAAGGCTAGCCCTATCCAAGATTTTTTTCTCAAAAATATATTGAAAAATTTATCAGAGCCTTTACGAGACATTCCTTTCTCCTTCCTTACTACATTGCTATTTGCAATAACTCAAATAAGATACGATCAGCGCTGCATCCACGGGTAATTTTAAACTTACGTAGCTACTTAATTTAGCTTCCTTTTTTTTAAAGATCTTCAGGCAGATCATCTAAGCTCTCAACATATACGAGTCCCGCTTCTTGCAGTGGTTCTCGCATTTTATAAATATCAAGTGTTTTCTCTCCACCCTTAAGTCTCTCACGTTTTTCGTGCTCATTATCCTCACGAATCTTCCCCGCTTTGATTACCTCCTCTGTACGTGCTAACGGAACGACCACCACACCATCATCATCAGCAATTACAACATCACCTGGGTTTACGTTGAGCCCTCCACACACAATAGGCACATTTACAGAACCTGGGGTTGCCTTAATGGTCCCTTTTGCCGAAATAGCCCGACTCCAGACTGGGAACTTCATCCGGGTCAGATCCGCAATATCGCGACAACCATTATCAATGATCAAGCCACGAACCCCAAGGGCAAGGCAAGAGGTAGCGAGTAGATCACCAAACATACCATCAGTGTTATAGCTACTAGTCCCAACTACGAGGACATCGCCCTTATGGCATAAATCGATTCCAACGTGCAGCATCCAGTTATCCCCAGGATGTACGAGTACCGTAACCGCGCTACCGGCGATACGAGCACCAGGATAAATCGGGCGCATATATGGCCTCATCAGGCCATGCCTCCCTTGTGCCTCATGCACAGTTGCAACACCTAGTCGACCTAGAGCATCAATTACTTTAGGGTCTGCCCGCTCAATGTTACGCACCGCAATACTATTCATACGCTATTACTCGTTCTTCAATAATTGATCCTCACAAAAGAGTACACGAGCGCAGTAGAGCTGTCATTGTGTCATCCGACTATCCGCGATAGAGTCGCGTCCAGCCTAACAAAGCTAAAGGAGATTAATTTTGAACAAATCGTCCCCACTTAGAGGCATTCAAGTACTAGAAATGACTGAAGCCTTAGCTGGCCCTTATTGCGCGATGATGCTTGGTGACCTTGGTGCCGACGTTATCAAGGTCGAAAGACCCGATATTGGCGACCAGTCCAGAAGATGGGGACCTCCTTTTGTTAATGGTGAGAGTCCGTATTTTTTATCAGTGAACCGCAATAAACGCAGCTTAGAGCTGAACATCAAAGATAAGAATGATCTAAATATTTTTTGGAAACTTGTTGCCCAATCTGATGTATTTATAACCAATATTCCCAGAATGAGTTCATTGAAATCAACCAAAATTGATCCGGATACACTGGCCACCATCAATCCTAGGCTAATATATTCAGCCATCAGTGGCTACGGCCATACTGGCCCTAAGGCGAGTCGCGGTGGATATGACATAGTGGCCCAAGGAGAATCTGGTTTAATGGCATTGACAGGTGAATTGGGCGGTCCTCCGATCCGATTTCCCACTCCAATGTCCGACATCACTGCAGGTATATATTCACTGGTTGGAATTCTCGCAGCCTTGTATTCTCGAGATACATTAGCTAACGGGACAGGAAAAGGTCAGTTTATTGATATTGCACTCGTTGATTCTCAAACCACATTTTTAGCAAATTTAGGAGGAAGCTTTCTTGTAACCGGCGAGCGGCCAGAGCGTATGGGTAATATGCACCCAACTATCACGCCCTACCAACCGATCAAGGCAAGAGACAAAACAATGATCGTCGCTGTTGGAACAGAAAGGCTATGGAAACGATTTTGTAAGGTCCTCGGTGTGGAAAAAAGCCTGATGATTGATGCTCGCTTCGCCAGCAACCCTGATCGCAATAAAAATAGAAGTAAACTTATGCCCTTACTGGAAAATATACTCAAAAAAAAGGATGCAAAGGAATGGATAAGTGAGTTCGTGGAAAATGACATCCCTTCTGGACCAATAAACTTCCCAGACGAAACACTAACGGATGATCACCTAATAAAACGCGGTATGATTGTTGAGCTTGAGCACCCCTTACTAGGAATTATCAAAACCATTGGTAGCCCAATAAATATGTCTGGCGGAGGACCAAGCTATCGTCGTTACCCACCGCGCCTCGGAGAGCATAATAAGGAAATCACACTAGCATTATCTAACAACTCAAGGGCAAAGAAATGAATAATAAAAATAGGTTAAGACGCAGATTACTCCAATTCCTAGCTTCTAGTCCCGCACTTTATTGTAGTCCACATGTTCTTAGTCAAACCTCCACGAGCCCCTATGCGCCTGAAGCAATTTCTCGCGCAGGTGATGCAATAAATGTGTTTGATTTTCATGAAACAGCAAAGCGTTCACTAATGCCAGGGCACTATACCTATATGGCCTTGGGAACCGACGATGGCGGAACTCTGAATGCCAACAGAGAGGGATTCAAGCAATTCCAATTACGCATGCGCCGTTTAATTAATGTTTCTGATATTGACACTTCTATTGAGCTTTTTGGCAGAAAATACCCTATGCCGATAATTCTTGCGCCATGTGGCAGTAATAAAGCTTTTCATCCAGAAGGTGAGTTAGCTGTAGCGCGAGCAGCAAAGACAAAGAACGTTGAACAAATCTTATCTACCGTAACATCTACTGGGGTAGAAGAGGTCAATGAGGCACGGGGTAGGCCTGTTTGGTATCAGTTATATCCAAGCCGGGAATGGGCTGTAACTGAAGCTCTAGTAAGGCGTGCTGAATTATCCGGTTGCCCGGTAATTGCTCTCACGGTGGACCTTCCAGCTAGCAACCGGGAGATATTAGATCGTCACCGGCGGACCACCAACCCAGACTGCCAAGTATGTCATTCGCCGCAAGCTAATGTAATACCACAAAAACCTATGTACCAAAATATTGGGCTATCAGGTGGTAGAAGCCCTGATGGTTCTTTTATGGACTGGGATTTTGTAGACAGGATAAAGGACTCCACCTCAATGAAGTTACTACTAAAGGGAGTCGTCACTGCTGAAGATGCAGCTCTGGCAGTAGATCATGGAGTTGAAGGTATTATAGTCTCCAATCATGGTGGGCGAGCGGAGGACAGCGGAAGAAGCACCATTGAGTGTCTGCCCGAAATTGTACAATCGGTGAATAAACGAATCCCAATAATTATTGATAGTGGCTTTAGGCGAGGCACTGACATCTTCAAAGCTCTAGCTCTGGGCGCTGACGCAATTGCAATAGGCCGGCCTTATCTTTGGGGGCTAGGATCATTCGGCCAGGAAGGCGTAGAGGCGGTATTGGATATTCTGCAAAAAGAACTTGAGATAGTTATGAAGCAAGCAAGAACAATTCATGTAGGTACTATCGATCAACGCTTTATTGCTTAGCCTTGGGATTTCTAAAAAGATAGGCTCGCCAATCAATACGCGCCTGCATCCTGAAATAATGCCTCAAGCAATTATATTTTCTTAGTTAATTCCTTTAAATATTTCCGAAATCTCCCCCCTACCTCCTCGTTGTGAAGGCCATATTCGACTGTTGCTTTTAGGTAGCCCATCCTGCTCCCGCAGTCGTAACGAGTTCCCTCAAATTGCAACGCGTGCACTGACTCATTCTCCAAAATGCCAGCGATCCCATCTGTTAATTGAATCTCACCGCCTGCCCCCGGACCCCTTCCTTCAAGCTGCTTAAAAATAGCTGGTGTAAGCAAATAACGGCCCACTACTGCTAGATTTGAGGGTGCCTCCTCAGGTTTGGGTTTCTCGACAATCCTTTCGATTCTTTGAGCGCCAGAAGGTTCTTTTTTAGTGGATACAATACCGTAGCTTGCTGTTCGATCATTAGGCACTGCCTCGACAGCTAATACACTAGAATGGTGTCGGGCGTAATGTTGTCGCATTTGCTCAAGACATGGTTTGTCGCTGCGTATTAGATCATCAGCCAAATGAACGAAAAAGGGTTCCTCTCCTACCGCTGCTCGTGCACATAACACTGCGTGACCAAGGCCCAGTGGTACCTCCTGTTGAACAAATATGCACTCAACGCTAGACGGAACAATATTCTGTATAAGTGCTAGCATTTTTTTGTTACCAGAGCTTCTCAATGCACTCTCTAATTCCACGTTGGCCTGAAAATGCTGCTCGATTGCTCGCTTAGATGGGCTAGTTACAAAAACTAATCTCTCCGCTCCAGCAGATAGGGCCTCCTCTACGGCGTACTGAATCAAAGGTTTATTTACGATTGATAGCATCTCTTTAGGAGAGGCTTTGGTCGCGGGAAGAAAACGTGTACCCAATCCAGCGACTGGAAAAACTGCTGATTGAATTCTAAAACTCATTTATTTTTTTAAATCTATCTTTCTGGTCCCGGAGCTCTTTCACAGCATTGACACATCAAACCGAAAAGACCGAAGCGGGCATACCGTTTCCCAACTTTTACAGCTGGGGCAGTGCCAAATAAAACTTTGGCTGCTGTAGCCACAATTTGTACACAAGTAACGTGCACTATTAGCTGAAAGGTCTCTCAGAGCATTTGCAATTCGAGCAGTATGCTCATGCCGAATTTTTGGATCTTCAGACATAACTACCTTAACGTCCACAAGACTTCTGAGTAAATCATTACCTAAAATAAAGTTTTCCATACAGCGAGTTACGATGTCCGGCTCCGTAAAATCTCCAATCACCGCTGCGTAAGCAATATCTTGCTGCAATGAAGGTTCATATTTCAGCAATTGTTCCAAATATTTTTCCAATTCTTTCATTGAGCCAATTTTTTTATGACACTCAAGGAGCGAGCCTAAAACTTCGGCCATAAATCTACGGTCCCTTTCAATGATCTGTTCATATAGCCTTAATGCCTCATAAAAATCACCCTGATCCTTTGCAATAGCGGCCCTAATAAGGGTACCCCTAAGGGCTCCTGATCCACCTCGAATAGAATTCTTAAGATACTGAAGAGCGAGCTCGAAGTTACCTTGAACACGTGCTAATTCAGCTAATTCACAATAATACTGGCCGCCACGACTAGATTTTTCTCCATTCAGTACCTCTAATTTTCTATGAGCCTCTATAGCTTGTATCCACTCGCTTTCTCGCTCATAAATATTAATCAAATTTTCCAGTGCCCTTGAGGCAATAACAGGACTTTCAGTGAGCTGCAAGAAAAGTTTCTCCGCCCGATCATAGAGTCCAGCACCTAAGTAATCTTCTGCTAGCGAAAATAGTGCTTGATGCCGCTGGGTTTCATCTAAATTTGGCCGAGCTAGAAGGTTTTGATGAACGCGTATAGCGCGATCTACTTCACCTCTCCGCCTGAATAAATGACCAAGAGCAAAATGCGTCTCAAGCGTATCACTATCAACCTTGGCCATTTGAATAAACAGCTCCAAGGCTTCATCCGTTTGTCGGTCTAGGACTAAATTTAACCCCCGCAAATAATCAGCGCTAATAGGGGCCTTTATATCCTCCTTTTCACGAGATCCTCCGAAACGTGCAAACGCCCAACCAGCTGCTGCGGCTACGACAAAAAGCCCAGCGAGGATAAATGTGGCGTCAGTTGGCATCTTGCAGCGGCAGGCTGCGAAGACTACTGATCTCAGTTTCAGCGAACCTTAGCGTGCGGCGCAATCGTCTCCTGTCGCTAGCCATTTGCAATAACATTAAGCCTACGCAGATTAACCCAAAAAGCCACCCAAGCGTAAAACATACGAGAAATGCAATCGGAATAGAAATATTTTCCAGAAGAGCAAATCCAATATCTAGAGTCATTAAGCCTGGATTGTTAACTGAGAAAAGAAATGAAAGTATCGCCACGAAAAAAAATAGACCAAAAAGTACAATCTTTCGAAAAGTATTCAAGGTTATGTCTCCAGTCTCGGTAGCTTGATGAAAAACTACGTTGAACAGACAGATGACCTAACTACTAAATGGTAGCCGACGAACCTTATTTACCCTCTCCCTAAGGTCCTTTCCAGGCTTAAAATGCGGTACGTGCTTACCAGTTAGATGAACAGCCTGCCCAGTCTTTGGGTTTCTGCCCATGCGAGGAGATCGATAATGGAGGCAAAAACTCCCAAAACCGCGGATCTCTATCCTTCCGCCATCCGCTAAGGTTTCGCTCATGAGATCTAGCATATGCTTTACGGCAAGCTCCACATCCTTAGCCGGTAAATGGCGTTGTGTCCTAGTTATCGCTTCAATTAATTCAGACTTTGTCATTGTTACGTACCAAGCCCTTAAAGTTATATCCCTAAAAAAACATCACTCCGAGGTCATTTTCTCTTTAAGCAAATCTCCCAGTGTCGTGCCTGCAGCGGGCTTTCCTACTTCGGTCTTATAGCTCTCAATCGCAACGGCTTCCTCATGCGCTTCCTTCTCTTTGATCGATAGCGAAATCACTCGGTTTTTTCTATCAAAATTCGTGAATTTAGCTTCTACTTCGTCTCCAACCTTAAGTGCCATGCGCGCATCTTCTATTTTATCCTGTGAAATTTCCGAGGCTCGTAAGTGTCCCACTACACCACCCTCCAACTCAATAGTTGCCATCTTTGCATCAAGCTCCCTTACCACGCCGGTCACTATACTGCCCTTAGCGTTCTCAGAAATAAATATTGATATAGGATCTTGGTCAAGCTGCTTTACGCCTAGCGAAATCCGTTCTCGTTCCGAATCTATCACTAGGATCAAAGTTTCTAGCTCTTCTCCCTTTTTGTAATTCCTAACCGCCTCTTCCCCGGGGGTCTCCCAAGAAAGATCCGATAAATGAACTAGTCCATCAATATCTCCAGGTAGCCCAATAAAAACTCCAAAATCAGTAATGGATTTTATTTGACCAGATATCTTATCGCCTTTTTTGAAATTGTTTCCGAACTCAGTCCAGGGATTTGGCTGGCACTGCTTCAAGCCCAAAGAAATTCTTCTTCGCTCCTCATCGATGTCTAAAATCATCACCTCAACTTCGTCTCCAATCTGAACAACCTTGCTGGGGCTCACATTCTTGTTCGTCCAGTCCATCTCTGAAACATGAACCAAACCCTCTACACCTTCTTCAATTTCTACAAAACAACCATAATCAGCAATATTTGTAACCTGGCCAAACAAACGACTTTGGTCAGGATAGCGTCGCCCTAAGTCCATCCATGGATCTGAGCCAAGTTGCTTAAGACCGAGGGAAACCCGATTACGTTCCCGGTCAAATCTAAGAACCTTAACCTCTATTTCATCGCCGACATTAATTACCTCTGATGGATGCTTTACTCTTTTCCACGCCATATCCGTAATATGTAATAGCCCATCAATGCCACCCAAATCAACAAATCCACCATAGTCAGTGAGATTCTTTACTATACCTTTAACAACAGCACCCTCTTCAAGATTTTTTAGAAGCTCCTGACGCTCCGCGCTGTATTCATCCTCTACGACCGCGCGACGCGAAACAACAATATTATTGCGCTTGTGATCAAGTTTAATAACTTTAAACTCTAGCGTACTTCCCTCCAAAGCCGCCGGATCTCTAACTGGCCTAACATCAACCAAAGAACCCGGTAGAAAAGCTTTCACTAAACTAATATCAACGGTAAATCCGCCTCTAACGCGCCCACTAATGGTCCCAGTTACAACCTTGCTCTCCTCAAAGGCCTCTTCTAGGTCACTCCATGTCCGCGTTCTTTTGGCTTTCTCTCGAGAAAGTCGAGTCTCACCAAAACCATCCTCAACTGCGTCCAGCGCTACCTCGACGTCATCACCAACTTCAACCTCAACCTCACCTTTTTCATTTCTGAATTGTACGATAGGTATGACTGCTTCTGACTTCAGTCCTGCATGAACAATAACCACATCGGAATTTACACCAATCACCTTGCCTGTAAGAATGGCGCCCGGCTTGATCTGTCGATCAGAAAAACTCTCTTCTAATAGCTGCTCAAAAGATTCACTCATTCCATTTTTCCCTACCTGAATTAATCGTCATTCATCTTTTCTGGCGACCAACCTGTACCCAGCAGCCACTTAAAAACACACTCAACTACCTCATTCACATCCAGCTCAGTTGAGTCCAAAATGCGAGCATCCCGATCTGGCCGGAGCGGCGCAACGCCTCTTTCCGCATCGCGCCTATCCCGCCTATACACATTCCGGGAGAGGGCGGTCAAGTTAACATCAATACCCTTGTCTTTCAACTGGTTATATCGCCTTAATGCCCTTTCCTCCGGACTTGCAGTGAGAAATACCTTAAGTATTGCGTCAGGAAAAACTATCGTTCCCATATCGCGGCCATCAGCTACTAGCCCAGGAGCTTGTGCAAATCTCCGCTGGCGAGTTACTACCGCACTCCGAATAACTGGCTGTAACGCAATCTTAGATGCGGCAGTACCACACGCTTCAGTTCGTATGGCTTCACTTACCTCTTTGCCCTCTAGGAATACTTGCTCTAAATCACTTACCGGCGCAAAATTAATATTCATATTGCTCGCGATACGAGAGAGGCTCTCCGAATCATCCAAAGATAACTTACCTTCTTCTGCTGCTAGTACTACCAACCGATAGAGTGCTCCACTATCAAGAAGATGCCATCCTAGCCTTCGTGCAAGCTTCCGGCTCACTGTACCCTTTCCAGAACCACTTGGTCCGTCAATAGCCAGCACAGGAACACGGTTAGTCAACAGCTGCACCCGTACCCAACTCTACCTTTAGGCCAGCCTGAGCAGCAGTACCTAAAAAATCTGGGAAGGACGTTACTACTTCATTGGTACCAAGAATTTCTATTGGCCCCCTCGCTACCACGCTAGCCAGTGCAAAAGCCATTGCAACCCGATGGTCATTACAGCTATCTACTGTCCCACCGTCGAGGCTACCACCACTTATAGTAAGCCCATCTGGTTGCTCACCAACCTCCGCTCCTAGTGTTTTAAGCCCTTCTGCCATTACCCTCAGGCGATCGCTTTCCTTGTAACGCAATTCCTTCGCGCCGCTTACAGTAGTCGTACCACTAGCGCATGCAGCTGCTACAAACAAGGCCGGAAATTCATCAATAGTCTGTGGAACTAATTCCTGTGGTATCTCAATTCCGTGTAATGTGCTTTTTTTGACCTCTATGTCAGCTATTGGCTCCAGGCTATAATCACGACTATGTCTTATCTCTATCTGAGCACCCATTGCTCTCAAAATAGTAATCAAACCAGTCCGTGAGGGATTTACTCCAACACTTTTTATCAACAGCCCAGATTCACTGGCTAGGCACCCCGCTACAATAAAAAAAGCCGCCGAGGAAAAATCACCAGGAACCACAATCTTAATACTCCTTGGCTGTGCTGGCCCCTCAAGACTAACTTTATAGCTGCCGTCCACAACTAATTTGACTCCCATCCCTAAAAGCATTCGTTCAGTATGATCTCTAGTTATGCCCGGGGATTGTATGGTTGTAACTCCCCTTGCAGAGAGGCCCGCAAAAAGAAGTGCTGATTTCACTTGGGCGCTAGCTACCTTCAATCTATGTGACACGCCCATTAAGTTTTTGGTGCCTTGAATCAGAATGGGTGGGTATCCATCTTGCGTTTCAATTTTTGCTCCCATGACCTGAAGAGGTTCAACCACTCTTTCCATTGGGCGCCCCCTCAAAGACTGATCACCCGTTAATTTAGCTTCAAAAGACTGTGGGACTAGAAGTCCGGTCAACAGCCTCATCGCCGTGCCAGAATTACCAAGATCTAAGGAGGCAAGCGGAGCCTTAAGACCCCGCAACCCTACGCCTCTAATAACAACTGTATCATCAGGGCCGCGATTGATACTCACACCCATTTTTTCTAATGCAACCCAAGTCGCGATGCAGTCTTCCCCTTTAAGAATACCCTTAATTTGAGTGCTGCCCTCCGCCACAGCACCCAACATGAGAGCTCGATGAGAAATTGATTTATCGCCTGGAACCGAAATTACCCCACCGACACTGCTTACCGGATGGGCTAAATAAGATAGGCAAGACTCAGCCACAATGAGCAACCTCCCGGTGCGCTCTCATAAGACCGCTTTGGGGTAGGCTCCTAGAATTCTAAATAAGTTTGAATTTGACTCCATTTCATCAAAAGCCTTAGCAATAGGTTCGTCTTCTGCATGGCCATCCACATCCACAAAAAAGACATAGTCCCACTTCTCCCTCCTTGACGGTCTTGACTCTATCCGAGACATATTGACACCATGCCGAGCTAAAGGATCTAACAAATGGCTCAGAACTCCCGCTCCCCCAGTTCCACCAGCAGAGATCAACAAAGAAGTCTTGTCAGTTCCACTCGGCGGAAACAGTTGACGGCCAATCACGAGAAACCGGGTACTGTTGTCAGTCTGGTCCTCAATATCCTCAAACAAAACCTTGAGATCATAAACCTCAGCAGCCGCATCGCCAGCTATTGCAGCTGTCCCATCCTCATCGCGCGCTCGGCGTGCTGCTTCGGCATTACTTGCCACTGGTACTTGCTCAATTTTTGGCAAATATTCAGCAAGCCAACCGCGGCACTGCGCCATTGATTGGGGGTGCGAGCAAACACGGAGAATCTGGCTTATTTTGGACATTCGGCCCATTAGGTGTTGGCGAATCCGTAACTCCACCTCACCGCAGATCTTCAAAGGGGAAACAATAAACATGTCAAGCGTATTATTTACCGCCCCTTCGATTGAATTTTCCACTGGAACCACACCAAAGTCTGCGGCACCAGATTCCACTTCATGAAATACCTCATCTATGCTCGTCAACGATAGAGCGCGAACAGAATGACCAAAATGCTTCAGAACAGCTGTCTGCGTAAATGTGCCCTCTGGTCCGAGATAACCAACCTTTAATGGTTCCTCCGTAGCTAAACAAGCGGACATGAGTTCCCTAAAGAGCCGTACCATTTCGTCGTCCCTCAGGGGCCCATTATTACGCTTAACCACCTCACGGAGCACCTGAGCCTCGCGTTCTGGCCGATAATGCTCTGAAACCTTGGTTAGACCCTTCTCTACACCTATGGACTGAGCAATCTTGGCTCGCTCAGCAATGAGCCGCTGAATCTCAATATCAATTTCATCAATGCGTCGTCGAAGCTTACCCAGGGAGCCCGCTTCTTTCTTATTTTTTTGCTTCTTCATCGCTCAAGACTCAAAAACTGGTAAAACTCTCGCACACAGTATGCCATCGATCGAGCGAATTCGTTTAAGCGTTTTAGCGCCAATCGGGCCATCAAGATCCACGATTGTATGTGCCACTGCTCCCTTGGAAACATTCAGGAGATCAGCGATATTAATATTTTCCTGGGCAAGGCAGGTGGAAACTTGTCCTACCATATTTGGTACATTAGTGTTTGCAATTGCAATCCTATGTGGTCGTGTTCGTCTTAGCAGCGCATCTGGGAAATTCACTGAGTGGCGGATATTGCCATTCTCAAGAAAATCCTGCAGATTATTAGCAACCATAATGGCACAATTTTCCTCCGCCTCTCGAGTTGATGCTCCCAAATGCGGCAAACAGATGACGCCTTCTCTTCCTATTAAATCCTGGGTGGGAAAGTCAGTTACATAGCCTGACAGAGGCCCCTCTGCCAAGCTCTGTAGAATGGCCCTATTTTCATATATTCCGTGTCGAGCAAAATTAAGCGCTACAGCGCCTTTTGGCATAATGGACAACTGACTCTTGCCAATCAAGCCTCGTGTATCATCATTTAGCGGCACATGAACTGTAACAATATTTGCTCGGCTGAAAACCTCATTCATAGTTGGAGCCTGCTCCACGCCTGCGGACAACTGCCAAGCTCGATTAACAGTTATCTTGGGATCATATCCAATAACATTCATTCCCAACTCAAGTGCCGCATTCGCAACCTCAACGCCGATAGCACCAAGCCCAACTACACCAAGCGTCTTGCCGGGAAGCTCAAAACCGACAAAACGATTCTTTCCTGACTCAATAGCCTCAGCCAAGTCTTTTTCCGATCCTTCGAGCTTACGAACATAATCCCATGCTTGTATAACGCTACGAGCTGCTAAAAAAAGACCTGTTAGAACCAATTCCTTCACCGCATTAGCGTTTGCGCCGGGTGCATTAAAAACCGGAACGCCGCGCGTGGTTAACTTTTCAACGGGAATATTATTCACTCCTGCACCTGCGCGTGCTACCGCAAGCAGAGATTTTGAAATTTCCATCTTATGAATATCCTGGGAGCGCAGAATTACAGCATCTGGATTTATAATTTCGGATGCAATTTCGTATCGCTCTTCTGGAAATTGCTCCTGCCTCTGAAGAGCAATATTGTTCAGGGCCAAAATTTTGAATTCCCGTTTCATTGTCATCTATCCCTTAGCCATAGCGAGCCACAAAATCCGCCATAAAGCTGAGTAATGCATCTACACCTTCTTCTGGCATTGCGTTATAAAGGCTTGCGCGCATTCCACCGACAGATCGATGCCCCCTGATGTTTGTGATCCCAGCTTGGTTAGCTCCTTCAATAAAAGTTGCATCCAGCTTTGGATCCGCTAACGTAAATGGAATATTCATTCGTGAACGGCAAGCAGAATCAACTACATTGCTATAGAAGTCCGATGCATCAATAGCCGCATAGAGCTTAGATGATTTACGTTTATTCAAATCAGCCATCGCAGAAAGGCCGCCTTGTTTTTGCAACCACCCAAAAACCAATCCCGACATATACCAAGCAAAAGTGGCGGGGGTGTTAGACATAGAGTTACTATCTGCCATTACCTGATAATTGACCACCGACGGCGTCTCGGGGCGGGCGCGCCCAATAAGATCTTCCCTCACAATTACAATAGTGATGCCGGCTGGACCTATATTTTTTTGTGCACCTGCATAGATCAACCCGAAACGAGCGACATCTACGGGTTGCGATAAAATAGTAGAGGACATATCTACAACTAAAGGCGAATTAGAGACCTCGGGAATGAAGTGAAATTCGACACCATGGATGGTCTCATTTGGCGTGTAATGCAAATAGTCTGCATCCGAAGAGACTTTCCATGTAGCAGGATCCGGAATGCAAGTGTATTGACTGTTCGCGTCATCAGCTACTATATTTGCGTGCGCAAACCGTGTCGCCTCGGCTTGAGCTTTCTTTCCCCAGCTACCTGTAATTGCGTAATCAACAACTGATTCTCTTTTTGCAAGATTGAGCGGAACCGCCGCAAACTGCAGAGTCGCTCCACCTTGCAAAAATAGGATATTGTAATTTTCCGGAACCTTTAGAAGCTTACGGAGATCATCTTCCGCACGATCGGCAATTTCTGAAAATTCCGGGCTGCGATGGCTCACCTCGACAACTGATGCTCCTGTGCCTTCCCAGTTTAGCAGCTCTGACCGAGCCCGCTCCAAAACCGATTCAGGGAGAGCGGCTGGTCCCGCGCTAAAATTATATACGCGCTCCTGAAACATACTCTTGCCCCTAACCTGGTTGCTGCTCCTGCAAAATTTCGACGCGCTCAAGACCAACTAATCGATCGCCTTTATCTAAGCGAATTAATGTAACGCCCTGCGTATTGCGGCCCATCACCGAGATATCCGCAACAGGAGTCCGCACGAGAGTTCCGGAGGAACTTATCAGCATAACCTCATTTTCCTCAGAAACTTGCAACGCCCCAATTAATTTACCATTTCGCTCTGATGTCTGAATCGCAATAACGCCTTTACCCCCCCGGCCCTGCGAATGAAAATCCTCAACAGGGGTTCGCTTTCCATAACCATTTTCGGTAGCCGTAAGAATTAACCCTTCCCCAAGAATCCCAAGTGCAATTACCGCGTCATGCTCTCCTGCTAAACGCAACCCACGCACCCCAGTAGCTGTTCGGCCCATAGGGCGAACATCTGACTCAGAAAACCGAATGGTCTTTCCTGAGCTCGCGAACAACATAATATCGCGCTCCCCATCCGTGATAGCCGCTCCGATCAAGCGATCTTCAGCCCGTAAATCTATGGCTATAATTCCAGACTTCCGTGGGCGAGAAAAAGCATCGAGTGGTGTTTTTTTGATGGTTCCTTGAGTTGTAGCAAACACTACAAACTTATCCTCATCAAAATCCCGTACCGGCACTACCGCAGTAATTCGCTCCTCATCCTCGAGTGGCAACATATTCACAATAGGGCGGCCTTTGGCTCCAGGGCTTGCTCGAGGCACCTGATACACCTTAAGCCAATACACTTTCCCTAAACTTGAAAAACATAACATCGTGTCATGAGAGTTTGCGATGAACAATTGGTCGATAAAATCCTCGTCTGCCACCTGTGCTGCTGCCCGCCCTCGCCCGCCGCGGCGTTGAGCCCGGTACGTCTCGACTGGCTGAGCCTTTGCATAACCCCCATGAGAAATCGTGACAATGACGTCCTCCTCGGGAATTAAATCCTCATTAGTTAGTTCAGTATAATCCTCGATAATCTCCGTACAACGACTGTCTGCATAAGCTTCCCGAATCTCGTTAAGCTCGCCCCGAAGAACGAGCGTCAGCTCTTCTGGATTAGACAGGACTTGAAGATATTTTTTTATATTTTCAATCAGACCCTCATATGCATTTAATATTTTTTCCTGCTCTAAGGCAGTTAATCGATGTAACCTCAAGTCGAGGATAGCTCGAGCTTGTGCCTCAGAAAAACGATATCCAGACTTGGTTAAACCGAGCGACACTGGTATATCCTCTGGGCGAATATCCTCTAACCCACTTCTATCAACCATCTTTACAACAACACCAGGCGGCCATACCTGCCCCATGAGGGATGCTCGCGCTTCCGCTGGTGAGGGTGACTTTTTGATGAGAGCGATAAGATCGTCAATATTTTCGAGTGCTACCATCTGCCCCTCTAAGATATGTGCCTGCTCCTTTGCCTTTCGAAGATCATAGAGCGTGCGCCGAGTTACAATTTCACGACGATGGCGCAAGAAAGCCTCGAGAAGTTCCTTGAGACTCAACAATCGTGGTTGACCATCCACAAGTCCCACCATGTTGATTCCAAATACACTCTGTAGAGACGTCTGTTTGTACAAATTATTCAATACAACTTCTGAAATCTCTCCTTTGCGAAGCTCAATAACAACACGCATGCCATCTTTGTCAGACTCATCGCGCAAATCCGTTATTCCTTCAATACTCTTACCACGAACGAGTTCTGCTATTTTCTCGATAAGACGGGCCTTATTGACCTGATAAGGAAGCTCAGTAACTACAATGGCTTCCCTGCCCCTCTTGTCGATAGGCTCGAGGTGTGTCCTAGCTCTAACATATATCCGGCCTCGGCCAGTGTTATAGGCATCAACAATTCCTTGAATCCCATGAATAAGGCCTGCTGTAGGAAAATCGGGGCCCGGCAGAAGCTCAAGTAATTGACTAACGGTGGCATCAGGGTTTTCAAGTAACAATAAACACGCGTCAACTACCTCTCCCAAATTATGTGGTGGAATATTAGTAGCCATTCCCACAGCAATGCCTGATGATCCATTGACAAGAAGACTAGGGATCCGCGTCGGCAACACTGATGGCTCATACTCGCTTTCATCATAATTAGGCGCAAAGTCAACAGTCTCTTTTTCAATATCCGCCAACAGCTCATGCGCCATACGAGTCATGCGCATTTCTGTGTAACGCATAGCAGCTGGCGCATCACCATCTACAGAGCCAAAGTTGCCCTGCCCATCTACTAGCGTATAACGCATGGAAAATCCCTGAGCCATGCGAACAATGGCGTCATAAACAGCCGCATCCCCATGGGGGTGATACTTACCAATCACATCCCCCACAACACGGGCTGATTTCTTATATGGGCGATTGTAGTCATTACTAAGCTCGCGCATGGCAAAAAGAATCCTTCGATGTACGGGCTTTAGCCCATCACGCACATCGGGCAACGCCCGCCCCACAATGACGCTCATAGCATAATCAAGATACGACCGCTTCATCTCATCTTCGAGATTTATGGGCAAAATTTCTTTAGCAACACTGGCCATGCGATTTCCTGTAAATATCCACCCTCTCAAACATACCGACCGTACCCGAGGGAGCCTTATTGAATTGCGTGATTATTGGCTCTTCAGGCCAGCACAGCCTGTGCCGCATAGTCCCTACAAGGGTTCGACAAAAGAGGTTCCAATAGCTGAAATACATCCTGAATTTTATCACATTGACAAGCGCCTCCGTAGTCAAAAAACAGCCCCCCCGAGCCTATCGATCAGGATATAATTACTTTGTAGGATAGGTGCCAGTTAGTAACGAAAAAATCGCTTTCAAGTACTGATGAGCAAGCTTCCACTTAGGTGTTGAATGTGTGGCTATCTGTAATATCTTCAAAGAAACGCCACATATTCCCCAAAGCTGTCCATGGATCCTTCTTGTTCTTGCGAGAAGGTAAAAAATCCACTGGAAACATACGTAAAATCTGCAAAGAGTAATCATTTTATTAGGTAGGTCCCCAAATGAGCCAAACTACACACAACCTTGATCCCATTGAACTGGCTAAATTTGAGCTACATGCTGATGAGTGGTGGAACCCAAATGGACCATTCCAAACCCTCCATGAAATCAACCCATTGCGGCTCGATTACATTGAAAAATACTTTCCTTTGAAAGGAAGGTCTGTAATGGATATTGGTTGCGGTGGCGGCATTCTAGCTGAAGGGATGGCACAAAGAGGTGCCTGCGTAACAGGCATTGATCTCTCAGAATCAAGCATAGAGAAAGCCCGCCATCATGCAGTAAAAGCCAATCTGACTACTGTGGAGTATTTCTGCAAGGACGCAGAATCAATGGCCAGCGAAAACCCTGATGCCTTTGATGCAATCACATGTCTTGAGCTGCTAGAGCATGTACCCAACCCGCAGAAATTAGTTAGCGACTGCAGCAAAGCACTAGTCCCTGGTGGATTTGCTTTTTTCTCTACAATTAATAGAAATCTTAAGAGCTTCCTGTTTGCCATAGTTGGCGCTGAATATATCCTTAAAATGATACCCAAGGGGACCCATGAATATGTGAAGCTGATAAAGCCAGCTGAACTTCTGGGCTGGTGTCGTGCGAGCAATTTAGAGGTGCAGGATCTTACGGGCCTACACTTCAATCCACTAACTCAACGCTACTGGCTTGGAGGAAAAGTCGATGTAAATTATTTTTGCTGGTTTATCAAAAAATGATCCCTGTGCGACTAAGAGCAGTTTTGTTAGATTTAGACGGGACATTGGTAGATACCGCGCCAGATCTAGTAGCGGTCTTAAATACAATGCTTAAGCAAAACGGCCAAAATGCGGTGCCATATGCAATTGCCCGTAATGTCGTTTCAGAGGGAGCTCTTGGTTTACTTCGCTTAGGCTTTGGGTCCAATCTTGGCGCAACTGAAGAAAAGGCACTTCGTAACCGATTTCTGGACTTATACCTGACACACAGACCTATTAATTCAATTATATTTAATGGCTTATATAATACTCTTAATGTTTTACATAATAATAAAATTCCCTGGGGAATTGTTACTAATAAACCAGAAAATATGACATTCCCACTACTTAAGTTCCTTGGTATTTACGAGCTGGCTACCTCAATCGTAAGCGGTGATCGCCTATCTGAGCGAAAACCACATCCTGCGCCCCTGCTCCTTGCAGCCAAGGAGGTCGGAGCCAAGCCTAACCAATGCGTCTATGTAGGGGATGCCCATCGGGATATTGTGGCTGGTCAAGCCGCGGGCATGCGTACCATAACTGCGGCTTACGGGTATATACCGCCATCTGAGGAAACTAGTAGCTGGGGGGCTGATTACATTATTAGAAGACCCACAGATCTCATGCAGGTCCTTCGAGAGCTGGATTCTAGCAATAGATGTCTTTAGTTCCACAGAAAACGATAGCGCCATGCCATGGCGCTGGTTGGCTCAAGATCTTTTGTGCAGCCTGATAATTTTAGTGTGCTCTGAGATCAACACTTTCATGTAGTATCTGGATTTCTTTCGGCGTAAGCCTACGAGAACCGCCACGCCGAAGATCTCCTAGCAAGATTGGGCCATAACGAATTCGGATTAAACGACTAACCTGAAAATCAAGGGCCTTAAATACCCGCCTGATTTCTCGATAACGACCCCCCCTTAAGCTCACCCGATACCATTGGTTTTTCCCGGAACCTCCGCTATAAGTAATATCATGGAACCGCGCGATACCTTCCTCAAGCCTAACCCCTCGCTTTAACGAGTTACGGTTGGCGTCCGATAATTTTCCTAATAAACGCACCGAATACTCCCGCTGAATACCATAGCTAGGATGCATCAACCTATGCGCTAATTCTCCATTCGTTGTTAGCAATAAAAGTCCTGAAGTGTTTATATCTAAACGACCTACGCTAACCCAACGTTTTTGATACGGATCCTTGATGGCCTCAAATACAGTGGATCGCCCCTCGGGGTCATTTCTCGTGCATACTTCCCCAGTAGGTTTGTAGTAAGCAATAAATTGTTCGCTTTTTTGTTGGCGGCTTCTCTGAAGGTTGATTTTGCGGCCATCTATCCTAACACTTTCTTTTCCGCTTAATGCTTCCCCAAGCTTAGCTGGCCTACCATTAACAAAAATACGTCCCTGCTCTATCCACTGCTCTATAGCCCGACGGGAGCCAACGCCATAATTTGCCAATATTTTTTGTATTCGCTCTGCCACGAAATTTAAAACTGCATTATTGAGGCATAGGTGCCCAGTATGGGCCCTTATCCTTGCTTCAGCTGGGCTCCGGGTTAGTCAGTGGAATTACAGTGTCTGAAGGCTTGTCAAAATTATTTTGTTCTCCAGTGTCCGCTGTTAATGACTCCGACTCTTTGTTGTCTTGTTCCAGCGAATCAATTAAATCAGTCTGTGGGCTCACCTGTGGTAATCCCAGCCCAGCCCCATCAACTACTAACTCTTTGATTTCTGAAAGCGGTGGCAAATCATCTAATTTCTTCATGCCAAAGTAATCAAGAAATTCCGACGTGGTAGCAAACATGGCGGGCTTACCTGGCACATCACGATGTCCAACTACCCTTACCCACCCCCTTTCCAGTAAAGTCCGGATGATATTAGTGGTTACCGCAACGCCACGCACATCCTCAATTTCCCCTCTTGTAATTGGCTGTCGATAAGCAATTAAAGATAAGGTTTCAAGTAGCGCACGGCTATATCTTGGCGTCCTTTCTTCCCATAATGGCGTGAGCCAATCTGCTACAGAGCTCTTAATTTGTACGCGATAACCGCTTGCTACCTCCTTGAGCTCAATACCGCGATCCTCGTAGTCCCTAGCAAGTTCCTCTAGAACCTCCTTGAGGGCCTTTCGGTCCGGCCTGGATCGCTTACCAAAAAGCTCAGATATCTTATCTAAAGACAGAGGGCAACCAGCAGCCAATAGGGCTGCTTCTGTAATTTTTTTAATCTCAGTATGTTCCATACTTTCCTAGCTAAGCTGGCTCTTTTTTAGTGATGTTTTGCCCAAGCTTTGGTTTGTGCGAAACCCTTACATGAATAGGGTCATAGGGATCCTGCTGTACTACCTCAATTAATGCCTCCCTAAGTAGCTCTAAAATTGCAAGAAAACTCACAGTGACGCCCATCCTGCCTTCTTTGGGGTTAAATAGGTCTATAAAATCAGTAAAAACCTTACCTTCTAGCTTTACTAGAATCTCTGACATACGCTCTCGGACGGATAGAGGCTCTCTCTCGAGATGTAAGTTAGCAAACTGCTCCGAACGAGCAATAACATCCTTGAAGGAAAGCATTAATTCCTTAAGCGTGAGATCCGGCAACCTAGTGACAACCTTTCGCTCCAAAACTTCTACTCTAGCTTGGACAACATCTCTCTCTAGGCGCTCAAGAGCATTTATTTCATCAGATGCTACCTTGAAGCGCTCATATTCCTGAAGACGCCGGACTAACTCAGCCCTAGGATCATTTTCCTCATCTTCCATTTCCTCTGACCGCGGCAACAGCATTCTTGACTTGATCTCTGCCAGCGTTGCAGCCATCACGAGATATTCGCCTGCTAGCTCAAATTGCATCTCACTCATCAATTCTATGTATTCAACATACTGTCGGGTGATCTCAGCAATAGGGATATCTAGAATATCGAGATTTTGACGCCGAATTAGATATAACAATAAATCTAATGGCCCTTCAAAGGCCTCTAGAAATACCTCGAGTGCATGGGGCGGAATGTAAAGATCGCGTGGCAATTCTGTAATCGGTTCGCCTTCTACAACAGCAAAAGGCATTTCGCCCTGTGAAGGTGCTCCTCCCTCGCCACTCACTGGAGGGGGGCTAGTCGACACAAGCTTAAGCTCCGCTTTACCAGACTGATTCGAGTCAATAGTCATTTACGCCATGCCTGCAACCGAAGAGAAAAAATCATTGAAAAAAAGTATAAATGGCTCAATAAGTCTCCACAGCGTCCCCGTAAGCATCAGGCCAATAACAATCATGAAGCCGAAGGGTTCAATTCTATGCAACAAGAGTGCATTTCTTGGGGGTAACAGCCCCGCAAGAACCCGCCCACCATCCAAAGGGGGAATAGGTAGCATATTAAATACAGCTAGAATGACATTTATAAAGATCCCAAGCTTACACATCCCTGCTATCCAATCTGAAAGCCCACCAGCATTTATGAATAACGGTGACAATAACCCGCTAATAAGAGCCCAGCCTAACGCCATGATTAAATTGGCTACTGGTCCAGCAACTGCCACTAGAACCATGTCCCTCCTAGGCTGACGCAAGTTATGAAATGCCACCGGAACCGGTTTAGCCCACCCAAAAATGAATGGGGAAAATAACGCAAGTACCACCGGGACAACAACCGTACCCATAGGATCCACGTGCTTGATTGGATTAACAGTGAGTCTCCCTGCCATCTCTGCTGTTCGATCACCCAACTTCATGGCTACCCACCCATGAGCGACCTCATGCAGGGTTACTGCGAACAGTACAGGAATTATGGCCACGGACAGAATCCCCAAAAAGCCCGCTATATCGATGCCTGGCATTCGGATAGTATACTCACTTCGAATGCGGTTCTCACTGGTCAGCGCTTGGGAATCTGCTGTCTCACCAAAAGCCCTTCTTTACCCTCCTCAGTCCTGGCTCCTTGCCCTTGAACCCGCCTAATCTGATAATCTCAAGTTTTCCACGTAGGTTTAAGGCTTTTTACGGCTGCATATCATGAAGCTACTATTGGATTTTTTTCCCGTTGTCGCATTTTTTCTCGCATACCAAATCGCTGGCATCTATGTCGCAACAGCAACGATAATGGCGGCAATGGTTATTCAGATTATTATCCTATGGCTATGGAAGCGCTCAATAAGTCGTATGGTGCTGCTATCTACCCTTTTGGTCCTAGTCTTTGGCTCGATGACTCTATGGCTTCGGGATGGAATTTTCATACAATGGAAACCTACAGTAATCTATGCACTCTTAGCATTAGGCTTTTCAGGGACCCAACTACTAACGAAGTCAACCCCAATGGAACGACTCATGGGTGAAGTCATTACCATAAATAGCACCATTTGGAAAAAAATTAATGTCATGTGGATAGGTGTTTTTCTATTTTTGGCTGCAACTAACTTATTTGTAGTCTATAACTTCAGTGAGTCCATTTGGGTAAATTTCAAATTATTTGGAGTTCTTGGAATAACGCTAGTTGCGACAATTATTCAAGCCATCTGGATTACGCGCCATACAAGTACAGACAAAAACCCTAGTAGCACAGCATCCTAATTTCAGCTTAATCCACTTAAAATTAGACAGTGAGCAACAAAACCACCAAAAAGGATTGTGTTACCCGTATTCGTTCCTGTCTTGAGGAAGCATTTCGCCCGGAGGCCTTGGAGATTGTCGATGATACTGCATCGCATGAGGGTCATGCAGGAGCACAAGAGGGGAAAGGACACTACAAAATCCGGATAATTTCTGGATTTTTCTCGGGAATGCGCCCAATTGACCGCCATAGATTGGTTTTTGAAGCCCTTGGTGAGATGATGGATACGGACATTCATGCAGTCAGCATTACTGCACTATCAATAACAAACACCAATTCTTAAAAAGATGATAAAGGAATTCTTATGATTTCAGTGCGATTGAAACTATTATCCATATCTGTCTTAACCCTAGCACTTGGCTGTAGCGAGAATGAGTTAGATGTTGAGAGCAGCAACAACCCGCCAGTTGCAGCCAGAGTAAACAACTCACCTATCTTACTTTCAGCTCTCGATCTGTACGCACGAAGCCGTATTCAAAAAAATGCTGAGGATCTTACAAACTCTGAGCGCGAAACTATGCTGGACGAATTAATAAGAATCCGACTGCTAGCGGATGCGGCAGAAACCGAAGAATTAAGCAATGATCCTCAAATAATCGCAGAACTCAGCATCCAAAGAGACCAAATATTGGCTCGCCGTATGGCATCAGACTACCTTGAACGGAACCCTGTCTCTGAAGCTGAGCTTCGGTTGGCATACGACAAAAATATCGATCAACTTTCAGGGCCCCAGTACAAGGCCCGACATATCCTTCTAAACGATCATGAAGAGGCCCTTGCAGTTATTGAGGAGCTTGGCCGTGGTCAAAATTTTGAACAACTCGCCATCGATCGATCGACCGGGCCAAGCGGTCCTAATGGTGGAGACCTAGGTTGGTTTGCAGCAGAAACCATGGTTGCACCATTTGCGGCTGCAGTGCGTAACATGGAGGTGGGAAGTCATTCATCAGAACCAGTGGAAACCCAGTTTGGATTTCACGTAATTTTATTGGAAGACAAGCGGGACCAGGCTGCACCGGGACTCGATCCAGTGAGGACGGAATTAACTCAGTTTGTGCGCCAGGAAAAAATTGAAGCTTTTGTGGGCTCTCTTCGTGCGGCTGCTGAAATTGTGACAGATCCCTCGGAGTTATAGCCTAATTCTGCTGAACGATTGCTAAAAAGTCAGTCTCTGAGACAATCTCAATACCTAACTCTTTGGCTTGAGCAAACTTTGATCCTGGATTTTTTCCAACAACAATAAAATCAGTATTTCTTGACACGCTAGTTGCTACCCTTGCTCCAAGAGCAACTAATTGCGTTTTTGCTTTTTCCCGACTGAAATCGGACAAGGACCCGGTGAGTACTACTGTTTTTCCCTGTAAGGGTAAGTGCGAAACAACAGGTATAATCTCATTTGACCACTGAATACCTTTTGCTTTCAATTTTCCAACGACTTCCAAATTAAATTTTTCTTGAAAAAAAGCACTGATGTGAGTAGCTACTATTGGACCAATATCTTGTATCTCAAGGAAGCGTTCTCGAGATGCCATCATAAGATTCTCTAGAGAAGAAAAATTTTTGGAAAGCTCTAAAGCCGTTGCCTCGCCCACACCACGAATACCCAATGCAAATAAAAATCGCCCAAAAGTAGTTGACTTACTTTCAGATAACGCATTAAGAATATTGGAGGCGGATTTCTCTCCCATTCTTTCGAATTCCACTAATTGATCAAGGGAGAGATCATATAGATCTGCGGGACTTTTAACAGTTCCGGATGATACTAGTTGATGAACTAATTTTGTCCCTAACCCATCAATATCCATCGCCTTGCGTGAGGCAAAATGCCGGATTGTCTCTTTCAATTGGGCCGAACAAATAAGCCCACCCCCACAGCGCACAATGGTTTCTCCCTCTGCACGAATTGTGTCTGAGCCACAAATAGGGCAGCTCCTTGGCGCGCTTATTATGCTTGCGTTCTTAGGTCTCCTTTCTCCTAAGACCTTAACAATTTTTGGAATTACATCACCAGCACGACTAATAATTACACTGTCCCCCACCCTAATGTCGATGCGCTTAAGTTCATCCACGTTATGCAGGGTAGCGTTACTCACTGTTACGCCCCCCACAAATACCGGATGCAAACGAGCAACAGGCGTGAGGGCTCCAGTCCGCCCCACCTGGAATTCAATGCCCTTGACTGTAGTTATCTCCTCTTGGGGAGGGAATTTGTGAGCGATCGCCCAATTTGGATGTCTTCGACTTAAGCCTAATTCTCTTTGAATCCTAAGGCTATCAACTTTATACACAACACCGTCTATTTCGTAAGGTAAATCATCCCTTTTCTTACTTATACCCAAATAATAGTCTAAACAACCCTGAAGGCCCTTAACAACCTTTGAGTCACGACATGTTTTTAAGCCAAGATCACGCAGTTTACCCAATAGCTCGCTATGGCTATGCGGGGCACTCCAGCCTACGACATCCCCAATGCCATAAAAAAATATATCCAAAGGGCGTTGCGCCGTGAGCCTTGGATCCAGTTGACGAAGACTACCTGCCGCTGCATTACGCGGATTAACAAAGCGTTTTTTATTCCCCTCAAGAGCCTGAGCGTTGTAGTCTAAAAAATCGGCTTTAGGCATAAATACCTCACCCCTAACTTCTAGTACCGGTGGAGGGTGTTTTCCCTTGAGTCTGAGTGGTACGGCCCGAATAGTTCTAATATTGTGGGTAATATCTTCGCCAAAATTTCCATCCCCCCTAGTACAACCAAGAACTAACAACCCCTCTTCATAGCGAACACTAACAGCAGCCCCATCAAGTTTGGGTTCGGCAACAAAATCGATATCGTTCCCAGTCACTCCCGCTGCCTCGAGAGGCTTCTTGACTCTGCGACCTAACCAATTGACAAGTTCGTCCTTGCTCAGAGCATTCTCAAGGGACAACATAGGAAAACCATGTCTAACTTCTTTAAATTCGCTTATCGGTCGAACCCCAACTCGCTGGCTTGGTGAATTAAGCACTAAAAAATTAGGGTATTTTTCCTCAAGAGCCACCAATCGTCGCATCAAACGATCATATTCTGAATCGGAAGTAGCTGGATCATCCAATACGTAATAGGCAAAATTATATTGCTCAATGGTTTCCCGCAGCTTTTCCAGCTCAAAAAAAACTACTTTCTCGTTCTTAGGGGGCACTTAAAAGCCGTTAGGACATATTAAACTGTTGGCAATACTCAACAACTTCCTCTCTAAAGTAGCATTCTCGCTGGATGCTCCACGAACTACCTCTTTCGTCAAATAAATCAGCATCAAGTTGTTCCGCTACCCATCTAGCAGTTTCGACCATTCTGTCAAATCTGCCCAGTGGATCCGTGGGACCAGGAAGCATAAGAAAAAAACTTAGCCCTGGAACTTTCTCTTGCTCTAAATTAGTGAGATCAAAAACACCGGGCTCTCTCAAATTTGCGACGGAAAAAAGAGTCTCTTCTGGCACGGATTCGCGGAAGAAGTGGAAAATATTGTATTTACCTTGTCTTAAGCCTGCCTCATGCAACGCTAAAACAATGCGCTCCATAGTAAATTCTCCGTCTCTTGGCACAACTCTAATTACGAGTGGCTTTCCCTCTACTTTATCCTTTGGCTCTACCTTTTCTACAGCTGGTTCCCTTTGATGCTCCTTAATGGTATCGACCAATCCTTTCTCTAGCTTTGATTGATCGGGAAGATTTTTAAATTGCTGATGTTTTAAAGAAAACCTAAAACTACTGCGCCCGGAAAAATACAAGTAGGCCACAAAAAGCAATCCTAAGCTTAGTAATATCAAGCGCATTTCTGTCATCATTCACCCGCCTAGACCGCCGCCATCTTTACAGCCTCATCTATATCTACGGCAACAAGTCTAGAAACACCCGGCTCATTCATGGTTACACCAGTTAGCTGATGCATAATTTCCATTGTCGCTTTATTGTGAGTGATGATAATGAATTGAACATGCTGCGACATCTCTCTCACGATTTCTGAGAAGCGGCCGATATTTGCATCGTCTAGTGGCGCATCGACCTCGTCGAGCAGACAGAACGGGGCTGGGTTTAGTCCAAATATCGAAAAAACTAACGCAACAGCCGTCAAGGCTTTTTCTCCACCAGACAATAGATGAATAGTACTAATACGCTTTCCGGGGGGTCGGGCCATAACTTTTACCCCTGAGTTTAATAAATCCTCTCCATCAAGCTCCAAATGAGCCTGCCCACCCCCAAAAAGCCTAGGAAATAAATTATTCAGCCCCCTATTTGTCTCGTCAAATGTCTCCTTAAACCGGCTACGCGTCTCCCTATCAATTTTGCGTATGGAGTCTGCCAGCGTTGCCAGGGCATCACTTAAATCCTCATGCTGAGCGTCGAGGTACTGTTTACGTTCGGATTGTTCCTCATATTCACTGATTGCCGCAAGATTAATTGCGCCCAAACGCTGAATGCGCCGTTCGATGTTCTCCAGTGAGTTCTCCCAGATTTCAGTAGTTGCGTCCTTTGGTAGCTCCTCTTCTAACATTTCTAACTCAAAACTAGTTTCCGTAAGCTGCTCAGCAAGTGTCTCTGCCCGTACCTGCATCTCACGCACTACAAGAGCCATTTCCTCCACCTCAATGCGAGCAGCACTAACTACCTGCTCCTGACTGACGACTTCTTGTTGCTTCTCACGCAACTTGTCATCTGTCTCAGCCATTTCTTCCCGGGCCCTAGTAAGTCGTACCTCGGAATCCAAGCGCTCATTGAGCTTGACCTCTAAAGTCTCATCTTCATTGCCGGGTGACTCCTTCGATGTATCAAGCTCATCATTAAGTTCTTTTTGGCGATTTAGCAATAAGTCTCTTTGTGCATATACCCTCTGAAGTGCCGCAGTCGCCGATTCTTTTGAGCTACGACAGGACTCAATTTTGATTTCTAGCTCTTGCGCGAAATCCCTTTTCTGATCAAGCCCCTCACGAGCTTGATCCAGCTTAACTTTAAATTCGACACCCATGCTCTCAAGATCTGACTGCTGTTCCTCAAGGCTACTTTGTCTATCCTGAGAAATTGTAAGGTTTTTCTGGGCCTCACCCAGCCCCTCGTTTAGAGAATCAATTTCTTCGGCGCGTGCCAGAACGCCAACTTGAGGGTCATCATCTCGATTGATTCTTAGCCAGCTTAAGCTTAGCCAAAACCCATCCCGCGTGATAACTGACTCATCAACTTTAAGATCTCTGCGTATTTCTAGTGCTTCAGCTAATGAATCTGCTACACGCACATTTTTCAATAGTTGCGTCACACCTACAGGCGCCTCAACATAATCCAGAAGTTTCCCGCCCATTAGACCCTTGCCCCTCACGGAATCACCTTGCTCTATGAGCATAAGTCCGCCCTGGGATAATTTTTCGAGGCTTCCAGCAACCCTATCAAGCTCATCAACACATACTGCCTGAAGGTAACTCCCCAACACTGTTTCTACTGCACGCTCCCAGCCAGGCTTAACAGTCAAGCTCTGCCCCAAACGCGGCTCGCTGATCAAATCATGGGCTTCCAGCCAATCATTTACACCCGACACTGTCTTACCTAGCGCAACTTCCTGTAGCGCCTCTAGCGAAGCCAATCGGCCCAAGCCAGTCTGTACTTCCCCTCTAATGCTATCTAAATCGTCAGCATTTTCAGCCAGCTGCCTTGCTAGCTCATCACGCTTCTGCCGCCAAAGCTCCATAGCTTGCTCTATTTCAACTAGGTCGCGTGCAGATGACTCACGATCAGCGCGTGCGCGCTCCAGATTGGGGGTAAACTCTTGCTCCAGTACTTGCTCGATCTCTTTAATTTCCGCAAGATCCCCGGCGATTTGTCCCTCAATCTCATCTAAATGCTTAACTGTAGTTGTCAAATCTTCCGATTGACGCTGGCTTAATTCCTGGCGATGCTGGAGAGACTGCTCTAATCTAGCTACTTCGGCGCCTATCTTGTAGTAATCACCCTGAAGCACAGAGAAGCTATCATTCTGTTCACTCAAATCAGCACGTATTCGCTCGACATCGCTCTCCAAAGCCCGCTGCTGAGCCAAAGCCGCCTCTAAGGCCGTCTGTTTGCCTGTCAATTCCGCTTCCTGTGTGCCGGCCTCTTTCTTTAGGCCAACTAAACGGAGCGCCAGAAGCTCAGCGCTAGTTCGCCGCTGCTCAGCTTTTAGTTTCTTGTACCGCTCGGCCGCACGGGCTTGACGCTGTAGACGGTCAATCTGCTTCCCAATCTCCTCACGCAAATCGACAAGCCGCTCAAGATTTTCACGCGTATGGCGTATGCGATTCTCTGTTTCTCGTCGCCGCTCCTTGTATTTGGAAATTCCAGCAGCCTCCTCCAAAAAAGCCCTTAAATCCTCTGGCTTCGCCTCAATTAAACGCGATATCATTCCTTGCTCAATAATGGAATAGCTATTAGCGCCCAATCCGGTGCCTAACAAAAGCTGAGTGATATCTTTCCGACGACATCGGCCATTATTCAGGTAATACTGGGAGGTGCCATCCCGGGTAACGGTACGCCTCACAGAAAGATCCGAATACCCAGCGTACGCGCCCCCCAATCCACCATCAGAATTATCGAAAATTAACTCAATGCTGGCCTGCCCGACAGGCTTTCGCCCATCCGAACCGTTAAAAATAACATCGGCCATAGAGTCTCCGCGAAGAGTTTTGGCGGAACCCTCACCTAAAACCCACCGAATTGCATCTATAACGTTAGATTTTCCACACCCATTAGGCCCAACAATCGCAATGAGATTACTAGGAAAGCTAATGGTCGTAGGATCGACAAACGATTTAAAGCCCGAAAGCTTAATTTTAGTCAGGCGCATGGCGTCTTCTGTTGATATTGGTCGAGCATATACTAAGCCGCAATAGCTGCTTCGACGACACTAGTGTAAAGTAAAATGATCTGCAAAACGACGTCCCCACGGATTATTCTCTGGTCTAATTTTTACCGATGACAACCCCTCCCAAAACAGGCGACCCTAGCAACGAAAAGAGTACCCTGGAAACCTTTGAACACCCTCATCTAAGCAGGGATTACATGATTAGGATACGTATACCAGAGTTTACCTGCCTTTGCCCAAAGACTGGCCAACCGGACTTTGCAACCTTACGCCTAGAATACATACCAGATGCTCTCTGTATAGAGCTTAAGTCCCTTAAGAAGTACATCTCCGGCTACAGGAATATTGGAACCTATCATGAAGCCGTCACGAATAAAATATTGAGTGACCTTGAGGATACCCTGCATCCTAGATTTATTCGATTGACCGCAAAATTCAACGTCAGAGGCGGTATCTACACGACGGTAATTGCTGAAGAAACTAGCATCAACTCAAGCACCCAGACTTGACTGATACAATATAAAATATCACTGGTTTTATGCTGCCCAGTACTTCCCCTCTGCCTCTCTATCTGTATAATCCCCGCCTCTTGATTTTTATGCTAATGCGTAAATATGGCAACTAAGAAAACAACCACCAAAAAGAGAAGCAGGAAGGCGGGGCATGCTGCGAGAAAAAAGGTAGCAAAAAAGCCTGCGCTCAAAAAATCTACTCAAAAAAAATCAACGAAAAAATCTCCTAGCCGTAAAAAAAATTCGAAAAAATCGTACAAAAAAGCAGCTAAATCAAGAAAACCGCCGAAAAAGAAAGTAGCCAAAAAGAAAGTAGCCAAAAAGAAAATAGAAAGAAAAAAACGTGCAACTCCGGCCCACCGCACAGCACGCGTACCAAACCTACTAAATGGCCCACTCAGGGGATTTAAGCCTTATCGCCCGAAACGTGGAGAAAACTACATGAGTAAAGGTCAATTGGAACACTTTGCTGAGATTCTCTCAGCTTGGAAGAGAGAGCTCATGGAGGAAGTCGACAGAACTATGGTTCACATGAAAGACGAGGCTTCTAATTTTCCTGATCCGAATGATCGCGCGACCCAGGAATCTGAGTTCGGCCTTGAACTCCGGACCCGTGACCGGGAAAGAAAGTTATTAAAAAAAATCAATTCTGCTCTTTTGAGGATAGAAGAAAAAACTTATGGCTACTGCGAAGAGACCGGGGAGGAAATCGGACTGAGACGCCTAGAAGCCAGGCCAGTAGCAACTTTATGCCTCGAAGCTCAAGAAAGGAGGGAGCTAGCTGAACGCCAGTTCCGTGATCGGGAAGACTATTACCGGTAAAGAATGAAGGCTATGAAGTTAGGTTGATTAGCCTTCTTCTAAATCTCTCATACTCAGACGGACGCGGCCTTGCCTATCTACCTCTAGCACTTTTACTTTTATTTCGTCCCCCTCAGTGAGCTTATCGCTCACCTTTTCTACTCGCTCGCTGGATATCTGAGAAATGTGCACCAAACCATCCTTGCCTGGCAAAATAGAGACAAAAGCACCAAAATCCATAATCTTAACGACCTTTCCTGTGTAGATTTTTCCTACTTCGATGTCTGCAGTAATGTCCTTTATCCGGTTCTGTGCATCCTGCCCCGAGGCAGCATTTACGGATGCGATTCGAATTGTGCCATCGTTTGAATCGTCAATATCTATTGTCGCACCAGTTTCTTCGGTGAGTGCCCTAATCACCGCACCACCTTTCCCTATTACGTCTCTTATTTTCTCTGGATTTATCTTTAATGTAATAATACTTGGGGCCCACTCTGACATCTCTTCCCGAGATTCAGATATTGCTTTGCTCATCTCGCTTAGAATATGGAGCCTGCCCGTGCGCGCCTGCTCCAAAGCGTTTTCCATTATTTCACGGGTGATACCATCGATCTTGATATCCATCTGCAGAGCAGTAATTCCCTCCAAAGTGCCGGCAACCTTGAAGTCCATGTCACCCAGGTGATCTTCGTCTCCTAGAATATCCGTAAGTACCACATAATTATCGCCCTCCTTTATTAGGCCCATCGCTACACCTGCCACGGGTGCTGAAATTGGAATACCAGCGTCCATTAAAGACAGACTTGTGCCACAAACGGTTGCCATGGAGCTGGAGCCATTAGATTCGGTTATCTCTGATACCACCCGAATGACATAAGGAAACTCTTCCATATCTGGCATAACTGCCTCTACACCACGACGGGCTAACCGTCCGTGCCCAATTTCACGGCGCTTTGGGCCACTCATAAAGCCAGTTTCCCCTACACAATAGGGAGGAAAGTTGTAATGAAGCATAAAGGGATCCTTTCTTTCTCCCTCCAGCGCATCAATAATTTGAGCATCCCTGCCTGTCCCCAGCGTGCTTACTACGAGTGCCTGGGTCTCGCCTCTAGTGAATAAAGCCGACCCGTGAGCCCTAGGAAGAATCCCGACTTCTGCTTGAATAGGTCTTACTGTACTCGCGTCACGCCCATCAATACGCCGCTCTCCAGCTAACACACGAGCGCGCACTGTTGATTTTTCTAACTTCCCAAATTGTTTCTCAATCTGATCAGTACTCCAGCCATCTGGTTCTTTGGTTCCCAATGTATCTGTTAACTCACTCCTAAGGTCTCTTAGGGTTGCTAGACGTTCCTGTTTGTCGGCAATTGAATATGCCTTATCCACGCTTGTTCCTACTGCCTCTTTAACAGATTTAGCCAGAGATTCGTCTTCCGACGGTGCGCGCCACTCAACAGGAACTCTTCCTGCCTCATCTGACAGATCCCTTATGCAGTTAATTGCTGCCTGCATAGCCTCATGACCAAACATTACCGCGCCCAACATATCACTCTCTGTCAGGCACGCTGCCTCAGATTCAACCATGAGAACAGCGTTTTCCGTACCGGCAACCACCAAATCAAGCTTGGAATCTTTAAGATCGGCTCTAGATGGGTTTAGGAGAAACTCTCCATCTGCATAACCAACCCGTGCAGCAGCAATAGGCCCCTGAAAAGGCAATCCGGATAAAGTAAGAGCAGCAGAAGCTCCTAACAACGAGGGGATATCTGGGTCAATTTCTGGATCGATTGAGACAACCGTAGCTATAACCTGAACATTATTCATATAGCCCTTTGGAAAAAGGGGCCGCACGGGGCGATCAATAAGTCTCGAGGTAAGGGTTTCTTTTTCGCTTGGACGGCCTTCACGTTTAAAAAACCCACCGGGTATTCGACCGGCAGCATATGTTTTTTCCTGATAATTCACGGTGAGAGGAAAAAATGACCTGGCTTCACCTTGTCCCTTCTCACCGACAGCAGTAACCAGTACCACCGTATCACCCATACTGACAAGAACTGCTCCATCGGCCTGTCGTGCAATCTCCCCAGTCTCGATGGTTACATCATGGGCCCCATATTTGAATGTTCTACTGACTTTCACTCTGTCCATTTCCTTTAATAAAAATCTCAGTCTCGGAAGAAACTCACCAAATCAAAGCCATCCAGCCCGGAGGCAATCATCCGGCTATAAATAGATAAAAATTGAAACTCAACGTCTCAGCCCAAGCCGGGCAATTAAGTCCTCGTAGCGGCCCTGGTCGCGCCCCTTTAGGTAATCTAATAACTTTCGCCGCTGGTTAACTATTCTAAGTAAACCACGTCGAGAATGATGATCTTTTTTGTGGGTATCTAGATGCCCTGAAAGTTCATTAATCCTTGCTGACAAAAGTGCTACCTGCACTTCAGGTGACCCCGTATCAGAAGAGCTACGCCGGTACTCTGCAATGATATCGGACTTCTGCCCAGAATTTTGTGCCATGCTAAATCACTCCGTACTACCCTTGTCGTAGCAAATTTCTTCTTTATCGCGCCTTCAATATCGGTGTATTGTACTCGCCCAATTCTTTTAATTCCAAGCGGCTGGGTCTGCCATCATCTTCCGAGGAACAAGTTTACCCTCCGCCAAAACCTCTCCCACACCGAACAACTTCTCGTGCGAAGAGTAGAGTCTTACTTGACTTTGTGGCCATTGAGACTCAGCCTCAACAGCTTGACCACGAAGCAGCTTAATCCTTTTCACGTCACTTATCAGTACTCGAGGCCAGCAAGCAATTGCCTCGTCTGGCGGCAAAAGGAGCTCACCGAGCCTATCAAGTCCTTCTTCTGCAAAGCTGCGAAAAATAGGCATTCCCACCATCTGTTCCTCTCTGAACGGCTGTACTGTGTTCCGATGCAGAGAGCGAACATGAGCACAAGTTCCAAGCCGGTTAGCGATATCCTGAACAAGCGTACGCATATAGGTTCCCTTGGAGCAAGATACAGTAAAAACAAACTCAGGCCAGTGGTACCTAATAAGCGAGATCGATGAGATGTAGATCTTGCGTGCCTCTCTTTCTATATCAATGCCTTGGCGAGCAAAATCGTAAAGACGCCTGCCCTTGTACTTGAGTGCAGAATGCATTGGTGGAACTTGCTCTATATGGCCCAAAAATAATTCTAAGGTTGACGCAAGTTTTGCTTGGCTTATATTTAACTTGCGGCCCTCGAGGATCACTTTGCCTTCTGTGTCCCCGGTGTCCGTAGCTACTCCCAATTCACCACAAACCGTGTAGGACTTCTCTGAATCAAACAAGTACGATGACAATCTAGTAGCAAATCCGAAGCAGATGGGAAGCATTCCTGTAGCAAGAGGATCCAAGGTTCCTGCATGTCCGGCTTTCACTGCTACAAATAGTTTTTTTATTTGTTGAAGAGCCTGGTTTGACGTCACACCAAGTGGCTTATTGAGCAATACAATTCCATTTATTTCCCGAGCCTTTTTGGATCTTTTTGCTACCACTTGTAGCTCCCTTGATCTTAATATTATTCAGGAGGAACGCCTGGTTCCTGCTTAAGGGAAGCTTCCTCGATAAGCCTGGTAATTTTTAACCCAAGTTTTGCGCTATCGTCGTGATGAAATCTTAGTTCTGGTACACGGTGTATGCGCAAAACTTCACCGGCGCGTGTACGTAAAAAACCAGCTGCCTTAACTAGAGCAGCTTCTGCTGGAACAGGGCTTTCATCCGGCTTAAAAGTACTAAAAAAAATCTTTGCGACACCTAAATCATTACTAAGATTAATTGCCGTAACTCGAATTCCCTTTAGGCGCGGATCTTTCACTGAGTCACGGAGAAGGTCGTTCAAGATTCGCTTGAGCTGGGATTCTACGCGCAGCTTCCTGGGATACTCACGGGGCATCAGATAGTTTTGGCGATTTCTTTTCGCTCATAGCATTCAATCTGGTCGCCAACTTTCACATCATTGTAATTTTTTACACCGATACCGCATTCGGTTCCAGCGCGGACATCTGTCACATCATCTTTAAAGCGGCGCAGCGACTCAAGTTCGCCCTCATAAATAACTACATTGTCCCTCAAAACACGAATTGGGCTGCTACGCTTTACAAAGCCATCCATCACCATGCAACCGGCTACTTTTCCAAGGTTCGGGGAGCGAAATACGTCTCGAACCTCTGCAAGCCCAAGAATTTCTTCGCGGATCTCTGGGGCCAATAATCCATTAACTGCTCCCTTAACATCATCAATAGCTTCATAAACAATACTGTAATACCGAACATCGACACCTGTCTCCTTGATTGCCTTACGAGCAGCTCCGTCGGCGCGCACATTGAAACCGATAACCACAGCATTTGAAGCAGCGGCTAATTGAATATCAGATTCTGTTATACCTCCAACACCGCTGACAACCGCTACTACTCCAACTTCCTCAGTGGAGAGATTTACAAGTGCATCTTTAAGGGCCTCGGAACTACCATGAACATCTGCTTTTATGACAATCGGCAAACTCTTGGCAAGCTCCCCTTCCATTTGACTGAAAACATCCTCAGGGCTAGCCGATAACTGCCGGGCTAACTTAATATCACGCTCTTTAACATGACGAAACTCGGCTACCTCGCGCGCCTTACGCTCATCGGTTACAACCAATATTTCATCACCCGCCGCTGGTAACCCTGATAAACCAAGTACTGCAACGGGCCTTGATGGCCCAGCTTTTTCTATAGTGCCGCCACCTTCGTCGATCATTGCTCGAATCCGGCCATATTCCTGCCCGGCCAATAGAATATCTCCTAGCTGCAAAGATCCCTTGCTCACTAACACTGTTGCTACTGCGCCGCGGCCCCGTTCTAAGCTGGACTCCAAAACAACGCCAGCCGCAGGACCCTTGCTGGTTGCCTTAAGATCAAGCACCTCAGCTTGAAGAAGAATAGCCTCAAGCAACTTATCCACCCCCTCGCCTGACTTAGCAGAAACATTCACAAAAAGATTTTCCCCGCCCCATTCCTCTGGAATGACTTCATGCTGCGAAAGCTCATTGCGGACTCGATCAAGATCGGCAGATTCAAGGTCAACTTTATTGACGGCAACAACGAGCGGAACTTCTGCTGCCTTTGCGTGCTGTATAGCTTCTATGGTCTGCGGCATCACACCGTCGTCAGCTGCTACCACTAGTACCACTACATCAGTGACTTGCGCACCTCTGGCGCGCATTGCCGTAAAAGCAGCGTGACCGGGGGTATCAAGAAACGTGATAGGTCCCCTTTCCGTCTTAACACTATATGCCCCTATGTGTTGGGTTATTCCTCCCGCCTCATTCGCAGCAACCTGGGTTCGCCTAATGCAATCAAGCAATGAAGTCTTTCCATGATCTACATGACCCATAACCGTCACAACCGGAGCGCGAGTTTCAAAATCAGCCTCGTCAGTCCCTTTGTCGTGAGACTCAAGGAGTTGTGCCTCGATCCCCTCGTCTTTAAGTGGTTTTGCGGTATGACCCATTTCTTCCACCACTAGCACTGCAGTATCCTGATCAATTACTTTATTGATAGTGACCATCATTCCCATTTCCATAAGAACTTTAATCACATCGTTAGCTTTGACAGCCATACGTTGAGCAATTTCACTCACTGCAATGGTTTCTGGGACCTCTACCTCCCGTACCACAGGTTCAGTGGGTCGCTCAAACCCGTGCTGGGCATCTACACTAACGTGAGCTGTACGCCGACGGGGTCGACGCTTCCGACGCCGAGCGCTAGCGCCCTCAGCAACATGCAACGTCCGATCTGGACTAGCAAGGTCATTGACACCGCCCCCCCGTTGGCGCCTCTGTCTTTCCTTTTCCAAGCGTCGCTGACCGGCTTTTTCTTTCGCTTCTTCTTCAGCAATCCGCCTTTTTTCTTCGGCCTCACGACGGGCCCCTTCCTGGGCTGCTTTGCGCTGATTAACTTTTTCCTCTTGGAGCTTAGCTTCCTTTTCCCTCTCCTTGGCCTCTGCTTCTTTGCGCTGTTTCTCGTCTTCCTTCTGCTTTTCTTCCTGCTCTACCTGTGCCTTGGCAGCCCTCTCCAACTCAGCTTGCGCTTCTTCCTTTAAACGCAGCTCTTGATCCAATACCTCCTGTTGTTCGCGCGCCTGCTCCTCAAGAATATTCCGCTTTATGTAAGTTCGCTTACTTCTTACCTCCACGCTTACCGTGCGCGCTTGCCCCTTACCACTGGCCAACCTTATCTCGCTCTGGGATTTGCGGTTAAGGGTTATTTTCCCAGGAGAAGCTGCCCCAGGATCCTTGCGACCGTGAGACTTGCGAAGATGCGTCAAGAGTTCAAGTTTCGCGTCCTCGCTAATAGTGTCATCGCTGCTAGACACCTCAATACCCGCCTCCTTCAGCTGGTCTAGTAACCGCTCAATAGGCACCTTCAAAATGTCCGCAAACTCGGTGACTTTTATCTCTGGCATAAGTTACTCCTGAGTCTCCTCTTCATCAGTGTCCTCAAACCAGTGAGCCCTTGCAGTCATGATCAGAGTGGCCGCTCTTTCTGGATCTAAAGTTTCTATGTCTCCTAGGTCGTCAACTGCCTGCTCAGCTAAATCCTCGCGAGTCACAATCCCCCGACTAGCTAGCTCGAAAGCAAGCTCTTTATCCATCCCCTCAAGAGCAAGTAGATCGGCTGCTGGCTCTGACTGATCAATAACCTCTTCGCTAACTATTGCCTTTGTGATTAATACATCTCGAGCCCGGGCCCTCAACTCGTTTACAATATCTTCATTAAACTCCTGAATAGCTAAAAGTTCCTTCTCTGGTACATATGCAATTTCTTCAAGGGAAGAAAAACCTTCCTGCACTAGAATCACGGCTACGTCCTCATCGACATCAAGCTCCTCCATGAATACCCGCGACATCTCCCGAGATTCCTGCTCATTTTTCTCCTCCGCATCAGATTCAGTCATAACATTTAGTTCCCAGCCAGTCAGCTCGCTGGCCAATCTAATATTCTGACCTCCCCGCCCAATAGCCTGCGAAAGTTTCTCTTCATCAACCGCAAGATCCATACTGTGGCTTTCTTCATCTACAACAATCGATATCACATCGGCTGGAGACATAGCATTAATTACAAATTGAGCTGGATTCTCATCGTGCAAAATAATATCAACACGCTCGCCAGCTAACTCGTTAGAAACGGCTTGTACCCGCGAACCGCGCATACCAACACAAGCCCCCACTGGATCAATGCGCTTATCATTACTTTTTACCGCAATTTTTGCTCGCAGGCCTGGGTCTCTAGCTGCACCCAAAATTTCGATAAGGCCCTGACCTACCTCAGGCACCTCAAGTTTGAAAAGCTCAATCAAAAAATCTGGCGCACTACGAGTCAAAAAAAGCTGGGGCCCCCTTAATTCGGTGCTGACTTCCCTCAAAAGCCCTTTAACTCGATCCTGAGGCTTAACTGGCTCCCGAGGAATAAGATCCTCGCGCCTAACAAAGCCCTCAGCGTTACCCCCCAAATCAACATAGGTACCACTTCGATCGACTCGCTTAACGATTCCGCTAACAAGTTCGCCCTCACGTCCCTCATACTCCTCAACTACCTGCTCACGCTCGGCTTCGCGGACTTTCTGCACAATTACTTGCTTGGCGGCCTGCGCTTCTATCCGACCAAAGCCTACGGAATCCATAGGCTCTTCCACAAAACCACCTGGCTCAGCTGAAGCATCTACGTCAACTGCATCCTCTAAGCGCAGTTCGTGTGCGGGCTCCTCTAGCTCATCTGACTCATTAGCAAAAACTGCCCAACGACGAAATGTGTCATATTCGCCCGTCGCTCGATCAATCGAAACCCTTACATCGATATCCTCGCCGGAACGCTTTTTTGCCGCTGAAGCCAACGCCGCTTCAATAGCCTCAAAAATCACTTCTTTTTCGACCCCCTTCTCGTTTGAAACGGCGTCGACAACCATTAATATTTCTCTGCTCATCTTTACTAAATTTGTACCTTAAATTACGTTAAAATTGTGGCACTAAACGTGCGGTATGAATATCTGACAGATGCAGGCTAACAGGATCTCCGTCTAGCTCTAGTAGAATCTGCTCCCCTTTCACCCCAATAAGCGCTCCTTTAAAGCGCTTATGTCCATCTTGCGTCCTGTTTAGCTCAATCCTTACCTCCTGCCCCTCAAATTGCCGAAAATGCTCTAAAGTTCTCAGTTTGCGGTCAATTCCTGGCGAGGAAATCTCTAAGGTATAGCTCCCGGAAAATGGCTCCTCAACATCAAGAAAAGCGCTCAGCTGATGACTCAAAAATTCACAATCTGAAAGTCCTATCCCGTGCTCTCTATCTATATACACCCGAATCGTTCTGTGCCCTCCGGTGTGGACATCTAGATCGATTAGCTCGTAGCCCAACGCAGTAACTACGGGCTCCAATAAGCTAATCAAACCACTTTTATCAACCATCAGGCCTAACATTGTTAATCACCAGAACAAAAAATGGGCCATTGGCCCATTTTCTACTCTATGCTCTCCCTCTAAGTCCGTACGGTGCCACGCACAGCCCCAATAAAAAGCCCCATACGGGGCATTTTATACCTAATCCTCTTATACAGATTTAACCTTTAAAATACTGATAAATATAAAATAAGATCAGATATTCTTTTGCTAAAAAGTCACGAGAATCGGGGTCTATTGTACCGAAAACTAGTCCCTTGGCATAGAATCTGGTGTTTAAAATATTTTAAAGGCTAAAAACTCATCGTAATTCTGACTTACACCAAGAAATTTGCTTTAACTTGCTGTCCAGATCCTGTTTTGCAGAAAATTAGACTTGGCTGCTCGGGCAAAATCTTAAAAAAATAACACCACCATCAAAGGCATTTTTTAAAGGCACGAAACAATGAAAAAAAATATCGTTCTCGGGCTCCTTCTAGCTCTCTCTAAAAATTTACTCGCACAGGATCTCATGATTACAAATGGGCGGATCATTGATGGAAACGGTAGATCAATCGAACAAGGAACGATCACTGTAAGCAACGGACGTATCATTTCTATGTCTGCCGACCCCCAAAATGTTGCTGATCCAGTGGTAATAGATGCTGAGGGAATGACAATAATGCCTGGGTTTATCGATGCCCATCGCCATGTAATACAGGCGGAGAATCCTAACGACTGGCTCAATGAAGAGGCCCCTGATCGAATGGCAGAATATTTAGATGCCGGTTTCACTACTGTTTTGTCTGCCGGAGATCCCCTTGAAACAGTACTAGAGCTCCGTCGGCGCCTGGAAGAAAATGAAATTAATGGGCCTCGTCTACTTGTTGCCGGTCGGGTACCTCTATCAGCAACTCCTTTTCATTTCTTGCCCGGAGTTGATCCTGCGCGTCTTGATATATCACGACCACCTTATCGCCCACAGGAACGCGGCATACCGATTCCTGAAAAAGAAACTCGCGATGCCGTTAAGGCGCTAGCCAGCGCCGGAGTAGACGCCATCAAGACTGTGATCATTATTACCCCCGAAGGTCCTGAAAAAAGAGCCCTCTCAATCGTTGCCGAAGAATCTAGGCGCCACGGCATCCTTTCAATTACGCACGCGGTAACCGTACAAGATACTCTCGCTGCTGTTGAGGCTAAAACTTCAGTGCTCGTGCACACACCTATCATCGGTCAACTCGACGAAAGTTCTGCCCGAATAATCTCTGAAGCAGGAATCCCCATGATATCCACCCTCGGCATTTTTGTTCCAACATTTGCCGCGGAAAACCAGCGAATAAGAACTAGGACGGGTAGTGACAATGTTGCTCGTTTTCGGGATCTTGAGCCGTTTCCGATGAACACGCTTTCGAGCGCCGGACAAGGACCAGTTAACGCACGATTTCTTTGGGAAGCAGGTATTACCTACGGCTACGGCAGCGACACCACGTTCCTACCGAAAGATTCTCTTGCTCATGAACTAAGGCCCCTGCGGCTTGTCTTTTCGGCTCAGGATATTGTTACCATCATGACGCGACATTCAGCTACCTCAATCGGTCGACTTCATGAGCTTGGAACCCTAGAACCCGGCAAACTCGCCGATATTGTCCTTATAGACGGCAATCCACTGGAAAATACTGCGGATCTACTCAATATTTCAGTAGTTATAAAAAATGGGGAAGTGGTAGCGGATCACCGCTAGAGGCCTTATTGCTACAGCTCTCAATATCAGCGCCCTAAATGCGTGATTTACCACGCGATGCCATAGTCCTCTCCGAAATCGCTTGCACCACCCCACATAGTACCGTGGCGGTGGTCAAAGAAAATTGCCGTGATAGGTCCTGAGGTGAGGGATTCCGTTTCCACGAGATAGCCCATTTCAGTAAGCTCAAAACGTATCCATTCAGGTACATCTTCACGTACAACTATACGGCCCGGCTGACTTTCATGGGCACCAAAGGAGCTCCGCATTTGATAACTATTAATATTGGCCGCCTCGACCGCCTCCTGTACGCTCATGCCAAACTCCGCCACATTTAAAAAAAACTGCAACAGATTCTGATCCTGAGTATCGCCGCCTTGAACAGCAAACGACAAATAAGGCCGACCATTACGAAAAGCCATCCCCGGTGTAAGAGTGGCTCGTGGACGCTTGCCAGCCGCGACAACATTAAATGGATTCATTGAGGCTTTCAGTACAAAGCTCTGCATACGCTGAGATAAACCAATTCCAGTATTTCCGGCAATAAACGCTGGAATCCAGCCCCCACTAGGAGTAACTGACACCACCCATCCTTCCGAATCTGCTGCCTGAATGGAGGTGGTTCCCGCAGCAAATGCTTCGTCGTGGCTCATCATGCCTGCCTTGGTCGGGCCGTCTCTAGACTTTCCCGCATTCGCTTGCGCTGTTGACCAACCCGCAAGCAGGTCTAGGAATGGGTTTTCTTCTCCCTGAAAAGGATAAGGATCACCGGGCATCACATTGGGATCATTTCGGGTCCAATTAATTTGCTTGTAACGCTCAAGTGCATACTGATTTGAGAGCAGTCCCTCCATCGGCTCAACAGGCGGGAAATACGGATCCCCATAGTAAAAATCACGGTCAGCAAAAGCCAAGTTCATTACCTGGTATAGCGTATGAATATATTGGGCACTGTTGTATCCCATAGATTTTAGGTCCACATTCTTAAGAATATTCAACGCTTGCAGCATGACAGGGCCTTGCACCCACTGAGCTAGCTTATAAACCCTGGTGCCCTTGTAGTCTGTAACAACTGGGTCTTCGATATATACTTTCCATTGATCCAAATCTTGCAAAGTAAGTAACCCGCCCTCAGCCTGCACCGCCTGGACAAGATCTCGAGCAATATCACCTCGATAAAAACGATCATAGGCAGCGAAAATAGCTTCCCTTCGATTTTTTCCCGCCCCTAAGGCCCGGCTCTCAGCCTCAACCAGCTTTCCAAGCGTGACCAAAAGCTCAGGTTGTCGAAAAATTTCGCCCGGAATTGGTGCTGACCATGCCTCAGGATTATCAGGATTAAAATTTGGCAGAAAAATGCGTCTTGAGGCCGTCCATTGCTGAATAATCTTTTTTTCCCTTTCGATGTTTCTCGACTCAGATTCCTCTATCGGATAGCCACGAGCCATTTCCATCGCGGGCTCAAGGACCTCGCGCAGACTCAGAGTCCCAAATTCAGCCAGCATCACCATCAGACCTCCGGGTGTCCCAGGCGTCACTGCCGCAAGTGGGCCAAATTCTGGAGGAAAGCTTAAATCTTGATCTCTGAAAAACTCCTGATTTGCCCCCGTAGGGGCCACACCTAGCGCATTAATACCCCTTACCCGTTGGCTATTTGGGTTATAAATCAAGGCTTGTGTCTCACCCCCCCACGCTAGGCTATCCCACATCGTTGATGTCGCAGCCAGCATTGCACAAGCTGCATCTACGGCATTTCCACCTCGCGTAAAAGTCATTGCCCCCGCAGTTGCTGCGAGCGGCTTACCAGTAATTGCAATCCAATGTTTCCCATGAAGCGCGGGTTTTGTTGTGCGTTGAGCTAAAGTCGATTCGCTGATTGCAAAAACCAGTACCAGTACCGTGAACAACCCAAATCCTTCTCGAAATTGCACGGATTATCCCTTTTAGATTATGGATTAGTGCCAGTGCCCGTGCTCTTCGGACCACACCCTCCTCGAGCCAGTCTGGTCTGAGCTAAAATCGCTCAACGACGTTAGTGCAATCACCAAGCCGCCTGCTAACATCAAACCAATAACCGCCCGAATTAAAAGAGCTCTTACCGGCGTATTTTGCTGTTTGCTGGCACAGCAGAATTTATATTTCTTTCCGCTACCGCACGGACACGGTGTGTTTCGCCCAACCGCAGCCATCCTGCCCCCCTCGACATCCAGTCGAATAAGTGTGCGCAATTCAGCAGTAATGCACAAGGACTAAATCGCGTAAAGATTTTTTAATATCACCTGGTTAGGTCCAGTCGCGCGGTCTGAATACCTCCAGCTCCATCGATACCAGTCCATGCAAAAATCAAAGATCCATCACTAAAAACCATCTGAGGAAAATCAATGGGCCTCGATGTATTTGATCTGGCAACAGTTTGAATTTCACCTAGCACCCCATCTACCGAAATCAGCCTAACGGTCAGTGCGGTTTGATTGTTTCCCTCTCGCCTTACCCAACTCACAGCTGCAGCCCCCCCCTGAAGCAAAACCACATCCACATGCCCAAAACTACCGATCGTGTCAATATCTATTGGATTATGGAAACTGCGCCCGCCATCAGAGGAACGGGCCAGTCTAACCTTTGGCTCATCATTAGGTGCTGCGAACCAAGCAACTGCCACTTCATTTCCATCTGCCGCAATCGCTGGGCCATTGATAGGGCAACCAGGAAAAAACCAACCATCCGGGCCAAGCGTATATGGCTCAGTCCATTTACCTTGCTCCAAGCGACGAACAACAATGTCTCGGATATCCCCTGATGTGCGATCTCGGTATGCCAGTACAACATCTCCATTCGCAATTGCAGTATCTGTCTGGCAGCAATCGCAGGCAAGCTGGTCAACAACTCCCGACAGTTGGCGGTCCCCGACCCCTGAAAATTTCGCATAGCGGAGACTTGTCCCTAGTGGTTCTCCTGTGGCCCCAACAAACGCTAGCTCCCCATCAACTATCATATTTCGACCATCGAGCCAAACCGCGCCTACTCCTTCATCCCATGGAAAAAGGCTGACAAATCCATGTTCTGTGGGCGTCATGTCCTCGTGCAACAAAAACGGCTCCTCCCAATGCTTCCCGCCATCCCGTGAAAATGCGGCAACAGCGTCATACCCATGACTATTATCTCCTTGCAGTACCAGCCAGTGGGCAACCCAAAGATTCTTTGAAACAGGAACCACCGAAGGAAAATCAGCCCAATTCGCCAACAAATCGGGTCCATCCCTCACGCTGTTTACACTAGACCACTCATCGTCAGAATAGCTAGCAAATTCCAAGGTATGACCTTCGAAGCTTGGTTCCAGCCAACTGAGAACCACTGTGCCAGCAGGTCCGATCATTAAGTGGGGTCCAATACTCCCCTCTACATTGGGATAGCCAAGGTTACTCAATACAGTAAAGGCAGGCTGCTTAGTGCATGCACTAATGCTGATAATTCCAAGCACAAATAAAAATAGTATCCTCATGCGCGCACCAAGCGTTTCGTTTTAATACAAATAGGACCGATGCCTGAACATTTGTATCCTTGAGCTACTGAAATATTCTTTATAGCCGCTTAAACAAGCGCTCATCATATAACGCGCCACTGGTAGGCAGAAGATTCTGCCTTGTAATTCGCATGTGAGGAGAGATTACATGTGCCTGCCATGACTCCTCATCTTGCCACTCTTCTACTACCGTTACATGATTTCCTCGGTTACTTTGAATTAATGCGTAAAATCCTATGTTTCCGTGGTCAGCATGACTTGATTTAACCATTGCCTGTACAAGCGCTAGTCCCTCGTCCTTGCGGGGTGGAATAATATCAATATGCGTGACAACGAAGATCTCTCCTGCGGCAGCATTCCTAGTCACCGCCAATCCAAAGTGCCTGCGTTCATCATATGAACTCGTTAGATGTGGTAACAGAGCTAAATGAAGCGCCTGAGTGTATTCTGAGGAAGAGTGAGCATCAAAGGATGCTTCGTCTTGCCATTCCTCAACGAATGAAAAATGACCGGGGCGGTTAATACGCTGAAGAATCTCAGAACGCAAATTGCCAGAAGCATCCCGAGTACTCGAGCGGTGCCGCTTCAGTAACTCAGCGACTTCTTCCACGCTTGTGGGATCAACTTCTAAATAAGCTACTATATACACAAACTCTTCTTCTTGAGTATGTGCAACCGACCATAACCCTAAAGAAAAAATAACAGTCAGGGCCATCGCAAATCGTCCTGTATAGGGCATATTTATTCCTCCTGAATTGATAATAGTCATACCCAAAACACCTTCTGGCGAGTGTAGCTGGATATGAGATGTTGAACCAGTGCCCGAGAAGTATTTGCGATATCCGACTAAGTTTTACTGTAGGCTTTAGGTACGGGAAATTAATTTTAATGTAATTTTTTTCTGGGAAATGATAATGAAAATGATTGTGAATGAAATTAGCCCAAAAAATTTATACCGCCTGATCTTAACGTCAATCATAGCGCTACCTTTTATTCTAGTTTCCAGCGCAACATTCCCGCAAACCGAAGAATCATGCCCTCTAGAGGACTGGGCCCAAAACATTATTGAAGCATGGAATGAAGGTGTCACAATTAATAATATCGATTGCTACCGGAATACTGTTACCTCCATGAATATGGGTCGCAACTTGCGAGATAACGTGATTGCTCAGTTCGATACAATGTTTCCTCGCGCAGGTTACAAAGTTGTTGGCTTGGACCCAATTAACGCTGCACTGCCCGGCGTGGATCGTCCAATGGTTGGTGTAATGTACGTCAGTATGTTCTTAGCCAACGGTACAACGCTTCCCCTGAATTCAGCTGAAATAATAATTACTGAGCCCGATTTCATCGTTAGTGTTTCTGACAATCAGATTAATGCTGCCCAAACAATAGAAGAAGCAATTAAATATATTGATCGCATTTACGCGTTCATCGAAACACTTGCTCCAACGTTTATTAACAGTCCCCCTAACCCGTATTTAATGCAAGCATCCAACCTAATGGCCCGATGGGGAGTTCTTGGAGAAAGTGTAGAAGTGATGCCGACAGAGGAATTCATCCGAAGCCTTGAGACGATGACCGTTACCTTTCAGGATGGGGATGGGAATGTATTAGCTAAACAGCCCGGATCCTACTTGGGCAATAATCCGCTGAACGGAATCTTAGTAGTTATTGATGAACTGCAACGGCGCGGCGAACAACTCCAACCCGGAGACCTGGTTAGCTCAGGATCCTATATGCCACCCATATTAGTCGATAAACCGGTGGAATATGAGGCGATTTATGAGGGAATCGGCGGAAAAACCATTAGCGTATCCACCTCTTTCCGCTAACAAAGGGTAGCGAGTAATCACTGGAGCGCTACTGCAATGAAGATGACGAGAAAGGATGCAATCAAAGTAAGTGCTGGAGCAAATGCCTCCCAAATCTTTGGTTTGGAAGCCAGCCTTTCCCAGGAAGTCCTGATAGAAAAGAAAATTTTATCTGCCGGGGAGACCGTACCCGTCACTGAAACTGGGACGCGAAACTATCACAAGAAACGGGAAGATCGCACAATCTGGCCAGCTTGGCGCCGGCGGGATACCGCAAGCGAGTTGACTTCGAATCAGGGACGGCTATTGTTGGCTGTTTCGCTCGGCAAGAAGGAGTAATAATGAAACGCAACGGACCAGACTTCATCATAACCACCCTCGTCATGCTGAGCCTGCTCGGACCGTTTGCAGCGAACGCCCTTGCCGACACCTTCGTCGTCTATGGTGCGAGCGGCAACGTCGGCAGCTTGATTGTCGAGGAAGCTCTGCGCCGCGGCCACGAGGTCATCGGTGTTTCGCGCAATCCCGAAAGCTTGCGGACTGAAAATGCACATTTCTCTGCTGTACGGGGTGACGTCACCGACCCGGACTCGATCGTCGCGACGATCCAGGGCGCGGATGCCGTAATCATTGCCGTCGGTGGTGTCGGGCCGGGCAACACACCCGAGGAAGCGGTCGCTTTTCGAGGCGTGAATGCCTACATCGAAGCAGCTTCCCGGCTTGGCGATGCAACCCCGTACGTTATACAGGTCGGTAGCGGCACGACGCTGAACACGGATGGCATGCTCGTATTTGACACCCTTGATATCGAACCCGGTACCCCTATGCATGGCCTGTTCCGAGGCCACTGGCTGGCACTCGAGGCCTACCGACACTCCACGGGTTTCGATTGGACTGTAATGTCGGCAGCGTACAGGTCCATCATGGGAACGGGCGAGTATACAGGCCGCTATCGGCTTGGAGATCAGGAGACGCTGTTCGATCGAAATGGCTCGAGTTTGCTCTCCAAAGAGGATTACGCGATCGCCGTCATCGACATGGCGGAGAGTCATACGGTGACCGGGAAGCGTGTCGCGGTTGGACCGCCTTACTGAGAAAACTTTTAGTCACTAGTTTCCGGAAGTACAAAAGCAACCAAAGTATCGCCTTCTTCGGTAAAGGTACGACGATTGCCACCGGCAGCAATAACTACTTTTCTTATCATTAATTTTTATCGCCAAGATAAGCGTAACACTCATACTCAAGGATCCGACTATTTTCTTCTTGCCTTCGATACAGAGGCATACTCATCCGCCAAGGCTCAGTAAATACCTCTGGATCTTCTATAGTTACCTCATACAACATGTGGTTTGGTCCTGTTCGGGTATAGCGTTCGACTACATGAAGTGACTCGCTGTGAAAGTTTCCAGAGCGATCAAGCCAAGTTTGATCTGTAAAATGCACCACGTCGACTACCAGAGTATCCCCGTCCCAATGTCCACGCGAATCCCCCATCCACCATTGAATTGGACCTTCAGGATGAGTGCTATTCATAAAAATATTCCGAATTGAATGAACATACTCATACAAAAAAACAATCTGATCCGGTGTTTGAAAAATTTGAAAGGGATACGGCATGTAGGTAATTCTAGGAACCCCAACCATTTTGCAATTTGCCTCCGGATCAGCCGTCAACCGGTTTTTATGATTCTCCTCCCTTTGCTCTATAGCCCACGCCTGGTATGGAATTTCGCCACCAATTACAACACCTTGCCCAGCTGGTACGCCTAATGTTGCCGGATGATCTTGGATGTCCCAGACCGCGGTGTTTAAAGCCTGCCATATCCCCTGAAGATCCGGATCACCATGTTCCGTCCTAGGTGGAGAATAATCCTGCCCAACACCAAGCAATGGCAAAAAATAAAACAATGTTGCGGTTAGTCGCAATCTAAATTGTGATGAACTCATAGCCCTACCTCTCAATTTTCGGGCCCAGTCCCAGCAAAAAGTGTTCTGCCATCCGGTAAAGTAACATCCTCGGCCCCCACAACCCTTGAGCCATCTCGGGCTGGTAACCCATTAATGCTTACCTTTGCACCCACTGGCAAATCGTCTCTCCGCCAACCCCTTCGGTATAATGAATTCGCACTACCGAATTCGATTTTCCAAATCTCTGGCTGGCCATCCTCGTTGCTCGCTTCAATCTGCAGCCATGCGTGTGGATTTCGCCACTCCATCTCTAAAATGAGACCTTCTATCGCTATTTCCTTCGTCATATCAAATTGGGCAGCAATTGAATGATGAGTCTCAGCTGAACGCAAGATGAAAAAACCTATCACGCCACACAAGACAGGAACAAAAGACTTCTTTGTTTCTAGGCTCACCGCTCCCCCTCCTCTAGCTCCCATGCAACCTTAAATCGTCGCGCCTCATCACCAGTAATACCTGGGTAGACCTTGTAGCCCACATTCATAAACATTTCTGCTGATAGATCATTATCTTCAAAGCAGGCCTCTTCCCAAATTTCAAAATCCTCTACGGTGCTACGACGATAAGCAAGGGCAATCGTAAACGGACTGGTATACACATTTGAGTCATCTATAGTTGCCTGCCAATGTATGGTATTTGCATCAATAAGGGTAAAGCGTTCCTCGACCCGTGCTTCATCAGTATAGAATCGTCCGCGTTGATCTAGCCATGGCCTCGCATTCTGGTTAGCTGTCTCAACTACCAGGGTATTACCTTCCCACCTCCCTACAGAATCCCCATTCCAAAGTTTGAGCCTCCTGCCAATATGGGGTCGATCATCCAGAGAAACAACACGGTACGCATGAGCTTCTTCGCCTTGGACAAGGAAATAACCTGAGCTTTGCATAAATTGATAAGTGCCGGTCATATACATTGTTACCGGAAGTCCGTCCAAACGACAGATAGCATTGTGATGAATGTAGGCTGAACGATTGTAACGACGTTGTGCCTCTGCCCAAGGCTGCAGAGGAACTATCCCGTCAGACGGATCTACCACGATACTGGCAGCACCAAAATCATCCAACGTTCGGGGATGAGACTGAAGACTCTCATGTGCTGCCGCGCGACGCCTCCAGATACCACTCAGATTCGGCTGGCCATCCGGGGTACGAGGTGGCTCAAAAGTTTTAGCAGCCTCAGTCGCACAAGCATGAAAGGCAGCATGCGCATCGTCTGGACAGACAGAATCAGTAACCCACGCAGCAGAACTTACCGCTGGGGCACTGTGCCCGCCTACCCGCTCCTGTGCAGACCCAAATCCTGGTAGTAAAAATGCTGCAAGTACAACTGTTACTATTGTCCTGCGCAACATAAAACACAACTTACCCACTTAATATCCCCTTCAGAAGATGATAAACAGCCAAAAAATATGGTAATAAAAACCCTTGCTAGCTACCCAATGTAATTGAAAAGAAAGCTTATCGCCAATCAGCAAGGTCCGGATACATTATGACGAAGACAGTCAGCGAATATATTTGTTTTGGCTCAATGTCACCAACTTCACCTTGACAGTCGCCCAGACCCAGCCATAATCCGCGGCTTAATAGGTCACTATAGAAAGTTTATGTCAAGGCGTGGATTTCTAAAAGCTTCGGCTCTAATAGGCTTAAGCACAACCTCAAAGGGGCTTGGAGTGTCTATCGCAAAAGCACAGGAGAGTATTCCCGTCAGCTCAACCAGCACGCCAATCCGGATCATCATGGGCGGGTACGGACCACCTACTACCAGTTTTAGTCTGGCCCTGAAAAGAATAGGTGACCGACTTATAGATAAATTTGGAGACATGGTAGACATAAAGTACGTCTACAACATCCTAGATCTCGGCTATCAGGGGCTTGACATCTTATGGATGGTTGAACGTGGAATGCTAACGCTTGGCTACCAATCCAGTAGCTATATGACAGAGCGCGTCCCCGATTTAGGCCTAATAGATCTTCCTTTTCTCTTTTCTGATAGCTCTTCTGCAAGAGCTGCAATGGATGGTGAGCTTGGAAAAACACTAACTGCACGTATTGAAGAGCAGATGAATTACCGCATTCTGGGATATTTTGAAAACGGATTACGGCATATATCTAATCGTATTAGACCTATACAGACACCTAATGACTTGGAGGGACTGCAAATGCGCGTCCTTCCCAGCAAGGTTCATCTTCGAACATTTGAATTGCTAGGTGCAACCCCTGAAATCCTCGATTTATCCGAGGCTATTACCCGAATCAAGGCAGGCACTCTAGATGCTCAGGAAAATCCTTTTGCTAACACCGTGACCTACGGTGTGCATAATTTTCATCAATACCATACGGCGACAAATCACTTCTACATATCTAGACCAATTTTTCTGCACCGTCAATCATATGATGAGTGGCCGGAAGCGCTTCAAGCAGAAATGAAAATAGCGATCAAGGATGCGGTTGACTTTCAGCGACAATTAAAGGAAAAAGAAGAATTGGAGGCCGCGGAAGAAATACAAAAAGCGGGCGGTGAAATTCTTGAGCTCACACCAAATCAGATGAATGAATTTATTGAAGCAATCAAGCCTGTATATTCTGAGGCGCGCGAAAAATATAGTAGCGAACTTTTACAATTGGTTAATCTGAAATTTTAGACGTACTAAAAAATTTAAGCACCCTCGGAAGGCTAGCAGTATCTGTTCGCAAAATACGAGTTTGTATATTAGCTATTTTTTTTACTCTCTCGATACTGAATGCTGGCATCTTGGGGCTAGCTGATGCCCAGGCGGAAGATTTAAATCAACCAACATTTGAATTCCGGGATGCCCTCGCAAAAGCTGAAGTCATGCCGAGATTACACAGCATACTTATAAGCTGGAATGGCCAGTCTGTTTTCGAGCGGTACTTTAATGGAACTACGCAAAGACAGTTAGCAAATGTGAAATCTGTCTCAAAAAGCTGGATCTCGGCTCTTGTAGGCATCGCTATTGAGCAAGGCCACATTGAAAGTGTACAACAACCGATTGGCGATTATTTTGCAGGATTGCTATCTGAAGAAGGCGATGCACTCAAACGCAGGATTACCATTGAGGACCTTCTGACCATGCAGTCCGGCCTGGAAACAACCAGTAATCGCAATTACGGTGCGTGGGTACAAAGTCGAAATTGGGTCGATTATGCGTTGAGCCAACCCCTGGAATTGCACCCCGGCACTATAATGGAATACAGCACTGGCAATACACATCTGCTTTCGGCGATCCTCACGCTAGCAGCTGATATCACCACACTGGAATTTGCACGCCAAGCACTGACCAAATCCCTGGGCTTTCGTCTTGCGTCCTGGCCACAAGACCCTCAAGGTATTTATTTTGGGGGCAATGATATGGAAATGACCCCTAGACAAATGATGAAATTTGGGGAGTTATATCGGAATAATGGTCAAATAGATGGCCATCAGATTATTCCGCCGGACTGGATAAATAGATCACTCCAAGCACACACCAAATCAACGCGAGAAAACGGTCGATCCTATGGATATGGTTGGTGGATCCGAGAAATGGGGGGTTTTACTACCCCTTACGCATGGGGCTACGGAGGGCAGTTCATTTTGCTCGTTCCTGCCTTGGAGCTCACTGTAGTAACCACCTCATCAAGCAATCCTGGAATAGGCCGCCGAGCACACACACAAAGTGTTTACGACCTCGTTGAACACTCCATCGTCCTACCCGCCTCTAGAGCCATTAAAAAATGGAAAGAATTTTGATCAACTCCACCAGGTTGCAGCAATATTTTTCTGGAGGAATCAGTATCCGAGTCCTTACCCAAAAGATCGCTACAAAAAAATATGCTCTGGCCTTTACTGCCCTAATTGCTGTCTTTTTAGGAAGTGGGTATCTGATCCAGGTAAGCGGACAAATTTCCGATAGCTCCATTGAGAGTAGACCAGAGGCTGAATTTTATTTCACGCGCCTGGCATATTCAGACGCTGGATATCGCCGTCGTGGACGTGGTGCCTGGCTAACAGATTATCCAGAAGCAGAAATACATCTACTCCAAGGACTAAGCCGACTAACACAACTCGACACAGGAGCACAGGGTCGCACAGTAAGCATAATGGACGCTGAGCTAATGGACTACCCGTGGTTGTACGCGGTCGAAGTCGGGCAGTGGTATCTAAGCGATGAGGAAGCAGCAAGGTTGCGTGAGTATCTTTTCAGGGGCGGCTTTCTCATGGTGGATGACTTCTGGGGAAGTTATGAATGGGCTGTTTTTGTTCAGTCCATACAGCGCGCCTTTCCAGATCGTCCAATTCTTGAGATTGACGATAACGATCCTCTGTTGCATGTCTTGTATGACCTTGATCAACGAACCCAGATTCCTGGTCGTGGCGGTCGCTGGCAGGCAGACGGAGATACGCCGCATTGGCGAGGAATCTATGATGACGAGGGTCGCCTGATAGTGGCTATAAATTTCAATATGGATATGGGTGATGCATGGGAGCATGCTGATGATCCATGGTACCCAGAACCCATGACGGCGCTTGCCTACCGTTTCGCTGTTAATTACGTGGTTTATTCCATGACACACTAATAAAAATTACTAAAAACAGCCCAAACCACGCTAGACCAAGAAATTAGTCATTAGATACGTTTGTTTTTTAGTCCGATCTACCTCTTCTCCATAAATAATCCAGACTCCAAGGCCCACCACCCGCTGCCGACAAATACAGAAACACAAAGCAGTAAAGCACAGCCGCGTCACCACCATTAGCGACCGTCCAAAATCCCCCGGGAGAAAAAAACATAAAATAAGCGACCGCCATCATACCGGACATTAGAAAAGACAGTGGACGTGTAAATAGCCCCACTAGAATCAAAGTACCACCAAAAACCTCCAAGAGACCACCAAACCCAAGCAGTGAGAGCGGGTCAAATTCTCCAAAAGCAGCCACTGGAAAGCTAAAAATTTTCTGCGTTCCGTGCTGTATGAAAAGAAAAGCGGTAATGATCCTCAAAATACTGAGGAACACCCCTGACCACCGTGAGAACAAAAAATCGGCTTGTTCCATGAGTCTATTCATCGGTTTTTTCTACTTAATATATTAATTAAAATAATATTATAACTAATTGTATATCATAATAGTTTAAGGAGAGCAAAGGCGTGGATCAACGCATGCCTTTTCTGGTTCACAACCCCAGTGCAGAAGGGGCGACTCCGTCCTATGATGCCGATAGATAATATCAAAAGGTTCTTCATAGTAGACCGGATCGAGATGGGTAATTCGCACTTCCAGCAAATCACCATCCGGGATAAAACGCTCAGTAGTCCTCATTTCATCAGATTGGTAATACCCGACAAGTACATGGGTTGAAAACACGCCCTCACCAATATCTGTAGTCTCGATCACCAACTCCTCTCCTTCGTACCGCCCTACAGAGCGTCCCAAATGCGGGTGCTCGGGGACGCCTAAGGGCGCAGCAGAAAGATTTAGAGACGAATCCAAAGGAACTCGCCTCTTCACATCCATGAACTCATAATTGATTTCCACGTAAGTCTCGTGCTGCCTGATTTCAAAAAGCGGCGAAGGCGTGAGCATCACCCGACTAATACTTGGTGGGATACACCGCATAAGCGGATCATCTTGAATAAAATCATAGGCTGCATTTTTTTCAGCTCCCGCTTGCGTCATTATGATGGATGGCGTGCCACTGAGAACCGAATCGCGAGCCGATTCATAAACAAGATTCCATACACCATCTAAATCTGAACGCTCTCCGGCACCAGTCTCGCTTACTAAAATTAAATAAGCAGAAAGATTTACAATCAGGATTGATATTTTATAGAAATTCACTGGGACTCCATTGGCTGCAAATGTTGTTAACTTACCAACAAAAAACTTAACACCAAAACAAAACTTTGACACTACAAAAGATTTACAAGACCAAGAAGTTCTCTGCTGTACTTGGTGCGTGCCTCTGAATACACAAGATCCGCTCTTTGAATAAACTTAGCGCGTGCCTCAGGAGTGAGTTGATGAATTACTCCTCCCGCCTTCTCAATAACTTTAGAGGCCGCAAGTTCCTCTTCATCATGCAGCTCACGTTGAAGTATGACTGCATCCCTGGTGGCTTTTTCAATTTCCACTTGCAATGCTTTAGGCCATGCCTCAAATGAAGGACGGTGAACAAAAATAGGGCGAGACAGGTACGAGTGATTCGTTATTGTATGAAAACGCTGATATGGATATAAACCATATGTCACTGTATTGGTGAGTGGATTCTCCTGGCCATCAATCGCGCCCCCCTTAATCGCATCAATCGCAGCCAGCAAACTGATTGCATGTGGAGTTGCTCCCAAAGCTTCAAAAATCCTAGCCTGTACAGGAAGAATTCGAATTGTTAGACCCTTCAGGTCATCTGGTTCTTGGATAGGCCTAACATTATTCGAAATGTGGCGAAAACCATTTTCAAAATAGCCAAGAACCTTATAGGGGCCCGCTGATTCAATTCTCAAGGCGGCAGCAGACCCAAGCTTTCCGTCCATTGCTGCCCGAGCAGTGGTATTGTCCGAAAAAAGAAAAGGCAAGGCTGCCATCTCCAGTTCTGGTATCCCATCAGCCATCGTCAGGTAACCCAATGTCAGAATACCTGTCTCAACTAGCCACTTAAGATCACTGCCCCCACTAAAACCAACATCCATAACGTTATAGACGTATCTGACATTTACAGCATCAGCGAATTTTTCTTCAAGTCTATCGCCAATTCTCTTCAGGCCAAGACTGAAGCTTGTACTAGGAGGGCCATATCCACCCATCACAATAGAAATGGGCTCATTCTCAAAAAGAGACCTCTGTTGTCCGGTTGCCAGAGTTGATCCGAACACAAGACCCGCCACCAAAACAACAACCAACGCGTCGATGACCATGAAGTCTCTACCCAAAACCAACTCCTCCGGCTACCACCTGATTATCTAGTTACGCATACGCTAACTAGATACCGTCGCACGAAACAGTACGTGCATTTGTGTATCAGTAACTACTCTGCTTACTGCAACGGCAACGCTGCTAATTGCTGAAGAAGTTCTCCCCTGGGGCTATCAGTAGGCACAAATCGCTGAACGCGCTCACCAGCAAATACCTCACCAGTATAGATATTGCCCTGCGAGTCCACAGCAATCATGTGAAGACCGAAGAACTGACCGCCGTTTTCACCCATGTGGCCCATTTCGTGCACGATGCTGCCGTCGTCGCGGTTGAGGAACCAGATTCTGTTGTTCGTCAGGCTCGAAATAATAAGGTACTCCTGCTCAGGGTCGGACGAGAACGCTACACCACCCGTTGAGCCGCCAACACCAGTGCCTGGCGCGACAATAAACTCCTTTAGAAATTCGCCTTCCTTTGTCGTAACGTGAATGCGGTTTGCATTACGGTCCGCCGCATAGACAAGACCATCATTAGACACATTCAGTGTCAGGTGGCCCGCAAAATCAGGTGGCATCGGGCCGTTTGGTGTGTAGGCATGATCAGCGTCGTCGATGCTAATCTCGGATAAAGGCTTGCCATACGCTCCCCACCCTCGTTTGAACTCGAGGGTGTCCAAGTCAAAAACAAGTACACGTCCACGGAGATAATTGTCAGCAACATACATCTCGTTGTCTGTTCCGACAATCCGAATCTCCTCGAGCCCGCCCACAATCATTGGCGTCTCTGGGGGATACTTCGCCCGGAAAGCAGCCTTGGCAATTTCCGCTGCTGCAATTTCTTCGGGGCTCGGAGGCGGCCGCCCTAAAAAACCTGCAACGGGGCCCCTTCCGCCCTGACCTGGTTGACGAGTCATCGGTGGCGGGAGCCCGACGCGTCCACCACCCTCCCGTTCCGGTGTACGCGCGATTTCTGCGACAACCTCACCGGTCGACGGATCGTATTTGCGAACCGTATCTTGACCAAGATAGACGAAACCATCGTCATCAACATCCATACCGTGCCCTTGCGGCGCATCGAACCAGCCGATGACGTTACCTTCACGATCAAAGTGAATCATCGATGGTGGCCGCACACAACACTCCGCAAGTGGCGGTGTTAATTCGGCATGGAGCTCGATCGAAGTGAGATCATTCGGTCGGTTATAAGCCCAAATATTGTCGTTGCTATCGACTGCCAGGCCCGTTATCCCACCTATCTTCCAGCTGTTAGGTAGATCTTTCGGCCAAGTGGGATCAAAGCTATAACCCGGCTGAGCCTGAGCCTCCTCGTCATTCATCGTACATGAGGACAGCACTAGTGCACAGACCGCCAAGGTCGCTAAAACTAGGTTATTTATACTGCTTTTCATTATCTAACACCTCTGTCTGTATTAGCCTCTAATGAGCAGTCTAGCTCCCTAGCTCAAGAAGGGTCAATAAAGGTTTTTTCTGCTGCTGAATACAAGAGCCAACACCTACCTAGCCCTTATTTCGTTTGAACCAAAAAATGGCAGCAATCATTATAAAAAAAAACAGATAAATGACCAAGGAAGACCATGGTCGCCCAAGCGGAGATAAAATCGTAACCGGAACCAATAAAAAAACCATGAGTACCAATAAGCCACCGGCCGCTCTGATTAGGTCGAATTGGTATTTCATAGCTCCATCACCAGCAACCCATTATCTCCGATCCTGTGCAACCCTAGGATTCTCTACACTGCTCGGAAGAACCTCATAGTGCGCCTCCTCTCTATCACAGGTCGCAAAATAATCATTTCCCCGGTAAACACCGCCTGTACAACCGGGAATCAATGTACCATCGGAAAGCGATGCACTCCTAAAATATGCGACGCTTGAAACACGCTTGTGCCTTCTTGCGTAAACAATAAGTGACTCCCCAATCCTAATCTTGTCCAGTGTTACACCCCGGCGCCGCAGGGTATTCCCGTCAGCCCAGTGGATCAGCCACTCAGTGGCCATCCCTTCCTCTGCGGCTACTTCAAGAACAATAGTAGAGTGTGGGTTTCGAATGTGAATATCTTTCACGGTACCACTTAGCACCAGAGGTGATTCTTGGTAAGTAAGGTAATTCACCGGTATCGAATGGTGCGCAAATAGAATCTCCGAGCTAAGGCCCAAAATTAAAATTGCTATACCCACCCGAAAGATGCGCCTAGACAATATTAAACTAACAATCTTGGCACCCCCCTCATAGCTAAACCTAAATCTGATAGAACCATAATGGTATTTCTCAATGATATACCTCAGCCGTACACTAGACTATTAAGTCCTGCAATAAACAAACAAATTACTTAAAATTAGTGCATGCAAAAACTACTCATCACCATAGGACTGATTATAGTTATCGCTGGATTTATGTGGCCCTGGCTCAACAAACTTCCGCTTGGAAAGCTACCAGGCGATTTTTTGATCGAAAGGCCTGGATTCAGGGTCTATGTGCCGGTTACGACCATGATTCTAATAAGTGCAATAATCTCGATTATTCTTTGGATATTTCGCCGCTAGAGAAATTTAAACTGGTATAGCTGCCATGCACAAAGGCTTAGCTACTAGGAAAATACTGTTAGTCACTTTAGTCTAAATCAAGATCAAACAATTTGATTGCGTTGTCTCTACCAATTTTTAAACGCGCTTCTTCGGAAATAACCGGTGTCTTGTCGTACCAATCTGCCGCATCCTGCATACTTTCAAATGGATAATCGGCACTAAAAAAAACGCGGTCTTCCCCTAACACCTCGAGGGTATTTTTGAATGCCGGATCGTTAAAAAAACCACTCGTTGTTACCAAAAAATTACTTAAAAAATACTCGCCTAGTGGACGATCCCCGCGATACCCACGAGGCGAATAGGCCATACGCGCATCTATCCGCCACAAAGCATGAGGGATAAATTCACCTAGATGGCCAATAATAATTTTCAAACTGGGATAGTCCTCGAACAAACCCGAACCACATAACCGGAGAGCATGAATGGATGTCTCCACCGCAAAACCCCAGGGCGCGCTCATTAGCCAGGGGTGGCCCTCGTAGTTCTGGGCGCGGGAAGGTATTTGCATACGGGGATGAAGGTAAAATGGCACATCAAGTTCAGCAACGGTAGCCCAAAAACTCCGATATTCAGGTATATCATAGTAGACGGCTGAATCATCTGTATCTTTTTGGGTAAACCCATTAACCATTGCGCCCTTAAAGCCCAGTTCCTTCACGCAGCGCGTCAATTCCAGCGATGCTGCATCTGGGTTCTGCATGGGGAGGGCTGCAAGGGCACCATAACGTTTCGGGTAGCGGGCAACAGCCTCAGCTAATGTGTCATTTCCCTTCTTGGCGACCCTAATCGCTTCTTTTTCATCAAGAATCGCCTGAATTC
>CAYXIJ010000011.1:39021-70781 GCA_964465375.1 uncultured Gammaproteobacteria bacterium | reverse complement strand
GGGTTTGATCCAGCGACCTGTCGGGTGTGAGGGGAGCGCTCTCCCGCTTAGCTAATCGCCCACTATTGACCGCTAGTGTAGATCTCTGCAGAGAGCTTGGTCAACGCTAAACCTTAATGGATGCTGCTGGATGAAGATAACTATTTTTGGTTCGGGTTATGTCGGCTTAGTTACATCGGCATGTTTTTCCGAAGTGGGGCATGAAGTTTGCTGTATCGATATTGATCAAAATAAGATCAAAAAACTTAAGCAAGGAAGGGTTGATATATATGAGCCTGGACTTAAGGAGATGGTCTTAAGGAATCAAAAAAAACAAAGATTAGAATTTACCTCTAATCTAAAACAAGCCGTCAGTTTTAGTAATCTAATTTTTATTTGTGTAGGCACCCCAGAATCTACAGAGGGCTCTGCAGACCTAACTTCTGTTTTTGGTGTTGTAGATTCGATTGTTAAAGAAATCAAAGAAAACAAAGTAGTTGTTATTAAATCTACAGTTCCACCAGGAACCGGTTTAGAAATCCAGTCACTATTTGAGCATAAGCTAAAAAATAAAAATTTGTCAGTTCAGGTTGCTTTAAATCCTGAATTTTTAAGGGAAGGTCGGGCGATTAATGACTTTATGGAGCCAGACCGCGTGATAATTGGTGCTGAACAAAAAAATTTGAAAAAGGAGTTCCTTGATCTTTATTCATTACTAATTTCTGATAATAAGATAATTTTTATGGATATGTTGTCGGCAGAGCTAACAAAATATGCATCTAATGCAATGCTTGCAACAAAGATTAGTTTTATTAATGAAATTGCTAACATATCTGATTTGCTGGGTGCTGATATTGACCTTGTGCGCAAGGGTATAGGCAGTGACAAGAGAATAGGGTTTTCTTTTATAAATCCAGGTCCTGGTTATGGTGGCTCTTGTTTTCCAAAGGACGTTAAAGCCTTAATCTCAAAAGCCCAAACTTTTGGCTATAACCCGAGACTACTAAGAGCAACAGATTTAGTTAATAGGGCACAAAAAACGATAATTTTCAGTAAAATCGTGAAGACATTTGGTGACAATTTAACTGGGTTAAAATTTGCAGTCTGGGGTCTGTCTTTTAAGCCAGAGACGGATGATATTAGAGAGTCCGCAAGCATTGAATTGATTAAGAGTCTAAATAAAGCTGGCGCGGCTGTTGCAGCTTATGATCCAAAGGCTATCAATCAGTTTGAGCAGGCGATGCCTAAAAGTCAGCCTCTCCTTGACTGTATGGAATCAAAAGATCTCTGTGTCGAAGGCGCTGATGCGTTGGTGGTAATGACAGAATGGAATGAGTTCAAAGTCAGTGATTTCAGTTCTATAAAGTCTGCTCTGAAAGCACCTATTATTTTTGATGCCAGAAACTTCTTGGAAGAGGAGACACTGAGATCCTTGGGATTTCAATACTTTGGCATTGGTAGAGGAAAAAATGCCCAATAAACCATTCACTGTAGTGGCAGGTGGGGCAGGTTTTTTGGGCTCTCATCTCTGTAGAAGTTTAGTTCAGAGAGGTGAGTATGTTTTGTGTATTGATAATTTTTATACTGGCAAAAAAAGTACAATCTCTGAGCTAGAGTCATTAGAAAACTTTGAGTTTCTGGAAAAAGATATTATTGAGCCAATAAAATTAGATCTACCCATAAAAAAAATTGTTAATTTTGCGTGTCCGGCCTCCCCACCTTATTATCAGAAAGACCCTGTATATACCCTTAGGGTTTGTTTTGAGGGTGCGTTGAATCTTCTGAATTTAGCCAAAAAAATCCACGTACCTATTTTTCATGCCTCTACGAGCGAAATTTATGGAGATCCCCTGATTCATCCACAAACAACGTCCTATTGGGGTAATGTCAACCCAATTGGGGTGAGATCTTGTTACGATGAGGGAAAGAGAGTCTCTGAGACACTTTTTTTTGATTTTCATAGAATGCTAAATGTAGATATTAAAGTTGCAAGAATTTTCAATACATATGGTCCTCACATGAATATAAATGACGGTAGGGTGGTCTCTAATTTTATTGTCCAGGCCTTAAAGGGAAGTCCCATAACAGTCTATGGTGACGGTACCCAAACCAGATCATTCTGTTACGTTGACGACCTGATAAGTGGCTTTATTTCCCTGATGGACTCAAGGCCTGGGCTAACTGGGCCATACAACTTAGGTAATCCTGCTGAATATACAATTAAGGAATTAGCAGAAAAAATAATCAAATTGACTGACTCAGGGTCTAAAATTATTTATTCGACCCTTCCAGGCGATGATCCTATCAGAAGAAAACCAGATATTTCCTCTACTGTTATGGACTTGGGGTGGAAGCCAAAAATAGGATTAGAAGAAGGATTGAAAAAATCAATTGAATATTTTGAGAAAATAATATAATGGGTAAGTTAATATCCAACTAGGTAGCTATCCTAAGTTGATTTTGATTTCGGTTATATGGGATTAATAGGAATGGTGATACAATCTTATCTAATATAAAGAACTGGCTACGAATGTAAAGTATGGAAACTGAACTGGTATCGTGGGCCTTAATATACGAAGTCTCTTAAAATTATTTATACCTGAAAATATCGATATCATGAATACAAACCAAACTGACATTATGAATGTTGAGACAGAAGGCGTCAGTAGCGACCTTAAGCTGTTTGACCTTAAAGATATTTTTCTTTTATTAAAAAAATACAAGATTTATTTCATAATTCCCGTAATCGCATCTGTTTTGGCCTCCTTGGTTGTGGCATTGGTAACAACACCAATATATAGAGCTGATGTGCTATTAGCATCGGCTGGAAACGAAGGAGACAACTTAGGCCGCTTAGCAAGTCAGTTTGGCAACATCGCAAGTATTGCGGGGATAAGTTTGCCGAGTAATAGCGAGGATAAGTCTGCAACTTACCTAGCTACCTTAACTTCACGAAGTTTTATCGAGCAATATGTCGTCAGCAGGCAAGTACGGCCAGTCCTATTTCAAGACATGTGGGACGATGCTAGGAATACTTGGATTAATGACGCGGAACCGACGGCGTGGCAAACACACCAATATATGACCGAAAATGTAATTTCTACTACGACTGACAGGCGGACAGGATTAATTACGTTTTCTATTTTTTGGAGTGATCCGGTAGTAGCGGCTGAGTGGGCAAACAATATGATCGGAGACTTGAATGATCATATTAGACAGCAGGCAATAACGGAGACAGAAGGTAGTATATTTTTTCTAGAACAGCAATTGGAGGGTACGAGCCAAGTTAATGCACAGAATGTAATTTACAATTTGATTGAAGAGCAAACAAAAAATATTATGCTGGCAAATGTTAGGGAAGAGTACGCGTTTAAGGTAGTGGATCCTGCTGTTGTTCCAGAAATTAGAGTTAGGCCAGCCAGAAGAAAGATTGCCATTATGGGATTGTTAGTAGGTTTACTTTTTGGTTCTTTGCTTGCATTGTCCAAGAATTACTATGATGAGCATCTAGCAGCCTGATACATTCTGCAAAGATTTGCAATATCCGATATGCAAATAATTCCTGTTATTCTTACTGGTGGCTTTGGAAAACGTCTTTGGCCCTTATCAAGGCAAACATACCCAAAGCAATTTTTATCTTTGACCTCAGAAAAGAGCATGCTTCAAGAGACTTTAATGAGGCTGGATAAAATTCAGTCATTAGACTTAAGGGATCCTGTAATTATTTGCAACCAGGAACATAGATTTCTAATTGCTGAGCAAGCTAAAGATATTAATTTAGATTATGAAGCAATCCTTTTAGAGCCAATCGGAAGAAACACTGCACCTGCAGTAGCTGCAGTATGTCACTATATACATAAAAAGAGCGAAGAAGATAAAAAAATATTACTTGTTTTACCGGCAGATCACCAAATAGGTAATGTAGGAGTATTTGATCAAGCCCTTTACACGGCATATTTGGCAGCCTGTCATGGGGATTTAATTACATTTGGGATTGAGCCAAGTGAGCCTCACACTGGATATGGGTATATTAAGAAAGGTGCACCCTGCTCAGAGGCCAAGTTACATAAAGTTGAAGAATTTATTGAAAAGCCTGACATAAAAACCGCAGAAAAACTTTTTAAGAGCAATGATTATTTGTGGAATAGCGGTATGTTTATGTTCAAAACTTCAGCTTATCTTGAGGCGCTTAGAATTTTTTCACCAAAAATATTTGATATGACCAAATTGTCGGTTGAAAAACTAAGTGAGGATTTGGATTTTGTCAGACTGGGGGAAGAAGAATTTTCTAAGTCGCCATCAGATTCTATTGATTACGCAGTTATGGAGAAAGCGATCAGCAAAGGCATTGATATTAATGTTGTTTCTTTGGAGGCTGACTGGAGTGACTTAGGATCTTGGGGGTCACTATGGGAGAAGTCAGTCCGCGATGATAGTGCCAATGTTATAAAGGGTGATGTTGTCAGTGAGGATACTCATTCAAGTTATCTTTATTCTGAATTTGGGTTGCTAACTACAGTAGGAATTAAGGATACCATTGTTGTTCAGACCCCGGACGCAGTTTTGGTTGCAGATAAAAATAAATCGGAAGATGTTTCTAAAATAGTAGATGGCCTTATCAGTAGTAAGCGTGAAGAGCCTACCTTCCATCGAAAGGTTTCTAGACCATGGGGAACCTTTGATTCCATAGATGAATCAGATCATTTTAAGGTAAAGCGCTTGACTGTCTATCCGGGAGCCAAGCTTTCAGTACAGATGCATCACCAACGCGAGGAATTTTGGGTCGTTGTGACTGGGACCGCTAGAGTGACTCGTGGGGAAGAGGTTCTTACCTTAAAGCAGAGCGATACTGTGCATATCCCTGTTCGCATGAAACACGCACTGGAAAACCCTGGCGATAGTCTTCTCGAGGTAATTGAAGTTCAGATTGGGGACTATTTGGGTGAGGATGATATCGTACGGTTTGATGACAGGTATGGAAGGGTAGAGAAAGCGTAAATATCATAAAATAGGCTCAATGTTTATAACATGACAGATAAAGTTGCGATAATAACAGGAATTACCGGGCAGGATGGGGCCTACCTAGCTCAATTGTTGTTATCTAAAAATTATAAGGTAGTGGGTGTTGTAAAAGATGTGTCTCATATTAATAAATCCAGGTTGGACTATTTATCAATTACAGATCAAATAAACTGGCAACAATGTTCCCTTACAGATAAGAATGATGTAGTAGATCTTCTTGAGAAAAATGAGCCGGATGAGTTTTATAATTTAGCCGCTCAGAGTTCAGTTTTCAAATCGTATCAAGATCCAATTTTAACTCTTAATTTTAATATTTTGTCAGTAGCAAATATATTGGAAAGTATAAGAGAAACTAATACATTAATTAAATTCTACCAGGCTTCCAGTGGGGAGATGTTTGGGAATGTAAATACATTTCCAATCACAGAAAATTCAACGCTTTATCCAGTTAGCCCTTATGCTGTTTCAAAGTGCACAGCTTTTTGGTTAACGGTCAACTATCGGGAATCTTTTGGTATGTTCTGTACGTCAGGTATATCATTCAATCATGAATCTTTCTTGAGAAATGAAAATTTTATTATTAAAAAAGTTCTTAATACGGCCTTTGATATTCTTGCTGGAAGAAAAGAATTTTTAGAGGTTGGCAATATTGATATTAGGAGGGATTTTGGTTTCGCACCAAAATATGTTGAGGCTATGCATTTAATGATGCAGCATGGGGCTCCGGACCATTACATACTTGCCTCAGGAAAATCAGTAAGTCTAAAAGAAGTAATTTTTTATATTTTTGATAATTTAGAGATTAATAGAGATAAAATTTTGATAAATAATGACTTATTCAGGCCCAATGAAATAATGGATATCTATGGAGATGCATCTAAGGCGAAAAAAGAATTAAATTGGAGATATGAAATGTCTTTCTTTGAGGTCCTAGATATTATAATTGCCGAGTCATTGAAAAATCATACTTAAATTTTTTTCTTCATCGATAATTTTTTAGATCGGAGTATTCCTTAAAGCAAGTTACTGGGTAGATTTACATTATGAAAAAAGCCCTAATATTTGGTGTGACCGGACAAGATGGTGCTTATTTAGCCGATGCGTTACTTAAGAAAAACTATATTGTTCATGGAGTGAAAAGACGCCAGTCCAGCCTTAGTTCAGCGAGCAGGCTAGACATTATCTTTAAAGACCCCATCCAAAGAGAGACGGATTTTATATTGCACTATGGGGATGTTACAGATCCTAATAATGTGACGGCCTTAATTTCTAAAATTAAACCGGATGAAATTTATAACTTAGCTGCACAAAGCCATGTAGCCGTTTCTTTTGTAATGCCAGCATACACTGGGCAAGTTGATGCGCTGGGTACCTTGAACATATTAGAAGCAATACGTGCCATAGGGCTGGAGAGAACCACTAAATTCTATCAAGCCTCTACCTCAGAGCTATATGGAAAGGTGCTTGAGTTCCCGCAGTCAGAGAAAACTCCTTTTAACCCACAAAGCCCATATTCCATAGCCAAGATGTATGCCTTCTACATGACAAAACTTTACCGGGAAGCCTATGGCTTATTTTCTGCTAACGGTATTCTTTTTAACCATGAGTCGCCCTTAAGGGGGGAAAACTTTGTTACTAGGAAAATCACGTTAGGTCTGGCTAAAATTAAGCTAGGGCTTGAGAAAAAGTTATTCTTGGGAAATCTTGATGCAAAACGTGACTGGGGGCATGCAAAGGACTATGTCGATGCTATGTGGAGGGTTTTGCAGACGGAAAATGCGAAAGATTATGTTATTGCAACGGGAGAACAGCACAGTGTCCGGGAATTTGTAGAAAAAGCGGCTAGCTTTATTGATATTAATATTGCGTGGCATGGCAGTGATATTAAAGAAGTTGGGGTAGATCAAAATGGGAGGGAACTTATTAATATCAGAAAGGAATATTATAGGCCAGCTGAGGTAGAGACCCTACAAGGGGATTCTACTCTTGCTAGAAAAGACCTAAAATGGAAACATGAAATTGGGTTTTCTTCCCTAGTAGAGGAAATGATGATTTCAGATTTAGCTCTTTTGAGGGATGGGGAGATGCCAAATCCTTTCGCTTGATTTAAGCCGAAAAAGATTATTTTAAAAAAACGGAATCGTCTGATCACCATAATATAGGCAGATAATTTCATCGAAAATATTAAACTAAAATCATTTTACGCTGATAAAACGGTCATTGTTACAGGTCATACCGGATTCAAAGGTAGTTGGCTTTCTATTTGGTTGTCTCGTCTTGGTGCAAATGTAGTCGGCTTGTCCGTAGATATACCATCAAATCCATCAAATTTTGAAGCAACTTGCTTAGATAAAGTTATTGATGACAGAAAGATCGATATTAGAGATGCAGATAAAGTTAAAAATATCGTTGCAGAGGTGCGCCCGGATTTCATTTTTCATCTTGCAGCACAATCATTGGTCAGAAGGTCTTACCAAAACCCCATAGATACAATTTCGACTAATGCCTTGGGAAGTGCCTCTATCCTTGAAGCGGTACGTGATTACAAAAAACCAGTCGTTGTTGTCATGATAACTAGTGATAAGGCTTATGATAATGTTGAGTGGCCCTGGGGTTACAGGGAAACAGATCGACTGGGTGGAAAGGATCCATATAGTGCATCAAAAGGAATGGCAGAAATTGCAATTCGCTCCTATATAGAATCTTATTTTAAAGACACAAAACATAATGTGCGCGTAGGTATCACTAGGGCAGGAAATGTTATTGGTGGTGGTGATTGGGCCCACAATAGGGTTGTTCCAGATTGCATTAGATCTTGGTCCCAGAATGATCCAGTTGAGATTAGGAACCCAAACTCCACTCGCCCCTGGCAGCATGTTTTAGAGCCTCTGAGTGGCTATCTAGCACTAGGCGTATCGTTGTATGAAAATGGAGATCATCATGGCGAAGCTTACAATTTTGGACCTAACATGGATCAAAATTATTCTGTATGTGAATTGATTGCTGAGATGTCAAAATATTGGGAAAACGTTAATTGGAAAGATGCCTCAAGCAAGAAGGATAAATTACATGAAGCTGGTTTATTGAAGCTAAATTGCGATAAGGCTTTGCATGATTTAAATTGGGTTCCCGCACTAGATTTTAGTGATACCGTTAGGATGACGGCATCATGGTACAAAACCTATTATCAAGATAAAAAAAGAAAGTCGATGCATGAGTATGCAATCAGGCAAATTAATGAGTATATAGATCTAGCAAAAAAGAAAAAAATTGAATGGTCCATTTAACAAAAAATGGGTGATGCTACCTTAGTCCTAAAAAATTATTTGTGTTACCGGTAGCGGTCATTCTTAATAATTTAAGGCGCGAGAAAATAGAAAACCATTAAATATATTTTGAACCAGAAAAAGAAAGGATGAAAAAACTGTGAAAGTTGTTATTTTAGCGGGTGGTTATGGCACTAGGCTTAGTGAAGCAACCAGTGTAACTCCTAAACCTATGGTTGAGATAGGTGACAAGCCAATCTTGTGGCATATCATGAAGGTATACTCAACTTTTGGATTTAATGAGTTCATCGTTTTGCTTGGCTATAAAGGCTATATAATAAAAGAGTATTTTATAAATTACTTTCTTCATCAAAGCAGCGTTCAAATAAATCTTGAAAATAATGATCTAAAATTTTTTGATAACAAATCAGAACCATGGAAAGTGACCTTGCTTGAGACTGGACTTAATACAATGACTGGAGGAAGAATAAAGTACGCAAGGGAGCATATCGGTGATGAGACATTTTTTCTTACTTACGGAGATGGATTGTCAGATGTAAATGTCGCAGAAACATTAAGGTTTCATAAAAAACATAAAAAAGCGATTACTATGACATCAATACAGCCACCGAGTAGATACGGGGCGTTAAATATTGAAGAAAATAATGTTGTTACTAGTTTTCTTGAAAAACCTGAAGGTGAGGGTTCTTGGATTAATGGAGGGTTTTTTATTTGCGAGCCTAGGGTTATGGATTATATAGAAGGCGATACTACCGTTTTTGAACAAGAGCCGCTAACTAACTTAGTCAAGGAAAAGGAACTACTCGCTTGGCAGCATCAAGGTTTTTGGGCCTGCATGGACACTCTTAGAGATAAAAATTATTTATGTGAATTATGGGATACAGGAGCCGCCCCATGGAGAACATGGGAAGATTGACGTGATTCTCATTACCGGGGGTTTTGGCTATTTGGGAGGAAGATTAGCAAGACGCCTAGTAAGCTCTGGAAAGGAAAAGGTTGTCCTGGGAACCAGAGCAATCAGTCCTGAAATTCCAATAGAATTAATAGGTTGTAAGGCAGTTCAAATGGAATTGGATGATCGCCAACAACTCATTTCAGCCTGCAGTAATGTTGAAACAATTATTCATCTGGCTGCAATGAATGCACCTGACTGCAAAGCAAACCCAGAGAAAGCATTTTTGGTTAATAGTATAGGAACGCGCAATTTGCTCGAAGCAGCTAGTAGTTCAAGTGTTAAAAATTTTATTTATTTTTCAACAGCACACATATACGGGAGCCCGCTGCAGGGACTAATCAATGAATCTACCGTTCCTGATCCTATTCATCCCTATGCAGTAACTCACAAAAGAGCCGAAGAGCACGTTTTAGAGTTTGACTCAAAGAATCTTATCAATGGAATAATTTTAAGGCTATCTAATGGAATTGGTGCCCCCCTGGATATAAATGTGAATTGCTGGATGTTAGCCGCAAATATTTTTTGTAGACAAGCAGTTATTGAACGCAAGATTAACATAACTGGAAGTAGCACTGAACGTGATTTTATTCCAATCACGTTTATTGAAGATCTCATAGAATTTATAATTAAAAATCCTAATTCTGTTGCTGGTCAGAAAATTATGAATGTTGGAAGCGGGGTGAGCATGTCAATTTATGAGTTATCTAATCTTATTGCAGAGAGATGTTCAGCGTTATTTAATTTCTCTCCGAAAATAACGATTAATGATGAGCATAAAGAAAAGGACGTATCACGATTGGAGTACGTATGTGACATTTATGCAAAACTTGGCATTGGTACCACGACAACATTACCAGAGGAAATAGATAATCTTTTGTTGTTTTGTGATAAAGAGTTCAATTATAGATGAACTGAATCATGTGAGCTCTCAATGTAGCTCTCTACTTTTTCGAATTCTGAATTATAATTCCATTCTTCAAGTATTTTTTTCTTGTTTTTCTCCCCGATCTCATATAAAGAATTTCTATTTTCGTACAGAAATTCGAGTACCGTCTTAATGCTATCTGCGCTATCTGAATTACAACTATAGGCATATCCGTCCTTGACGAAAAAATCCTCCCACTCTTTCAGGTCACTCACCAATGGAACTAGGCCTAGGCCCATCATCTCAAAGGGACGCTGTGACCCCCCTTCAGTTCTGAATTCCGGCTTAACAGTTTTACCGGTAAAGGTTAAGCCAACATCAGCCCTTGAGCACTGTCTGTAAAGATCGTCTCTTTCTTTAATCAAGCCTACATACTCAATATTTCCTTCTAATCCTCTGTTTTTTATTTCTTTTTTAATGATTGAGCCATAGTTTTGTATTCCTTCGGGTATCACTCCTGATATAACTAATTCAACCTTATCTTTTAGTTTTTCTAGCGCTTCGAATAGCTGAATCGGTAACCTATCAGGTCCAATATGACCAAAAGAGAATAATTTTAATCTATCTGTTCCTGCGGGTTTTTCTTTTAATGGAATGCCATGAAATTCCTCGCGCCTCGGAAATTGATGCACAAAAATGATGTTTTCACACGCGCCTACATCGTCAACAAACTTTTCTAATCTTGCTTCATTAGGAACTAAACAAAGGTCTGCAATCTTAGCAAGCTTTGCTCTTGATACTCTCACAAACCTTGGTCTAATTTGAGATCCTTCTCCTGCATACATTGGCTCAAAGTAGATAACTTTTATTTTTTTGCTAAAAATTTTTATGATGTAGGCAATAGGACACACCAACTTTTCTGATGCATACAATACTTGAGGCCTCCAAAAAATAATTGTTAACAAAATCCATAGATTAAAGAATAGGTATTGTAGTCTTTGTTGTATACCTGGTTTGGCATATTCTAATAATTTTATCGTGATGTTTTTGTGTAATTTCATCTCCATTCTATTAGAAGGGTCAGCAATATTTTGTGCTCCTAAAAGTAGCAGCTTCCATCCTTTGTGGGATAATATGTTGCATCCATGAATTAAAACCGGACAATGCATAGGGTTAAAAAACTGGATGTATAGAACTTTTTTTATTTTTTTAGACATTTTTCTTTTAACTTGCAACGATCCAGATCGTATCTAGTAGTGTAGTTACTTAGTTATTTTTTAAAGCATTGTTGTAAGCATCAAAAATATTTGAACCATAATTATTCCAAGTAAATAATTTTTGCACTCTATCTTTTGCCTTATTTCCCATAATTTTTGCTTGCTCTTGATGGTCGTACATATACTGCATTTTTGATTTTAATTCCTCTACATCTCTAATAGGAACAGTAAAGCCATGCTCGCCTTCTATGATGAGATCCGAGCCACCTGTATTCTCGGAAGTTATTATTGGTAAACTACAAGCCATTGCCTGAGCTTGTACCATGGCCAAGCCCTCCTCAATGGAAGCCAAGCAAAAAGTATTGCACTGACTGTAAAACCATTTTAATTCAGCTTGGTGTTTGGAGCCATGGTAGATAATATTATCGGAACTGTATTGTTCGACAATATGACCTATCTTCGGATCCAAAGGACCTACCATCCAGAGTTCTGCATCCTGCAAGTTAAGTTCAGCAAAAGCCCGCAAGAGATACTGGACTCCTTTTCTCAGAGTAATAGCTCCACAATGGATAAACCGGAATGTGTTATCTTCTTTCTGGACAGGATAAAATTCTTCTAAGTTTACCCCGTATGGAATCTGGATTAATTTTTTATCCGTTATACCATGTTTAATGTAGGTGTTTTTTGCATACTGACTGGGAATAAAAATATAATCTGCCTCATCATACTCCTTTAGCTCTGTTTCAATGACCCCAGGGTGAACTACTTCCATGGAAGAACCGAATAAAGCTGATTCTTCTTCTAGAATTTCTTTTTGAAAAAGAATATGACTACTTCCTCTTTCAAGTATGGCGGTCATATTAAAACTTTTCGCTTTTCTGATGCTGTTAAAAGAAGATCCACTCCAACCGACGAAGAGATCCGCTTGAGTTATTTTTCTAGCTACTCTTTTGTCAAACTTATTATTGAACCAATTGCCCAGTCTCCAATAATCATTTTTTACTTTTCTGTAAGATCTTGCTAGTACCTCAAGGTCTAGAAAACTTATTATTTTGTCCCGGGGTATATCAAACTGTTTGGCGACAAATTTAGGATATGTCGTTATGAGCTTATGTAATGCATTCCTGTGATATAACTCTTGCGCAAGATTGAACCCATGGAACCGTCCTTTGACAGAGATAATAACTTTCATAGTGATTTATTTAGTGCTTCAATGGGTGGTGATTATAAAAGTTTATCCCTAAAACTGTTGGTCTACAATGGCTAAAAGATGGTGTTTTAATAAGCTCGAGAGATAGTCTTAGGGGCTTTAAAGGATATCGGATTAATTTTTATATCTTAGATTAATAAAAAAATTTTACATTAAATTACAATCGGAATGTAACAGATGCGAGTCTGCTAGCGAGCTCAGTAATCCACCGGTATAATAAAAAAGTACTAATTTTTAGTTGCATTGAACTTACAGGATAACTAGGTAGCATCAATGGCCTCTATTCATGAAATATTACCCAAGGTCTGGTACGTAAAGATCGAAAAATTTAAAGATGTTCGCGGTAGCTTCATAAAGACATACACACCGCATTTGTATCATCGATATTTACGTGAATTTAAAATGAGGGAAGAGTTCTATACTGTTTCAAAAAAAAATGTCATCCGAGGTATGCACTTTCAGTTACCTCCTGATGATCATGAAAAAGTAGTTTTTTGTTCCGCTGGATCAGCTAGAGATGTAATGTTAGATCTTCGACCGGGAAAGGGATATGGTAAATTTGTCGATATACATCTAAGTGGAGAAGAGCCAGGTTTGCTATTTATGCCTAAAGGCATTGCTCATGGCTACCGAGCTCTAGAGGACAATACAAACATGGTTTATAAGACCAGTTCAGAATATGCTCCGGAATCGGATACAGGTATTTTATGGAATAGTTTCGGATATGACTGGGGGCCCGCAGTACCCATCTTGTCTGATAGAGACCAATTGCTTTCAAGTTTTGAAGATTTTAAGACCCCGTTTAAGAATCTATGAAAATATCCCTGTTTGGTAAATATCCAAGGATGACAAAATTTTTGAGAGAGACTTCGAGGCCGTGGAGTACTTTTGGTCAGGGAATTAGATTCTCAGGGTGAGAGTTCAAATCAATCAAAAAGCTATCTTGTTTCATGCTTCACTCAGAAGTAACAATCTCATCATGAACAGGACGAGGCCACCAGAAGGCAGCTGGTATGTTTAGGCTCATCAAATAGCCTTATATCATTCTTGTGAAATTATTAGCGATATCTAAGGCAGGACAGACCGCTGTTAATAGAGAGATCTATTCAACTTTGTACAAGAAATATGGTTATCAAATAACACTGGTTATTCCTAAATATTTGATGATCGGGAATAAAAAAATAGGCTGTGATTCATTCGATAATTTGCCATATGAGGTCATAGCTTTGACTATGTTAGGCTCTGACAGATTGAGCAGATACAAAGGTATTTTTAAAGTATTAAAATTTTCTAAAGCAGATATCATCTATTTTGAAGATGATCCAATGACGTTATTGGCCGTATCACTGGGGATTTGGTGCAAGTGGAATAATAAAAAATTTATATGTAGAACCAACCAAAATAGGTTTTTGACCGTAGAGAACGAAAGATCGCGTTTGGGTTTTTTAAAGGGTTTATTTTCAGCCACTATCAAGTTATTTCTTTTGCAAATTAGCAAGAGACTAATGGATCATCTCTTTGTCATCAGTAATGATGGAACGCAAGTTTTTACGCAGTTGGGACTAACCAATCACACTAAAATTCCTCTAGGATTTGATGAGGATAAATTCAGAATTAATGACAAAGAAAGAGAGCGCATCAGAAGTGATTTAAATCTTAACGGCATTGTTATTTCGTACATGGGAAGAATACTTGAAGGTAAGGGTGTGCATATTCTTATTGAAGCATTGAATAGGATACGGGAACACGAATGGACATTTCTTATAGATAGTTTTGAATTGTATTCTGATCCTTACAAAAAAAATATCAATACCCTAATTCAGAGTTTGGGGCTCAAGGATCGTACAATATTTTTTGATGCGGATCATTTTCAAATCGCAAGCTACATGAATGCTTCAGATATTGTTGTTCTACCCTCAATTACAACTAATCATTTTAAAGAGGAATACGGGAGAATCGCTCCCGAAGCCATGGGATCTGGGTGTTTGGTGGTTGTCTCAAATTCAGGTACGCTTCCAGAATTAGTTTCCGAATTTGGTTGGATATTTCAAGAAGGGAGTATAAGTGAATTGGAAAATCTACTGAAAAAATTAATTTATGAAAAAAATAAAAAAGCCCTGAAAGAAAAAGCTTCTGAGTTTGCGCATAAAAATTTAGGTTTAAATAAACAAGCTTTAATAATGGATAGAGTGTTTCAAAGTGTTATCAGAAAATAATAAAATAATCACCCATAACTACAAAGGTATTGAATATGAAAATCCTCCTGTTCGGTGATTACGTATCCAATGGGTATTGTGTGCTTGGTTATTATCAGCGAGGTTTTGAGGCTCTTGGGCATGAAGTTAGATTTTTCCATATGAGTTCTGATGGATCTGATAAAAAAACAATAAACCCTGAAAAATCTTCAAAAGGTGCCTACCCTTTTATTCTTGCCCAGCGGGCAAAAAAAAGAGTCTATAGTTTGACCGCACCTCTTCGAGCAGGTTCCTTGGTAAGTAAGTTGATTTCGACGATTAATGATTTTCAACCAGATATTGCTCTTACTTCTCAAGGTGGGAAGAGTATGGCCTGGCCTTCTGTCTTTCTTGAGGCACTCAATGAGAAAGATATTCCAGTATTTAATTATTGTACCGATTTTGTGCCAGAGAACGATAAAGATTTTTTGGCATCACTGCCACTCTATACCGGTATTTTCTCTTATAATCGGAATTATGTGCCCGTTTGGTACTGGTATGGGGCTAAGCGGGTCGAGTATATACCTTTTGCAAGCGACTCAGCGCTGCATGTTCCCAGGGAACCAGATCTAGATCATTTTGACTACTACCGTAGCCCTGTTTCCTATTTAGGGTCCTGGAAACCCCCCTCTAGTTTATGGCCTACGTTGCTAATTCCTTATGGGCTCAAGATCTGGGGTAATCAGTGGTACAAATTGCCAGCTAACCACGAACTGCAAACCACCTGGCAGGGTGAGGGTAAGGGTATGCATGAGGAGTTTGCCTTGATCTGCGCGGCTTCAGACATTGTATTTAATATAGTCCAAACTTCCTCTGGACTTGGGCATTCAATGAAGACTTTTGAGATTCCTGCTTGCCGGGGTTTTGCGCTAACCAATAGGACTGAAGAGCAGCTCGAATTCTTTCCTGAAGATGAAGCTTGCGTATATTTTTCAACAGCTGAGGAATTGATAGATAAAACTGAATTTTATTTAAAGAATAAGAAAATAAGAGAAAAAATCACTGAAAAAGCCTACCAGATTGCAATGAAACATCGTTATTCGGATAGGGCGCGTGACATGATTTGCATCTTCGAAGAATTTATGTAAAAAAGAAACAGTCGATCACCCATGGGCCTAATAACTTTTTGATACCAGATTTTGTAGGAAATTTTAATGCTTAATGTAGGAATTGTGGGCTTTGGTCATGTTGTCAAAAATTGCCATCTTCCGATATTGAGTACCAATGAGGATATTAACATTAGCTGGGTTCTAGAGCCTAAGTATGATGATGTTCCGTTACTAAAAAAATTAGGTATACCGTTTATTGAGTCAATTGAATTGTTTGAACAATATCCAAGAACGGATATTGTTTTGATAGCTAGCCCTTATGGAAATCGATCCCCTATATTTGATGCTATAAAAGGTAAAGTGAGTGGAATTTATTGTGAAAAGCCTTTCGCAAAATCTGTCGATGAGCATTTAAAAATTACTTCCGATTATCAAGATTATGCTTTTTCGGTTGGCTATCAAAGACGGTCCTTAGGGCATGTTAATGTTATTAAAAACGCAATAAGAGACAACGTATTTGGAAAATTGAAGTCTATTAGGTGTGAATATGGATATTACAACATCAGCTCAGGTAGCTTCCATAGTGATTTTGATCTTTCTGGCGGTGGGATCCTATTTGAGTCTGGTGTTCATTGGATTGATACTGTGCTGTATACGGTAGACCCACTTGATTTAAGTATTGTGCACGCAAACATTGAATACAATGATAAATTAGATATTCATACGGAGGCAGATTTTTTAATCCGACTCAAAGAAAAAAGAGATATTGAATGTAAGATTATTATCACCCATTTAAGAGAGACTAGGGATAAAATAAGTTATATTTTTGAAGATGTTACAGTTGATCTGTATCTTTATAAAGAACATCAGCCGCCTGTTGTGATTCCAAGAAAAAAAGGGGGGGGGAGATACGAGATTAGTCATTTTTTAAAAGGAATCGTACCTTCATCGTCTCTCGGGCAAGGGGCTAAGTTTTGGCAGGATTACCTGTCATCATTTTCTGACAAGAAAGTTTCATATACCAATGCAGTTAAATCTTTACTCACTACGAAAGCTATAGAGCAAATATATACTTTTTGATTTATGAGTACTCAAGATCAAGATAAAAAGATAGTGATATTAGGGGCTAATTCTAAGGTCGGTGTAGAGTTATGCATGTATCTTGATCTCTTCAAGAATATTTCATTGGTTGCAATTGCTAGGACAGAATACGCTGCGACATTATTAAAGAAATTAGGCATTACGTATTTATCTGGAGATATATCTCAGAACAGTATGATTCAACGAGCTATTTCTAATGCGGATCTAGTACTTGATTTGGCTGCTCCTTCAAAAATGATGATAGATGAGATGAGGAATTTTTATAAGTCTCGATTAGAAAAAGTGTTTCAGTACATGAGCCGCGATAGTGTTTTTGTTTTTGCTAGCACACAAGCTGCTTTTGGGTACAAAGAGCCTATGTATCCGAAACTCAAATATTATTTTTTTCCTAGATCTGTATATGCTGCTAATAAGAGATATGCGGAAAATATTTGCACAAAATTAGGAAAACGATCTGGGATTGATGTTTTTTTGCTACGTTTAGGGGATGTTCACGGAGTGATGCAGAATCCTTCTATTTTGCTAAAAGATCTAATTCGACAGGGCTATTCCTTTACTGTGAGTGATAACCCAGCAAATACGGTGTTTGTATGTGAAATTGCACAGGCTTTGGTCAATATAACAAAAAAAATGGAATTGCCTGGTCTGTATACCATGGTTTCATATTATTCTTGGAGTTGGCGTGAATTACTTTTATATATGGCGTCCTGTGAAAAGAAAAATATAAAAATTAATCTTACGGACAGTTCGGAGAGAAAGATCAACAGTTATTTTTCTTTTCTAAAAAATTCTATTTTTCTTTTTGTAGTCACGAGAAGAGATTTATTGATGGCAAATCTTTCATTCCTTGGTAGTTATATGCCCATAATGAAAAATCGCATGCTTTCTAGTCGAGCAGAGACAGAAATTCAAAAAATTAAGTTTAATCCAGAATACACTGATCTCGATCGATTCATTGGTGTTTTGCCGGGAAAGAGAATGAAATCTTTATCGGATATAAAAAATACAATTGGTGATTACGAAAGAGAAATAAAGAAAAAATTGAGCAGTCTTTTAGAGTAATGCCTGTCTTCCCAAAAAAGGTTCTTTTTGTGGGAGACGGAAACCAGAATGGCTATATATACATGAGATCTCAATCCATTAAGAGTTTAGTTGATTCCATAGATGTGATTGATACCAATAGGTACATTAACCCCCAAAAACCCTTAAGTTACAGGCTTGCCTATCGCTTTCAATTGGCTCCATTATTAAGGAATCTAAATAATACAATTATAGAAAAAATTAATTCTAAGTCTTATGACTTAGTCTGGTTTGAGAAGCCAATTTTTATTTTTGAAAAAACCTTAAGATATATAAACGCAAAAAAAGGTATTAATACGGTAAGTCTCAATCCAGATAATCCTTTTGGGCCGAGGAATGACGGCTGCTGGGGTTTATATTTAGAGAATATTCATTTGTACGATCATCATATCGTGATGAGAAGATCAAATTACAGGGATCTAAAAAGAATAGGAATAAAAAAAGTTCATTTTGTGCCTCTGTGTTACGAGAAAAGTTTACACTTTAAAGAAAAAAATTTTAATGAAGATCAAAAAGAATTTGATGTTACCTTTATAGGGACGCCCTACGATAACCGAATTAATTTTATTGGCCTTCTATCCAAAAAAATAGAAGCTAATATTCATGTATATTCTACTGAATGGAAAAAATTTAAAAAAAAATTAGGGAACAAAAGAAACATTACAATTAGTGGTGCCATTTATCAATCTAACTATAGGAATGCTATTAATAAATCTAGGATTATGCTTGGTTTTATCACAAGGTCGAATGTAGATGAAATTTCGTTTAGAAGTTTTGAGATTACTGCTTGTGGGAGTTTTTTGCTGTCTGAAAGAACACTATTTCAACAAAAATTCTTTAAAGAAAATAAGGAGGCCGCATACTTTAATGGGGTTGAGGAGTGTGCAAACAAGATTAACTATTATCTAAATAATCCCCTTGAAAGAATAGCAATTGAATCAGCTGGTCATAAAAGAGTGCAGGATTTAAATTTAACTAATGACTCTATTATGAAAAGGGCACTATCTAAAATATTTTAAGATATCTTTTTAAGAAATAATTTATAATTAAGGTAGAAAAAATTAAGGAAGGGAAAAATCAGGATTTTCCAAGTCTTTAATCTTGATAAATTTGATGCCCCTTTGAATTAATTCCTGATTATTTTTTGTGATTTCATCATAAAAATTCCACGCCATTACAATAACAACATCGGGAGAATTTTTTTCTAGCATGTCTCTTGAGCAAATCGGGATCCTAGCACCAGGAATAAATTTATTTTGTTTCAATTGGTTATCGTCAATAATATAATGAATATCTTTTTTTGTAACACCATAATAGTTTAGTGTTGTGGTAGCTTTAGCTGGAGACCCATAGCCAGCTATAACTAATTTTTGATCAACTAGTAGATCAATATTTTTTCTGACTGAATCTCTAGCACGTCGTACTTGTTTTGAGAATTCAATGTATGTTTTATAGTCCTTCAAGCCAAAATTATCTTCCTCTTCCAGAAACTTTGGTACGCTCTCATCAATGTCACTTGGTGTTTCACAAATATATACGCGGATGGACCCACCATGAGTATCAATATGTTCTACTTTGTAGATAGCGTACCCTGCAGCCGTAAAGAAATTGTTGAGTGAGGTGACGCTCCAGTAGTTTATATGTTCATGATAGATATTATCGAATGTGAGATTATTAATCATATCTAGTAAATATTGTACTTCTATGACGAAAGAGCCACCTTTTTTTAGTAGTTTAAAGGCACCATGAGTTATTTCATCTATATTGTCTGCGTGAGCAAAAACATTTGATGCAGTTACAAGATCTGCATGTCCAAATTTATTGCATATTTCTTCAGCAACACTGTCTGTAAAATATTTATTAATTACCTCAATTTTTTGATCTAATGCCATTTTCGCAATATTTTGGGCCGGTTCGATGCCAATAACTTGTATGTTTTTGTCTTTAAGCGGCCTTAAGAAAATTCCATCATTTGATCCTATGTCTACTACTAGAGATTTTGATGTTAACTGGAATTCTTTAATATATTGCTTTGCTGTATGCTTAAAATGATCCATAAAACTATTAGTAGTTGAAGAAACATACAGGTAGTGATCAAACATTTTCTGAGGTGGAACAATATAGGATAGCTGGCAGTTATGGCTATCAGGGCAGTAAGTCATTTCTAGGGGATACAATTCATCTTTGTCCTTTTCTGAATTAAGAAGATTATTTGCTAGAGGAGATAAGCCTAATGATAAGACAGGCTTGAGATTTTTACTTCCTGATATTCTGCATTTTGTTGAATAATTCTGTATTAATTGTTCAGACAAATCTTTGTCAACAAGAACATGTGGGATGGTGTGGGTAATGCCGTAATTTTTATGTTCACGCTCCCCTCTTACTAAATTTAAGAATATTGAGTCTTCTAGGAAGACCATCGTGTGGGCAACATTTGGTTTAATTATTGAAATATCACCTGCATTAACAATCCGGGTATTAATGGGAGATCCTGGAGTCGATAAATCCTTAATAACGCTGATATATTTTCCCGTAACGAGAAGGCATTTTTGTTCTTGTACAGGATGATAATGATTAGCGCGAATGACTCCCTTTTTGGATTCTATGAGTCCCACCCAGTTTATTGGCTCGGGTAATTCATAGTTGCTGATAGAGCCTCTCTCATCAATAAAATCATTATCTCCTTGAATGATATATTCCAGCTCAGGATCGACCGATTTTTCTGACCAGTTAACAATCATTTCATTTAGACTTCTCTCAAGGTTATGCCTGAAGGTAAAGCCCGTTGACAGCAATTTTTTATTGGAAATTGTATAGCCTAAATTTGGTATTTCATCTTTAGTTTCTTTTATCGTTAGCTGTGGATTAATATTTTTGCATAACTCCGCAACTTCTTTTACTGTTACACTCTCCTTAGAAACGTGAAATATTTCCCTGCAAATATTTTCTTTTTCTGCCATAAATTTGAAGCATCTAGCAACATCTATTAATGGCACTAAGCTTTTTAACTGAATGCCGCCTGAAAATAATTGAATAGTTCCATTTTGAGATGCAATTTTAGAAAATAAATTGGGCATTATGCTGAGGCGCATAGTATCTGTTGAGTATCCATATACTGAAGCCAGCCTCAATATAATGAAGTTTTTTGAAGAGCTTTTTAGGTCATTCTCACTTTGTATTTTTCCTCTAGCGTAGGTGAGAACAGGATGAGTTGATTCATCTTCAGTAATGTCTTTTTTTGTTTTCTTGAGCCCCTCATATACAACATGAGTGGATGGAAACAATATTTTGCAAGTTTTTGGGATGCAGGCTAAGACTAGCCTAGTGCCATTAACACCAGTTTCCTCTATTATTTTTTCTTGCTGAGGGTCCTCTCCGGATTTAGTGTATGCGACATCAGTTATTCCAGCTAAATGAAAAACTGTATCCGCATCATATAAAATTCCAGAAATTAAATTTTTATCTAATATACTACCGTGTACAAATTTAATGCCCCAGTCTCTTAATTGTTTTACTCTTTCTGATTTGAATCTATTATCAACAACAATAATATTTTTATACCTTGCCTCCCCCGAATAGAGCTTACACAACTCCGTTCCGATGTAGCCTAAACCACCTGTGATTACTATTTTATTCATAAAGAAATTTCTAATGGATTTTATAATCTAGAATAGGGCCGCTATTTTCTCCGCATTATGAAATTTATTTCCACTTTTTTGACGATAATAGTAACTTTGTACTCCAATTATACACTTCTTTTTAGGCATTTAATTCGGGCTCTAATTAGTGAAAATTAGTATTATTTAGTGGGTCAAAATTCGTTTGAAATTACCATAAGGATAATATTTTCTTGGGAAGAGGGGCACAAAAAAGGGTAACCAAGAAGATATTTTACGGTTAGCTGCCGTTAAGATAATTTAGGGACAGAGAAAATGATGGGCTCAGGGCCATGATCTATAGACTGTAATCTCTAAGAGTACAGGTAGCTCGGATTTCATAATTGATGGTGGGCATAGCTTTATTGTTCTATTGTAAAATGTAGAACAAATAAAAATGAAAATGTAATATATGTATGCTCATTGAAAGTAAACAAAAAATACGGGAAATCAGGTGAAAGATTGTATGCATAAGCTATTTGTCGGGAGTAACTGTGGGCCCCGAATTTTTGGTGCTTATGGCAATGCCCTGAATAGCAATAAAAATAGATAGCTCGATGAGCTTAAAGGTAAAAAATGCCGCAGGTAAAGCACTTACCACCTCCCTTATATATAGGTTTGTAAGTGTAATTGGTCCGCTTATTTTAATTCCATTGTTTGTTAAGTACCTTACCCCAGAAGAGTATGGGACATGGCTTGTCGTGCTATCCATTTCATCGTATTTTTTTCTTACCAATCCTGGTATTACACAAGTAGTCAGTAATGCAGTCGCAAGAGATATTGCAGCCGAAAAAGTAGATTATTATAGCCAAGTGGCATCTTCTGGGTATTATCTATTCCGAAAAATAACCATCTATGTTTTTACTGCTGCAACAATAATTTTTGTATCAATTAAAATATTTTTTACCAGCACATTTATAGAATCTAGCTCAGTGCCGCTAGTGATAACTATTTTACTAATTCTTCTAACCTATCCGCTATATCTCTATAGGAGTGTTTTAGTGGGTTTAGGGCGTATACATATTGAACAAATATCCGCCTTATTCTTAGGTGCGCTATTTAGGTACATTCTAACAATTGTTCTTCTTCTTTCTGGTTTTAAATTAATAGCATTATCCATTATTTACGGCTTGTCTAATTTTTTACCAAGTTTAGGTTCTAAATTATACCTAAAAAATTTATTGCCAAAATTTAAAATATCTAGGGGGAAAAGAAATAATGAAATAACAAAAAATATGATAAAGCCTACCACTTCTTTTTTTATTCTTTATATAAGCGGATCCCTCTTAAACAGCGCAGATAATATTATTATTGCATCTGTAGTTGAAGTGTCATCGGTACCTATGTATGCAGTTCCAATGCAATTGATGTGGCTTTTTGTTACCGTCGTTGGTTTGTTTAGCAGCACAAGAATGCCGCTCATTTCGGGTCTTCACAAAAAAAGAAAGCTTGAAGAATTAAAATCTTTGTTTAAAACACTTTTATTTTTTTCCTCTATAGTGGCGGTTATCGTTGTACTTAATCTTCTTCTTTTTGGTGAGACCCTTATTGTCAATTGGGCGGGGCCAGAAATTTTTCCCGGAAATGATGTTTTTTATTGCATGCTTATTTTTGCTTTATTATTTAGTGTGGTATGGCCATCCGATGCAATATTGACAGCTACAGAAAAACATTCATCCTATGCAAACATGACAGGCATAGAGGCATTACTAAATGTCATTCTTTCAATTTATTTAACACATCAATTGGGAATAAAAGGAGCGGTTATTGGTACTCTTATTTCCCGTTCATTAACAAATGGCTGGTTTATGTTTTATAGAACATTAAGAATTATAGAGTATAAGTATTTAGATTTTTTAGTATGGATTTTTAAAGATATTGTACGTCCAGTAATGGTGATTTCTGTTTTTCTTCTTTCATTGAGATACTTTAATTTATTGGGTAACTATCCACTATACGTTCATATATTTGTTTGGAATTTAGTAATTTTTATTACTCTATTTTGTTTTTCAAGAAAGAATATTATTGAGGTCCTAGATTCGATAAAGCAATAATTGACGGATCAATGTGCGACGTATTAAGTAAATATTCTGAATAATTATGAAAACATGCTCTAGTAAGGGTATACAATTATTGATTATTTTTAATAAGTTTGTGTGGCTGGACTTTTAGGGCATTTATTCAAATGAAGACTATTTTGATTACTGGTGGTGCTGGTTTTATTGGGACTAACGCAGTAAATCACTTTGCAAGTAAAGACTGGAAAGTAATCGTTGTGGATAATCTCTCTCGAAAGGGATCAGAAGAAAATCTATTATGGCTAAAATCTCAGTCAAAATATTCTATCGAGTTTATGAATATAGATATTGTTGATAAGAGAACCATAGAGCAGACGTTTAGGGATAATAACATTGACGCCGTAATTCATTTAGCTGGCCAGGTTGCTGTAACTAATTCTGTGCTAGATCCAGAAAGAGATTTTGAGATAAATGGCATTGGTACCTTTAATATTTTAGAAGCACTTAGAAAAATATCGCCCGAGACGATTATGATTAATGCCTCTACTAATAAGGTATATGGACAGCTTGACCATTTAAAAATTTCTGAGCTTCAGGATCGCTATCAATTTGAGTCTATTGACACGGGCGTCAATGAAAAAATGCCCCTTGATTTTCATTCACCTTATGGTTGCTCTAAAGGAGCGGTAGATCAATATGTTATAGATTACGCACGAATCTATTCATTGCAGACAACAACTTTTCGCCAGTCTTGTATTTTTGGGCCTAGACAGTTTGGCAGTGAAGACCAAGGTTGGATTTCTTGGTTTATTTACGCAGCCTTGAGAGATAAAAAAATTACACTGTATGGAAATGGCAAACAAGTAAGAGATGTCTTGTATATAGATGATTTAATCCGTGCTTATGAATTAGCAATAAATAATCCAGAAAAAATTAAGGGCAAGGCTTTTAATATTGGGGGAGGGTATAGTAATTCGATTTCGCTATTGGAATTTATAAAGGTACTTTCAAAAATTATGAAAAAAAATATACCTTTCTGTTTTTCTGATTCCAGGCCAGGTGATCAAAAGATATATATTTCTGATATCGAGAGGATATCTAGTTTACTAGGATGGGAACCGAAGGTGTCGATAGACGATGGGGTAAAAAATTTATTTGAGTGGACCAAGGAAAATATTAAGGATGTTTAAATCGAGGCGGGTAATGTGATGGACCAATCATTATTGGTAAAAATATTTGGACATCCTGCAACTCTTTTCCATAGTGATTCAACTGTAGTTGATCGTTGGTTATGGATAAAAAGTAAATTACCGATTACCAGGGATGACGAAGCCTTGATTGATGTAGGTTGTGGAACCGGAGCATTTACTATCGGTTCAGCGCTGAGGGGATATAAAGCACTGGGGCTGAGCTGGGATGACAGAAACCAAAGAGTAGCAAAGGAAAGATCAGAAATCTGCAAGGCAGATATGGCAACATTCGAAGTGCAGGATGTTCGTTTATTAAATGATCGGGAAGATTTATATCAAAGTTTTGATATAGCGATCTGTGTAGAAAATATCGAGCATATAATTGACGATAGAAAGCTTTTCAAAGAGGTGGCGTTATGCCTCAAGCCTGGGGGGAGATTGTTGCTGACTGCACCCTACTATTTTCAAAGACCTGTGACTAGTTCAGATAGGGGTCCATTTAGAAAAATAACTGAGGATGGCGGCCATGTTAGAAGAGGCTACACGGAAGCAATGTTAGTAGAGTTATGCGATGATTCTAATCTGTTGGTAGAAAATATTTCATACTGCACCGGATTTTTTAGCCAGAAAATAACAGCTTTATATCGATTGATTTCGAGAATACATCCTTTCTTGGCGTGGCTGGTAATTTTACCTCTTAGAATTTTTCCATTTGTTTTTGATAAAGCTATAGAGAAGATTTTTAAATGGCCAGGACTATCAATATGTATGGAGGCTTATAAGCCTCGTTTCAATTAGATTTACCAATTTATTTATTTTGTGTTTTATTTATCATCATAATTGAGATGAAAGTATAAATGGAATTATGAATTTTATTTTTGATAAACGCGTAATAGGGGAAAAAAGGGCTGCGTTGGCATTATTCTCTATGGTCTTGTTATTAGTAATTTTCAATCCATTCGGAAAAACGACAGAATCTATGTTTCTTTCATCACTTCTGATTTTGGTGTCAACCATTCCGTTTTTTATCTGGAGGAGAAAAAAAAATCGTGATGTAGTTGTCATGGGTGTTTTCTTTTATGGATTTTTTCATCTGGTAGGTTATGGATTCTCTGGTTTCATTTCGCACGAAACTGGAATTCTGATAATGCAAAATTTTTCAAATTCTTTCAATCGATATCAGGTTAGCGAAGGTGCTGAGAATACTGCAAAAATGCTAGTGATATTGCATCTTCTAATTGTTTTTTCCGGCTTTGTAATTCTGCAGTTTTTCTTTAAAAATCCTAAGGCGGAAGAGGATCGAAAGAAAAAACCAAAAGAGAGCATAACGACATACAGATCTGTGGTTGTGTTGTGTATATTTTTTACAGCTGTTGAATTTTTCAGGGTTGCGGGTATTCCACCCTTCTCAGTTCTAGGGGATGGTATTACCTTCGCGATAGTTAGTTTTTTTACATACATGTATCTTTTTTATTTTGTTTTTTACCTAAATTATGGGGGATGGGTTACCAAAATATTGGCGATACTTGGTTGTCTGATTATTAGGGGTTCATTGTTGAGCTGGTCCCAGATGGGTCCCTATGCAGAAGTAGGCCTGATCCTGATCCTCATCTCTATACAAAAAGGACGTATTCCTGTCTCGCAAGTCGCCTTGCTTTTTATGGCCTTTGTTATTTACCAGCCAATGAAAGGGGCCATAAGGTCCATGCAAGACTACGGGGGTTTTGAATTTGCTGAGAGTGTCGAGACTGGACTTGAGGTAATCAGGGACGATACCTATATAACTCTCATCGATATAGCTACCAAGAGGATTGATTACAATCTCTTATTAGCCTCAATGGTCGACAATATAGGGGTAGCAAATGAAGATGATTACATAGGCTGGAAGGGCTATGAAAATGTTTCATATGTATTGATCCCAAGGATTTTTTGGAGAGACAAACCTCAAGACAACTTTGGTAATGAATGGGCAGTGCAAGCAGGGTGGCTAGGCAGGGGCGATAGATTTACTTCATACAATCTCCCTTGGCTTCCACAGATGTATCTAAGTTTTGGGGTTATTGGGATTATTATTGGTTCTTTTTTAGTTGCTATCGGTTTATTTCTTCTGGAAAGGTATTACTGGACCATAACACCCGATGCTTGGACTTTTGCTATGGCATATTCAATTATCAGGGCAATAATACACTTGGAATCTGATTTTGTATTAGCTTTCGGCGTGGCTATAAAAGTTATACTTATTGATATATGCATTAGGATAATAAAAAATCTATTAACCGAAAGAAAGAAGAATAAAGGGAAATTTCAGCTTCCTGCGTATGGACTAGAGAAGATTAGTTGAATGCACGAGGATTTAAGAAAGCTATCAAATTTATCTAAAGATATTGGTAGAGACTTAAATTTAATTCAGGGGGCCGGTGGTAATACTTCTGTAAAAATAAATGATGAATTATGGGTAAAGGCATCCGGTTATTGGCTATCCGATGCAACTCAAAAGAATATTTTTGTACCCGTCAATTATAGAAAAGTAATAGATGGAGTAGATAAAAGGATCGACGACCCAGTGTCTGAGGCAGTCGTGCATACGAGTGACGCCAGAGAGCTTCGTCCATCTATAGAAACAACTCTACATGCTGTAATGCCGCAGAAATACGTCGCACACACTCATTCAGTAAATGTTATTGCAAATACTATTGCCCAATCATATCTTTTAGAGCTTGAGGAAAGATTACAGGGCCTTAGTTGGGCTATTGTGGATTATGCAAGACCTGGATTACCGCTCACTCAAGGGGTTAGAGAGGTAGCCGAGACCGGGGCTGATGTAATTATACTTGCGAATCATGGAATTGTGATTGCAAGTGATGATATTGACGAGCTAAAAAATAAAATTAACGACGTTGAAAAAAGATTGCATAGATCTGTGAGAGCCATAGAAAATAAATTCGAATCTAAAAAAGCACACGATTTAATTCAACAGACGGAATATGTACTTCCGAGATATGAACTAATACATTCACTGGCTCTTGATAGGGAAATAATTAAGATCATTTCCCATCGTTCTCTTTATCCCGATCACGTCGTTTTTATTGGACCAGGTCCAATGTTAGTGATGAATTTAAAAGAAGTAAAAAGATTGCTTTCTTCTGGTTACGTACAGCACAAAATTGTTATCGTAAAAGACATTGGGGTTATGGTTCATAAAACATCCAGTGAAAATATGATCGGAATGCTCCATTGTCTTGCAAATGTTTTACTTAGAACTAAACCTAAAGAAAAACTGCATTACCTAAGTGTGCAGGATGAATTAGATCTTTCTGGTTGGGATGCAGAAAAATACAGACAGTCGATTGAAAAAAAAGAAGTTAATTAATAATTTTTTTTATTGAATTTTCGTCAAGCCTCCCATTGTTGATTTCGATTGTTGTCTTTATGCAACTTTCATTCTAGTTTATAATCTGGCGCTGTTTGGAAAGGGGCAAAAATGGGTAATTTTAATCTGGATGCTTATGCCTTGGATGGGGCAACGAGCGTTGTACAATTTCTCATCATGCTAGCAGTTTCATTGGGGCTGGGCCTATTGGTTGCATGGCATTATGAAAGATACTTTCCCTTTGTGTCTCGATCTCAGGGTATGTCCAAGACTTTGGTTTCCATTGCCTTGATTACCACTTTAGTTATAACTGTAGTGAAAAGTTCCTTGGCGCTGTCATTAGGTCTGGTAGGTGCTTTATCCATAGTGAGATTCAGAACTCCCATAAAAGAGCCCTTTGAGCTTGCTTATATATTTGGGGTTATTGCTATAGGGCTGGGAACAGGAGCAGGGCAGGTTTTCATTACTCTGATTTCAATTGCGACGTTACTGATTGTTCTTACTTTTTTTTCAAAAAAGAGACGCATTTCTAATGAGTCTGTGTTTTTTGTTTATTTAACTTCCAAAATAACTAATGGATCAGAAAAAAAATCTATGGAAAGAATTGAAGAATTAGGGCAAAAATTGCAAGTAGATCTTGATGTTCGTAGGCTGGATTGCAGTGATGATGAAGAGCGTATCAATCTTGCGGTTAGGATTCAGTCTAATGAGGAACTGAATCAGCTCAAGCTTGGCTTAGAAGAATACTTTAGTGATGCTAATTTTTCGATAGTGGATGGCCAGAGACTGGTTCCTTTCTAAAGAGTTTATCCTTAATTTTCAGTGATTATCAGATATCATAAAAAAGTCTTTCGTTCATCAAAACGCAAAAAATTTAGAATCGTTTTCTTTGTTTCTATCTTGATCTCTTTTTTAGCGATAGCTCCTCGGTTGGTTCTTAAGTCTGGATTCGGCAACGAGGCTCAAGCGAAGATTGGACAATATTTAGGTCGTCCTGATAAGGCGGTATTGAGAACCTATGTAAAGTCATTTGGGATAGCGGGGGCGGATAGGGAAACCAATATCGGACACCTTACCGGGAGCTTTTTTGCTAATTTCCCATCGTATGCTCTTCCCTACAATAAATTTCCTCAACTGCGTATAGACTTAAAATTTAAAGAGTATGAGAAATTAAGGACCGATAGGCTGAATGCTTTAAATTCTCAGTATTACAATGATTATATGGATGAATCTGATCCTTATAGCACCATCCCTTTTGGTTTGATAGTAACTGACAATCTTTCATGGGCTAAAGGGAGTTTAACTTTAGGCGAGGATGCAGCAGAAACAAGGATTCGATTGAAGGGAGACATGCTGGATCATGTAGCAACAAAAAAATGGTCTTTCAGAGTGAATGTACGAAATGGTGGTGCATTTCTGGGCATGACAAAGTTTAATCATCAGGGGCCGCATACACGAGATTTTCATACAGAAGCTCTCATCCATGAAGCTATGACGTTCAGGGATATTATTGCTCCGAGACATCTGTTTGCAAATACCATTATTAATGGAAGCGACATTGGCCCCATGTTTATAGAGGAGCATTTATCTGAACCAATGACAGAATATGCCTCAAGACCTTATGGGCCAATTCTTCGGTACGATAGTTTTGTATCAAGTGGGCTAAAAATTTATGACGACAAAATGTTTTGGAATAACGACAAAAATCTTGAGCGGGCTATTTCAAATTTAAACTATTATTTTGGTAAAGATGTAGGGGTTACAGATCATTTTCTCAATAATCGCTCTGACGCTCTTAGGCATGTCGACCTTAAGGCCTGGGCGCGCTATCTCGCGGTAACCTTTGTGTATCGTTGTTTTCATGGCAATGGTTCAAATCTTGTTTTTTATCTTCACCCCCTTAAGAAAAAAATGGAACCCATTAGTTTTGATAACGGCTGCGGCCAAAAAAGTTCCTTAAGGCATCTGGGGTTCTTGCCTACCCCAGAAGAGTTCGTTTATAAGCTCGTAGAGAATTCATTTTTTAGAGAGCTCCTCACCGAGGAGCTTAAATGGTGGAGAGATAGTCCAGAGGCGCATGATTTCATTCAGAGGGCTAAAGAAAGGGAGGCATCCTTAAGAGAATCCCTGAGTTGGGATGCGCCCTTTTTGGCGAAATTCGAAATATCAACTGATCATATCGATAAAATATTTGTTTGGTTGGAGGCTTTCGAGGGAAAAGATGAAAATGAAAGCGAGCCAAGCGATGCTACCCAGGCTGGCAGTGCAAAAAAGATAAGCTTTTCTTTGATGAGAGAGGGGGGTGACTTAAAATTTATAGCTGAGAATATTGGCATTTATCCCTTAAAAAATCCCAGAATAACGATTGAGCAGGACCAAAGTATTCACATATTGGATCTGAATGAATTTGTGACTGATTCTTATGGAGAAAATTTTATTTATGACATCTCTAGTTTACTAACAACTCTTAATCCACTTGCGGAGATTAAGAATGTTAATTTTCAATATGAGGACAATGAAAATGGAAATATACTAGATACATCAAATATTTATTTTACTTATCCGGATCAAGCCATTAATTCTATGTTTTCCTCATCTATTGATACGATAAATAAATATTTTTATGTTGACCGCGAAAATCAGTCCATCATTGTAGACAGCCATCGGGCGGTAGAGATTGAAGAAGCTCTTGTTCTTCCGGAGAACTATTCCTTTATCGTAGGCGAGGGCTCCTCACTATCGTTTCAATCAAATGCATCGCTAGTGGTTAACGGTGAAATGAGGGTATCAGGAACAGCTGATTATCCAGTCGTATTTTCAGGGGCCAATGAAGAGCCGTGGCCTGGTATCTTAGTATTAGCCGATCACAGTGATGTAACAATTAACTGGCTTGCTATGAGGGGTGCTACCGGTCAGGGGCTAGCTGGGTATGATTATGTTGGATCATTTACTATCGTTGAGGGCAGGGTGTACATATCAGATTCAGTGTTTTCTGATAATTTCAGTGAGGATGCATTAAATTTGGTCAATGGCCGAGGTGTTCTCGAAAGGGTGACGATAACTGACACGCCTTCTGATGGTTTAGATGTAGACTTTGGGGAGTTGGATATTAGAAATTCTGTATTTTCCAACATTGGCTCTAATACTGGGGCAGATGCTATCGATATGAGCCACGCGTCTGTAACGATATCAAACGTAAAAATATTGAACCCAACAGATAAGGGACTATCAGTTGGTGAATCTGCAGATGTAGAAGTTAATGGAATAGAAATTTCAAATGCACTAGTCGGGATAGCCGTGAAAGACTCATCTTCTCTAAAGGCAAAAAACGTTAAATTATCTGATATCTTTTTATCTGATGTTATGGCCTACAATAAAAAATCACACTACAAAGGCGCTACTGTCGTCATAGAAAATATAGACTCATCTCAACCCCAGTATTTAAATCAGCATGGCTCTAGTATGAGAATTGATGAAGTAGAGATAGAGCCCCAAAGAATTGATGTCGATTCTCTCTATGGATCTTT